>NZ_FODL01000009.1:0-77003 GCF_900110355.1 Pseudomonas sp. NFACC39-1 | reverse complement strand
TCGGGTATTCACAAATCCTGTGCCCAAGCACAAATCCCTGTGGGAGCTGAGCTTGCTCGCGATAGCGGTGTGTCAGCTTGCGAAGATGTTGAATATGCCGCCGTCATCGCGAGCAAGCTCGGCTCCACAGGGGGGGCTCGGGGTTCATGGAGCCTGCGCTGCCCCCCAATCCCTTGTGGGAGCAAGCCTGCTCGCGATGGGGCCAGCCCAAACACCATTACCTCCCCCTGTCCCAAACAAAAACGGCAGCCTCACTGGCTGCCGCTTTGTTTACCCGATGACCTCAGGCCAGGCGCGATAACATTTCCTGCGCCTCGCTCTTTTGCGTGGCGTCGCCTTCACTGAGGACTTCGCCGAGGATATCCCGGGCGCCGTCGTTGTCACCCATGTCGATGTAAGCCTGGGCCAGATCGAGCTTGGTCGCCACTTCATCGGTGCCGCTGAGGAAGTCGAAATCCGGCTCATCGTCGGCACTGGCCAACGCGTCTTCAGCGGTAAAAGTCGGCTGAGCGAGGGTGTCGGACAGGCGTTCAAGCTCGGCGTTGACATCGTCCAGTTCGGACTCGAAGGCGTCCTTGGGTTTGTCTTGCACGTCCATTTCATCGGCCAGGGACAGGTCGAAGTCTTCCGGCAGCTCAAGGTCATCCGACGGGGTGTCGGCCACAGCAGGGGTTTGGGCGGCAGGCTCATCCAGGCCCTTGAGGTCGTCATCCAGGTCCAACAGGAAGTCTTCGTCGGCCAGGACCGGCGTCGGCGTCGGGGCGTCGGCGCCCAGGTCAAGGTCGAATTCCGACAGGTCATCCAGGCTTTCATTGGCCTCGGTCTGCTGCTTGAGCAACGATTCGAAGTCCAGGTCATCATCGGACGGAAATGCATCCAGCTCGACGACAGGCTCTGGCTCTGGCGTTGCCGGTGCGGCTTCCAGATCCTCAAGGCTCAGGTCGAAGGCGCTGTCGAGCTCATCATCGGTCGGCGGCGTGTCTTCCAGCAAATCCTTGACGTACTGGGCGTCCAGCTCGGCAGCGACTGCCGCGGCGGCCAGGCCGGCAGTGGTGGCGACCACCATGGCCGGGAAACGGCTTTTGAGCTGTTCAACCTGGGCATAGTTTTCGCCGTTGGCCACCAGTTGACGCTCTTGCGCAACAAAGGCGTCGCGGTCGCCCTGCTGACCGTAGACTTCCATCAACTTCAGACGCAGGTCACTGCGTTGAGGCTCGGCCTTGATGCCCTGCTCAAGCAGATCGGCAGCCTGATTCAAACGACCACGATCAATGTGGGACTGGGCCTGACCCAGCACATCGTCGGAACGCTCGGCAGCCGGAGCCACCAATGGCGCGGCGATCGGCGGCGTGACAATCACGGGCGCAATCACCGGGGCTGGCTTGGGCGCAGGTGCGGGAGCGGGTTTTGGTTCGAGTTTTACGCTTGGCGGTGGAACTTCAATGCCCTCGAAGCTGCTCGGGGGCAGATCGAGCTCCGGGGAGAAGTCAGCCTCCTCCTCGAGGGCTCGGGCCATGCGCAAGTGCTTTTCGGCTTCCAGTTGTGCCTTGCGGCGACGAGCCAGCAACAACAGCAGCAACAGCAGGACCAACGCGCCACCGCCGACCAGGCCCAACAGGATCGGGTTGGTCAGCAGATCGTTGTACTTTTGTTCGCTGGACGCGGCCGGGGCTGGCTCCACGGGAGTCGCGGGCGGCGTCGCTTCAGGCGCGGGGGCTTGCGCCGTTGGATCCGGTGTCAACTCTGCCGACATCGCCGGGGCCGACTCGTCGGCCGGGGGTACGGCGACACCATCAGCCTGCATTTTGGCCAGTTGATTGTTCTTGAGTTCGATCAGGCGTTGCAGCTTGTCCAGTTGGCTCTGCAGATCCGCCATGCGGCTTTTGAGTTCTTCATTGTCGCGGCGAGCCGAATCGAGGCTTTCCTGGGTGACCGCAAGCTTGTTGCTCAGGGCCTGGGCATCGCCGGCGGCGCCTTTGGCGCCGGCCTTTGCGGCCTCGGCGGAGACCAGACTCAGATTATCGCGAGCGGCCGCCTGGGCCGGTGCAGTTTGACTGCCACCACGCTTGGTACCGTCCAACTGCTGCTGGCCGGAACGCGCAACGCCCCGCCGCCCCTGGCGCCAAGCGGCATTCTGCGCAGCCACTTCAGCGATAGCCTGGGGTTGCGGCAACGCGGTGCTTTGCACCGGGTCCGGCAGACGCAATACCTTACCGGTCTTGAGCAGATTGATGTTGCCGTTGATGAATGCGTCCGGGTTCAACGCCTGGATCGCCAGCATGGTTTGCTGGATGGACCCACCGTTGCGCACCTTGGCGGCAATTTCCCAAAGGGTATCGCGCGGCGTGGTGGTGTATTGGGAGGGCTTGGTGGCGCCCGTCACCGGCGTGGAGACGACCTGGGACGGCTTCGTCCGGGCGGCGTCAGCCGCCTGGGGGGAGAATTTGGAAGGGTCGATCAACACACTGTAGTCGCGCAGCAGGCGGCCATTGGGCCACATCACCTGCACCAGGAACTTGACCATCGGCTCCGACAGCGGCTGACTGGAAGTCACCCGCAGGACGCTCTTGCCATTGGCATTGATTACCGGGGTGAAGCTCAGGTCACTGAGAAAGGCCTGGCGGTCGATCCCGGCCTTGGCAAACTCCTCGGGCGAGGCCAGGCTCGGCACGACTTCAGCGGCCGTCAATTGCTGGACGTCGAGCAGCTCGATCTCGGCGACCAGAGGCTGGTTCGGCGGCGACTTCAGGGTCAATTCCCCGAGCCCGAGCGCTTGCGCCATACCGGAGGACAGCGCCGAGGCGGCCGCTATTGCTAACACCAGTTTGCGAACTTGAACCATAGCCTCTTCCTTTGTTTGAACATTCCTCGGCCAGCGAGAAGGTGTTGATGCCGCTGCCGTAAGGCATTGCGCGCCACCCCGAAGCAACGGCGCGCGCGATCGTTTCACTCATGCTCGGGGAAAGCCCCGAGAGGGAGGTTCGCCTTCAGCACTCTGGCCAAGCATAGCGCCCAGCTAGAATCATTCGACAAATTGTTGCCAAGTATCTTTTACAGCAGGTCTTTTATCAACAACTCAGCCACTTGCACAGCATTGAGCGCCGCGCCCTTGCGTACGTTATCTGACGTCAGCCACATATTTAGTTCCGCCGGGTCATCGATCCCCCCGCGCACACGTCCAACGTAGACTACATCCTGCCCTACCGCATCGCCCACCGGGGTCGGGTAATCGCCCGCCTCCACCAGCTCGATGCCGGGTGCCGCTTCCAGGACTGCGTTGACTTTCGCCAGGTCGACGACGTTGGCTGCCTGCACAGTCACGCTAAAGCTATCGCCAAAAAACACCGGGGCTTGAATGCAAGTGACGGAAATCTTTAACGAAGGCTGTTCCAGCACCTGACGCAATTCGCGCACCAGACGCTTTTCCAACAGCGTGTGACCCTGCTCGTCCGGAGTACCCACCTGAGCCAGCAGGTTGAACGCCATCTGCCGATCGAAAAATTTCGGCTCAAGGGGACGCGCGTTAAGCAACTCGGCGGTCTGGCGGGCCAGTTCACTGACGGCGGCGCGGCCCTGAGCGGACACAGCGAGGCTGGCGGTCAAGCTGATGCGCTGCAACTCCAGGCATTGGCGCAGCGGCGCCAGCACCACGGCCAGCGCGGTCGCCGACGCACTGGGGCTGCTGACTTGAAACGGCTTGCTCAGACCCGCCAGCAGCCCGGCGTTGGCTTCCGGCACGATCTGCGGCGCCTGCTCAGCCGGCAGGGCGCCAGACAGGTCAATCAACGCGCAACCGGCCGCCGTGGCGCGCGGGGCGAAGCTCAGGGTCACCGCCGGGCCGGCGGCAAAAAACACCAGTTGGACTTTGCCGAAATCAAATTCGTCGACTTCGCGCACCCGCACATTTTTGCCGCGAAACATTACCGAGCTTCCTGCCGACTCGCTGCTGGCCAGCAGGTGCAGGTTGCCGATCGGGAAGTCACGCTCTTCGAGAATCTGGACAAGGGTTTCGCCGACAGTACCGGTGGCGCCGATCACGGCAATATCAAAGGACTGGCTCATGGGTCTACCTCAGGTAAAACGTGGGGAGCGGCACTTTACCGGGTGGGGGGTATGCAGGCAATTGGCTGGGAGATTTGCAGTGGTTGTACTGGCCCCATCGCGAGCAGGCTCGCTCCCACAGGTTTTGCGGCCACTGAAAATCCACTGTGGGAGCGAGCCTGCTCGCGATGGCGATGTCACGGACGACACCGTTTCCATAAAAAACCCGCACCTCTCACAAGGCACGGGTTCTTTCACAGCAGTGACCGATCAGCGTTCGAGCAGAATCCGCAGCATGCGACGCAGCGGTTCGGCCGCGCCCCACAGCAACTGGTCGCCGACGGTGAAGGCACCGACGAATTGCGAGCCCATGTTCAACTTGCGCAGACGACCCACCGGTACGTTCAAGGTGCCGGTGACCTTGGTCGGGCTCAGCTCCTGCATGCTGATTTCGCGGTTGTTCGGCACCAGCTTGACCCAAGGGTTGTGCTGGCTGATCAGCCCTTCGATGTCGGCGATCGGCACGTCTTTGTTCAACTTGATGGTCAGCGCCTGGCTGTGGCAGCGCATGGCGCCGATGCGCACGCAGATGCCGTCCACCGGGATCGGGCTCTTGAAGCGACCGAGGATCTTGTTGGTTTCGGCCTGGGCCTTCCACTCTTCACGGCTCTGGCCGTTCGGCAGTTCCTTGTCGATCCAAGGGATCAGGCTGCCGGCCAGCGGCACGCCGAAGTTCTCGGTCGGGTACGCATCGCTGCGCATCGCCTCGGCGACCTTGCGGTCGATGTCCAGGATGGCGCTGGCCGGGTTGGCCAAGTCATCGGCGACAGCGGCGTGGGTCGCACCCATTTGCTTGATCAGTTCACGCATATTCTGCGCGCCGGCCCCGGAGGCCGCCTGATAGGTCATGGCGCTCATCCATTCCACCAGACCGGCTTCGAACAGACCGCCCAGGCCCATCAGCATCAGGCTGACGGTGCAGTTGCCGCCAATGTAGTTCTTGGTGCCCGCGTCCAGTTGCTGGTCGATGACCTTGCGGTTCACCGGGTCGAGGATGATCACCGCGTCGTCCTGCATGCGCAGGCTGGAGGCGGCGTCGATCCAGTAACCCTGCCAGCCGGCTTCACGCAGTTTCGGGAAGACTTCGCTGGTGTAGTCGCCACCCTGACAGGTCAGGATCACGTCGAGGGTCTTGAGCTCGTCAATGCTGTAGGCATCCTTGAGCGCACCGGTGTCCTTGCCCACGGACGGGCCCTGGCCACCGACATTGGAAGTGGTGAAAAACACCGGTTCAATGAGATCGAAATCCTGCTCTTCCAGCATTCGCTGCATGAGCACGGAACCGACCATGCCGCGCCAACCGATCAGACCTACACGTTTCATCGCAACTACACCTATACAAAAGTGGGCCACCGTCGAAGCGGTGGGCCGCAAAGATTACAGATTACGCAACGCGGCGACTACTGCATCGCCCATTTGCTGCGTACCGACTTTGGTACAACCGGTCGACCAGATGTCGCCCGTGCGCAAACCTTGATCCAATACCACGCTGACCGCCTTCTCGATGGCATCAGCCGCGTCATTGAGACTGAAGCTGTAGCGCAGCATCATCGACACCGACAGGATGGTTGCCAACGGGTTGGCAATGCCCTGCCCGGCAATGTCCGGCGCCGAACCGTGACATGGCTCGTACATGCCTTTGTTGTTGGCATCCAGGGAGGCCGACGGCAGCATGCCGATGGAGCCGGTGAGCATCGATGCTTCATCGGACAGGATGTCACCGAACATGTTGTCGGTGACGATCACGTCGAACTGCTTGGGCGCGCGCACCAGTTGCATGGCGGCGTTATCAACGTACATGTGGCTCAGTTCGATGTCCGGGTAATCCTTGGCCACCTGCTCGACCACTTCGCGCCACAGTTGGCTGGAAGCCAGGACGTTCGCCTTGTCCACCGAGCACAGCTTTTTGCCGCGCACCCGTGCCATGTCAAAACCGACCCGGGCGATACGGCGGATTTCGCTCTCGCTGTACGGCAAGGTGTCGTAGGCCTGACGCTCGCCATTATCCAGCTCACGGGTGCCGCGCGGGGCGCCGAAGTAGATACCGCCGGTCAGTTCACGAACGATGAGGATGTCCAGGCCCGAAACGATTTCCGGCTTCAGGCTCGAAGCGTCGGCCAGTTGCGGGTAGAGGATCGCCGGACGCAGATTGCCGAACAGGCCCAGTTGCGCACGGATCTTCAACAGGCCGCGCTCAGGACGGATGTCGCGCTCGATCTTGTCCCATTTCGGGCCGCCCACGGCGCCCAGCAGTACGGCATCGGCGGCACGGGCGCGATCCAGGGTTTCATCGGCCAGGGGGACGCCGTGTTTGTCGATCGCAGCGCCGCCGATCACATCGTGGCTGAGTTCAAAGCCCAGGCCGTACTTGTCGTTCGCCAGCTCCAGGACCTTGACCGCTTCGGCCATGATTTCCGGGCCAATACCGTCGCCTGGGAGAATCAGAATCTGCTTGCTCATGTTTTCCTCGTTTGCTCTGTCGGCCCGCGCTTGGACGGGTCGGAAAAAGTGCTACCGCTCGGCCCACAGCACCAGTACGTCTGTACTGAACGAACCATCGGCCTCAATCTCAAAATACTCACGCACCTCAACACCCATCGAGCGCTGCAGCTCACGGATCGCCCCACGCATCACTTCGGGGGTGCGCATGCGCTCGACCCACGACTGGTACTCCAGGCGCAGACGCTGGCGCGTGGTGCTGCGGGTATGCAACCCCGCCTCGCTGACCTGGCGCAACCACTCGCCGGCCGAATAATCGCGAACATGACTGGTGTCACGCAGCACCTCAACGCTTTGCAGGTACGTGTCCAGCAGCGGTATGCCGGGTGACAGGACATCAATGAACGCCGCCACTCCACCCGGCTTGAGCACCCGGCGCACTTCCCGCAGCGCCAGGCCCAGATCGCTCCAATGATGCGCCGAATAGCGGCTGAACACGAAGTCGAACTCAGCGTCAGCGAACGGCAGGCGTTCGGCAGCGCCGCACACCGTGGTGATGTTACTCAGGCCACGATCCACCGCCGCAGCGGCCACGACGTCAAGCATTTGCTGGGACAAGTCATAGGCCACCACTTCACCGGCCAGCGGCGCGACATGGAAACTCACGTGCCCGGCGCCGCAGCCCAGGTCCAGCACCCGGGCATCGCCATGACCTGTCAACTCAGCCTGGAGCAGCGCGAACTCGGTGCCCTGGGCGTGCACGGCACTGCTCAGATAGGCCGAGGCCTGTTCGCCGAATTGCTTTTGTACGACCTGACTGTGGGCGGTGGTGGTCATGGGGACTTCCTTTTTGCGGTGTCTGTTCTGGCCTCATCGCGAGCAGGCTCCCACATTGGACTGACGGCGCCCACAAACCCTGTGGGAGCGATCCTGCTCGCGATGAGGCCGGTACTGCCTATATCAATCCATCAAGCATCGCGAAACAACCAAGGCTGGCTCGCACGGTGCTTGGCCTCGAACGCGGCAATCGCCTCGCCGTCCTGCAAGGTCAGGCCGATGTCGTCCAGACCGTTGAGCAGGCAGTGCTTGCGGAATGCATCGATCTCGAAATTCAACACCTTGCCGTCCGGACGGGTCACGGTCTGGGCGGCCAGGTCGATCTGCAGTTGATAGCCGGGGTTGGCTTCGACCTGCTGGAACAGCTCATCTACTTCAGCATCGCTGAGGATGATCGGCAGCAAACCGTTCTTGAAGCTGTTGTTGAAGAAGATGTCGGCGTAGCTCGGCGCAATGATGCTGCGAAAGCCGTACTCTTCCAGGGCCCATGGCGCGTGTTCGCGACTGGAACCGCAGCCGAAGTTTTCGCGGGCCAGCAACACGCTGGCGCCTTGGTAACGTTCGGCGTTGAGCACGAAATCCTTGTTCAACGGGCGCTTGGAGTTGTCCTGGTACGGCTGGCCCACGTCCAGGTAGCGCCACTCGTCAAACAGGTTCGGGCCGAAACCGGTGCGCTTGATCGACTTCAAAAACTGCTTGGGGATGATCTGGTCGGTGTCGACGTTGGCACGATCCAAAGGCGCGACAAGACCAGTGTGCTGGGTAAAAGCTTTCATGCTGCGCTCCTTCAGATCAGTTCACGGACGTCGACGAAACGGCCGTTGACGGCGGCCGCGGCGGCCATGGCCGGGCTGACCAGATGCGTGCGGCCACCGGCGCCCTGACGGCCTTCGAAGTTACGGTTGGAGGTGGAGGCGCAATGTTCGCCCGACTCCAAACGGTCCGGGTTCATCGCCAGGCACATCGAGCACCCAGGCTCGCGCCATTCGAAACCGGCCTCGAGGAAAATCTTGTCCAGACCTTCAGCTTCCGCCTGGGCCTTCACCAGGCCTGAGCCTGGCACCACGATGGCTTGCTTGATGGTCGAGGCGACTTTGCGGCCCTTGGCGATCACCGCCGCTGCGCGCAGGTCTTCGATCCGCGAGTTGGTGCAGGAGCCAATGAACACGCGATCGAGCTGAATGTCGGTGATCGCCTGGTTGGCACTCAAACCCATGTATTTCAGGGCTCGGACGATGGAGTCGCGCTTGACCAGATCCATCTCCTTGGCAGGATCGGGCACGTTCTGGTCCACGGCCAGGACCATTTCCGGGGAAGTGCCCCAACTGACTTGCGGCTTGATCTGGGTCGCGTCGAGCTCTATCACCGTGTCGAACTTGGCGTCGGCGTCGGAGACCAGGTCTTTCCAGGCTTCGACCGCCATGTCCCATTCGGCGCCTTTGGGGGCGAACGGACGACCCTTGACGTATTCCACGGTTTTTTCATCGGCGGCCACCAGCCCGACACGAGCGCCGGCTTCGATGGACATGTTGCAGATGGTCATACGTCCTTCCACGGACAAATCGCGGATGGCGCTGCCGGCGAACTCGATGGCATGGCCGTTACCACCGGCGGTACCGATCTTGCCGATCACGGCCAGGACGATGTCTTTGGCAGTCACGCCGAACGGCAGCTTGCCCTCGACGCGCACCAGCATGTTTTTCATTTTCTTGGCGACCAGGCACTGGGTGGCGAGCACGTGCTCGACCTCGGAGGTGCCGATGCCGTGGGCCAAGGCGCCAAACGCGCCATGGGTGGAGGTGTGGGAGTCGCCGCAGACCACGGTCATGCCGGGCAAGGTCGCGCCCTGCTCCGGGCCGATGACGTGAACGATGCCCTGGCGCACATCATTCATCTTGAATTCAACGATGCCGTATTCGTCACAGTTATCGTCAAGGGTCTGAACCTGCAAGCGCGACACCTGATCGGCAATGGCTTCGATGCCGCCCTTGCGCTCCGGTGTGGTCGGCACGTTGTGGTCCGGGGTCGCGATATTGGCATCGATGCGCCACGGCTTGCGCCCGGCCAGACGCAGGCCTTCGAAGGCTTGCGGCGAAGTCACTTCGTGAATGATGTGACGGTCGATGTAGATCAGCGCCGAACCATCGTCGCGCTGCTTGACCAAATGCGAATCCCAGAGCTTGTCGTAGAGCGTTTTGCCGGCCATCAGACGGTTCCTCATCAGCTTGTTTCTATGCCCCGGGTCCTGAATGAATCAATAACCCCTTGGCTTGTGAGGCTGATCTTATGAGGCTACATTAAATAACTCAAATTCATATTTTTCATGCTTTGCATAACCATTTGGAATTCGACCAGGACGACCATGGACCTCGCCAGCCTCAACGCCTTTATCGCCATCGCCGAGACCGGCAGTTTCTCCGGCGCCGGCGAACGCCTGCACCTGACCCAGCCGGCCATCAGCAAGCGTATCGCCGGGCTGGAGCAACAGCTCAAAGTGCGTCTTTTCGATCGGCTCGGCCGAGAAGTCGGCCTGACCGAGGCCGGCCGAGCCCTTCTGCCACGGGCCTATCAGATTCTTAACGTGCTGGATGACACCCGCCGCGCCCTGACCAACCTGACCGGTGAAGTGAGCGGACGCCTGACGCTCGCCACCAGCCACCATATCGGCCTGCATCGACTGCCCCCGCTATTGAGGGAGTTCACCCGACGCTACCCACAGGTGGCGCTGGATATTCAGTTTCTGGATTCGGAAGTGGCCTACGAAGAAATTCTCCACGGTCGGGCGGAGCTGGCGGTCATCACCCTGGCCCCGGAGCCGCACACACTGGTGCGCGCCACGCCGGTGTGGGACGACCCCCTGGACTTCGTGGTGGCGCCGGAGCACGCGCTGCTGGACAACGGCCCGGTCAGCCTGGCGGACATCGCCTTGCATCCGGCGGTTTTCCCCGGCGGCAATACCTTTACCCACCACATTGTTCAACGCCTGTTCGAAGCCCAGGGCCTGACGCCGAACATCGCCATGAGCACGAATTATCTGGAAACCATAAAAATGATGGTCTCCATCGGCCTGGCCTGGAGCGTCCTGCCACGCACCATGCTCGATGACCAGGTGGCACGCATTCCTTTGCCAGGCATACAGCTCAGTCGCCAGCTAGGCTATATCTTGCACACCGAACGGACGCTGTCGAATGCTGCACGGGCTTTCATGTCCTTACTGGACGCACAAATCGATCTGCCAGGGAAAAGGGCATAGGTTGTGCTACTCCTATAGAGCCGAAACGCCTGCGCCCAACGCCCCAAATTGCCCAAGGCTCGCGAGATAATGCCCAAATCCGCTGACCAATTCCCGCCCCTGCCGCGCATTCAGGCGCTAGACCCTAAACGGTCCGAGCAAAGCTGGGACAGCGCCCCACAGTTGCTGGCCGCCCTGAACGGCGCGCGGCTGGGAGCCTGGTCGTGGGACATTGATACCGGGCGGATCAGTTGGTCGCGTGGCACCCAGGCGCTGTTCGGCTTCGACCCGCGCCAGCCATTGCCGGCGGATGTGGACTATCTGGACCTGTTGCTCCCCCAAGACCGGGCGAAGGCCATCCGCGCCTTTCATGCGGCAGTGGCCGGTGCGCCCCTGGAACAGGCCATGCACCACCGCATCGTCTGGCCCGACGGCAGCCTGCACTGGCTGGAAATCAACGGCAGCGTATTACCCGACAAACACGGCCGCCCGCGGATGATCGGAGTGATCCGGGAGATCACGCACCAGCGCGAACGGGAGCAGGCACTGCGCAACTCGGAAAAACGCTTCGCCACGCTCTTTCATCTATGTCCGAACATGGTGCTGCTGACCCGCCAGGAAGACGGGCTGATCATCGAGGCCAACCAGTACTTCGAAAGTCTGTTCGGCTGGCCGCTGCACGACATCATCGGCCGTACGACGCTGGAGCTGGGCCTATGGGTCGACCCCGGGCAACGGGCAAAACTGGTGGAGACTCTCAAGGCCAATGGCGAAATAGCGAGTTTGGAGGTGGAGCTGCAAGCCAGCAATGGTCAGATCCACAGCGGCCTGCTGAGCGCCCAGAAGGTCGAGCTGGAAGGCCAGCCCTACCTGCTGAGCACCTTCCTCGACACCACCGAACGCAAACTCGCCGAACAAGCCCTCAAGGACAGCCAGGAACGCCTCGATCTGGCCCTCGACTCGGCGCAATTGGGCACCTGGGACTGGCATATTCCCAGCGGCATGCTCTATGGCTCGGCCCGAGCGGCGCAGTTGCATGGCCTGGAGCCCAAGCCGTTCCACGAGTCGTTCGATGCTTTTTTCGAAGGGGTGCCCGATGACGAGCGCAACAACATGCGCAACGCCTACCGCAGCCTGCGGGAAGGCCCGGCGGGGAATTATCAACTGACCTACCGCGTACAAATGCCGGACGGCAGCTCCCGCTACCTGGAGAGCCGCGCACGCCTCTATCGTAACGACGATGGCAGCCCGTTGCGCATGGCCGGCACCTTGCTGGATATCACTGACCAGGTGGAACGCGAACAGAGCCTGGCGGCATCGGAAGAGAAATTCGCCACGCTGTTTCAAGTCAGTCCCGACCCGATCTGCGTCACCCATCAGGACAGTGGCCGATTCATTGAAATCAACTCCAGCTTCACCCAGACCTTCGGCTGGTCAACCACCGATGTGATCGGCCTGAGCGCCGACGAAATTGGCCTGTGGGATGCCTCGGGGAGCAGCCTGCAACGCATCGAAAGGGTCATACGCGAGCGCTCCCTGAACAACGTGGCCGTCGTCGTCCACCATAAAAACGGCCAGCCGCTGACATGCGTCATTTCCAGTCGTCAGATCAATGTCGGCAACCAACCCTGCATCGTCACCACCCTGCGGGACATCTCCCAGCAGCAGCGCTCCGAAGCGGCCCTCAAGGCCAGCGAGGAGAAATTCGCCAAGGCTTTCCATTCCAGCCCTGACGCCATCACCATTACCGAACGCGATAGCGGTCGCTACCTCGAAGTCAATGACGGCTTCTGCCGCCTGACCGGTTACCGCGCCGACGAAGTGATCGGGCACACGGTCTACGAGGTGGGTATCTGGGCCGAAGAAAAACAACGCATGGCGCTGCTGGCCGAACTGGAGCTCAAGGGCCGGGTGCATCACCAGGAAATGCTCGGGCGCAATAAACGCGGAGAGATCCTCACGGTGGAGGTCTCAGTCGAACCCATCATGCTCAATGAAACGGCCTGCCTGTTGCTGACCGCCCGGGACGTGAGCCTGTTGCGCAATGCCGAAGCACAGATCCGCCACCTGGCCTATCACGATCCGTTGACCAACCTGCCCAACCGCGCCTTGCTGATGGATCGGCTGAGCCAGCAGATCGCCTTGCTCAAGCGCCATAACCTGAGGGGCGCCCTGCTGTTTCTGGACCTGGACCACTTCAAGCACATCAACGACTCCCTGGGTCACCCGGTGGGCGACACGGTGCTGAAAATCATCACCGCGCGCCTGGAAGCCAGCGTGCGCCTGGAAGACACCGTGGCGAGGCTGGGCGGCGACGAATTCGTGGTGCTGCTCAGCGGCCTGGAAGGCACCCGCAACGCAGTCAGCCAACAGGTGCAGAACCTGGCCGACACCCTGCGCGAATTACTGTCGGAGCCGATGTTTCTCGATGGCCAACGGTTGCAGGTCACGCCGAGCATCGGCATGGCGCTGATCCCGGACCATGGCTCCACCCCCACCGACCTGCTCAAGCGCGCCGACATTGCGCTGTACCGCGCCAAGGATTCGGGGCGCAACACCTCACAAATGTTCCATAGCACCATGCAAAAAGCCGCCAGCGAACGGCTGCGCATGGAAACCGACCTGCGCCAGGCCTTGGCCC
Organism: Pseudomonas sp. NFACC39-1; assembly: GCF_900110355.1. Classification (NCBI taxonomy): domain Bacteria; kingdom Pseudomonadati; phylum Pseudomonadota; class Gammaproteobacteria; order Pseudomonadales; family Pseudomonadaceae; genus Pseudomonas; species Pseudomonas sp. NFACC39-1. The sequence goes on along the minus strand of NZ_FODL01000009.1, from coordinate 63,753 downwards.
GAGGGGAGTTCAGCGTTCATTTCCAACCTCAGGTCGACGCCCGGGACAACCGCATCATCGGCGCTGAAACGCTGGTGCGCTGGCATCACCCCGAATTGGGGGCCCAGTCGCCGAATGAATTCATCAAAGTGCTGGAGGACAGCGGGCTGATCCTGGAGGTCGGAACCTGGATCCTCGAGGAGGCCTGCAACGGCTTCAAACAACTGATCGCCAAGGGCAAGATCGATCCGCTGCAATTCAGCCTGTGCGTGAATATCAGCCCACGGCAGTTCCGCCAGAGCGACTTTGTCGAGCGCATCGAAAGCTGCCTCGCCACCTATGGCCTGCCTAACGCCATGCTCAAGCTGGAAATCACCGAGGGCATCGTGATCCAGAACCTGGACGACACCATCGCCAAGATGCGTCGCCTGAAAAAAATAGGGGTGAGCTTCGCCATGGACGATTTCGGGACCGGCTATTCGTCGCTGACCTACCTCAAGCGCCTGCCGGTGGACACCCTGAAAATCGATCAGTCATTCGTGCGCGACGCCACCAGCGACCCCAACGATACCGAAATCATCCGCGCCATCGTCGCCATGGCCCGCAGCCTTGAGCTGGAGGTGATTGCCGAAGGCGTGGAGACCCTGGAGCAATTGCACTTCCTGCAAGGGCTTGGTTGCCATCTGTACCAAGGCTACTTGCACAGCCGGCCGTTGCCGCTGGAAGCGTTCGAGCGGTTGTTACCGTAATACCGCTATGAAACAAACCCTTGTGGAATGACACTGTGGCGAGGGGATTTATCCCCGTTGGGCTGCGAAGCAGCCCCAAAGAAATTGAACGACACTGACCCGCCTGACATACCGAGGCGGCTGGTTTTTGGGGCCGCTTCGCAGCCCAACGGGGATAAATCCCCTCGCCACAATGGAATCTTCACACTGTAATTCCACAACGAAGAAGGGCGCCATTGGGCGCCCTTCTTCAGTTGCGATGCATCAATTTTGCAACGCGGGTTGTTGCTGCGCCCCGTTGATCGGGATGCGCTTGGCTTTCGCCTCTTCCGGGATCACTCGCAACAGGTCGATGCTCAACAGACCGTTGCTCAGGCCGGCGGATTTGATCTCGATATGATCGGCCAACCGGAAGGACAGCTTGAACGCACGCTGGGCGATACCCTGGTGCAGGTAGGTCACGCTGTCGTTGCTCGCCTCGCGCTTACCGCCGCTGATGGTCAGCACACCTTTTTCCACTTGCAGGTCCAGGTCTTCTTCCTGGAACCCGGCGGCGGCGACCACGATGCGATACTCGTCATCGCCATGTTTTTCCACGTTGTAGGGTGGATAGCTGCTGCCCGGTTCGTTGCGCAAGGCGGTTTCGAACAGGTCGTTGAAACGGTCGAAGCCCACCGAGGAACGGAACAGAGGGGCCAGAGAAAATGCGGTACTCATGATTCAAATCTCCTGAAAAGTTCAGCAAGGTTTTTTGTCTCCGCGACCCGAATTCGGCATCGCGTAATCCCTATCTAGGGACCGCCAAAAACTTTTCAAGAGGTTGTTTTGAAATTTTTTTCAGGCCGCTTCGGTGCGCTGCACGCCGAGCAAACGGCCTACCGCGTCCAGGTCGGTTTCCCGGCGCAGGGCGGTAAACAGCTCCACCGCTTCGGGGTAATTACGGGTCAGCATTGCCAGCCACTGCTTCAACCGGCCGGGCGCCTGGCGTGGGGTCAATTGCTCGACCACCTGCACCCAGAAGTCCTGGAGCATGGGTTGTAACTCGGCCCAGGACAGCTCGATCACCTCTTCCCCGGCCCTGGCCGCAGCGATCTGCCGGGCCAGATCAGGACGGGAAACGAGGCCACGGCCGAGCATGATGTCTTCCACGCCGCTGATCTCGCGGCAGCGGCGCCAGTCTTCGACGCTCCAGATATCGCCGTTGGCGAACACCGGGACCTTGACCACTTCCTGAACCCGCGGGATCCACTCCCAGTGGGCCGGTGGTTTATAGCCGTCGGTCTTGGTCCGCGCATGCACCACAATGTGTGCCGCCCCCCCTTCGGCCAATGCCGTGGCACACACCAGCGCCCCATCCGGGCTGTCGAAACCCAGGCGCATCTTGGCGGTGACAGGAATGTGCCTGGGCACCGCGCGGCGCACGTGCTCGACAATTTCGTTGAGCAGCTCCGGCTCCTTGAGCAACACCGCCCCACCCCGTGATTTGTTCACAGTCTTGGCCGGGCAGCCGAAGTTCAGGTCGATAACCTGCGAACCCAGTTCGCAGGCCAATGCGGCGTTCTCCGCCAGGCACACCGGATCGGAACCCAGCAATTGCACCCGCAGCGGCACGCCGGCAGCGGTCCGGGCTCCGGTCAGCAGCTCAGGGGCAAGCTTGTGGAAATAGGCCGGTGTGAGCAGACGGTCATTGATGCGAATGAACTCGGTCACGCACCAGTCGATACCGCCAACACGGGTCAGAACGTCCCGCAGGATGTTGTCAACCAACCCCTCCATGGGCGCCAGGGCAATTTGCATGGAAAAACACACTCAACGAAAAACGTGCGGCAGTTTACCGGATTTTGCCCACATACCCGGCATTCACCACAAATCCCCTGTGGGAGCGGGCTCCGGAGCGTTCACAGAATCGGAGTCCACCGCCAATCCCTGTGGGAGCGGGCTTGCTCGCGAAAGCGGTGGGTCAGTCGATGAGGATGCCGGATGTCATCAGCGCAGGACCATAACCCTCGATGAACTCCGGCGGCATGCGCTTAGGCCTGCCAGTGGACAGTTCGATGCAAACAAAGGTGGTCTGGGCGCGCAGCAACGTGGTGTTGTCGCTGGGGCGAATCAGCTGGAAATGCCGATTCATCTTCAGTCGCTGATCCCAGTCGACGATCCAGGTAGCCAGTTGCAGCTCGTCACCTTCGTAGGCCGCCGCCAGGTAATCGATCTCATGACGCACAACCGCCATGGCCCGGTCCAGCCGCCGATACTCCACCAGATCCAGCCCGAGGCGCTGGGAATGGCGCCAGGCACAGCGCTCGAGCCAGGTGACGTATACCGCGTTATTGGCGTGGCCCAGCCCGTCGATGTCTTCGGCATTTACTTGAAGATCAATAATGAACGGCGTTGCCCGATCCCAGCCCATGCCCCTCTCCCGGTCGAATTTGGTGGGGGCCAGTGTAACGGATCCGAGCTTGACCGCCATCGCGGGCAAGCCTTGCTCCCACAGATCAAGCCGATTGCCGCGCTTGCAGACTGCGCCCGGCCAGCAGTGATAACACACCATCAATGACGCGAGGATCGGCCAGTACCCGCTGGTGGCCGCCCTGCGGCAAGCGCAGCAAGCGGCTGTCGAACCAGGCTTCGTGAATCAGTTGCGACTCCTTGACCGAAACGAAGGTGTCGTCCTCGGCATGGACAATCAGCCCGGGCACGTCCAGCTGGTAATGGGCGACATCCATCCTCGAAGCCGGCATGCCCACATCGTTTTCCACTTGGCGAATGAAGGCCGATCGCGCCTTGGGCGGCAGCCCCATCATCCGGGCGAACCCACGCAGCACACCAAGAATGCGCGCAGGCGCTGCAATGCTGACCAGAGTCTCGGTCCGCAACCCCAACTGAACCGCGAGCATGGCACTGGCGCCCCCCATGGAATGCCCGACCACGGCTTGCAGGGGTGGTAACTCCGCCGCAGCTTCGAGCATGGCCCTGGCGAACAGCAGGACATTGGCCTCGCGCCCAGGTGAGCGGCCATGGGCCGGGCCGTCCAACGCCACCACCGTGTAGCCGGCACCTACCAGCGCCGTGATCAGCGCGGCAAATTGCGTGGGTCGCCCTTCCCAGCCATGCATCAACAAGACGGTCGGGCCTTTACCCCAGCGCAAGGCGGACAGACCGAAGCGTAAGGTGATGCGCTCTGAAGTCGCCAGCAATGGCAACTCCCAATCCCTTGGCGGCAAGTCCCGGGGACGCATGAACAGCGATCGCATCTTCTTCGCCACCAGGCCCGGGGCGACCCATCCCAGCGTGCCATTGACACCACGAATCCAGCTAAACCTGTTCATCGCTCATCTCCAGGGCTTGCGCCTTAGCTCAGCGCACCGCCGACTTGGCAGCGCGCAGCAACCGATCCGATAACTCTCCCGGGCCCAACGCTCGTGCCAAGGCCAGGCCGCCGACCATCAGGGCAATGTCCGCCAAGGCTTTATCGGCGTCTTCCGGGCTGGCCGCCAACTGCGCAACCATCAGCTCAATATGCTCATTGAGCACCTCACGGAACTCATCCGGCAGCCGCCCGAGCTCACCTACCGATGCCGGGATCGGGCAGGCCAGCTCAGTGGTATCACGGTGCTTGCGCGACAGGTAGAACGCGGCCGCCAGGGTTCGCCGCTCCTCACCGCTCAGCTCGGCATCCATGTCGGCGATCAAGCTGCGACGATGGCTGAGCAGTTGCTTGAATGCCTCCAGCATCAAGGCATCCTTGCTTTCGAAGTGGGCATAGAAACCGCCCACTGTCAGCCCGGCCGCGCCCATCACCTCGCCGACACTCGGCTCGGCCGGACCACGCTGAATCAGCGCGGCACTGGCAGCCTTGAGTATGCGTTCGCGGGTTTGCGCCTTTTTATCGCTCATCGTCACCTCCGAATATTACGATTGAAATATTATCTATGTAATAATTTTCCGCAAGCGGAAATTTTGACCGCTGGTCAGAAGCATCGTTAGAGGAATTGAAGATTGGCCGAACGCCAGACAAACAAAAGGGCCATTCAAGAATTGAATGACCCTTATAAAATCCCGCAGAGCGGGTAATCGTGGCGTCCCCTAGGGGACTCGAACCCCTGTTACCGCCGTGAAAGGGCGGTGTCCTAGGCCACTAGACGAAGGGGACACAAACCTTCTGACGTGATCAGCGCTGAGAACTGATCGATTCAAGGCCGGTGTGGCCAAACCTTGAACCTGTAATTGGTGGAGCTAGACGGGATCGAACCGTCGACCTCTTGCATGCCATGCAAGCGCTCTCCCAGCTGAGCTATAGCCCCGGATTTTTTCGCCTCGCGGCGGAGCGACATCTTGCAACATCGCTTCTGTAAAACTGGCGTCCCCTAGGGGACTCGAACCCCTGTTACCGCCGTGAAAGGGCGGTGTCCTAGGCCACTAGACGAAGGGGACGCAAACCCTTCTATACAACTGATCAACGCTGAGTGTTGATCGCTTCAAGGCCAGTGTGGCCAGGCCTTGAAGTGTAAATTGGTGGAGCTAGACGGGATCGAACCGTCGACCTCTTGCATGCCATGCAAGCGCTCTCCCAGCTGAGCTATAGCCCCTCATCGCTGAGGACGGGGCGAATCTTAAGGGCGTATCAGAGGGCTGTCAAATTTATTTTCAACAAATTTGAAAGTTTTTTGCCGGGATAACAATCACTTACCACCTTCCCCCATAAAACTGGGACTTCGCCTGTTTCGTAGGAGCTGACGAGCGAAGCGAGGCTGCGATCTTTCCCCAGCTAATTGAATCTCAAGCGAATGATAAAAAGATCGCAGCCTCGCTTCGCTCGTCAGCTCCTACGGGGCCATCAGGCAATCGCGCCCAGCAGTTTTTCCCACTCCTTGTTCTCCTTCTTCGACACACCACCGAGCAGATCGATGGCCTGGCGCAGACGGAAGCGGGTCAGGTCCGGGCCGAGGATCTCCATGGCATCGAGCACCGATACCGAGCTGGCCTGGCCAGTAATGGCAGCGAACATCAACGGCATGGCATCACGCAGTTTCAGCTCCAGCGAGTCGACCACAGCCTGGATGGTCGCGGTGATGCTGTCCTTTTCCCACTGACGCAGACTTTCGAGTTTCCACAGGATCAATTGCATCAACTGGCGCACCTGATCACCGGAAAGTTTCTTGGACTCGAACAGCTTGGCATCCGGAGTCACGCCGCCGGCAAAGAAGAAGCCGGCCAGTGGGGCGATCTGGCTGAACGTCTCCACCCTGCCCTGCACATGGGGAGCGATTTTCATCATGTACTCAGGGTTCAATGCCCACTTCTGTACACGCGCAGCAAACTCCTCCACCGGCAGGTCACGCAACCACTGACCGTTGAGCCAGGAGAGTTTCTCGACATCGAAGATCGGACCACCCAGCGACACCCGCGACAGGTCGAAGTGCTCGACCATTTCCTGCAGCGAGAACTTCTCGCGCTCATCCGGCATCGACCAGCCCATGCGCCCCAGGTAGTTGAGCATCGCCTCAGGCATGAAGCCCATGCGCTCGTAGAAGGTCACCGAAGTCGGGTTCTTGCGCTTGGACAACTTGCTCTTGTCCGGGTTACGCAGCAACGGCATGTAGCACAGCTGCGGTTGTTCCCAGCCGAAGTATTCGTAGAGCAGGATCAGTTTCGGCGCCGACGGCAGCCACTCTTCACCGCGCAGGACGTGGGTGATGCCCATCAGGTGATCGTCGACCACGTTCGCCAGGAAATACGTCGGCAGGCCATCGGTCTTCATCAGCACTTGCATGTCCATGCGATCCCACGGGATCTCGACATAGCCACGCAACATGTCCGGCACCACGCAGACGCCTTCGGTCGGCACCTTCATACGGATCACATGGGGCTCGCCAGCGGCCAGGCGACGGGCGACTTCTTCCTTGGACAACAGCAGCGCGCGGCCGTCGTAGCGCGGGGTTTCGCCGCGAGCCATCTGCTCGGCGCGCATCTGGTCCAGCTCTTCGGCAGTGCAGAAGCACGGGAAGGCGTGGCCCATGTCCACCAGCTGCTGGCAGTACTGCTTGTAGATATCGCCGCGCTCGCTCTGGCGATATGGGCCATGGGGGCCGCCAACGTCAGGGCCTTCGCTCCAGTCGATACCGAGCCAGCGCAGGGCGTCGAAAATCTGCTGTTCGGACTCGCGAGTCGAACGCAACTGATCGGTGTCCTCGATCCGCAGGATGAACTCACCGCCGTGCTGCTTGGCAAAGCAATAGTTGAACAAAGCGATGTAAGCGGTGCCGACATGGGGATCGCCAGTGGGCGAAGGCGCGATGCGGGTGCGGACGGTGGTCATGGCATGTCTCGGAAAGAATATAAAAGCGAAGATGAAACAGGGGGCGAATGGTAACAGGCGATGGTGGGCGGGCTCCAGTGAGAGGGGGATTTGTGTGGCACCGGTCAGACCGACTCACCTTCAATCGCGAGCAGGCTCGCTCCCACAAGGGACCGCGTCCGGCCTGGACAACTCGGTCAGTTGTGGGAGCGAGCCTGCTCGCGATGAGGCCATTACAGTCGCCACAACACCTCAGACAGTCAGCAACCGCTCGCGCAGCTTGCCAATCTCGTCACGCAACTGCGCCGCGGCTTCGAACTCCAAGTCCCGGGCCAGTTGGTACATTTTCTCTTCCAACTGACGGATACGCTTGCTGATTTCGCTCGGCGAGCGCAGTTCGGCTTCGTAACGGGCGCTCTCTTCGGCGGCCTTGGCCATGCCCTTGCGCTTCTTGCTGCGCGAGCCGGGCACGGTGGCGCCTTCCATGATGTCGGCGACGTCCTTGAATACCCCTTTGGGCGTGATGCCGTTGGCCAGGTTGAAGGCAATCTGTTTATCGCGACGACGCTCGGTCTCGCCGATGGCCCGCTCCATGGAACCGGTGATGCGATCGGCATAAAGAATCGCCCGGCCGTTGAGGTTACGCGCCGCCCGACCGATGGTCTGGATCAACGAACGCTCGGAGCGCAGGAAACCTTCCTTGTCGGCGTCCAGGATTGCCACCAATGACACCTCCGGCATGTCCAGGCCTTCGCGCAGCAGGTTGATCCCCACCAGCACGTCGAACGTACCCAGGCGCAGGTCGCGAATAATCTCGACCCGCTCCACCGTGTCGATGTCCGAGTGCAGGTAACGCACCCGCACACCGTGGTCGGCCAGATAATCAGTCAGGTCTTCGGCCATGCGCTTGGTCAGCGTGGTGACCAGCACCCGCTCCTCCACTGCCACTCGTTTGGAGATTTCCGAGAGCAGATCATCGACCTGAGTCAGCGCCGGGCGCACCTCAACCTGTGGATCGACCAGCCCGGTGGGCCGCACCACCTGTTCGACCACCCGGCCGGCATGCTCGGCCTCGTAGTTGCCTGGGGTGGCGGAGACGAAAATCGTCTGCGGACTCACACTTTCCCATTCATCAAAGCGCATCGGCCGGTTATCCAGCGCCGAGGGCAGGCGGAAACCGTATTCCACCAGGGTTTCCTTGCGGGACCGGTCGCCTTTGTACATGGCCCCGACCTGGGGCACGCTGACGTGGGATTCGTCGATCACCAGCAAGGCATCGGCCGGCAGATAGTCATACAACGTAGGCGGTGGCGCGCCCGCCGGGCGACCCGACAGGTAGCGCGAGTAGTTTTCGATGCCGTTGCAGTAACCCAGCTCCAGGATCATCTCCAGGTCGAATCGGGTCCGCTGCTCCAGCCGCTGGGCTTCCACCAGCTTGTTGTTCGACCGTAAGTATTCCAGGCGCTCCTGCAATTCAACCTTGATCCCCTCGATAGCGTCCAGCAGGGTTTCCCGTGGCGTCACGTAGTGGCTCTTGGGGTAGAAGGTGAAGCGCGGTAGCTTGCGGATCACCTCTCCGGTCAGCGGATCGAACGCCGAAAGACTCTCCACTTCGTCATCGAACAGCTCGATGCGGATCGCCTCCAGGTCCGATTCCGCCGGGTAGATGTCGATCACGTCGCCACGGACCCGGAACGTTGCCCGGGCGAAATCCATGTCGTTGCGGGTGTATTGCAGGTCCGCCAGGCGGCGCAGCAAGGCTCGCTGGTCGAGCTTGTCGCCGCGATCAACGTGCAAGACCATCTTCAGGTACGTTTCCGGGCTACCCAGACCGTAGATGCACGACACCGTGGTGACGATGATCGCGTCTTTGCGCTCGAGCAATGCCTTGGTGGCCGAGAGCCGCATCTGCTCGATGTGATCATTGATCGAAGCATCCTTCTCGATGAAGGTGTCCGAGGACGGTACGTAGGCCTCGGGTTGGTAGTAGTCGTAATAGGAGACGAAGTACTCCACCGCGTTATTGGGGAAAAACGCCTTGAACTCGCCATACAGCTGCGCCGCCAGGGTCTTGTTCGGTGCCAGCACCAGGGTCGGGCGCTGCACTTGGGCAATCACGTTGGCGATGCTGAAAGTCTTGCCCGAGCCGGTCACACCGAGCAGCGTCTGGTGCGCCAGCCCGGCCTCGATGCCTTCGACCATCAGGCGAATGGCTTCCGGCTGGTCGCCGGCGGGCTGAAATCGGGTGACTAGCTGGAATTCAGACATAACAAAACCTCTGGGTTCACCCCTGTCGGCCAGCCAACAGGAACGAGAAAGACCGAAACGACTGATGTCGCCCGAGGAAAAAACTGGGATTCGTACAATGTGGAGGTGAATGCCTTCGCTTTCAAGACGAACGTCCTACACGCCTTGAAGTCTTTGACGCCGCCAGGGGACTAACGGTCGAAAAAAAACGAAAATACTTGCCTTAAAAACCGATTCGCCTGTCGCCGCGCCCGGTGATGGCCTCTATACTAGCTCCCCGTTTGTGCACCGCTCTAGTGCATTCGGCTGGAGCGCTACACGTCCCCCCACACTCCATTCAGAGCCGCGCAATAATGAGCCTGTTTTCCGCTGTCGAATTGGCACCACGCGACCCCATCCTGGGCCTCAACGAAGCATTCAACGCCGACACCCGTACCAATAAGGTCAATCTGGGCGTGGGTGTTTACTGCAACGAGGAGGGGCGTATTCCACTTCTGCGCGCCGTTGTCGAAGCCGAGACGATCCGCGTGGCCCAACACGTTTCCCGTGGTTACCTGCCAATCGACGGCATTGCTGCCTACGATCAGGCGGTCCAGACCTTGTTGTTCGGCAAAGACAGTCCACTGATCGCCTCCGGTCGCGTCATCACCACCCAAGCCGTGGGCGGCACCGGCGCACTGAAGATCGGTGCCGACTTCCTCAAGCAACTGCTGCCTGACGCCGTCGTGGCCATCAGCGATCCAAGCTGGGAAAACCACCGTGCGCTGTTCGAAACCGCCGGGTTCCCGGTGCAGAACTACCGCTACTACGACGCCGCCACCCATGACGTGAACCGCAGCGGCCTGCTGGAAGACCTCAACGCCCTGCCCGACCGCTCGATCGTCGTGCTGCACGCCTGCTGCCATAACCCCACCGGCGTGGACCTGAGCCCCGAGGACTGGAAAAACGTGCTGGCCGTGGTCAAGGCCAAGAACCACGTTCCATTTTTGGACATGGCTTATCAGGGCTTTGGCGACGGGATCGACGAAGACGCCGCCGCCGTGCGCCTGTTCGCTGAGTCGGGCCTGACCTTCTTCGCGTCCAGCTCGTTCTCCAAATCGTTCTCGCTGTACGGCGAGCGCGTTGGCGCCCTGTCGATCGTCAGCGAGTCGAAAGAGGAAAGTGCCCGGGTACTGTCCCAGGTCAAGCGTGTGATCCGCACCAACTACTCCAACCCGCCGACCCACGGCGCCAGCATTGTCGCGGCCGTGCTCAACAGCCCGGAACTGCGGGCCCAGTGGGAAGCGGAACTGGCAGAAATGCGCCTGCGGATTCGCGGCATGCGCAACCAGATGGTGGACATGCTGGCTAAAGCCGCTCCGCAGCGGGATTTCAGCTTCGTCGCACGCCAGCGCGGGATGTTCTCCTACTCCGGCCTGACCGTTGAACAAGTGACGCGCCTGCGCAACGAGTTCGGCATCTATGCCCTGGACACCGGCCGCATCTGCGTGGCCGCGCTGAACCAGAACAACATCGATGCGGTGACCAAGGCTATTGTTCAGGTGATCTGAACCTTCGGCGCCGGATGAAAAACGGGAAGCCATTGGGTTTCCCGTTTTTTTGAGCATGCCTATCAGTCAGGCATACCCCTAACCTGTGGCGAGGGGATTTATCCCCGCTGGGCTGCGAAGCAGCCCCCAAGCAGATCGACTCAATCAACGTGCCCCACCGCGCCAGACGATTTCAGGGCTGCTACGCAGCCCAGCGGGGATAAATCCCCTCGCCACATAAGCGCCAGGCATAACACTTTTGTCGAGGCTAGAGCTCGGTCGCCCGCTGACTCGCGGCATCGTCGTAGATCACATACAACGACTCGGCAATCTGACTCTTGATGGCCTTGGTGCTTTCCAGCCCCAGGACAAACCCCTCGGCCTTACCACCGGCACGGTTCAGTTCGTCAGCGGTGCTGGCCTGGGTGATGGCATCGTAGAGTTTCTCGGCGTGCGGTCCCACGCCCTTGGGCAAGCTGATCAGGGCGGTGCTCATAGGCACACCTCGGTGTGGCTGTCTGTGTGAAGCGGTAACAGATGATTCATGGCGCAAACCTTTGTTTGGCGAATGGCCGGCAGCGCGTGCAGCCACTTCCGGGGGACCATGGTAGCCCTCTCCTGCCGTTGCGGTAACCGCAATCACCGATTAATCGCCAACGGACCTGAGGAATGCGCCGGCCGCCAAGAGAAGCTTGACTTCTCTTTTCCAATCAGTAACATACGCGTCATTCCGCGATAGCTCAGTTGGTAGAGCAAGTGACTGTTAATCACTGGGTCCCTGGTTCGAGTCCAGGTCGTGGAGCCAGACAGCAGCAAATCAAGCCCCTGAATTGAAAGATTCAGGGGCTTTTTTGTGGGCGAAAGAAAGGGCTGATGATTGAAAAGGCCTGCCGATGTCGCTGGCGGAACAATCAGTCAGGCCAGAACAGGCATCATGGTCTGAATCCTGCTTGAGTTTGCCAGGCCCGACCGTCACGTGCACGTCATGAGGACGTCGCAAACTGGCGTTGTCCGCCAACAAACATCTCCATAACAACAAGGACGAAGGCATGCCCACGCAAAACCCTCACCGCAACAATGATCTGTGCACCTCCAGCAAGGTGTACACCGCGCTGACTGAACTCAAGCACTTGGAAGGCCACCGCAGCGCCAAATTCCTTTCACTGCTGACGCAACACCTGGTGCGCAAGGGCCTGCTCAACGAGCAGGAAGTGGTGCATATGCTCGATCTGGTGGTCGATTGAGCAGCATCGATTCCTACTATTGAAGCGGTTGATTTTTACTCCTCCCTGCTGAGTCGTAAGGTAACCCCATCGATTGATGGAGGTTCCCATGCCCAAGGTTCAAATCATGTCTGTCATTGGCAGCGCCGTACCCGCCCCGCTCAGGGAGCGTGGTCTGTTGGCCTGCTGGTATCTGGTGCAGGACGGCGTCACCATCAGCGGTCCGCTGACTTCTCTGCCCGCCGCCCAAGCCCTGTCGCAACGTATCGGCCCTTATCTGCTGACGGCCTAGGGCAACCGCACCCGCGGCTTGCTTTCGACGAACAGCGCCCAACATGACATGAACAGCGCGGCAATCAGCGGGCCGATGACGAATCCGTTCAGCCCGAATACGGCCAGCCCGCCCAACGTCGAGACCAGCACCATGTAGTCCGGCATCTTCGTATCCTTGCCCACCAGGATCGGACGCAGGAAATTGTCCACCAGACCAATCACAAATATCCCGAACAGCGTCAGCACCACACCCTGCCAAATGGCCCCTGACAGCAGGAAGTACAAAGCCACCGGCGCCCAGACAAGACCAGCGCCCACGGCCGGCAGCAGCGACAGGAAAGCCATCAGCACCGCCCAGAGCAGGACCGTCGGAATCCCCAGGATCCAGAAAATCAGCCCACCCAACGCCCCCTGGGTAATAGCCACCAGCAGGTTGCCCTTGACGGTTGCGCGCACCACCCGATTGAACTTCAACTGCAGGCGACGTTTCTGGTACTCCGCCAGGGGCACGGCGGTACGGACCTTGCGCACCAGCTCAGGGCCATCACGCAGAAAAAAGAACAACAGATAAATCATGACGAAGAAGCTCACCAGGAACTGAAACGTGCCCTGGCCGAAGCTGAACGCCTGAGTGGCGAAAAACTCGCTGCCTTGCATCGCACCTTTGACGATCCGCTCTCGCAGCCCGTTCAGGTTACCCAGGCCGAAACGGTCGAGCAGATTCTGGAAGTATGGCGGCAAGGCATCCCGGAAGCGGGCCAGATAATCGGCGATGTCCAACTCCCCGCTTTCCAGGCTCTTGTAGAGCGCCGCTCCTTCCTGAACCAGCAACGTACTGATGACGATCACCGGCAAGATCGCGATCACCACGCAAATACTCAATGTCAGCAACGAAGTGAGGTTGCGCTGCCAGCCGAGTTTCAATTGCAGGCGGCGCTGCATCGGCGCAAAGACGATCCCCAGGATCACTGCCCAGAATACCGCGCCGTAAAACGGCAGGAGGATCCAGATGAAAGCGATGGTGACCAGAATCAACATCAGCATCTGGGATTTGTCTTGCAAGCTCTTTCGGTTCATTTGTTTTCCATATCCTTGGCGCGATAAACGTTAGTCAGCCAGGATTCGCCGGAGTGCCTTCGCCTTTGCACGCTTGAGTTGATCCAGATCAATTGCGCTTGACCGGTGGTGGCGTACCCTCGCCGCTTTTTGCGACCAGACGCCACCATGCCCTTCGTTGCCCCCGAACTGCTCGCCCCCGCCGGCACCCTGAAAAACATGCGCTATGCCTTCGCCTACGGCGCCGACGCGGTGTACGCCGGCCAACCGCGCTACAGCCTGCGTGTGCGCAACAACGAGTTCGACCACGCCAACCTGGCCTTGGGCATTGGCGAAGCCCAGGCCATGGGCAAACGCTTCTATGTGGTGGTGAACATTGCGCCCCACAACGCCAAACTGCGTACCTTTCTCAAAGATCTGGAACCTGTGATTGCCATGGCGCCGGACGCGCTGATCATGTCCGACCCCGGGCTGATCATGCTGGTGCGCCGACACTTCCCACAGATCCCGATTCATCTGTCGGTGCAGGCCAACACAGTGAACTGGGCAAGCGTCGAGTTCTGGCAACAGCAGGGCTTGAGCCGCATCATCCTGTCCCGGGAGCTGTCCCTGGAGGAAATCGCCGAAATCCGCGAGCAGGTGCCGGCCATGGAACTGGAGGTGTTCGTCCACGGGGCACTGTGCATGGCTTATTCCGGACGCTGCCTGCTGTCGGGCTACCTGAACCGGCGCGACGCCAACCAAGGCAGTTGCACCAACGCCTGTCGCTGGAAGTATTCGGCGCAACCGGCGCAGGAAAACGTGGTCGGCGATATCGTGCAAACCTGGCCAGCCGAACCGACCCTGGGCCTCGGCGCGCCCACCGACCAGGTGTTCCTGCTTCAGGAAGCGAACCGCCCGGAGGAATCGATGCCGGCCTTCGAGGACGAGCACGGCACCTACATCATGAACGCCAAGGATCTGCGGGCCGTGCAACACGTGGAACGGCTTGCCCGCATGGGCGTGCATTCCTTGAAGATCGAAGGTCGGACCAAGTCGCACTTTTATTGCGCCCGCACCACCCAGGTCTATCGCCGGGCAATCGACGACGCCGTGGCCGGCCGGGAGTTTGACCGCAGCCTGATGACCGATCTCGAATCCCTGGCCCAGCGCGGCTACACCGAGGGCTTTCTACGCCGGCATGTGCATGATGAGTACCAGAATTACCAGAACGGCAGCTCGGTGGCAGAGCGCCAGCAGTTCGTCGGCGAACTGACCGGCCAGCGGCGCGAGCGTCTGGCCGAAGTCCGGGTCAAGAACCGCTTTGGCCTGGGCGATCACATGGAATTGATGACCCCCAAGGGCAACTTTCACTTCGACCTGCATCAGTTGCAGAACGTCAAAGGCCAGGGCATCGACGTGGCACCGGGAGACGGGCATGTGGTGTACGTGCCGATTCCGGATGCGGTGGATTTGCGGTTTGGGTTATTGATGCGCGATGTGCGTGGGTCGTAGCGCCTGCACTGCTCCAAAAGACGTTCCCGAATAATACAGGCACCGCCAAACAACTGTGGGAGCGAGCCTGCTCGCGATAGCGCCTTCACAGTCAACATCGTCATTGACTGATCTACCGCCATCGCGAGCAGGCTCGCTCCCACAAGGCCGTGCTTGCCTGTGTCCGGCAGGAACTGCCGAAGGCTGCGATCCTTCTTTCTCGATAAGACCCGGTTGCCCAGGTGAAAACATCTGGATCGAGAGCAAAAGATCGCAGCCTTCGGCAGCTCCTGGACGTCAGATCCGGAACTGCCCTACCAATTTGCCCAGGCGCTGACCCAGATCGGCCAGACTGCGGGAGGTCTGGGCACCGAGTTGGGTTTCGTCGGCAACACTGTCCACCGCCACGGCGATCTGGTGCACGCTGCGGTTGATTTCCTCGGCCACAGCGGTCTGTTCTTCAGCGGCGCTGGCGATCTGGGCGTTCATCGAGTTGATGGTGCCGATCAACTGCGCCATGGTGTCCAGGGACGCCCCGGCCTCGTTGGCTTGTACCGACGTACCATCGCCCGCTTCGCTGGAGCGGCGCATGGCTTCCACCGCCGCGTGGGTGCCCGATTGCAGGCGATCAATCATGCCCTGGATTTCCTGGGTACTTTGCTGGGTCCGGCTAGCCAGGGCCCGCACTTCATCAGCCACCACGGCAAAACCGCGTCCCGCCTCCCCGGCACGAGCGGCCTCGATGGCGGCGTTCAGCGCCAACAGGTTGGTCTGCTCGGCGATCGAGCGAATCACTCCCAGCACGCTGACAATCGAAGCCACGTCCTGCTGCAAGCTGTCCAGGGACAGGCCACTGCTGCGAATATCGTTCACCAGTGCATGAATCTGCTGGATGCTGCCGGCCACCACACGCTTGGCGGACTGGCCTTCTTCGTCGGTCTGCTGGGCCGCGACGGCGGCACCCTGGGCACTGCGAGCCACTTCCTGGGCGGCCGAAGACATCTCGTTGATCGCCGTGGCGACCTGGTCGGTTTCGTGACGCTGACGCTCCATGGCCTGCTCCGAGCGCTGCGCCTGCTCGGAAACCTGCGCCACCAGCCCAGTCAGCTGCGAGGTCATTTCGGTGATCTGCCGTACCAGACCGTGGATCTTGTCGACAAAACGGTTGAACGAGCCGGCCAGTTGGCCGAGTTCGTCCTGGCTGGTGATCGCCAGGCGGCGAGTCAGGTCGCCCTCGCCCGCCGCGATGTCATCGAGGTTGTCTTTCATCAGATTCAGCGGACGCAGGATGGCATTGGCCAGCAACATGCCCACCACCGCAATCACCAGCAATACCACCACAGCGATACCCACGATGCTCAGGACCACGCCTTGCAGGCGTTCGTGAACCTTGGCCTCCACCAGTGCTACCTGGGCTTCGATGCCGTCCAGGTTGACCGAGCTGCCGACAGCCATGTCCCACTTGGGCAGGTATTCGGTGTAACCGAGCTTAGGCACCAGTTCCTTACTGTTGGGCAGTGGGGAGCTATATTCCAGATAGTGGGTCCCGTCCTTGGCGACTTTCACCAGGTCACGGTTGACATAGACACCGTTGGGATCGCGGTTGTCCTTGAAGTTTTTGCCCACACCGTCGGGGCTGTTGGCCTTGAAGAGGCGAACAGTTTCGGAGTCGTAACCGAAGAAGTAGCCGTCCTTGCCGTAGGCGACGTTCGACAGCAGCTTGATCGCCTCGGCCCGCGCGGCGTTGTCCCCGGGCGCCGACGCATCGTATATCGGCTTGATGGCCGTCAGCCCCACCGCTACGTAATTCTGCAGCGTGGCCTTGGCGTCGCTGAGCAAGCGTTCACGGGTTTGCTGGACCTCTTTACTGGCCTGTTCCTTCAGAATAAAGGCCGTGGTCAGGCTGATGATAACGGCGGATAGCAATACAGGCAGTATTGCCAAGGACAGAACTTTAGCCTTCAGGCTCAGGCGCATACTGGTCACTCTTGTCGGTTTTATGGCGTGGTTAACTGTGTTAACGGCACGACGTGGGAAAACTGTAGGACAAGGTGAGGGAAGCTATCGCGAGCCGCTAGCGGACCGGTTTGCTGAATCTGAAGGCCAATCGCGAGCAGGCTCGCTCCCACAATGGATCGGGGTGTTCACAAATGTTGTGTCCACAGCGGACCAATGTGGGAGCGAGCCTGCTCGCGATGAAGGTGACAGGGTCTTGAGTTACAACACCATCGCCGCCACCCAGCCAAACACCAGCAGCGGCAGGTTGTAATGGATGAAGGTCGGGACCACGGTGTCCCAGATGTGGTGGTGCTGACCATCGATGTTCAGGCCGGAGGTCGGGCCCAGGGTCGAGTCCGAAGCGGGCGAACCGGCATCACCCAAGGCTCCGGCGGTGCCGACGATGCAAACGATCGCCAGCGGGCTGAAACCCAATTGCAAGCACAGCGGCACGAATATCGTCGCCAGGATCGGTACCGTGGAGAACGACGAGCCGATGCCCATGGTCACCAGCAATCCCACCAGCAACATCAACAGGGCGCCGATGCCTTTGTTATGGCCGATCCAGGCCGCCGAGGTTTCCACCAGGCTCTGGACTTCACCCGTCGCCTTCATCACTTCGGCAAAACCCGAGGCGGCGATCATGATGAAACCGATCATCGCCATCATCTTCATGCCTTCGGTGAACAGGTCGTCGGTTTCGCGCCAGCGCACCACCCCCGACACCGAGAAAATCAGGAACCCGGCCAGGGCACCGATGATCATCGAATCCAGCAGTAGCTGAATCACGAACGCCGCCGCGATCGCCAGCCCCGCCACCAGCAGGCTCAACGGGTTGTAGCGTGTGGTGACCTGCTCAGCCCTGGCAATTGTTTTCAGGTCGTACACGCGCTTTTTGCGATACGTGAAAAACGCCATGGCCAAGCCAAACACCATGCCCAGTGCCGGAATGCCCATGGCGTGGGTGATGTTGATGCCACTGACGTCCACGCCGCTGCGGGCGACGTTGGCCAGCAGGATCTCGTTGAGGAAGATGTTGCCAAAGCCCACCGGCAGGAACATGTAGGGCGTGATCAAGCCAAAGGTCATGACGCAGGCAATCAACCGGCGGTCCAGCTGCAGCTTGGTCAGTACATAAAGAAGCGGCGGCACCAACAGCGGGATAAAGGCGATATGGATCGGCAGAATATTCTGCGAGGCGACCGCGACCGTTCCCAGCAAGCCGATCAGGACCCATTTGACCGCCGAACCTGCGGCGACATCCTGGCGATCCACCATGGCCAGGGCTTTGTCGGCCAACGCATGCGCCATGCCGGACTTGGCAATCGCTACGGCGAAAGCACCCAGCAAAGCGTAGGACAACGCCACCGTTGCCCCGCCCCCGAGGCCGGCATTGAACGCCTTGAGCGTGGCGTCGATGCCCAGGCCACCCGTCAGGCCGCCCACCAGAGCGCCGATAATCAGCGCGATCACCACATGCACGCGGGACAGACTGAGCACCAGCATCACGCCAACCGCGGCAATTACTGCATTTATCATCATTACCTCAAAGCACAGCGATGGAGAGCCACCGGACAAAAAGGTCGCGACTTTGCAGGAAGCGGCGAGAAGCTGCAAGGGTCATGCGGCGGGTTTTACATCCGCAGCCGATCCACCTGTGGGAGTGGGGTACACCGATATATTGAGTCCAACCCCAAACCAATGTGGGAGCGAGCCTGCTCGCGATGGCGATCTGTCAGCCGGTATTGATGTGACTGAACCGGCGCTATCGCGAGCAGGCTCGCTCCCACAAGGGGCCGAGGACAAATGAGGGATCAGCGTCTGGGCAATTCGATCGTGACCTTCAGCCCGCCCCATTCGCTGTCGCCCAGCGCCAGCGTCCCGCCCCAGGTGTCGACGATGTCCCGCACGATGCCCAACCCCAGGCCGTGGCCGTCAGTCTGCTCATCGAGCCGCGCACCCCGACTGAAGACCTGATCGCGGCGGTCTGCAGGAATGCCTGGTCCATCGTCTTCCACCACCAGACTGAACCCCTCGGCTGTCTCGCTCACGGTCAGGCGCACTTGCGCGTCGGCCCATTTGCAGGCGTTGTCCAGCAGGTTGCCCAGCAGCTCGAGCAGGTCTTCACGATCCCAGGGCAGGTGCAGTCCGGGCGGTGCGACATAAGCCAAGTGCAAGTGCTCCCCATGGATCATGTTCAGCGTGGCCAGCAGCGCCGGCAGTTCCGCGTCGCAGTCAAGATGGGCACCAGGCAAGGCGTCGCCGGACAATCGAGCGCGGTTGAGTTCGCGGTTCAGGCGCTGGCGGACCTGCTCCAGTTGTTCGAGCAACAGCTTGCGCAGCTCGGGGTAAGGGTCGAGTTTTTCATTTGCAGCCAGGCTTTGCAGCACCGCCAGCGGGGTTTTCAGGGCATGTCCCAGGTTGCCCAGGGCGTTGCGTGAACGTTTGAGGCTGTCTTCGGTATGGGCCAACAGATGGTTGATCTGCGCCACCAGCGGTTCCAGTTCCCGGGGCACCTGTTCATCAAGTTGCGAACGCTGCCCGCGCTGCAACTGGGCGATCTGCTCCCGGGCTTTGTCGAGCGGGCGCAAGGCGCGGTGCACCGTGATGCGCTGCAACAACAGAATCAGCAGCAACCCTGCCAAGCCAAGTCCCAGGCCGATCTGCTGCATGCGCAGGAAAGTGTCCCGCACGGGCGTGTAGTCCTGGGCCACGCTGATGGAAATCGCCTGGCCCAGACGCCGATAGTCGGTACGCAGTACCAGCAGCTTCTGACCTTCAGGCCCCAATTGCAGGTTGCTGTGCAGCCCCGGATGGTCGAGACGGGGCAACTCCTGGTCCCACAGGGAGCGGGAGCGCCAATGCTCATCGGCAAAATCAATGCGGAAATAATGCCCGGAAAACGGTCGCAGATAGGCCGGCGACAAGCGTCGCTCATCCAGTTGCAGGCCTTGCGGACCACGCACCAGGGCGACCAGCAGGTTCTCGCTGTCGTTGCGCAGCCCCGCCTCCAGATACCGCTGCAAACCCAGCTCGAACAGCCACAGACTGGTCTGCGCCAGAACCAGACCGACCACCACCATTACACCGATCAGGCCAAGGCTCAGGCGCCGCTGGATCGATCTCACTGCGCCTGCCCGCCGAACAGGTAACCCTGGCCGCGACGGGTTTCGATCACGCTGCGGCCCAGCTTGCGCCGCAAGTGATTGACATGGACTTCCAGCACATTGGAATCGCGCTCGGTTTCACCGTCATACAGGTGTTCGGCGAGATGGCTCTTGGAAAGGATCTGCTCGGGATGAAGCATGAAGTAGCGCAACAAGCGAAACTCGGCTGCGGTCAGTTGGATTTCGGTGCCATCGCGACTCACACACTGGCGTCCCTCATCCAGATGCAGGCCGGCCGCCTGGAGCGTCGGCTGGTTGGCCTGGCCATGGGAGCGGCGCAGCAGTGCCTGGATCCGCAGGTGCAGCTCTTCGGGATGAAAGGGTTTGGTCAGGTAATCGTCGGCCCCGGCCTTGAGGCCTTCGATGCGCTCGGCCCAGGAACCGCGGGCGGTCAGGATCAGCACAGGCGTGCTCAGGCCGCCCGCGCGCCATTGGGCCAATACTTCAAGCCCTGGCACACCGGGCAAGCCGAGATCGAGGATGATCAGGTCATAAGGCTCACTGCTGCCCTGATAAACCGCGTCGCGACCATCAGCGAGCCAATCGACGGCGTAACCCTGCCGCGTCAGCCCGGCCATCACTTCGTCGGCCAGGGGAACATGATCTTCCACCAGAAGCAGGCGCATCAGTCTTCCTCATCTTTGAGTAAACGGCCGGTCGCGGCCTCCAGGTCCAGTTCGCGCACGACGCCGTCGGTAGCCAGCAATTCGACCTCGTAAATATAGACGCCGTGTTTCTCTTCCAGCTCGGCCTCCAGCAGCTTGGCGCCAGGGTGGCGATCCAGCGCCTGTTGCAGCAGATGTTCCAGAGGCAGGATCACGCCCTGCTGCCGTAATTGCAGGGCCTCATCCTGGTCCAGGTCCCGGGCAACCGCCAGTGAACAAAATACCAACAGCGCCAGCGCCCAACGGCTGCGGGGGCGTAAATTAAGCTTCATTACAGATCCTGATGATTCTTGAGCACCTTGCCGTCAACCGCGTCCAATTCAAGTTCCCAGTCAACGCCCTGGGCATCGCGAAGGTCCACCTGATAGATGTACTTACCGTACTCGTGTTCCAGCTCGGTATCGGTCAAGGTGGCGCCAGGGTGTTCGGACAAGACAGTGGCGTTGAGTTTTTCAACGGACAGAATGGTACCAGCGTCCCGCAGCTTTTGTGCTTCCTCAGCCGTGAGGTCTCGTGCGCTGGCCAGGCCACTGATGGCCATCAAGATCGCAATGGAAAAGGCAGTCAGGCGGTTCATGGATTATCTCCTTTTTTGTAATCTTCACCGGCAACTGTATCGGGACGAACTTAACTGAAACTGAATTGCCATCATTGAACGCAGATCAATCTGGCAAGCCTGCTCACCATAGCGGTCGGTCAGTTAACATGAATGAGACTGACGTACCGCGAGCAGGCTCGCTCCCACAGGGGATGATGTCGTTAAATTATCCGCTGCACCCTTCGAGACCGATATGACCGCCATCCACATCAAGTTCCCTGCCCTGACCCTCAAGGCCGGCCCTCGTGCTCTGGCACGCATTCGCCAGGCTGGCCTGAACGCTGCCGATGTCGGCATTCTGCCGGGTGCCGCCGGTGGCCCCAAGGCCTTGGGCATTCAGGGGCTGGACTTGGCGCTGTTCGGCGAGTGGCTGCCCGCCGCGCCCCGGGAGCGCTCGCTGATCGGTGCCTCGGTGGGCTCCTGGCGCTTCGCCAGCGCCTGCTTGCCGGATGCCGCCGAGGGGATCCGGCGCCTGGGCACCCTGTACAACGAGCAAAGCTTTGCCAAAGGCGTGACCATGGCCGGGGTCAGCCAGAGTTCGCAGCGCATGCTCGATGATCTGCTCCAGGGTCGCGACACGTCGATCCTCGACAACCTGCATTACCGGCTCAACATCATGGTGGTCAAAAGTCACGGCTGGCTGGCCCAGGATCATCGCGGGCGGCTCGGCCTGGGATTGTCGTCGGTGATCGCCGACAACCTGCGAGGCCGAGCGCGCCTGTCGCGGCATTTCGAACGGCTGATCGTCCACGACCCACGCCGGGCGCCGCCGTTGCACCCGTTGAACGACTTTCCGTCACGCTTCGTCCCGCTGGAGGCCGGGAATCTGCGCCAGGCGCTGCTGGCATCCGGCTCGATTCCGATGGTGATGGAGGGCGTGCGTGACCTGCCGGGCGCCGGTGCTGGCACCTACCGCGACGGCGGCCTGTTGGACTACCACTTGGACCTGCCCTACAGCGGCGAGGACATCGTGTTGTATCCGCACTTCACCGACCGGGTCATTCCTGGCTGGTTCGACAAAGGCCTGCCATGGCGCCGGGGGAACGTCGAGCGTCTGCAGGACGTGCTGTTGCTGGCGCCGTCCCGTGAATACCTCGCGCGCCTGCCCTTCGGCAAATTGCCAGACCGGAACGACTTCAAGCGTTTCATGGGTGATGACACGAGCCGCCGCAAATACTGGCGCACGGCGATGGACGAAAGCCGCCGGCTCGGTGACGAGTTTCTTGAACTGGCGGCCAACGGGGGGCTGGGCGGGCGGTTGCTGACCCTTTAGTCTGCACGGTCGCGCAACGCCGGAACCAAACTGATAAACTCCGCCGCCTGCCTCGCGACCGCTACCTTTAAAGAGCCTGAACCTGTGGAAATCTTCAAAGAATTTACTTTCGAATCCGCCCACCGCCTGCCCCACGTGCCGGACGGTCACAAGTGCGGCCGCCTGCACGGCCACTCGTTCAAAGTGGCCATACACCTGAGCGGTGACATCGACTCGCACACCGGCTGGATTCGGGACTTCTCGGAGATCAAGACGATCTTCAAGCCGCTCTACGAGCGCCTGGACCACAACTACCTCAACGACATCCCTGGCCTGGAGAACCCCACCAGCGAAGTCCTGGCCAAGTGGATCTGGAATCAGTTGAAGCCATTGTTGCCGGAGCTCTGTGCCATCCGCATCCATGAGACCTGCACCAGCGGTTGCATCTACCGCGGCGAGTAACCACTTTCCTTGTGGCAAGGGAGCTTCCTGTGGCGAGGGAGCTTGCTCCCGCTGGGCTGCGCAGCAGCCCAAAAGCAGCGACTCTATTCAACCTGATACACCGCAACTTCTGGTTTGAGGACCGCTTCGCGGCCCAGCGGGAGCAAGCTCCCTCGCCACAATCGGTTTTTTCCCATGTGAATCGGGTCTATGCTCTATCCCTGAGCCATTTCCAGTGAAGCTCCCATCATGACCAACTGGCCCCTGGATCACGAATACAACTTCAACGGGCACCGCATCCGCTACGCCGTCCACGGCGACGGCCCGCCACTGGTGTTTGTCCACGGCACGCCTTTCTCTTCCTACGTGTGGCACCGAATCGCCCCGCTGTTCTTCGCCACTCACAAGGTGCATTACTTTGACCTGCTGGGTTACGGCCAATCCGCACAGCCGGACGCAGATGTTTCCCTCGGTGTGCAAAACCAGTTGCTCGCACAGCTGCTGGAACACTGGGGCCTGGATCGCCCGGACGTGGTGGCCCACGATTTTGGTGGCGCAACCGCCCTGCGCACGCACCTGCTCAACGGCAAGCATTACCGCAGCCTGACCCTGATCGATCCGGTGGCGCTGTCGCCCTGGGGCTCACCTTTTGTCCAGCATGTGCGCCAGTATGAAGCGGCGTTCAGCGGCCTGCCCGATTACATTCAGCAGGCCATCGTGCCGACGTATATTCGGGGGGCGATCAAACGGCAGATCCCGGATGAGGAACTGGCGCCGTACGTGCAGCCCTGGCTTGGCGAGACCGGCCAGGCCGCGCTCTATCGGCAGATCGCGCAGATGGACGAGCGCTATACCCGCGAGGTCGAGCCGTTGTATGCAAGCGTGCGCTGCCCAACGCAAATTCTCTGGGGTGAGGATGATCAGTGGATTCCCATCGAGCGCGGTCGGGCGCTACAAAAACTGATACCCGGCGCGCAGTTCCATCCTGTCCCGAACGCAGGGCATCTGGTCCAGGAAGACGCGCCGGAGGCCGTCGTTGCGACGCTGTTGCGGTTCCTAGCGCTGCACTCTCCCACCTGAAGAAACCGCATGACTTTGTGGGAGCGGGCTTGCTCGCGAAGGCGGTGTGTCAGTTACCAATACACTGGCTGACACTCCGCCTTCGCGAGCAAGCCCGCTCCCACAAGGAAACCCGCATAGGCCGTGGACACTGTGTTCCAACTTGAATCACCGCCGCACCGCTTTCGCCCTCTTTGCCCACCCAACCCCAAAGATTGTCTATAAATAACCTCGCGCTCACTCGTTTGGCACGGGCGCTGCACGCTTGCGACATCTCTCTCCTGCGCAAGGACCTCCACATGACTCAAAACGATCCGGCTAACGACTATCCCTTGAGCGAAGTGCCGATGCATGCCCGCAAGGGCCTGGCCTCCACGGCCATGGTGCTGCTGGGCTTCACCTTTTTCACCGCCACCATGTTTGCCGGTGGCAAGCTGGGGGTAGCGTTCGGTTTTGCCGAAATGCTCACGGTCATCATGATCGGCAATCTGCTGTTGGGCCTGTACGCCGCTGGCCTGGGTTATATCGCCTTCAAGAGCGGGCTCAATTCGGTGCTGATGGGTCGCTTCTGTTTCGGTGAGGTGGGCAGCAAGCTCAGCGACTTGATCCTGGGTTTCACCCAGATCGGCTGGTATGCCTGGGGCACGGCGACGGCGGCGGTGGTACTGGGCAAGTATTTTCATTTGAACGAAGGCACCGTGCTGGGGCTGATGGTGCTGTTCGGCCTGGGGTTCTGCGTCACCGCCTACATCGGTTATCGCGGGCTGGAGATCCTGTCGTACATCGCCGTGCCGGCCATGATGTTGCTGCTGATGTTGTCGATGTGGGTCGCCACGGTAAAGGTCGGAGGTCTGGATGGGTTGCTGGCGGTGGTGCCGACAGGCAGCCTCGATTGGTCCACCGCCATCACGCTGGTGTTCGGCACGTTCGTCAGCGGTGCCACCCAGGCGACCAACTGGACGCGGTTTTCCCGCTCGGCGAAGATCGCGGTGCTGGCGAGCCTGGTCGGCTTTTTCATCGGCAACGGCCTGATGGTATTGATCGGCGCCTACGGGGCCATCGTCTACCAGCAGCCGGACGTGGTGGAAGTGCTGCTGTTGCAAGGCTTCGCCATGGCGGCGATGGCGATGTTGCTGCTCAACATCTGGAGCACCCAGGACAACACCATCTATAACTTCGCCGTGGCCGGCTGCAACCTGCTGCGCACCCGTCGACGCAAAACCGTGACCCTGGGCGGCGCGGCGATCGGCACACTGCTGGCCCTGCTGGGCATGTACGATCTGCTGGTGCCTTACCTGATTTTGCTGGGCACGGTGATCCCGCCGATTGGCGGAGTGATCATGGCCGATTTCTTCTTCCGCTGGCGCGGCCGCTATCCACGCCTGGCTGAGGCGCAGCTACCGGCATTCAACTGGCCGGGGCTGTTTGCATACGGCGCAGGCACCCTCGCGGCGTTCACGTCGCCCTGGGTTGCGCCACTGGTAGGAATCGCCACCGGCGCGCTAACGTATGTGATATTGATCGGCCTATTGGGAATTCGCGCCACCGATACCCCCCTACAAGATCTTTGAGAAGGACTCGCTTGATGCACATCATCAACGCCCGCCTGCGCAACCGCGAAGGCTTGCATGAATTGCACCTGGAAAACGGCCTGATCGCCAGCATTGCTCGCCAGACCGAAGCCCCGAGCCTTGGCCCGCAAGACCTCGACGCCGGCGGTAATCTGGTGGTGCCGCCCTTCGTCGAACCGCACATTCATCTGGATGCCACCCTCACCGCCGGCGAACCCCGCTGGAACATGAGCGGAACGCTGTTCGAGGGCATCGAGTGCTGGGGCGAGCGCAAGGCCACCATCACCCAGGAAGACACCAAGACCCGCGCCAAAAAAACCATCCAGGCCTTGGCCGCCCATGGCATCCAGCATGTACGCACCCATGTCGACGTCACCGATCCTGACCTCACCGCCCTCAAAGCCATGCTTGAAGTGCGTGAGGAAAGTCGTCACCTGATCGACCTGCAGATCGTCGCGTTTCCCCAGGAAGGCATCGAGTCCTACCGCAACGGCCGCGAACTGATGGAAGAAGCGATTCGAATGGGTGCCGACGTGGTGGGCGGCATTCCGCATTTCGAGTACACCCGGGATCAAGGCGTCAGCTCGGTGAAATTCCTGATGGACCTGGCCGAGCGCACCGGTTGCCTGGTGGACGTGCATTGCGACGAGACCGACGACCCGCACTCGCGTTTTCTCGAAGTGCTGGCCGAAGAAGCCCGCAGCCGCGACATGGGCGCCCGCGTCACCGCCAGCCACACCACGGCCATGGGCTCCTATGACAATGCCTACTGCGCCAAGCTGTTTCGCCTGCTCGGGCACTCGGGCATCAGCTTCGTTTCCTGCCCCACCGAAAGCATCCACCTGCAAGGACGCTTCGATAACTTCCCTAAACGCCGCGGCGTCACCCGAGTCAATGAACTGCTCGAAGCGGGGATGAACGTGTGCTTCGGCCAGGACTCCATCGTCGACCCGTGGTACCCCCTGGGCAACGGCAATATCCTGCGGGTGCTGGAAGCCGGCCTGCACATCTGCCACATGCTGGGTTACCGCAACCTGCAAAGCGCCCTGGACCTGGTCACTGACAACAGCGCCAAGGCCATGGCCCTGGGCGAGCGCTACGGCCTGGAACCCGGGCGCCCGGCGAACCTGCTGATCCTCTCGGCCGACAGTGACTACGAAGTGATCCGCAGCCAGGGCCTACCGCTCTACTCCATTCGCAATGGCCAAGTGCTGATGAAGCGGCAGATGCCGGTGGTGGAGTTTGCGGTTCAGCCAGGCTGAGGTCATCGCGATAGTGGTGGTTCAGTTGTTTTGATGGCGAATGTGCCTGCGTCATCGCGAGCAGGCTCGCTCCCACAGTGGCGTTGTCGCACATACATTTTTGTGCCCGCTGAAGATCAAATGTGGGAGCGAGCCTGCTCGCGATGGCGTCATTGACTGCGGCGCAGATCGTCTATGACACAGCCCGTGCTACACCAAACAACCTCACCCGCATCAACTCACCCGCCTGTTCTTCCAGCAGAATCGGCGCCGTGCCACCCGGCATCACCACACTCACCGCCCCCGCCTTCACCCAACCCACCCGCCACGCGGCGCTGGCCACGGCACTGGCGCTGGTGCCCGAGGAGGCGGTGGGGCCTTCACCCCGCTCGAACACCCGGGCAACCACGCGCCCTTCGGCTTCGAGCCAGGCCCATTGCAGATTCACCCCCGCCAGGCAGGGCACACCGGCCCCAGCGGGCGGCGCATAGGCAATGCGCGTCAGGCTTTGCGCCAACGCCGGGGCACGCATCTGCGGGTTACTTGGCAACGTCTCGGCGCTGTCCACCAGGGTCACGCAGTGCGGGTTGCCAATGTTCACGAACTGACTGCTGCCCCAGGCCGGATTCAAAGCATGAAGCGCAGCCACACGGCTGACCTCGCGCTGGTTGACGATCTCGCTTTGCACACCGTGAGCAACTACAGCGCCGGGCCCGAAAAGTGGTTTTCCCAAGTCCAGCCAGAAACCTGAGAGACCTTCGAACTCCGCCACGCGAACCGCCGTTTGCAGGGGTGACCCGCCTTCACGTTTGTCGTGATGAACCTGTAGCACACACTCGCCCTCGCTCGGCAGCAGGCCTTGCGCTTTGAGGGCCTGGGAGAAAATCGTCAGGCCATTGCCACTGCGCTCGGCCAGGGTGCCGTCGGTGTTGACGATCAACAGGTCAAACGGTGGCTCGCTCTGGAACGGGCCAATCAGCAGACCATCGCTGCGATGGGCCTTGGCATCCGGCGGCGCCTGGCCCGGCGCCCAACTACAGAAGGCCTGCACTGCCGCTTGGCTCCAGGCTTGGCGTGCCTGTGCAGCCTGGGCGGCTGTCGGCGGCAGGTCAATGCCCTGGGCACGGACCTGCTGCGGTGAGACCACCCCATAAATATTGCCCCGTGCATCATAAAACTGCGTCATGGACCAGACCCGGATTCAGCCAGCGAAAGCCGGTACTTTATTCCGGCCAAGGCTGTGCAGGCAAAGCGTGCTTGCCACCCACGCACCTCTTCGGCACCTTGAGGTCGCAGCGCGGTCAGTGGATGTGCAAGCATAGGGCCCGCCCGCACCATCGCCTCGCAAAACCAAGGACGTTTCATGACTGCCATTACGCCACCGCCCACCTTCATCCCCGGACGCCTGGAACAGATGTCCACCCGCATTGCCTATCTCATCGCCGGCGTCGGGATCGCGGCCTGGGCGCCGCTGGTGCCGTACGCCAAGGTGCGGGCGAACCTGGACGAAGGCACTCTCGGGTTGCTGTTGTTATGCCTTGGGGTGGGGTCGATTCTGGCGATGCCGATTGCCGGCGCACTGGCGGCGCGGTTTGGCTGCCGTCGGGTGCTCAGTGGCGGGACGGTTCTGATCTGCCTGGCCTTGCCGGCGCTGGCAACGATGACGTCTTTGCCCTGGCTGGTGGCAGCCTTGTTTTTGTTTGGCGCCGGCCTCGGCACCGTGGACTCGACCGTCAACCTGCAGGCGGTGATCGTCGAGCGGGCCAGCGGCAAGACCATGATGTCGGGTTTTCACGGCATGTTCAGCCTCGGCGGGATCATTGGCGCGGCCGGTGTGAGCGCACTGCTCGGCCTGGGCCTGTCGCCGCTGGGGGCGACGCTGGTGGTTAACGCAGTGTTGCTGGTGGCGCTGTTCAAGGCGGCGCCGCATCTGCTGCCCTATGGCAGTGAAAGCTCGGGCCCGGCGTTTGCCATTCCCCACGGCGTGGTGCTGTTTATCGGCATCCTGTGTTTCGTCGTTTTCCTGGCCGAAGGCGCGGTGCTGGACTGGAGCGCAGTATTCCTGGTCGCCGAGCGTGATATGGATACGGCCTATGCCGGGCTCGGTTATGCCGCGTTCGCGCTGACCATGACCGTCGGCCGGTTGACGGGGGATTCGGTGGTGCATCGCCTGGGCGCCAAACGCGTGATTATCTATGGCGGCGCGATCGCCGCTACCGGGTTCCTGTTAGCGACCCTGGCGCCGATGTGGCAGGCGGCGCTGTTGGGGTATGCGCTGGTGGGGGTAGGTTGTTCGAATATCGTGCCAGTGCTGTACACCGCGGTCGGCAAGCAGACCCTGATGCCTGAAGCGATCGCCGTACCGGCCATCACCACCATCGGCTACGCCGGCATCCTCGCCGGCCCGGCACTGATCGGATTCGTCGCCCATGGCAGCAGCCTGAGCTTTGCGTTTGGGTTGATTGCGCTGTCGTTGGTGGCCGTGGCGCTGAGTGGGAAAGTGTTGAAGGTTTGAAGCGTTACACCACGCTTTCTGTGGAAAGGAGATTTATCTGTGGCGAGGGGATTTATCCCCGCTGGGCTGCAAAGCAGCCCTAAAATCACCCACTCGGTGTGTCAGGCAGATTGAGCCTGCCGCTTCGGGTCTGCTGCGCAGCCCAGCGGGGATAAATCCCCTCGCCACAGGAGTACGCGTCAACCCTGGTTGTTCATCAGAAACCTACACTCGCCTGCACGAAAAACGTCCGTGGTGCGCCAACATAAATGCCCGAGTTGTTGTCGCTGGAGCGGGTGTAGTACTGATGGTCGAACAGGTTCTTCACCCCAGCGCCGACCTTCAGGTTCGATAGCTGCGAACCGAAATCGTAGCCGGCGCGCACGTTCCAGAGCACGTAACCGGGCATGTCACCGTAGCGTCCATCGGCGCTGCCGTCGGTGATGTAGTCGTCGCTGAAGCTGCCGTCGGGGTTCACGCTGTTGCCGGGGGAACGTTGTTTGGACTGAGCAAAGGCATCGAGGTTGTACGTCCAGCGATTGATCTCATAACGCAACCCCATGTTCGCCACCTGACGCGAGTAGAACGGCAGGTCACGGCCCTTGAAGCTTGGAATATCACCTTCATAAGTTGCACGGGTGTAGGTGAAACCGGCATTGGCGCTCAGGCCTTCCAGGCGTGGATCCAGCGCAGCCATGTCGTAGTGCACCGAGGCTTCCAGGCCCTGGTGCTTGGTCGCGCCCATGTTGGTCCAACCCACGTCGTTGCTGATGTACTGCAACTCGTCGTCGAAGTCGATGTAGAACAGCGTCACTTCCCCGCCCCACACGTCATCGTTGTAGCGCGTACCGATCTCGTAGGTCTTGGCTTTTTCCGGGCTCAGGCCGTTGGCGGTGTCGTTGCCGTTACCGCCCTGGCCGAGCTGGAAATACTGCAGGCTGCCAAACGAGGTTTCGTAGTTGGCGAACAGTTTCCAGGCATCGGACAGGTGATACATCACGCTCAGGGCCGGCAGCGGTTCGTTGCTGTCGATGCTGCGGCGTTTCTCCTCAACCGGACGGCCGGCGGTGTCGAGTACCGGGCGGTCGTGCCACTCAGTGCTGATGCGTTCGAAACGGATCCCCGGGGTGATGGTCCATTTGCCGACGTCGATCTTGTCATCGATGTAGACCGCGTGGGCTTCAGTGCCGCCGGTGCGGTCCTGATAGACATGGCCGTCGGACCCCGGCCGCACCACCGGCTGATTATCGCGCAGCGCCAGGCGGCTGGCCTCTTCGTGCATGCCTTCCTTGAGGTAGCGATAACCGACGCTAGCTTCCTGAGTGGTCGAGCCCAGGTCAAACACGTGGGACACCCGCGGCTCGATGCCGAAGGTGTAGTAAGTACGCGGGTAGGACACCAGGTTGCGCTGGTCCCGGTTGGCGATGGTGCTGCCCCGGTAGCTGTCGGAATAATAGGTCAGCACTTCGGCCTGGGTACGGTCGCTGATCTCGCGGATCCACTTGAACGACACGTCCTTGCGCCGGCCGGCGAAGTTGTCCCAGTCACGGTCGGACTGATACGGGTCCGCGTCGTATTGCGCCTGGGTCAGGCCGCCGGGCATGTCAGCCTTGGCGTCGTAGTAATGGAAATTCAGCGAGAAGTCGTCCACCTCGGTGGGCGCCCAATGGGTCTTGAGGATGACGTCGTCGATGTCATTGTCGTTGTTGCTCCGGCGATAGCCATTGCCGTTGACCCCCGAATACAGGAGCGCAACGCCCATGCCGTTATCGGCCGTGCCGCCGAGAAAAGCGCTATCGATGTGCTTCCAGCCGCCGCGCTGGGAGGTTTCCAGGGTGGTGCCGATTTCACCGGTGGCTTTTTCCGGAATGGCGCGGGTCACGAAGTTGATCACCCCGCCGACGTTCTGCGGTCCGTAACGCACGGACCCGGCGCCGCGCACCACATCGATGCTGTCCAGGTTGCCCGCAGAAATCGGCGCCATGGACAGTTGCGGCTGACCGTAAGGCGCGAACGCTGCCGGCACGCCATCGATCAGCACCGTGGAACGGGGCGACAGACGCGAGGTGAGACCGCGCACGCCGACGTTCAGCGAGATGTCACTGCCGCCGGTGCCATTGGCATCTTGCACCTGCACACCCGGCACCCGCCGCAGTACATCGCCGACGTTCATCGCACCCTGCTCCACCATCGCTTCGCGGCGAATTACCGTACGCGCGCCGGCATGGTTCTGCACCACTTCGGCATTGGCATCGCCGAGCCAGTCACCGACCACCTGGATGGCGGTGGCCCCCAGTTCCAGCGGGCCACCAGTGGACGCCGAAGGTGCTGGCAGCACGGTCACCGAACCCTCATCGATCTGGTATTGCAGGCCGCTGCCTTGCAGCAGTCGGCCGAGGGCCGCTTCCGGGGACAAGTTGCCGTCCACCGCAGGGGCTTGCTTGCCGGCCACCAGCTCCGGGCTGAAGAACACCTGCAAAGAGGTCTGCTGGCCGAGCTGGCTCAAAGCCTGAGCCAGCGGTTGCGCTTGGATGTGAATGGCCGTGGCGGCCTGATCGGCGAAGGCCTGGGGCAGCGCAGCACTGACGGCCAGGGTCAGGGCCAGTGGCAGCCAGCGGGCGGGGGTGCGGTTGTTATTTTTGAGGGAGGTTTTCACGTCGAACCTTGTCCTGTTGAATCGCAAGAATACGCGTCTGTTAATGCAAACCAGTTGCAGTTGGACAAGAAGACGAAGAACTCGAAAAAAACCTGAATCTATCGCGCAATTATTTCCTGGCTGCCATCATCCAGGGTGCGCACGGCCACCGGCAGAATGTTCGGCAAAGCCTTGAGCAGCGCCTCGGGGTTATCGGCGCGAAACACGCTGGTCAGACGCAGGTTGCCCACCGCCGCGCTGCCGATACGCAGGGGTTTAGCGCGATAACGGGACACCTCCTGGGCGACTTCGCTCAAGGGAGCGTTGTTGAACACCAGTTTGCCGTGGCGCCAGGCGGTGAGTTCATCGGCGTTGATGCCATAAGGTGGGGCGACCTTGCCCTGTGCATCGATACGCGTGCCAAGGCCGGCCGTGAGGCTGACGAACTCGGCCTGCGACGCGTCGCGCCCCTGAACCTTGACACTGCCCTGCTCCACCGCCACCCGGGTTGAGTCGGCATCGCGGCGCACATCGAAACGCGTGCCGGTCACCGTCACCCGACCGTTACCCGCCTCTACCGTAAACGGCCGGCCGGCGTCATGCTCGACGCGAAACAACGCCTCGCCTTCGGCCAGCTCCACGCGCCGTTGATGGTGGGCAAACTGAACACGCACGCGGCTGCGGCTGTTGAGGTCGATCACCGAACCGTCCGGCAGCGCGATATGCCGGCGCTCGCCCAGGGCCGTGGCAAATTCAGCGCTGTAATCACGGGAAGCCCCCAAGCCGCTGAACAACCCCAGCCCAACCGCCATCGCCAACAGCCCGGCGGCCACGGCGAAGCGCAACAGCGGTCGACGCTTGGGACGTTTGGCGGGTGGTTCGCACAACGCTTGCAGACGTTCCTTGGGCAACAGATCCGTGGCGCTCCAAATGCCCTGCAGCAGTTGAATCTCATCACGGTGATTAGGATGTTCGTCCAGCCAGGCCTCGTAACGCTGGCGCTCATCGACACTCATGACGGGGGCTTGCAAGCGTACGAACCATTGCGCCGCCTCGTCGCGCACCCGGTTCTGCCCGCACGGGCATTCACGGTTATCCATCATGGAAGGTCCTGTGGCTCAGGTGGAAGATAACGACGGGTCATTGGCCAGGCCCGTCCAGACGATCGCGCAGATGCCGCAGGGTGCGGATCATATACTTTTCCACCATGTTTTTTGACAAGCCCAGGCGCTCGGCGATTTCCGCCTGGGTCAAGCCTTCGATCTTCTGCCAGACAAACACCGTACGGCAATTGGCTGGCAGCTCGGCCAGTGCCCTTTCGATGGAGTCTGCCAACTGGATCGCGTGCATGTAGTGCTCCGGGTCGCCCGAAAGCGACTGGCTGTGATCGAGCGCCGCCTCCTCCATGGCGCCCCGCCGATCTTCGCGCCGATAGCCATCCACCGCAATGTTGCGTGCCGTCTGGTGCAAATAGGCCCGCGGCTGCTGGACATCGGCCGAATCGGACTCGAGCACCCGCACGAAAGTATCGTGGGCCAGGTCCTCGGCCTCCTGGCGATTGCGCAGACGACGGGTCCAGGTGCCGATCAACTCTTCGTAATGTTCGAAAAAGCCTGGTCTGCGGGGCGGCTTGGGGGTCATCGCACTGCGCTGTGGGGACGGGGCGTGAATAGTAATGCTTCCTATTAAGCTGAAGCAAACGTATTGCAGTGCCTGTCGTCCGAAGCTTTCAAACTTAAGATAATCCCAGTGGGAGCGAGCCTGCTCGCGATTGCGGACTGACCCTCAAACATTGATGTTGACTGATACACCGTCATCGCGAGCAAGCTCGCTCCCACACGAGGTGAACCGTCAGGCACACCGCCAGTGAGCCACACAGTATCAAGGTCCAACCCAGCGCCTGGAACCACGCGGCGAGCATCAACGCGCCTCCTATCAGCAAGTAATAGAACAGGCCAAACAGCGCGCCGGCGGTGCCCAGGCAGTCGCCATAACGAACCAGCGCAGCACCGAGCACGTTGGGTATCGCCATGCCAAACGCCAGGACAATCAACAGCATCGCCACAACAAAACCAGCGCTGTCGAGCAAGCCCTGAACGCTTATCCCACCCATCAGCAACACGATCGCTGCAACAGCCGATAACTGACAGCCGTCGAAACCCCGCGCGAGCAGAAGCTTGTTCAGCCACGCCCCCAGACCCGAACCCAATGCCAGAATTACCCCGCTGTAGCCGAACAGCTCAGGACTCAACCCGAGCCGTTCGAACTGGAACGGAGCGAGGTTGTAGTAGCTGAACAGGGCGACGTTGAATGCCGCCACCAAAAACGACGAGCGCCAGATAACCGGGTCCTTCAGCATGCGCCACAGAGTCGCCAACAAGGGTTGCGACGGGACACGGACCGCAAGCGTCTCGGGCAAGGATCGCGCACTCCACAACAGCAGCATCAGCGACAGCATCAATAGGCCACCGAGTGCGCCTTGATAGCCAAAGAGGCGAACCAGGCTGGCACCGCTGGACAAACCGATCGCCGGGCTGGCCGCGAGGGCGATGCCAATCACCGAAAAAACCTTGCCCAGCTCCGCGCCCTGGTAGCGATCACGCAGAATCGTCTGGGTGACCACCGAACCGACCGCTGCGCCAAACGCAGCCAGCGCCTGGACGGCCAGCAATGCGTCGAAGGTGTCGACGTTCAGGCCCAGGACCGTCCCTAGCGCATACAACGCCAACCCACCCAGCATGGCGGGCCTACGGCCGATGCGGTCACAGACGCGCCCCCACACCACCACGCCCAAGGCGAATCCCAGGAAAAATACGGACAACATCTGTGCCGCCATTTCGGCGCTGACGGCAAAGGTCAGACTGATGTCTGCCAATGCAGGGCTATAGAGGGTCTGGGCAATTTGCGGAAACATCACCAAGGCAATCGCCAGGCCAAGGAACGGACGGGAAGTCATGGGCACGCTCGTTAGGGAAACGACGAGCAGTCTACGAAGCCAGGACTGTCGTATTATCCAAAGTCTGACAATTGATCCTTGAAATCGGACAACTTATGGCTTGGCTGGACGCTCACGCCCCATTTGACCCCGACAGTCATAGTGCGCCGGTTATCGGCATCGCAGCGACGCTGGGACACCACGACTCCGGCCTGCACCAGCATCAACGCGGGCAACTGCTATTTACGCGACAGGGCTGTGCACGCATCACGCTGGCGCAACAGCTGTGCCTGCTGCCCCCGTCGCGAGCTGCCTGGATTCCACCGCTGACGCCCCATCGGGCGGTGATGCAGCAGAGCGTGGATTACCGATCGATCTACCTGACGGCGACGCTGTGCGCGGACCTGCCTTCACGCGTTTGCATCATTGAGGTCTCGCCGCTGCTGCACGTCGTACTCGAGCCGATCACAGACGCGGCGTTCGACAGCGACTGGACCCAAAGTCGCAACCTGCACTTGCTGGGGTTGTGCCTGAACGAAATCCGTGAGGCGGCAGAACAGCCGATGCTACTACCGCTGCCTCAGGACAAACGCCTCGCGCCTTTGCTCACAACCCTGGATCACCTGCCGCCAACATTGGCGGTGCTGGAGCAGCAGATCGGTGCCAGCGGCAGGACCATCGGACGGATCTTTCAACGGGAAACCGGCATGGGTTATCAACAGTGGCGCCAGCAATGGCGCCTGATGCGCGCCATTGAACTGCTCGCCACCGGTCGCAGCCTGAGCTACAGCGCCTTTGAACTGGGCTTTGCCAGTGACAGCGCTTTCATCGCCTTCTTCAAGCACATGACCGGTCGTACACCGAGGACCTATCTGGATTGATTGCCGGTGAACTCACGCCTCAGGCATCTTGCGAAAGCCCACCGCCAGGCGGTTCCAGCCATTGATGGCGTTGATTGCCACGGTCAGGTCGACCATTTCCTTGGGCGTGAAATGCTGGTTCAGCTGTTCGTAGTCGGCGTCTGGCGCATGGGTGTCGCTCAAGCGGGTCAGCGCTTCGGTCCAGGCCAGCGCGGCGCGTTCACGAGGGGTGAAAAACGGGGCTTCGCGCCAGGCGGTCACGGCATACAGGCGACGCTCCGTCTCACCGTCCTTGCGGGCATCGGCGGTGTGCATGTCGATGCAGAAGGCGCAGCCGTTGATTTGCGAGGAACGCAGCTTGACCAGTTCCAGCAGGGATTTTTCCAGGCCCAGTTTCGAAGCAGCAGTTTCGAACGCCAGCATGGCTTTGAAAGCGTCCGGGGAGGCGGTGTAGAAATCGATACGCGGTTGCATGGTGAACTCCAGAACGATTGGGTGTGGCGCTACGTTAGCGTTGCGCTGGCGCGGTACAAATAGCCAATTGTTGGGAAGTTCGGGTGGCCAATGGGGGGATTTATCCTGTAGGAGCTGGCGAAGCCTGCGATCTTTTGATTTTTTGATCTTTCGCTTGAGATTCAAGTGGCTGGGGAAAGATCGCAGCCTCGTTGCACTCGTCAGCTCCTACACAGCTCCTACACGGTTCCTACTGGGCCCGGCGGCGCAACCATTGCAGGAAGCGCTTCTTGACGACCGGTTTGGGGGCGTCGCGGGTCAGGTTCTGGGCCAGGTGCATGCGCACGTCCAGCAGGTTCTTCATCGCATCGTTGATGTCGCGGCGAGCGTCCAGGCAGGGTTTGAGGTAGCTCTTCTCGATGCGATAAAGGGTGCAGAAGGTCTTGGCGGAAAAGTTCGCCAGCGCGGCCTGGTCGGAAACGATCCCGGCTTCGCCAATAACCTCTCCCGGCCCCATGCGTCCGGCCTCGAACGGCTGGCCGTTACGAAACAGGGTGACGCTGACCACCCCCGACTCGATGATGAACAAATGATCGCTGACCTCCCCGGCCGGCAGGATCATGTCGCCGGCGCGGAAGGTCTGCAGGGTCATGTTCTGGCTGAAGGTATCTTTCTCATCCTGGCGCAAGGTGGAGAAAATGCTCGAGCTTTCCAGCAACGCACGGGGCCGCGACACGCCATTGGCGGACGCGCTTTCGCTGGTGGACAACAGGCTTACGCCCGAAGCCTGCAAATGCCGGAACGCCAGGTCGAACAACTGATTGCGCACCTCGCGCTTCTGGCCCATGGACGCGACGAACCCGCTGATTTCATATTCCGCCCCGGTGCTGCCGGTGCTCTTGAGGGTCACGCAGGGTGCCGGGCTGGCAAGCAGGGAACGACAGCCAATCATCGCCCGCTCCAGCGCATCGATCACGGTTTGTGGCCGTGCATGCGGGCTGACCGGGATGCTGATGGATAACCCGTGGACGTCGCTGGGACGGCTGAAGTTGACGATCTTGGCCTTGGCCGCCAAGGAGTTGGGAATCACCGCCATGCTGCCCTGGGCGGTCTGCAAGCGTGTGGCGCGCCAGTCGATATCGGTGACCCGGCCTTCGGTGCCATCGATGGAAATCCAGTCATCGACTTGATAGGGCTTGGTGGTGTTGAGCACGATCCCGGAGAACACGTCACTGAGGGTACTCTGCAACGCCAGGCCGACGATGATCGCCATCGCCCCGGACGTTGCCAGGACGCCCTTGACCGGCAAGTCCAGCACATACGCCAGGGCCGCGATGACGGCGATCAGGAAGATCACCGCGCCGATCAAATCCTGCAAGAGCCGCCCGGTATGCCCCACCCGCTGCATCATCACCACGCCGATCATCACCGTCAGGGTCCGCGCAGCGAACAGCCACCAGGCAATTTGTAAACCGGTGGACGCCAAGTGGCGTGGCACGTCGTCAACCCACTGTGCCGGCTGCAGGGGGTTGAGGCCTTCGTTGAACAGCAGCGCGCTGAACAACGAAAAAATCAGCAGCCGCCCGCCGATCTTCCAATAGGTCCGATCAGCACTGACCAGCCGCCACAACAGAATGTCGAGCACCAGCAGCACCAAGGCACTCAGCAGTGGGTGAGCGGAGATCAAAGACAGCATCGCGACAGCTCCAGGAAAGTCATGGGGCGAAGATTGGCACAAATTGAACACGCTGTAGAGATCACCCCAAACCAGTGTGGGAGCGGGCTTGCTCGCGAATGCAGCGTGTCAGTCAACGTCTATGTGCCTGATACACCGCGTTCGCGAGCAAGCCCGCTCCCACATTGCTTTGAGGTGGCTGTTGTTTCGCCTCAGTCGTCCATCGCGCCAAAACGACCGGAGTGGAAATCGTTGAAAGCCTGGTGAATCTCCTGCTCGCTGTTCATCACGAACGGACCATGGCCAACGATGGGTTCGTCGATGGGCTCACCGCTGAGCAGCAGCACCACCGCGTCTTGATTGGCGTGCAGGTGCAACTGCTCGCCGGCCCGGTCGAACAGCGCCAGTTGCCCGGCCTCAACCCGCTCGCGACCGTTGACCTGAACCGTGCCACGCAACACCACCAGTGCGGTGTTGCGGCCATCGTGTACGTCGAGGGTCAGGTTTTTTTCGGCATTCAAGCGCATGTCCCAGACATCGATGGGCGTAAAGGTTTTCGCCGGGCCTTGGTGCCCCTCGAAGCGGCCGGCAATCAGGCGCAGGCTGCCAGCGTTGTCCTTCAGGTCGATGCTCGGAATGTCGCCCTTGAGGAGCGTCTGGTAGCCGGCCGGGGCCATTTTGTCTTTGGCGGGCAGGTTGACCCACAGCTGGACCATCTCCATGAACCCGCCTTGCCGGGCGAAGTCTTCGGAGTGGAACTCTTCATGAATGATCCCGGAAGCGGCTGTCATCCATTGCACGTCGCCAGGGCCGATCTTGCCGCCGCTGCCAGTGGAGTCCCGGTGTTCCAGTTCGCCCTGGTAGACGATGGTCACGGTTTCGAAACCGCGATGAGGGTGCTGGCCAACACCGCGACGCTCGGCGGTGGGTTCGAATTGCGTGGGGGCGGCGTGGTCCAGCAGCAGGAACGGGCTGATGTGCTTGCCCAGGTTGTCGTAGGAAAACAGCGTACGAACCGGGAAGCCGTCACCGACCCAATGGGCTCGGGGGCTGGTGTAGACGCCGATGATGTTTTTCATGCTGTGTCTCCAAAATCAGGGACTGCGATTTGATGGACATAGCTTAAAACCGCCCCCCTTGAAGCACTAGACAGCAAAAACCGGCCTTAGCGTTCTATTTGGAGAACAATGAAGGACCTAGAAAAACTGCAAGTCACCACAGTCCCCCTGTGGGAGCGGGCTTGCTCGCGAATGCGGTGTGTCAGCAAACATTTACTTCACTGACACTCCGCATTCGCGAGCAAGCCCGCTCCCACAAGTTCTGGTGTTATTCAAAGGTGATTGCGCTTGGCGAAATCCGAGAGGCCCACCAGCGTCTTGAGTCCGAGTTTTTCCAGCAGACGGGTCTTGTAGGTGCTGACGGTTTTCGGACTCAGGAACAACGCCTCGGCGATGTCCTTGCCGCGCATTCCCATGGCCAGCATTCGCAGAATGGACAACTCACGGGTGGAGAGCGTTTCCAGGGTCTGCTGTTCAGTGCGTTGTTGAAAATCCAGCCTGACCGGCATTTGAGGGAAATAGGAGTAGCCGGATTTCAGCGCATGAATGGCCTTGATCAGCTCTTTCAGGTCGCTTCTCTTGGTCACGAAGCCCCTGGCTCCGGCGGAAATGCAGCGGTTGCAAAAGTGCTGCGCGTCCTGGGAAGTGAACACCAGCACCCCGCACCCAGGGAACTGGGCCATGATCCAGACCAACAGATCCATGCCATCGAATCCGTTCATCACCAGGTCCAGAATTACCAGGTCTGGCGCCTTTTCCTTGATCAACGCCCTGGCGTCGGCGACACCGCCCGCGTCCCTGACTCCGGTAAACCCCTCGTTCTGGCAAATGAGCCGCAATGCCCCTCGTATGACAGGGTGGTCATCCACGATCAATACGTCTTTCAAGGCAACTCCCCACGTAAATGCAAACGGCGCCGATGCCATGACTGCTTCGGACTGTTGCACAGGCGCCGGGCCAAGCCACCTGTCAGGTCTGACAGTGCCGACCAACGGTGCAGCTTCACCCTGCGTGACCTTGCCTGAGGGGGCGAAGCCAGGGTCGCGTCAACTCGCAGGCCTGGGGATCAACCCGTTGCATCAGACTCGCCAAT
Source organism: Pseudomonas sp. NFACC39-1 (assembly GCF_900110355.1). Taxonomy (NCBI): domain Bacteria; kingdom Pseudomonadati; phylum Pseudomonadota; class Gammaproteobacteria; order Pseudomonadales; family Pseudomonadaceae; genus Pseudomonas; species Pseudomonas sp. NFACC39-1. The sequence continues at coordinate 23,752 of NZ_FODL01000009.1, read as the reverse complement.
GATGCAAGGTCAGGCAGTTGGGCCGGGCTCAAGTGCATGCTCGGCCGACGCGCGACAACCGCCGAGGACAGACCGATCTGGGGGGTGTTGTAAATCAGCGCGTGACGAAGCTGTGGGTTATCGAGGATGAAATCGTGCAAGTCCAGCGCGCCCTTCGCCAGGCCGGCATTGACCACGACCAGGTCGAACGGCTCGCTGCCGTATTCCACCAGCGTCAACAGCTCCTGCAGGCCACTCACGGGGGCGATCCGAAAATAGCCCTGTTGATTGAACAGGTGCTCAAGCCTCATTCGATGAGCATGTTGCGTGTCGGCAATCATGATGCGTAATGCTTTGTTCGGCATGACAGGCGTCCCAATCGTTAAGGGGCGTCAGGCTAGAGGAAGCTTTTGATAGGCGCTGTAGGACGAATCCCAAAAAAGGGAGGAAAAAGGTACTTCGCATGTAGCTTCGGGATGACTACGCGGCTCGCTTAGCCATGAGAAGACCCGCGGGGACCGCTTCGCGGCCCAGCGCAAGCAAGCTCCCCCGCCACATAGGCCTCCAGTCGTTCAGTCAGGTCATCCATGGCTTGGCGCACGTCATCCACGGCGGCGCCGAGCAACGGCCGGTCACCTCCGCGGCAGGCACTTTCCAGGGCTTCGCAGGCGGCAATCAGGCGCTGGGCCCTGATCATCAGCGCGCCGCCCTTGACCCGGTGCGCCAGGTCAGCCAACCCTGGCAGGTCCTGGCGAGCGAGCAGACGCATCAATTGCGCCTGGTCCTGGGCAGTGCTGTTGACCAGTTCCTTTAGCAGTTTTTTGATTGAACCAGTGTCACCTGCGCTCAATTGTTCAAGGCTGCTCAAGTCGATGTCGCCGGTGGTCGACGCAAGCGCCAGTTCATCGGGCACTGCGGCGCAATCCTGCGTGACCGAAGCCAGGCAGCTGTTCAGCTCCTTGAGGCTGATGGGTTTGAACAGGCAATCGTCCATGCCGGCTTCGACACAACGGGCCTTTTCCTCGGGCTGGGCATTGGCCGTGAAACCCAGGATCACCCCAGGCGACAAACCCTCGGCCCGCTCCGCCTCGCGAATGGCGCGGGCCAGTTCGTAGCCGCTCATCAACGGCATGTTGCAGTCGGTAATGACGACATCGAAGCGTTCAGCCCGCCAGGCGCGCAACCCCTGGACACCCTCGTCGGCTTCCCGGACACGATGACCCAGATAGCTCAGTTGCTGGGACAGCAGCAAACGGTTGGCCGGGTAGTCGTCCACCACCAGAATGTTCAGCGCCCGCACCGGTGCCAACGCCTCGACTTGCGCCGACGGCGCCTGAGCCAAGGCCTCGAGCGCCGGCAAGCTCAGCAGAACTTCAATCTGCGTGCCCTCCCCCGGCACGCTGCTCAACGTCAGGGTGCCGCCCATCATTTCGCAGAGCGTGCGGCTGATCACCAGCCCCAACCCGGAGCCGCTGCGGGCCGACTGGGTGTTGTTGCTGGCCTGGGTAAAAGGGCTGAACAAGCGGCGCTGATCCTCGGCCGAAATACCACAGCCGGTGTCTTCAACACGCAGGCGGATTGGCAGGCACTGCGCGTCGCCGCCCGGTTCGGCTCGCACACTCAAGCGCACCTGCCCCTGCTCGGTGAACTTGATGGCGTTGCTCAGCAGATTCGACACGATTTGTTTGAAACGCAACGGATCGATCAACACGTCGCGGTTGATCGCGGCGTCGAGCTCAAGCTGCAAATGCAGTTGTTTCTGCCAGGCAAGGCCTTCAAAGATCCGCGCCACCGATTCGATCAGCTCCCGCAGATTGGCCCGCTGCGGGGTCAGCGACAGCCTGCCTGACTCGATGCGGGCGATGTCGAGGATGTCACCGATCAAGTCGAGCATGCCGCGGGCGGCGCCTGACGCGACCTCGATGGCGAGCCGGTCCATGACACCCTGGTCGGCTTTTTTCAGGGCCAGTTCCAGCATGCCGATCACCGCGTTCATCGGTGTACGGATTTCATGGCTCATGGTCGCCAGAAAAGTGGTCTTGGCCCGATTGGCATCATCGGCGCTTTGCTTGGCCACGCGCAGCTGTTCCAGCAGACGCCGCAGGTAAAAGGCCCACCCCAGTGCCAGCAGCAACAGCAGCGCGGCGATGGCGAAACCCTGGACGATGGTGGTGCGGTTGCGCAACCAGTAGCTGTCGTCGATCACCACTTCACTGCGCCAACGATTGGTCAGCTCGTCCATTTCTTCGGGAGAAATACTCAGCAGCGCCTTGTCCAGGATCGAATGCAGCTCCGGCGCGTCACGATGAGTTGCCAGGGCCACGCGCGCCGGCAATGTCCCCACGGTACTGGTGATGTGCAGTTTGCCGCGGTATTGGCGAGAAATCATATAGCGGGCGCTGATCAGCGAATTGATCGCGCCGTCCACCGTACCGGCGGCGACCATGGACATCGCGTCCGCTGAGTTTTCAGCCGGCACCAGGTGCACCCGGGGAAATTGTTCCAGCAGATATTCACGCAGCGCATTGCCACGAATCAGCGCCAGGCGTTTGCCCTCCATCTGGTCCAACGTCAACGGGACATTGCCCCCGACGGACGCCACCAGCACGAACGGATTGCTCAGATAAGGCCGGGTAAAACGCAACGTCCCCTCAAGCTCGGTGCTGGGTGGCGCGGCGGCCAGTACGTCGGCCCGACCGCTGCTGACGCGCCCGATCACATCATGAAGCGAGGTACCCCACTGGATATCGAACTTCAGGCCGGTGCGCAGGCTGATCCTGGCCAGCACATCAGCGCTGATACCCCGCAAATGCCCTTCATCGATAAACGTGAGTGGCGGGAAGTTCTGGTTGACGGCCACCGTGATCCGCGGATGTGCATCCAGCCAACGCTGCTCCTTGACACTGAAATGCAGAGGTTGCTGACCGGGGATGCTCGCGCCGCCAGCGCTCCAGCGGCGCAGGATGCTCATGCGCTCACTGGCGGGGATGGCTTGTAGCGCGGCGTTGATAATGCGCAGCAGGCGTGCGTTCTCGCGGCTGACCGCAAAGGCGAACGGCTGCACTTCCATGCGTGAGAAATCAGCCAGTTGGACGTTGTTCAGGTAGTTCTTGCTGATCAGGTAATTGGAGCTGATCGAATCCCCCAGGTAAACGTCGGCCTGCCCGAACGCCACGGCGCCGATCGCGCTCAAGGTCGAGGGGTACAACTGCAAGGCCGCATCCGGATAAAACGCCTTGACCGTATCGGTAGGCAGATAGTGATACAGCATCGCCACGCGCATGCCCGCCAGGTCCGTGGGCAAATCCTGGCTATCCTCGACCCGGGCCACCAAGGTGGGCAGGTCATCGGCATAGGGCTGGGACATCGCCAGCTCGGGGTCGCTGGCTTCGAAGCCGTTGGCCGTTCCGAGCATGTCGATCTCACCACTGCGCAAAGCCTGGAGCGATGCCTCCCGTGACGCGTAGCGCTGCACCCGCACATCGACGTGCAACATCTGCCCCAGCAACTGGGCATAGTCAGCCGTAAGGCCCTCATAGTCGCGGCCATTGCTGGTGATACCGAAAGGTGCGTAATCCGGCGCCGAGGCCCCTAACAGCAACGTCCCCTTGCGGCGTAGCCAGTTCTTGTCGGCCTCCCCCAGGGACACCGAATAGTCGCTCACACTGGAACGCCCGAGCACTTGCAGCGACTCAGGCGCCGCGCCAACCTGCGGCGTCACACTTGATAAGCCTAGCAACAGCGCCACCAGGCCTGTGCGTAAGAACAGCGTCATTTGGATCAGGTTGTTTCGTTTGGCGTAGTCGGCCCGGAACACCACCGACTTCACGTCAAGTCAGGGAGACCGGCTGATGGGTTCAGACTGCCAAAGCGAGGGAACAGCGAACCGTCAACGCGCCCTGCCTGAAAGACAGGACACGTGAGGTGAGTGTAGGAAGTTTCTGAGAAATTGCCCGCAGGCCGATTGTTGTAGGCAGGGTTATGCCGTGGCCAGCTTCAGGTCGCGCACCGAACGGTTCTGTCCGCGATGCATGCTGTGCTCGTACAGCGAGCCGGCGATTTCATCGGCGCGCACCGGCAGGATCGACAACAAGGTATCGCTCAGGCCATGGCTGGCCTGGCAGAAGCCCTGCATGTAGATCGCCGCTTTGCAGCGCTCGTCGGTGATCAACTTGTAGTTGCGGTCTACCTCGAAATTCCCCAGGTATTGCTCAAGTGGCGCCAGCAATGTGCGGTGCATCTGCCGTTCGTAACCGGTGGCCAGCACCACCGCGTCATAACGGCGCACGGTCAGCTCTCCGGTGGCGTTGTTGCGCACCGCCAGCTCCACGCCGGCACCGGTGGCCGTGGCTTTCTCCACCGTGGTGAGGGTACGGAAGGCATGACGGGCGATGCCTGAGACTTTCTGGCGATAGAAAATCCCGTAGATCCGTTCGATCAGGTCGATGTCCACCACTGAATAGTTGGTGTTGTGGTACTCGTTGACCAGCCGCTCGCGTTCGCTGTGGGGCTGCTGGAATACCAGATCGGTGAATTCCGGGGAGAACACCTCGTTGACGAACGGGCTGTCATCGGCCGGCTTGAGGGCCGAGCCGCGCAGGATCATGTCGACCTGCACCGAAGGGAAGCTGTCGTTGAGGTCGATGAAGGCTTCCGCGGCGCTCTGTCCGCCGCCGATGATCGCGATGTTCATCGGCTGGCCGTTCACGCACGGCTGCGTCGCCATGCGTTCCAGGTACTGGGAATGGTGGAACACCCGAGCGTCCTCCTTGAAAACGCTGAACGCTTCGGGGATGCGCGGTGTACCACCGGCACTGACCACCACCGAGCGAGCAGTGCGCACCCGCTCTTCGCCCTGGCTGTCGCGGGAAATCACCTGCAACGCTTCGACCTGCTGGTTGTGCAGCACCGGTTCAATGCGCAGCACTTCTTCGCCATAGCGACTCTGCCCGGCGAACTGCCCGGCCACCCAGCGCAGGTAGTCGTTGTACTCCATGCGACACGGGTAGAACGTGCCGAGGTTGATGAAGTCCACCAGCCGGCCGTGATGCTTGAGGTAATTGACGAACGAATAGGGGCTGGTGGGGTTACGCAGGGTCACCAGGTCCTTGAGGAAAGAAATCTGCAACTCGCTCTGGGTCACCAGGGTATTGCCATGCCAGCGGTAGTCGGCCTGCTTGTCGAGGAACAGCACATCCAGTTCGCCCTGGACCGGGCCCCGCTCCTGCAGCGCGATAGCCAGCGCCAGGTTCGAGGGGCCGAAGCCGATACCGATCAAGTCGTGAACGTTGGGCGAAGCAATTGCCTGTGTCATGTCCAGTGTCCTCTGGAGAAGCCCCTCAACAGGGCGCGAAAAGCCTGGGGTGACCCGACCGATCTTTGGCAAGCCGGCAAGTCGTCTGTTGAGAGGAACGAGGACAGTGAAAAAAAATTTACCGTGATGCGACCGGCGTGGAGGGATTAATGCGCGTCCCACTGCCGCACGCGAATGCGGCAATGTTTCATGGCGTTGACGATGTGTTTTTCCACCAGTGCTCGGGAAATGCCCAGGCGTTCGGCGATTTGCGGGTGGGACAAGCCTTCGAGCTTGCGCAGCAGGAAACTCTCGCGGCACAGCGGCGGCAATTCGGCCAGCGCGCGCTGGAGCAGGTCCAGGCGCTGACCGTGGTCAAGGCTGGTATGGGGAGATGGCGTGAAAAAACGCTCTTCGCTGTCCAGCACGTCCAGGGATTCGACCTGGCGCAGGGTGTTGCGCCGATGTCCGTCGATCACCAGGTTCAGCGCGGTGCGGTACAGGAACGCCCGAGGCTGCTCGATGGGTGTGTCACTGGCGCGCTCAAGTACCCGCACATAGGCGTCATGCACCACATCCTCGGCCGCCTGGCGGTTGCCTAGCCTGGCGTTCAGGAAACACACCAGCTCGCGATAGTAGTTTTCCAACATGACTCCCGTGCGCAATGGCTGCGCCAGCTATCTCTGTGCCAAATCGGCGTGCCTGGATAGGCAATGGCACGATAGTGGCAAATTCAATCGCGTAATTTATAGTAATTCTCATATAGATTTAAAGCTTTGGTTTGCATTGAGGCTGATTCGTTCAGATAAGTAGCCGCCAAGCACCGCTTTTGTGGCGAGCGAGCTTGATCCCACTGGATTCTGTAGGAGCTGTCGAGTGCAACGAGGCTGCGATCTTTTGATCTTTCGCTTCAAACTCAATTGGCAGTGGAAAGATCGCAGCCTCGCTTCGCTCGACAGCTCCTACAGAGCCCGACGGGAGCAAGCGCCCTCGCCACAGGGGAGCAGTGGCGCTTCAACTGATTTTTCCAACCTGCTACCAAGTGTTTCACACAGTAAATTCCCGCCCCAAGCGCTCGTTTACCAAGACAGCCTCCCGTCCCTGCCCTGCCTGCGACGGGCCCGACACCACCGGCCGGAACCCTGCATGAAACGTCCCCACCCTACCCGACGCGCCTGGCTTCTAACCTTCACTCTGCTCCCAGCCGTGGCCTTTGCCGCTTGGCAAGCGGTGGCCCCGAGCCGTGAATCGCTGATGACCGCACCCGTCACCCGTGGCGATATCGAAAACAGCGTCACCGCCCTGGGCACCCTGCAACCGCGGCGTTACGTGGACGTCGGCGCTCAGGCGTCCGGGCAGATCCGCAAGATTCATGTAGAAGCCGGCGACGACGTTCGCGAAGGCCAATTGCTGGTTGAGATCGATCCCTCCACACAAAAGGCCAAGCTGGACGCCGGACGCTTCTCCATTGAAAACCTCAAGGCCCAGCTCCAGGAACAACGAGCCCAGCACGATCTGGCCCAGCAGAAATTCCGTCGTCAGCAACAACTCAAGGCCGGCGGCGCCACCCGCGAGGAAGACGTGCAGACCGCCCAGGCCGAAGTGCGGGCGACCCAGGCGCGCATCGACATGTTCCAGGCCCAGATCCGCCAGGCCCAGGCCAACCTGCGCAGTGACGAGGCCGAGCTGGGTTACACGCGCATTTTCGCGCCCATGAGCGGCACCGTGGTCGCCGTCGGTGCCCGGGAAGGCCAGACCCTCAACGCCCAACAGCAAACTCCGTTGATTCTGCGCATCGCCCGCCTGTCGCCGATGACCGTCTGGGCCGAAGTCTCGGAAGCGGACATCGGTCACGTCAAACCAGGCATGACCGCCTACTTCACCACCCTGGCCGGCGGCGCCCGTCACTGGAGCAGCACCGTGCGTCAGATTCTGCCGGTGCCGCCGCGCCCGCTGGAGGCGAGCCAGGGCGGCAGCCTCACGGGCGGGCGCAGTGGCAGCGAACGGGTGGTGCTCTATACCGTGTTGCTGGATGTGGATAACGCCGACCGTGCCCTGATGACGGAAATGACCGCCCAGGTGTTTTTTGTTGCCGCCCAGGCACGCGATGTACTGACCGTTCCCAGCGCCGCGTTGCAGGCCAACGCCGGGCAAGTGCAGGTGGTGGCCGACAATGGCGATGTCCAACTGCGCACCGTGCGTACCGGCGTCAGCGATCGGCTGCGTACCGAAATTCTCGACGGCCTGAGCGAAGGCGACCAGGTGCTGATCGGTCCGGCCGCCGGCAGCGGAGGCTGAATGGACACGCCCCTGATCGAACTGCGGGACATTCGCAAGGCCTACGGCGGTGGTGACAGCCCTCGGGTGGAGGTGCTGCGCGGCATCGATTTGTCCATTCACGCTGGGGAATTCCTGGCGATTGTCGGGGCGTCCGGCTCCGGTAAATCAACGCTGATGAACATCCTCGGTTGCCTCGACCGCCCCACCAGCGGCGAATACCGGTTTGCCGGCGAAGACGTCGCCGGCCTGGGCAGCGACGAACTGGCCTGGCTGCGGCGCGAAGCCTTCGGCTTCGTGTTCCAGGGCTATCACCTGATCCCGTCCGGCACTGCCCAGGAAAACGTCGAGATGCCGGCGATCTACGCCGGCACCTCGGCCGCCGAGCGCCACGCCCGGGCCAGCGCCCTGCTCGAACGCCTGGGTCTGGCCAGCCGTACCGGCAACCGCCCTCATCAACTGTCCGGCGGCCAGCAGCAACGGGTGTCGATTGCCCGGGCCTTGATGAACGGCGGCCACATCATCCTCGCCGACGAACCCACCGGCGCCCTCGACAGCCAGAGCGGCATCGAGGTCATGGCGTTGCTCGACGAACTGGCAAGCCAGGGTCATGTGGTGATCCTGATCACCCACGACCGCGAGGTGGCGGCGCGGGCCAAGCGCATCATTGAGATTCGCGACGGGCTGATCATCAGCGACAGCGCCGGCGGCGATCCGACGCCGCTCCACGCCAACCCGAACGCGTTGCAAGCGGTGGACCTGCGCCAGCGCCTGAGCGCCGGCAGCGAACACAACGGCGCCTGGAAAGGCGAACTGCTCGACGCCGTGCAAGCGGCGTGGCGGGTGATGTGGATCAACCGTTTTCGCACCGCCCTGACCTTGCTGGGGATTATCATCGGCGTGGCCTCGGTGGTGGTGATGCTGGCGGTGGGCGAAGGCAGCAAGCGTCAGGTCATGGCCCAAATGGGCGCCTTCGGCTCCAACATCATCTACCTCAACGGCACCGCGCCCACCCCGCGCGCCGCCAAGGGCATCATCAGTGAATATGACCTGGCCGCCCTCGCCGCCCTGCCCGAGGTGCAGCGGATCATGCCGGTCAACGGCGCCGACGCCAGCGTGCGTTTCGGCAACCTCGACCACACCAGCTACGTGGGCGGCAACGATACGAATTTCCCGACCATCTTCAATTGGCCGGTGGCCCAGGGCAGCTACTTCACCGATGCCGATGAACGCAGCGCCGCGGCAGTGGCGGTGATCGGTCACAAGGTCCGGCACAAGCTACTCAAGGAGGTCGACGACCCCATTGGCCGCTACATCCTGATTGAGAACGTGCCGTTTCAGGTGGTCGGCGTGCTGGCGGAAAAAGGCGCCAGCTCCGGGGATTCGGACGCCGACAACCGCATCGCCGTGCCCTACTCTGCCGCCAGTGTGCGCTTGTTCGGCAGCCGGCATCCCGAGTACGTGGTGATCGCCGCCCGGGACGCTGGCAAGGTCACGGAGGCCGAACAAGCCATCTCCCGCACCCTGTTGCGCCTGCATGACGGCAAGCAGGATTTCGAGTTGACCAACAACGCAGCGATGATCCAGGCCGAGGCGCGTACCCAAGGCACGCTGTCGCTGATGCTCGGGGCCATTGCGGCGATTTCGCTGCTGGTGGGCGGCATTGGGGTGATGAACATCATGCTCATGACCGTGCGCGAGCGAACCCGCGAGATCGGCATTCGCATGGCCACCGGCGCCCGCCAGCGGGACATCCTGCGCCAGTTCCTCACCGAAGCGGTGATGCTCTCGGTGGTGGGCGGGCTGGCGGGCATCGGCCTGGCCTTATTGGTGGGCGGTGCGTTGCTGCTGGGCCAGATCGCCGTGGCCTTCGAATGGCTGGCGGTGTTCGGCGCCTTCGGCTGCGCCCTGGTCACCGGCGTTGTCTTCGGTTTCATGCCGGCCCGCAAGGCGGCTCGTCTCGACCCGGTCGCGGCCCTCACCAGTGAATGAACGCCACTCTATGAAAGCGCACCTGACCCTCTTCGCCGCCGGCCTGTTACTGGCGGCCTGCGGCACCCCTCTGCCGGCGCCGGACAGCGGCATCCAGCCGCCACCGGCCTGGCAGAACCTCAATACGCCAAGCACGCACGCCGATAACCAACAATGGTGGACGCAGTTCGGCAGCCCACAGTTGAACCGACTGATCGAACAGGCGCGCCTGGACAGTCACGATCTGGCAGCCGCCGTGGCCCGGGTTCGTCAGGCCCAGGCCAGCGCGGTGATCGCCGGCGCGCCGCTGCTGCCGGAAATCAAGGCCGGGCTCAATGGCAATCGCCAGGAATTGTTGCGGGGCAAGGGCTACAGCCAACTGGACGTCGACCGGAACAACCGCACCATCGACTACTACGACGCCAACCTCAGCGCCACCTATGAACTGGATTTCTGGGGCGGCAAACGGGCGGCCCGGGACAGCGCACTGAGCAACCTGTCGGCCAGCCAGTTCGACCGGGCGACCGTGGAATTGACCCTACTCAGCGGCGTCGCCAACAGCTACACCCAGGCGTTGTCCCTGCGCGAGCAACAGCGCATCGCCGAACAGAACCTGGACAACGCCCAACGTGTACTCGACCTGGTGCAGACCCGCTACGACGCCGGCAGTACCACGGCCCTGGAGTTGTCCCAGCAAAAAAGCCTGGTGGCGGCGCAACAACGCAGGTTGCCTCAAGTGCAGCAGCAGGCCCGGGAAGCCTTGATCACCCTGGCGGCGCTGCTGGGGCAACCGGTGCAGTCGGTCACACTCGACGATGAACATTTCGACCGTTTGCACTGGCCCGCTATCGACGCCGGGGTGCCCAGCGACCTGCTCAGTCGCCGCCCGGACATCGCCGCCGCCGAAGCGCGCCTCGCCGCCGCCCAGGCTGACATCAGCGTGGCCCGCGCGGCCATGCTGCCTTCCGTGACCCTGGGCCTGAGTCTGGCGACCGGCGCCGACATCGCCGAGCAGTTGCTGCGCAACAACGTCTACAACCTCACCGCAGGTTTGACCGCGCCGATCTTCAACAACGGTCGCCTCAAGGCCGAACGGGACAAAGCCACCGCCCGCCAGGAGGAGCTGCTGGAAACCTACCGCGCCGCCATCATCAACGGCTTCGCCGACGTCGAAAAAGCCCTGAACGGCATCCATGGGCTCGACCAGCAGCGGCAGTGGCAGAGCGAAGAACTGCATCAGGCCCAGCGCGCATTCGACATCGCCCAGCGCCGTTATCAGGCCGGTGCCGAAGACCTGCTCACCGTGCTGGAAACTCAACGCACGCTGTACGCCGCCCAGGACATGAACGTGCAATTGCGATTGGCGCGGGTGCAGGCGAGCGTGGCGTTGTACAAGGCGCTGGGTGGGGGTTGGCGGGTGATGTAAGGCTAAATTGTAGGAGCTGTCGAGCGGCAGCGAGGCTGCGATCTTTTGATCTTTGGCTTCGGACTCAATTGGCAGTGGAAAGATCGCAGCCTCGTTGCACTCGACAGCTCCTACAGAGCCCAGCGGGAGCAAGCTCCCTCGCCACAACTGCGTTCGCTTCAGTGCTGTTGAGGCTGCAATGTAGGACGTCCGAGCGAGGCTACATCGCCTTGCGCCATTGCCTACAACTACGCCAGAATCCGTCGGCTTGTGCGCTTGGTCCCCTGCCGATAACTTGTTCCCCGTCACTGCTCATCAGTGATCGGGTCTGCAAGCCCGCCGAATACCAGGCGCATAGCCCAAGCCAATCGACACATCTGTGTTCGACTCATGGCGGCTGTGTGCGGGAGACCTTCGGGTCTGCCGGGTTCCTGGTTTCCCGGTCTTGCAGACCCGCGCATAGCTGCCACCCATCATCTGCAAGTGATGTCTGGCAGCGCCCTTTGAATAATCAGGAGCTGCACCATGTTCAAGATCACCCCCAATCCCCCCGAAAACGATTCCAAAAAACTCAACGAAGCCGCCGACCGCGCCCTCGCCTTCTATCTCGATCCGAAACCCACAAAACCCACCTCATCACCCGGTCAGTTATTCACCGTAGTGGAGGAAGCAGATATGGAATGCCTGCTGGCCAACCTCAGCGAAACCCTGGCTTCGGTCAACGTCATGGCAAGCGAGCAAGCCTTTGAATTGGAAGGCTCGCGGCGCCATTTTGCGCTGGGCATCCAGCAAATGATCGAGTTGGCAGAACTGCTGGCAAACCGCGCCCTGGACATCGCCGCACCGCGTTAAACGCACATCCTCAAGCCGGGTGACACCCGTGGCGAGGGAGCTTGCTCCCGCTGGGCTGCGCAGCAGCCCCAATGGCCGGCACCGCGGTGGGTCAGGTGTTTTTGAGGAGGCTGGTTTTGGGACTGCTTCGCAGCCCAGCGGGAGCAAGCTCCCTCGCCACAACTGCGTTCGCTTTGGTTTTCTTTGGGAAGCGAAGCTTTACACCGGCTTGCTCTTGAGATTACGCGCATACCAAGGCCGTTGCGGCACGCGACGAAACAGTTCAGAGAGTTTTTTGTCGTCGCTGCCGAAGGTGATGCGCAGGGCCAGCTTCATGGTTTCCGGGTCCATCTCCACCGAACGTCCGGGCTGCAACCCCGGCGTGGTGCTGCAGCCGTGGGTGTCCGGGCCCAGCCAGGGGTCGGCGATTTCTACCCAACGGCCCGGGGCGAACCAAGGCACGCCGTTGACCTCAAGCCGGCTCACTTCCCCCGGATGGAAACGTTCGTGGGCCCGAAACCAGTCTTCGAGGCGGTCGTCGATCCAGCCATGGAAGGCCCAGAACACCGGGTTCACATGGGAGGAAAACGGGTCGCCCAGAAAGTCGTTTTCCGGCGCATACCAGCGCTGGGCGAAGTCGGCCGGGTCGCGGGCGAAGGGCACCGGGTGGCCGTTGGAAGGATCGCGGGGCACCGAGGCCCAGCGCATGTGCAGCCAGTCGTGCAGGCCCAGCTCCACTTCCGAGCCGAACTGACCCAGGGTCAGTTTCGACAGGTAGCGCGGGTCGCGGTAGCGCGATTCCCAGACCTGGAAATTGCTGTGATAGGTCTCGGCAGTCTTGATATCACTCACCCATTGGGCGTACTGCTCGTCGCCGCTGGCCAGCCAAGTGGGCGGCAAAGCTGTGCCATCGTGGTTATCGAAATACCGGGCAAAGCCCAGCCGATCACGCTCCAGCTCCGGTTGCGGCAACGGGAAGCGCGGCCACGACGGCAGTGGCTGGAACGAACGGGCCGTGCCGAGCATGTGCCGGTGCATGAAAAAGAAATCCACGCCCGAGCCGTTGCGATCCTTGCGCTTGCCGCGAGCGTCACGTTCATGGTCCCGTGGACCGGGCTGCCAGCCAATGCCGCGCAGGGCGTTGCGCTTGTCTTCGTCCAGGCTGTGCCATTTGTCCCGTGAGGCGTGCCAAAGCTGATGGAACAACCGATGCTCCGGCGACACCAGCCAGGCCAGCAACGGCGGGCTCAGCGGCGTGCGTTCCCGGGCTTCGGGGAACGGCAGCTTGCGGGCGATGAACTGATTGTCGAGTTCCGGCAGCGTCAGCGGGCGATCCAGGCGCAACACGCGACCGCTGAGGGTGGCGGTGCCGGCATTGCCGAAGCCGGCCCAGACCTCGTCCAGGGTCATGATGAATTCGTAGTCCGGTGCCCCATGCTGGGCACCGCTCAGGCGCCAGCTCAGTTGTTTCGGATCGGTTCCGGCCAAATCGCCCAGCACTCGATAACGCGGTTCATCACCGGCGCGCAGGCGTTCAGCGGTGTCGAGGCAGCCCACCAAGCCACGGCCCTTGTGGGCGATGTCGAGGAACACTTGCAGACCGTCACCGGGCAAACCGTCCAGGCCCGCGTCGCTTCCTGAAAAACGGATCGTCCAGATCCCCCGCAGCGTATCGGCCCGGCGCTGGCCTGCCACGTCGGCCACATCGAATGAGGCCTCGCCGGGGGTGATGGTGGGGTCCGGCCGGGTCAGTTCGCGATGCCCGTAATACACCGCAGGCACGGCGGCACCGGTCAGCGCCAGGCCCGCCATGAACCATCGTCGAGAAATCGTCATTGCCTTACCTGTGTTCGGCCCTGGGGCGGGCGTTATCCAAGCTAGAACGATGGGCGGGCCAACAAATTTATAGAGGCTGTGAGGGCGTCATCGCGAGCAGGCTCGCTCCCACAATAGAGGTGCGTACATTCGATGAAAATTTAATGAGTTCAAGGCCGCCTTCGCGAGCAAGCCCGCTCCCACACTGGAACGCGCTGAATTCCACTGTGGGAGCAAAGCTTGCTCGCGATGGGGCCATCAGGCTCACCTAAATTTCCTGCCCGATCACTCGTTCTTCCGAGATAGCAAAGCCCCCCGCAGCGAACCTGACTGAGATCGGCAATGACAACACCACGTTCGAAAAAAGCTCTCTTCATCGGCGTGCCCCTGGCCCTTGCACTGATGGTCGGTGGCGGCCTCGCGGCCTGGGACCACTGGTGGCGAGACAACCCCGGCTACCCGGTCAAGGTGATGAAAGAAGCTCGCGAGCTGCACGAGCGCCTGCTCTCCTTTGACAGCCACATCAGCCTACCGCTGGATTTCGGCACCGCCGGCAATGAAGTCGACAAGGACGGCAGCGGCCAGTTCGACCTGGTCAAAGCCAATCGCGGGCATCTGTCCGGCGCGGCGCTGACGATCTTCGGCTGGCCGGAGCTGTGGAACGGCCCCAATGCGCCGCACAAGCCCACCGCCGGTTTCGTCGAGGAAGCGCGCAATCAGCAGGAAGTGCGCTACAAGATCATCACCGGCATGGTCCGCGACTTTCCCAACCAGGTCGCCATCGCCTACACCCCGGATGATTTTCGGCGCCTGCATGGCGAAGGCAAGTTCGCGATTTTCATCAGCATGCTCAACGCCTATCCCCTGGGCCACGACCTGAGCCTGCTGGACCTGTGGACGGCGCGGGGCATGCGCATGTTCGGCTTCAGCTACATCGGCAACAACGACTGGGCCGACTCCTCGCGCCCACTGCCGTTCTTCAACGATTCACCTGACGCCCTCGGCGGCCTGTCGGAGATTGGCAAGCAAGCGGTGACGCGCCTGAACGACCTGGGCGTGATCATCGACGTATCGCAGATGTCGACCCAGGCCCTGGAGCAAGTTGCGCAACTGAGCCGCACGCCCTTGGTAGCCTCCCATTCCGCACCCCGGGCCATGGTGGATATCCCGCGCAACCTCAGCGACAAGGAAATGCAGCTGATCAAGGCCAGCGGCGGCGTGGTGCAAGTCGTCGGTTTCTCCCAATACCTGCGCCCGCTGACGCAAAAAACCCAGGACAAACTCAACGACCTGCGCCAACGTTTCGACCTGCCACCGCTGCCCAACCTCGCCATGGCGCTGATGCCGGGCGATCCGATCATCGCCGCGTGGCCGGAACAGAAATTCGGTGAATACGCCGGCCAGCTCTACGGTATTCTGGAGGAGGAACCCAAGGCCAGCCTCAAGGACCTGGGCGACGCCATCGATTACACCGTGCGCAAGATCGGCATCGACCATGTCGGCATCAGTTCGGACTTCAACGAAGGCGGCGGCGTCAAAGGCTGGGAGGACGTGGGCGATATTCGCAACGTCACCGCCGAACTGCTGACCCGAGGTTATTCCGAAGCGGACATCGCCAAACTGTGGGGCGGCAACTTTCTGCGGGTCTGGGATCAGGTCCAGCAAGCCGCTCGTCCCGCCGTAGCTTCGAACCAGAAGGCCGGCCAACCATGAACGAACGCCGTACCTTCCTGAAGCAGGCCGGGATCCTCGCCGCCGGCTTGCCGCTGGCCACCAGCCTGCCTGGCACCGCTATCGCCGATCCGCTGCCGCCGCTGCCCCGAGACAAATGGGCGCAGTTGCGCTCGTTGTTCAACCAAGACCCGGACTACCTGCACTTCTCCAATTTCCTGGTCACCACCCACCCGCGCCCGGTACGCGAGGCCATCGAAAAACACCGCGCCGCCCTGGATAAAAACCCGGGATTGCTGATGGACTGGGACCTGGGTGTCACCGAGGAGCGCGAAGAAAACGTACGGACATGGGCCGGCCGTTATCTGCAAGCAAACCCTGCGCAGATAGCCCTCACCGGCAGCACCACCGAGGGCCTGGCGATGATCTACGGCGGCGTTCATGTGGCAGCCGACCAGGAAATCCTCAGCACCGCCCACGAACATTACGCCACCCACACCATCCTTGATTTGCGCAACCAACGGGATGGCACCCGGGTGCGCAAGATCAAACTGTTCGAGAACGCCCACAACGCCAGCCACGATGAAATCCTGAGCGCCATCGACCGCAACATCCGCCCGCAAACCCGCGTACTGGGCATGACCTGGGTGCATTCGGGCAGCGGCGTGAAGCTGCCGATCGACAAGATCGGCGCGCTGGTGGACAAGCACAATCGGGGCCGCAGCGATGCGCAACGCATCATCTACGTGGTGGACGGCGTGCACGGCTTCGGTGTTGAAGACCTGAGCTTCCCAGCGATGAATTGCGACTTCTTCATCGCCGGCACCCACAAATGGATGTTCGGCCCACGGGGCACCGGCCTGGTGTGCAGCCGCAGCGAAGAGCTCAAGTACGTCACGCCGATCATCCCGACCTTTTCCGAAGCCACGACGTTTTCCACCACCATGACACCCGGCGGCTACCACGCCTTCGAGCATCGCTGGGCGGCGGACGAGGCGTTCAAGCTGCACTTGCAATTGGGCAAGGCCGAGGTACAGGCGCGCATTCACGCGCTCAATACCTACTTGAAAAAACAGCTGCTGGCGTTGCCGCAGATCGAGCTGGTCACGCCCATGAGCCCGGACGTGTCGGCCGGTTTCACCTTCTTCCGGGTCAAGGGGCGCGAGAGCGACGAGATCGCCAGTTACCTGATGCAGAACCGGGTGATTGCCGACGCCGTGCATCGCGACGCCGGGCCTGTCATTCGAACCGCGCTGGGCCTGCTCAACACCGAAGCCGAGATCGATCACTTCATGGGCTTGCTGGGCAAGACACTCTGAACCTGACTATCGAGAGAGATGGATGAACAGTTTTTCCTTGAAGCTATTCCCGGCACTGGCCCTCGCCGCCCTGCTGCCCTCCGGTGCCCAGGCGTCGCAACCGGGCCAGGTCTTTCGCGACTGCAAGGACTGCCCGGAAATGGTCGTGCTGCCCACCGGCACCTTTCAGATGGGCACCCCGGAAGATGAAGTGGGACGCGAGCCCGACGAAGGCCCGATGCACCCGGTGACCTTCGCCAAACCGCTGGCGATCAGTCGATTTCAGGTGCTCAAGGGCGAATGGTTCGCCTACCTGCGTGACACCGACTATCAGATGCCCGACGGCGATAAACGTCCTGGTCGCGCGTGCAAGGCCGGGATTCCTGATTACCAAGGCAGCGACCCGCGCAAGCAATACACCGACCGGCATCCAGCGGTGTGCATGAACTTCGAAGAGGCCAACGCCTACGTGGCGTGGCTGTCGAAAAAAACCGGCAAACAATACCGGCTGGTCAGTGAATCCCTGCGCGAATACGCGGCACGCGGCGGCACCACGGGGCCGTTCCCCTTCCCGTTCGATGAAGGCAAGCAATACAGCATCGCCCAACACGCCAACACCTACGGCGCGGCCGATGGTTACAACTTCACGGCACCGGCCGGCACTTATCCGCCCAATGCATTCGGGGTGTACGACATGCACGGCAACGTCTACGAGTGGACGGCCGATTGCTACAACGAAAACTACGCCGGCGCACCCAGTGACGGCAGCGCCTGGCTGACCGGCAAGTGCGAGTACCAGCGCATCCGCGGCAACGATTGGGGTGAAGCCCCGGTTTTCTCCCGCTCCGGCAACCGCAACGCGCTGGTGCCCCGTGTGCGTGGAGACTGGATCGGCTTTCGGGTGGCGCGGGATATGTAAATCGGCAGGCCCACCCAAATACCTTGTGGCGAGGGGATTTATCCCCGCTGGGCTGCGAAGCAGCCCCCAAACAGGCAACACAGATCAGTCAGGAATACCCAGGCAATATTCATTGGGGCTGCTTCGCAGCCCAGCGGGGATAAATCCCCTCGCCACAAACGGTGTTCCTCAGGCCATTCGCCGTTAAATCCCCTCCCACATCAACCGTCTTACAGACAGGCGCGCCTGCGCCCTAAAGCCCTCCCGGCGACCACCCGCGATGGCCTTCGCCCTTTTCATCAAGCAGGGAAACCTCCATGAGCCAACCAACACGCGGGGTGATCAATGAACTGTTCATCCTGCTCAAACCCTTCCGGCTGATTGTCGTGGGCTCCATTCTCTTGGGCATGCTTGGCGGCCTGAGCATCACTGCCCTGCTGGCAACCATCAACGACGCACTGAACGCCGATGCCGGGCCCACACCCCAAGTACTCGCAACCTTCGCCGGGCTTTGCGCGGCGGCGCTGCTGACGTCGATTCTGTCGGACATCGGCACCAACCACGTCGGCCAGAACATCATCGCCAGTCTGCGCAAATCCCTCGGCCAGAAAGTCCTGCTGGCGCCCATCGAGCAGATCGAACGTTTTCGCAGTCATCGGCTCATCCCGATACTGACCCACGACGTCAACATGGTCAGCAACTTTGCGTTTTCCTTCGCACCGCTGGCCATCGCCTTCACCGTCACCCTCGGTTGCCTGGGCTATTTGGCCTACCTGTCATTGCCGATGTTTGCGCTGTTGCTGGTGGCGCTGGTGATCGGCACTGTCATCCAATACGTGGCACGGGCCCGCGGTATCCGCGGTTTCGAAGCGGCCCGCGAGGCCGAAGACGCCTTGCAAAAGCACTACAGCGCAATCGCCGCCGGCGCCAAGGAATTGCGCATCCATCGCCCACGCCGCCAGCGCATGTTCAGCCAGCGTATCGAAGCCACCGCCGACCAGATCTGCGACACCAACATCCGCTCGGTCAACACGTTCGTGATTGCCAAGACCTTCGGCTCGATGCTGTTTTTCGTGGTCATCGGCCTGGTCCTGGCCCTGCAATCGCTGTGGCTGGGCACTGACAAAGCGGTGCTCAGCGGTTTTGTGCTGGTGTTGTTGTACATGAAGGGGCCGCTGGAATATCTGGTGATGACCTTGCCGGTGATCAGCCGGGCAAACATCGCCTTCAAGCGCATCGCCGAACTGGCCGAGCAATTTTCTTCGCCGGAGCCGCACCTGTTGCTCAACGACAAGAGCGTCCCCAAGCCGACGATCCAACAGCTTGAACTGCGTGACGTGCACTACGCCTTCCCGGCGGTCGCTGGCGGCCAACCGTTCGCCCTCGGACCGGTCAACCTGTCCATCGCCCAGGGCGAGATTGTGTTCATTGTCGGCGAGAACGGTGGCGGCAAGACCACGCTGATCAAACTGCTGCTGGGCCTTTACTCGCCCCAAGGCGGCGAAATCCTCCTGGATGGCAAGCCGGTAGTGGCTGCAGGCCGCGACGATTATCGCCAATTGTTTACGACGATTTTCGCCGACTACTACCTGTTCGATGAACTGGTCCAAGGCGATCAACAAGTGCCTGAAGACGCCAACCGCTACCTGCAACGCTTGGAAATCGCCCATAAGGTCAGCATTCACGACGGGGTCTTCAGCACCACCGATCTGTCCACCGGCCAACGCAAACGCTTGGCGTTGCTCAACGCCTGGCTTGAGGAGCGCCCAGTGCTGGTGTTCGATGAATGGGCCGCCGACCAGGACCCGGTGTTCCGACGGGTTTTCTATACCGAACTGCTGCCGGAGCTCAAGGCGTTGGGCAAAACCATCATCGTCATTTCCCACGACGACCGCTATTTCGACATCGCCGATCAACTGGTCCGGATGCAGGCCGGTCAGGTCATAAGTGAAAAAGCCCCCGCAGCCTTTGCCTGAACCTGCCTGACGCCCTGCTA
Organism: Pseudomonas sp. NFACC39-1; assembly: GCF_900110355.1. Taxonomy (NCBI): domain Bacteria; kingdom Pseudomonadati; phylum Pseudomonadota; class Gammaproteobacteria; order Pseudomonadales; family Pseudomonadaceae; genus Pseudomonas; species Pseudomonas sp. NFACC39-1. The sequence continues at coordinate 4,318 of NZ_FODL01000009.1, read as the reverse complement.
TTTGCCGCGAGAACACCATGAACCCATTGCTAGATGATGACCTGCTGACTTTGCTGCTGGAGGAGGACGCCGACGACATGCAAGCCCGCTCCAGCCGCAGCCGGCCGGACCGCGCACCTTTGTCCTTCGCCCAGCAGCGCTTGTGGCTGGAGCAACAGCGCGACCCGAGCCGCTCGGCCTATAACCTGCCGCGCGCCCTGCGCCTGACGGGCGACCTTGATGCCGACGCCCTGGAGCAGGCACTCAATCGCGTCATCGACCGACACGACATTCTGCGCACCGCGTTCAATGACCTCGACGGTGCAGCGGTCCAGGTGGTGGAGCGCAACGCCTGCCTGAGCCTGCACCGCGAGGACCTCGGCGCGCTCGACCAACAGGCCCGTGCCGTGGCGCTCGCGCAACGCATCGAGCAGCACGCCCGACATCCGTTCGACCTCACCCGCGCGCCGCTGATGCGAGCAACACTTCTCAGGCTGGGCAGCGATGAACAGGTGCTGTTGCTCAATATGCATCACATCGTCTCCGACGCCTGGTCCAACACAATCCTCATGCACGACATGACCCAGGCCTATGCCCGGGCCGTGCTCGGCGATTCGTCGCCACTGCCGCCGCTGCCCATGCAATACGCCGATTACGCGACCCACCAGCGAGACGAGTATGTGCAAAGCACGGCCTGCCAGCGCAGTGGCGAATACTGGCGTCAGTACCTGGGCCACGACCTGCCCACGCTGGAACTTCCTCAAGACTTGCCCCGCGTCGCAGGCCAGCAACCTGTGGCCGGACGCGTGCAGGTGGCGCTTGCACCTGCGCTGGCCCAAGCCCTGGATGCGTTCTGCCAACGCCAGGGGCTTACGCCTTTCGTGGTCGCGCTGGGTGCCTGGCAACTGTTGCTGGGCCGCTACAGCAACCAGAACGACTTCACCGTCGGCGTTCCGAACGCCAACCGCAACAGCCATGACAGCCAGGAGCTGGTGGGATTTTTCGTCAGCAGCCAGGTGTATCGGACGCGGATCGACTCGACCCGCAGCGCGCTGGATTTCCTCCGGGACCTGCGCGCGCAGTCCCTCGCCGCGCTGGAACATGCCGACTACCCCCTGGAACTGATCCTTGATCAGTTGCAACGTCCGGGTGCACAGGGCGCCAGTGCGCTGTTCCAGGTCTTGTTCAACTGGCGCACCGGCTCGTCCTCACCGTCGGCGCCAAGCCTGGGTCAACTGACGCTGGAGTTTCTCAGTACCGGTGACAACCAGGCCAAGTTCGACTTGTCGCTGGATGTCGATTATTCACAGCAGCAGATACGGGCGACCTTCGAATACAGCCGTGATCTCTATCGCGCGCAAACCATCGAGCGCATGGCCGAACACTGGCAACACCTGTTGCAGAGCCTGATCGAGACGCCTGAACGCGCCCTCGGCGAACTGCAATTGCTCAACGCTGATGAACACCAGAAAACCCTGAACGACTGGAACCGCCAGCCAACCCGGCTGCACCGAGGACAGTGCCTGCACCCGGTGATCGAAAGCCATGCCGCCGCCACGGGTGAGGCCATCGCCCTGACCTTTGAAGGGCAGCACATGAGCTATGCCGAACTCAACCGACAGGCCAACCAACTGGCCCATCGGCTGATCGAGCAAGGCGTCGGGCCCGATGTGCTGGTCGGCATCGCCGTCGAGCGTACGCCACAGATGATCATCGGCCTGCTGGCGATTCTCAAGGCCGGGGGCGCCTACGTGCCGCTGGACCCGGCCTACCCGACCGACCGCCTGGCCTACATGATTGCGGACAGCGGCGTCACGCAGATCCTGACCCAGGCTCATCTGCGAGAATCGCTGGCGCTGCCCGCTGGCATAAGCTGTCTGTTGCTGGATTCGGTCGATGCCGATGGCGCCTACCCCGAGCACAATCCGAATGTGCCGATGGACCCGGACAACCTGGCCTACGTGATTTACACCTCAGGCTCGACCGGCCGGCCCAAAGGCGCGTTGCTGGCGCACCACAACGTCAGCCGATTGTTCCAGGCCACGGACCACTGGTTCAGCTTCGATCATCAGGATGTGTGGTGCCTGTTTCACTCCTATGCCTTTGACTTTTCCGTGTGGGAGATCTTCGGCGCTCTGCTGCACGGCGGCCGATTGGTCATCGTGCCCCACGCCGTGAGCCGTTCGCCGCAGGATTTCCATGCCCTGCTTTGCCAGGAAAACGTCACGGTGCTCAACCAGACACCTTCGGCGTTCAAGGCGTTGCTGCAGGTCGCCTGCGAGCCTGGGCAGCCTCTTGCCCACCGGCTACGACAAGTGATTTTTGGCGGCGAAGCGATCGATGTACAGAGTCTTCGCCCCTGGTTCGAACGCTTCGGCGACCAGACGCCGCAACTGATCAATATGTATGGCATCACGGAAACGACCGTGCATGTCACCTGGCGGCCGTTGTCGATGAGTGACTTGCACAGCGAGGCCGCAAGCCCCATCGGCGAACCCATCGTCGACCTGTCCTGGTATTTGCTCGACGCTCATCTGAACCCGGTGCCCAAGGGTTGCATCGGCGAGCTATACGTCGGCCGTGCCGGCCTGGCCCGCGGCTATCACCGACGTGCCGACCTGACCGCCACCCGCTTCATCCCCGACCCGTTCGACCCGCTGCCGGGTGGCCGCCTCTATCGCACCGGGGACCTGGCCCGCTACCGCACCGACGGCAGCATCGAGTACATCGGACGCCTGGATCATCAGGTCAAGATTCGCGGGTTTCGCATCGAGCTGGGGGAAATCCAGGCGCGCCTGCAAACGCTGCCGGCGGTGCAAGATGGAGTCGTGTTGACGCATGAAGGCCCAGGCGGCCTGCAACTGGTCGCCTACGTGATTGCCGCGCAACCGGCCACGGCCGAGTTACGCGAAGGCATGTTGAGCGCACTCAAAGCGCAGTTGCCGGACTACATGGTGCCCAGCCACCTGCTGTTCATCGATCACTTCCCGCTCAATGCCAATGGCAAGCTCGACCGCAAGGCCTTGCCGGAACCCGACGCCGGTCTTTGGCATTCCCATTACCTGGCGCCTCGCACTCAGCTGGAAGAAGCCCTGGCACAGCTCTGGCAACAGTCCCTCAAGGTTGAACGCGTGGGTATCAACGACAGCTTCTTTGAACTGGGCGGGCATTCGATCCTGGCGATCGAACTGATTGCCAACCTCAAGGCACGCCTGAATATCAGCGTGCGGCTGCAAGAGTTGCTGGCCAACCCGAGCGTCGCCGAGCTGGCCCTGTTCATTTCGCAAAAACATCGGGAACAGACCCAATGCCTGGTCGAACTGAACAACGCACCGGCCAGCGCACCGCAGCTATTTTGCCTGCACCCCAGCGGCGGCATCGTGTTCTGTTACCAGCCGCTGGCACGCAAACTCCAACAGCGGGCGCGCACCGTTGGTGTCATGCACCGCGGCTTCAGCGAGCCACATGCCGGGCCTGAAGCCTGGCGCGAGATGATCGCCGATTACAGCCAGGAAATCGTCAAGGCCCAGCCGCAAGGTCCCTATTACCTGATGGGCTGGTCGTTGGGCGGCGCCATTGCGCTGGACATCGCGGCGACGCTGGAAAGCCAGGGCCACACCGTGAGTTTTCTCGGCCTGGTGGACAGCACGGTTCCAGAGCATCTGTATCCCGCAGCGTTGCCGCGTCATCGGCATCTGCCAGGCCTGGAAAAAGCCGACCCGGCCTCCCAAGACCTGATTGAAGCCATCGAATACTTCGATCTGCTGTTTCCGACCCTCACGGAACGCACGGCGGCTTATCGGCGTGAACACCCCGAGAGCACGGTCAAGGCATTCCATGAATGGGCCGCCAGCCAGATCGAGCCGGGGCGAGGCGACTTGCTGGCGACCGTGCAGAGCATCAAGGATGAAGTCATGAACGCTCAGGCGTTCTCGGTGCATGATCGTTTGCTGGAAGCGTTTGACGGATTCACCTTCAAGCCGGTACGAGTCCGCCCGAGCTGCTGGTGGACGCAGGCGGAAAAAACCCCGGAGGAATTGGCCTTCTGTGAAGCCTTGATCAAGGACTACAGCCTGACCGGCGAGCTGCAATGTTCGGTGTATTCCCCGTTACGCCATCGCAGCATGATTTTTGATGATGGGTTACTTGATTCGCTGATCGAGAGTTTTCTGGCCAGTGCGATTGAAGGGGAAAAGCGCTTGGGGTAGGTGTGCCTGAACCACCGCTATCGCGAGCAGGCTCGCTCCCACATGGGGTTGCGAACATTCACAGCATCTGCAAACGACACAAAACCTGTGGGAGCGAGCCTGCTCGCGATGACGCAGGCACATCCAACATC
>NZ_FODL01000027.1:0-30753 GCF_900110355.1 Pseudomonas sp. NFACC39-1 | reverse complement strand
CATCAAGAGAGCCGTAGCCTTTTTTAAGATTTCAGCCTCAGTCTCCAGGCGTTTAATCTTGGCTCGCAGTTGTTGAAGCTCTCGCTGTTCGTCGCTGATTGCCTTGGTGCCTGCCACTGGCTGCCGTTTTTCACGCTCTTTGCGAACCTGATCTACCCAGCGGCGCAGAGCCGTAGGGCCAACGTCCATTGACGCACAGACGTCAGGAACTGAGCAGTTATCATCAAGAACCATGCTTGCAGCACGTTGCTTGAACTCGCGGGTGTAGGTCTTTCGCTCTTGCATGGAACCTCCTGATGGGGCGAATCATATCGCCCTTAAGAGGTGTCCGGGATCATTAAGCCAGTTCAGCTTGCTCGCGATAGTGTCGGATCAGTCAGCAAAAGGTTGCCTGACCCACCGCCATCGCGAGCAGGCTCGCTCCCACAATGGTTTTGGGTCAGGCACAAGATGCACGGTGGGGCTCGACTCCTGTGGGAGCGAGCCTGCTCGCGATGAGGCCGGCAAGATCACCCCGGTTCTATCGCCACCACTTCAATGGCCAAATCCCCCACCGGCCGTTTCCAGACCACTTCATCGCCCACTTTCGTCCCCAGCAGAGCCCGGCCCAACGGCGATCCCCAGTTGATCAACCCTTTGGCCGCATCAGCCTGATCCTCACCCACCAGTTGCACCCGCTGCTCGTGATCGTGCTCATCGACAAAGGTCACCCAATGCCCGATCCGCACCTGATCCAATGAAGTCGGCGTAACGACCTGCGCGCTTTGCAAGCGCTGATGGAAGTAGCGCAAATCCCGTTCGATATCCGCGATTCGCTGCTTGTCCGCCAGTTCTCCCCTGGCCACCTGCTGGCTGTGCAGCGCCTGCAGCTCAGCGACCCGGGCCTGTAATTGGGCGAGTCCGGCGGGCGTGACGTAATTGGGTTGCACGCTGACCTGACGCTCGACCGGTTGATCGGCCTGGGCAGCGGCGTTGTCCTCATTGACGAAGGCGCGACTCATGGCGTTCTCCTCTATTGGAGTTTGGGCCATGGTCGCAGGCTTTTGGTTTCGCTGAATGTCTAAAAACGTCTCGTCGATTTTTGTGGACGGGTAGATGCTTTGGTCAATAGTGATACCACTTCACCTCCAGCATCACTTCGTTCTCCGGTGACGCCAGATGGCTGAACTCGCGCTGGGCACTCAGGCGCAGACCTAGGTTGCGTGACAGTTCCCACTGCTGGTTCAGGCTCACACTACGGCGCACTTCACCGTTGATGAAATAGTCGCCTTTGGCCTCCAGGCTCAAGTTGCCCAGCGGGTTTTTCCACAGCACGCCAGTGTTGAAGCCCGCTGCGGGAGCGATGAACTGGGCGAAGTCGTTGTTGTGTTCGACCCGCACCGTGCCCAAGGCGAACCCCAGCATGTCGTCGCCCAGTGCCCAGGTGCCGCCGGCTCCGCCATTGACGTGGCTGACCAGGGTTTCGTCGTCGTGCTTGCCCGGCACCCGCTCCAGGCCGCCGGTGACTTGCCAGGATAGCGGTTGCAGCAACTCATTGCGTGGAGTCAGCGAGCGAATGGTTGCCAGGTCCAGCTGTTGCACCTGCCAGTCATTGCCTTCGTACTGGCGCAGCTTCAGTTGCAGGATCTCGATCTGTGCGCCCAACGGGAAACTCTCGGCGTTGTCGTTGAGGTCGTGATAGGCCATGCGCAGGCCGTATTCACCGAATGCCCGGTCGCCACGCGTGCCGAGGCCGGCCTGCCAAGTGCGCGACTCGTGGCCATCCTCGGGCAGGCCCGGTCGCGGGATGTCGAGTTCCGGCGCGGGGTTCTGGTTGATCGCCCGCAACAGTTCGAAACTGCGCTGGGCGCGCTGCGGGTCGCGTTCCTGCCCGTTGGCGCGGTAGCGCTCCAGGCGATAGGCCGCGTCGATGATCAGCGCCTGGCGGGCGCGAGGCAATGCCTTGAATGCTGAGGTTTGCAGTTGTTTCTGGTCGGCGCTGACTTTCAGCACCCATTGCTGCTCGGCGTCGCTGAGTGGTTCGGCGCGGCTGAGCAACTCCCGCTCACGGGAGGGACGGTATTCGATGCTTTCCACCAGCCCGGCTTCTTTCACCGCCTTCACGGTGTCGGTGGGAATCGCCGTCAACGGGAACTGTTCGGTCAGCCGCAGGCTGGGACGGGCCACTTGCAGCAGTTCGAGCAGGCGATAGGAGCAGTTTTCATCGAAGAAAAAATAGTCGAACTCAATCTGCTTGAGTTCCCACACATGCTCGACCATGCGCTCGGTTTCCACCTGGCTCAGATTGAGGCGGTATTCCCACAGGTCGCGGTTTTCCAGGCTGCGGTACTCGGAGAGTTTTTCCTGATAGGGCACCAGGGCGAACAGGCCCGGGTAACCGCCCATCAGGCCTTTCCAGGCATAAAGAATGCTGTTGTCCGAGCCTTCGATGTAGGCCCCGAAGTTGATCGCATAGCTGAGCAGCGCGGTCTTGTCGCTTTGCACATCGGCCTGGTCGATGCGCAGCAAGGTGTGGCCGAACATCGAAGATGGGCTGTTCAAGTAGGCGGCCGGAAAAATCATCACCGCGCTGTGGGGCGCGACATCCTTGAACCATTGGGTGAACTCACTGCAGTCAACCGTCGGCAGATCGGTCAGGTTGAGCTGCGCTTTCAGCCAGCGTGTACGCGCCGGGTACACACATTGGGCGTGTTGCTGACCAGCGCTGGCGGGGCCGTACAGGGCTTGCACCGTGGCGGTCAGTTCATGATCGGGATGTTCGTTGCCGTCGGGAGCGAGGAAAAATTCTTTGTCGCTGATATAGCTGCGCCAGCCGCCGAGCTTGGCGGTTTCGTAGTGGCCCAGGGAAATCCAGAAACGGTCGTTGGCCAATTGCTGCAAGCGCTGAGGGTCGACATGAGGTGCGGCGGACAACGGGGCGCACACACAGAGCGCCAGCCAGGCAAGGCGTTTGAGCATAGTTGGCTACTTGGACAGTCGAAAAATAAAGACCGGAAGGGGCCCCAAAAAGAAAACCCGCTCCCCGAGAGGAGCGAGTGGTGTCGAGCTTAAGCTTGAGTGGCGTACTTGGCCAGGCGTGGGTCGCTTTTCAGCACGGCCAGGGTGTTGGTATGCACGTCTTCTGCGGTCACATCAGCCTTGCTGAAGATCTGCTGGAAGTGCTCGTGAGTGACAGCGGAGAAATGCGCACGGTCTTCCGGCGCCACGCCCAGTACTACGGCGTAGGTGGTGAGCGCTTCGCCTTGGCCCTTGGCCATGTCTTCGGACAGCTCGTTCATCATGCCGTTCATGGCCAGCCAGGACTTGCCACCGTAGGTCAGTGCCGCGTTGGTCGAGCAGCCGTTGGTACCGGATGTCATGCCGAAGGTGGCGTTGCCGGAGGTGCCGTTGGTGGTGGATGCCAGGAAGTGAGCCGGGGTGCCACGCTGACCTTCGAACAGCATGTTGCCCCAGCCGCAATCCGGACCGCCTGGCGCCTGAGCCATGGCGTTGAGGGATACAGCGGTGAAGAGAGTACCGAGAAGAATCCGTTTCATAGCTATGTTCTCTTTTATGTGCATACCAATGGACAGGGTCTGGCACCCGCTGGCGCCAGTGGGCCGGTTATTGTTCCAGCCGCGCAGTTTGGAGTTTAGGCACGATCCTGGGGTTCCGTGACATTTTGCAAAAAGTAACTGCAGTGTCATGAATTGACGGGCTCGGGCTCAGGGGTGACCCCTGGACTATGCTTTGGTCTGAGGCGCTTCTTGCCAGTCAGGTGCAGGCAGCGCCAGAATGCCGCTATCTGCCCCGCCTGATGTAAGGAAGCCCGATGCCTGATCCTGTTGCTGCCAGCTTGCGTCTAGCGCCCGAAGCGCTGACCCGCCCGTTTTCCGCTGAACAGTTCAGCTTCTCTACCACCAATGATCTGGAACCCTTCCGCGGTGTGCTTGGCCAGGAGCGTGCGGTCGAAGCATTGCAGTTCGGCGTGGCCATGCCGCGCCCCGGTTACAACGTATTTGTCATGGGAGAGCCCGGCACTGGCCGGTTTTCGTTCGTAAAGCGTTATCTCAAGGCCGAAGGCAAGCGTATGCAGACCCCGGCGGATTGGGTCTACGTCAATAATTTCGATGAGCCCCGCGAACCCCGTGCCCTGGAGCTGCCATCGGGTACGGCGGGCGCGTTCATCGCCGACATCAACGGCCTGATCGACAACCTGCTGGCGACGTTCCCGGCAGTGTTCGAGCACCCGTCCTATCAACAGAAAAAAAGCGCCATCGACCGTGCGTTTAACCAGCGTTACGACCGCGCCCTGGATGTCATCGAACGTCTGGCGCTGGAAAAGGATGTCGCCCTGTACCGTGACAGCAGCAACATCGCGTTCACGCCGATGAGCGAGGGCAAGGCCCTGGACGAGGCGGAATTCGCCCAGTTGCCGGAGTCTGAGCGCGAGCGTTTTCATGACGACATCTCAGGTCTGGAAGAACGCCTGAACGAAGAGCTTGCCAGCCTGCCGCAGTGGAAGCGCGAGTCCAGCAACCAGATGCGTCACCTCAACGAAGAAACCATCACCCTGGCCCTGCAGCCGTTGCTGGCGCCGCTGTCGGAAAAGTACGCAGAGAACGCCGCGGTCTGCGGTTACCTGCAAGCCATGCAGGTGTACTTGCTCAAGACGGTGGTCGAGCAGTTGGTGGACGACAGCAAGTCTGACGCCATCGCCCGCAAGCTGCTGGAGGAGCAATACGCCCCGAGCCTGATGGTAGGGCACCCAACCAGCGGTGGCGCGCCGGTGGTGTTTGAACCGCACCCGACCTACGACAACCTGTTTGGACGCATTGAGTACAGCACTGACCAGGGCGCGCTCTACACCACCTATCGGCAACTGCGCCCAGGGGCGTTGCACCGGGCCAACGGTGGTTTCCTGATCCTCGAAGCAGAAAAAATGCTGGGCGAGCCGTTCGTGTGGGATGCACTCAAGCGTGCCCTGCAATCGCGCAAACTGAAAATGGAGTCGCCACTGGGCGAGTTGGGTCGTCTGGCCACGGTCACCCTGACCCCGCAGCACATCCCCCTGCAAGTCAAAGTGGTGATCATCGGCGCCCGCCAGCTCTACTACGCCTTGCAGGATCTGGATTCGGACTTCCAGGAAATGTTTCGCGTGCTGGTGGATTTCGACGAAGACATTCCGATGGGGGACGAAAGCCTGGAGCAGTTCGCCCAGTTGCTCAAGACCCGTACTTCGGAGGAGGGCATGGCCCCGCTGACCGCCGATGCGGTGGCGCGCCTGGCCACCTACAGTGCGCGCCTGGCCGAACATCAGGGGCGTTTGTCGGCGCGCATTGGCGATCTTTTCCAACTGGTCAGCGAGGCGGATTTCATTCGTCAATTGGCCGGTGACGAGATGACTGACGCCGGTCACATCGAGCGCGCCCTCAAGGCCAAGGCCACCCGTACCGGGCGCGTCTCGGCGCGGATTCTCGACGACATGCTGGCGGGGATCATCCTGATCGACACCGACGGCGCGGCGGTAGGCAAGTGCAACGGGCTGACGGTGCTGGAGGTGGGTGATTCGGCGTTCGGCGTGCCGGCGCGGATTTCCGCCACGGTCTACCCCGGCGGCAGCGGCATTGTCGACATCGAGCGAGAGGTCAACCTCGGCCAACCGATCCACTCCAAGGGCGTGATGATCCTCACCGGTTACCTGGGCAGCCGGTACGCCCAGGAGTTTCCTCTGGCGATCTCGGCCAGCATTGCCCTGGAGCAATCCTACGGCTACGTAGACGGCGACAGCGCTTCCCTGGGGGAGGCGTGTACGCTGATTTCAGCGTTGTCGAAGACGCCGCTCAAGCAGTGTTTCGCTATCACCGGCTCGATCAACCAGTTTGGGGAAGTGCAGGCGGTGGGTGGGGTCAACGAGAAGATCGAAGGCTTCTTCCGCCTTTGCGAAGCCCGTGGTCTGACCGGCGAGCAGGGGGCGATCATCCCCCAGGCCAACGTCGCCACCCTGATGCTTGACGAGAAAGTGCTCACCGCCGTGCGCGCCGGGCAGTTCCACGTCTATGCGGTGCGTCAGGCCGACGAAGCCCTGAGCCTGCTGGTGGGCGAACCGGCCGGCGAGCCGGATGAAAACGGTGAATTCCCTGAGGGTAGCGTCAATGCCCGGGTGGTGGAGCGGCTGCGGGTGATCGCGGAGATGATCAGCGAAGACGACATCAAGGAAGCGGAAAAGGAACTGGCGCAACAGGCGCTGGCGGAGGCCAAGCCGGCTTGATGTGTCGCCAGTTGCTAATGGTGGAGATCTAATTGTGGGAGCGGGCTTGCTCGCGAAGGCGGTGTATCAGTTGGCTTATCTGCTAGCTGATGTACCGCCTTCGCGAGCAAGCCCGCTCCCACACTGGTTTGTAAGGATTGCTTAAAAAGTGCCGCCGTTTTGGCGTCAATATTCACACTATGACCATTCGGCGCATTCTGGTCTCGGCGGGACTTGCGGCCGGAACTTTTCTTCTATCCTCAGTTCAAGGATAACGAGAGCCATCATCGGATCGAAACAGCCTCTTCCTGAGGCTGAATACCGGATCTATCGAGGGGCGCCGCCATGTCGCGCAACCTTTGCCTCACTCGTCAATGCCTGGGCCTTGTCACCCGTATCGAATGCGCCATCCGTCCACTGGCGGGAGATACCGGTATGTGGACCTTGCTCTTCGCCGCCGGAATGGCTGGCGAACAACCTTCGGCCATCAAGGCCCAAGGCCCTTTTCCCGGCCCGAATGCCGCTGAGTCCATTCTCGACACCATTGTGCAAAGCCTGACACTGCACGGTTATGAGCTGGCCGACGACCCGCAGATCTGGAGCCTGCACATGCAGGCCCAGTTACGGGAAATCAATGGAGGCCGTTGTCGCAGCGTCGACGGCTTCGAGTTTCGCCCGCTGCATTGAAAGCCGTCATCATGCGGGGGCTGGCAGTACGGTTTTGCCACAAGGGCTGAAGTCACGGATGGGCCTGGCGTTTATGACCCGGGGCGTGACTGATATACTCGCCGCGATTTTTCAGCCCTGGTGTGAGATTCAATGGAACGCTTTATCGAAAATGCAATGTACGCCTCCCGTTGGCTGCTGGCGCCGATCTATTTCGGGCTGTCCCTCGGCTTGCTGGCCCTGGCGCTGAAGTTCTTTCAGGAAGTCTTCCACATCATCCCCAATGTGTTTGCCATGGCCGAGTCCGAACTGATTCTGGTGCTGCTGTCGCTGATCGACATGGCGCTGGTGGGTGGCCTGCTGGTGATGGTGATGATTTCCGGCTACGAGAACTTCGTCTCGCAACTGGACATCGATTCCGACAAGGAAAAGCTCAACTGGCTCGGGACCATGGATTCGTCCTCGCTGAAGATGAAGGTCGCGGCCTCCATCGTTGCCATTTCCTCGATTCACCTGCTGCGCATCTTCATGGACGCCAAGAACGTCGATCCCGAGCACCTGATGTGGTACGTGATCATCCACATGACCTTCGTGGTCTCGGCGTTTGCCATGGGTTACCTGGATAAACTGACCAAGCACTGAGGCCCGTTCATCGCCTTGGCGCACCGCCCGTCTGTTGCAAAGCAGGCGGGCGTTGTCGTTTTTGGCAGCGGCGCTTTGATGAGGCGGCTCATCACCCGCTACGGCATCTGTGCTAGTCTGCTCGCCCTTTTGGTTCCGGGCGCTCCGGGAGGCGCTGTGTCGAGCACGGCAAATTCCCGAGCCGTCCGCACAGCGGAGCAGCATCATGTCCGAAGTTAACCTGTCCACCGACGAAACCCGCGTCAGCTACGGCATTGGCCGTCAGTTGGGCGACCAACTGCGCGACAACCCGCCACCGGGCGTTAGCCTGGACGCGATCCTGGCCGGCCTGACCGACGCTTTCGCCGGCAAGCCGAGCCGTGTGGGCCAGGACGAGATGTCCGCCAGCTTCAAAGTCATCCGCGAAATCATGCAGGCGGAAGCTGCCGCCAAGGCAGAAGCTGCCGCTGGCGAAGGCCGTGCATTCCTGGCTGAAAACGCCAAGCGCGAAGGCATCACCACCCTGGCCTCGGGTCTGCAATTTGAAGTGCTGACTCAGGGCGAAGGCGCCAAGCCGAGCCGTGAGGATCAGGTGCGTACCCATTACCACGGCACCCTGATCGACGGCACTGTGTTCGACAGCTCCTACGATCGTGGCCAGCCAGCCGAATTCCCGGTGGGCGGCGTGATCCCGGGCTGGACCGAAGCCCTGCAACTGATGAACGCCGGCAGCAAATGGCGCCTATACGTGCCGAGCGAACTGGCTTACGGCGCTCAAGGCGTTGGCAGCATTCCGCCGCACAGCGTATTGGTGTTTGACGTCGAGCTGTTGGACGTTCTGTAAGACCCTGCCTGGTTTAACGCCGGGCAAATAGGTGGGAGCGGGCTTGCTCGCGAATGCGGACTGCCAGTCGACATTTTTGTTAACTGACACACCGCCTTCGTGAGCAAGCCCGCTCCCACATGAGCTGCGCGTTCATCCTTGAAACCTGCCACTGAAATCACCCGTAGGGCGCAATGCCCGGGCGTAACAGAACAGGAAGAGATTGCGCACCAGTTCCTTGAGCACCAGCGGCTCGCTGGAATTGAGGCTGTGGAGGTCCAGATCCCCCTGGTCCTGCAATTCGTTCAAGGCTTCTTCTTCAAGTACCGCGCAAACTTCCCCGGTTTCCCGATGCAGGATTCTCAGGTAAGGGTGTGGGCGGTCCAGCCAGGCATCGATCAAATAAGTCATGGTTCTCATCTCCTTGATGGGCGTTATGAGAATAATTCTTATTAGCTAAATAGCAAGGCTCTATTGGCGTTGCGATTGTTTTTCTGACGATGGGTTGTGCTAGCTCAAGGCGGCTGGCACCTGGCTAACGCCCGAGAAATGGGCTGAAGGGGGGAGGGTGAAGCTCCATCCCACACGCGGGGCATGGGATGGAATGCAGCCGAATCAGACTTTTCTGACGAACTCGGATTTGAGTTTCATCGGGCCGATGCCGTCGATCTTGCAGTCGATGTCGTGATCGCCATCGCACAAACGGATGTTCTTGACCTTGGTGCCCACCTTGACCACCAGCGACGTGCCTTTGACCTTCAGGTCCTTGATCACGGTGATGGTGTCGCCGTCCTGTAGGACATTGCCGACCGAATCCTTCTTCACCGTCTCATCGGACGCGGTTTCAGCTTCACCGCTGGCAGACCATTCATGGGCACACTCCGGGCAGACCAGTTGAGTACCGTCTTCGTAGGTGTATTCGGAATTGCATTTCGGGCAGGGAGGCAACGTGCTCACTAAAGTTCCTTGGGTATCAGGAGGGCAAAAGGGCGCACATTATATAGGGTTTTGTTACGAGGTGGGTGATGCGGGGCCTTTGTGGCGAGGGAGCTTGCTCCCGCTGGGCTGCGAAGCAGCCCTAAAAGAACCTGCGGTCGCTGCGCAACCGAGCGGGAGCAAGCTCCCTCGCCACAAAAAGCCCTTGTGGATCAGTGAGTACGGGCCACCGCAAACTCACTCAACTCCACCAGCGCATCGCGGTACTCGCTGGCTGGCAGGGCGTCGAGGCATTTGATTGCGCGGGCGACGTAGTCACGGGCCAGTTTCGCGGTGTAGTCCAGCGAGCCGGAGGCTTCAACCGCTTCGCGAATGCTCTCCAGGTCTTCGATTCCGCCTTTCTGGATCGCCTGGCGTACCAGCGCCGCCTGCTCAGGGGTGCCTTCGCGCATGGTGTAGATCAACGGCAGGGTCGGCTTGCCTTCGGCCAGGTCGTCGCCGACGTTCTTGCCCAGGGTTTCGGCGTCGCCCTTGTAGTCCAGCAGGTCGTCGACCAGTTGGAAGGCTACACCCAGGTGATCGCCAAAGGTGCGCAGCGCTTCGCTCTGCTCGGCGCTGGCGCCAGCCAGGGCGGCGGCGCTGTGGGTCGAGGCTTCGAAGAGCATCGCGGTCTTGCCGCGGATGACTTCCATGTAGGTTTCTTCGGTGGTGCTGGCATCGCGCACCTTGGACAGCTGCAGCACTTCGCCTTCGGCGATGATGCGCGTGGCCTGGGACAGGATCTTCATCACCGGCATCGAGCCCAGTTCGACCATCATTTCGAACGAGCGCGAATACAGGAAGTCGCCCACCAGCACGCTTGGGGCATTGCCCCACATGGCGTTGGCGGTCGAGCGGCCACGGCGCATGCCGGACATGTCGACCACGTCGTCATGCAGCAGGGTCGCGGTGTGCAGGAATTCGATGGTGGCAGCCAGCAGGCGCATGTCGTCGCCTTCGCGACCCAGGGCCTTGCCACACAAAAGCACCAACAAAGGCCGCAGGCGTTTGCCTCCGGCCGAAGTAATGTAATCGCCGATTTTCGATACCAGCGGCACTCGGGAAGTCAGCTGCTTCTTGATGATGCCGTCGACGGCGCTAAAATCGTCCGCCACCGCGCGGTAGAAAGCTTGGGGTTGCATCAGCGACAGGTGCTCCAGAAGGGTTGCGCGGCATGCTAGGACCCACGCCTGGGCCTGTCAAGGCGCGATGGACGGCCTCTTGCAAGGCGCTTGCGGCTTGCGTACAATCGCGCACCCTGAACTTCCTGGGCAGCACCTGCCTTACGCAATTGCATCCGGGCCTTCCAGCCCATGCAGCCATGCCAGCCAATACCTCTTCTTATAAAGCGCTGGGTGAGCAGGATTATCGGAGAAATACCATGTCGTACGCAGTAATTGTTACTGGTGGCAAGCAATACAAGGTCGCCCCAGGTGAATACCTGAAGATCGAAAAACTGGAAATCGCTACTGGCGAATCCGTGACTTTTGATCGCGTTCTGTTGGTCGCCAATGGCGATGACGTGAATATCGGCGCTCCAGTCGTTGCTGGCGCTACCGTTGTGGCTGAAGTGATCTCCCAAGGTCGTCACGATAAAGTCCGCATCATCAAGTTCCGTCGCCGTAAGCACCACATGAAGCGTATGGGCCACCGCCAGTGGTACACCGAGATCAAAATCACCGGTATTCAGGCTTAATTTCAGCCTAATTCCTCACTAGGAGAATTGAACTCATGGCACACAAAAAAGCTGGTGGTAGTACCCGTAACGGTCGCGACTCAGAAGCCAAACGCCTTGGCGTCAAGATGTATGGCGGCCAGGCTATCAAAGCGGGCAACATCATCGTGCGTCAGCGCGGCACCCAATTCCACGCTGGCTACGGCGTAGGCATGGGTAAGGATCACACCCTCTTCGCTAAAGTCGAAGGCGTGATCAAGTTCGAAGTAAAAGGCGCCTTCGGTCGTCGTTACGTAAGCGTTATCGCAGCTTAATTGCGAGACCGCTGGAAAAGCCCTGTCTTGCGACGGGGCTTTTTCGTTTGTGGGGTGAGTCTCTTGCAAAACTGTTTGTATGGGCTGTCGGCGCTGCGGTTGGGGCGTGTCATCAGGTCGCTGCGCTCATTTTTGCAAGAGTCTTATGTCTTGTTTTTTTGGCTCGTCCGTATGGCGAGAGGCGTGTGTCATGAAGTTTGTTGATGAAGTATCGATTCGAGTAAAAGCCGGCGACGGCGGCAATGGTTGCATGAGTTTCCGTCGAGAAAAATTCATTGAGAACGGTGGTCCGAACGGTGGCGACGGCGGCGACGGCGGCTCGATCTATATGCTCGCCGATGAAAACCTCAACACCCTGGTGGACTACCGTTACACCCGGCACTTCGATGCCGAGCGTGGCTCCAACGGCGGCAGCACCGACTGCACCGGCAAAAAGGGCGAAGACCTGATCCTGCGCGTGCCGGTCGGCACCACGGTGATCGATTCCGCCACCCAGGAAGTCATTGGCGACCTGACCAAGGCTGGCCAGCGTCTGCTGGTGGCCCATGGTGGCTGGCACGGTCTGGGTAACACCCGTTTCAAGTCCAGTACCAACCGTGCGCCACGCCAGACCACGCCAGGCAAGCCGGGTGAACAGCGCGACCTGAAGCTGGAAATGAAAGTGCTGGCCGACGTGGGCCTGCTGGGCCTGCCGAACGCGGGCAAGAGCACCTTCATTCGCTCGGTGTCGGCGGCCAAGCCGAAAGTGGCCGATTACCCGTTCACCACCTTGGTGCCGAACCTGGGTGTGGTCAGTGTCGATCGCTGGAAGAGCTTCGTGGTTGCGGACATTCCAGGGCTGATCGAAGGCGCGTCTGATGGCGCCGGCCTGGGGATTCGCTTCCTCAAGCACTTGTCCCGTACCCGGTTGTTGCTGCATCTCGTGGACATGGCGCCGCTGGATGAAACCAGTGCTGCTGATGCGGCCGAAGTCATTGTCAGCGAGCTGACCAAGTTCAGCCCGGCCCTGGCTGAGCGTGACCGCTGGTTGGTGCTGAACAAGTGCGACCAGATCCTCGAAGAAGAGCATGAAGAGCGGGTCAAGGAAATCGTCGATCGCCTGGAGTGGGAAGGTCCGGTCTACGTGATCTCGGCCATTGCCAAAGAGGGCACCGAGCGCCTGTGCCACGACATCATGCGTTATATGGAAGATCGTGCCGATCGCCTGGCCAATGACCCTGCCTACAAGGAAGAGTTGGCCGAGCTCGATCAGCGTATCGAAGACGAGGCGCGTGCTCAGTTGCAAGCGCTGGATGATCAGCGTGCCCTGCGTCGCAGTGGCGTGAAGTCGGTCCATGACATCGGTGACGACGATTGGGATGAAGAAGACGTGGATGACGAAGACGGTCCGGAAATCATCTACGTTCGCGACTGATCTTGCGTTGATGTCGCGTAGCCAAAGATAAAGAACTGTGGGAGCGAGCCTGCTCGCGATGGTGTTGGATCAGTCGCATTGATGTTGATTGGCACACCGCTATCGCGAGCAGGCTCGCTCCCACAGGGATTTTTGGTGACTGCATGGGGGGCAGGTTTAACTGATCCAGTGCAGTGTTATCATCGCAATCAGCCAGTTTCCAAGGCGCCGCTCATTCGAGCGGCGTTTTGGTATCTGTAAAACGCAAATACGAATAATCCCATGGGCGGTGCTGGGTCGCGCCGTTCGCTGGCAAAGGTTGAAGATGATGCGGAGCAAGGTGACGGGTGCGCGGCGCTGGGTCGTGAAGATCGGTAGCGCATTGCTGACGGCGGATGGCAAGGGTCTGGATCGCAAGGCGATGGCGGTGTGGGTCGAGCAGATGGTGGCCTTGCATGAGGCTGGCGTCGAGCTGGTCTTGGTCTCTTCGGGGGCTGTAGCAGCTGGCATGAGTCGGTTGGGCTGGACATCGCGACCCAGCGCGATGCACGAGTTGCAGGCTGCTGCCGCCATCGGTCAGATGGGCTTGGTGCAGGCCTGGGAGTCGAGCTTTGCCGAGCTGGGTCGCCACACGGCGCAGATTCTGCTGACCCATGATGACCTGTCCGACCGCAAGCGCTACCTCAATGCCCGCAGCACCTTGCGAGCCCTGGTTGAGCTGAAAGTCATCCCGGTGATCAACGAAAACGACACCGTGGTCACCGACGAGATTCGTTTCGGCGACAACGACACCCTGGCCGCGTTGGTGGCGAACCTGGTGGAAGCGGATCTGCTGGTGATTCTGACGGATCGCGACGGCATGTTCGACGCCGATCCGCGCAGTAACCCTGACGCCAAGTTGATCTACGAAGCGCGTGCCGATGATCCGGCGCTGGATGCGGTGGCGGGCGGTACCGGTGGCGCGCTGGGGCGAGGCGGCATGCAGACCAAGCTACGCGCCGCCCGTCTGGCTGCTCGCTCCGGGGCTCACACCATCATTGTCGGTGGGCGGCTGGAGCGGGTGCTGGATCGCCTCAAGGCCGGCGAGCGCATCGGCACGTTGCTGTCGCCTGAGCGCGGCATGCTGGCGGCGCGTAAGCAATGGCTGGCCGGGCATCTGCAAACCCGTGGCACGCTGGTGTTGGATGCGGGGGCGGTGTCGGCGCTGTCCCAGGGCAATAAAAGTCTGCTGCCGGTGGGCGTGAAGCTGGTCCAGGGCAGTTTTCGTCGCGGCGAAATGGTGGTGTGCGTGGCGCCGGATGGTCGCGAAATCGCTCGCGGCCTGGCCAACTACAGCGCGCTCGAGGCACAAAAAATCATCGGTCAATCGTCTGATGCGATTGTCGGTCTGTTGGGTTACATGGCCGAGCCAGAGCTGGTTCACCGTGACAACCTGATTCTCGTCTAAGGAAAAATCATGGGTTTGGCAAAAGGATTGATCGGCTTGCTGGTGGCATTGCCGCTGCTGGCCTCGGCCGAGGAAATTGGCCAGGTGTCGACGGTGTTCAAGTTTGTCGGGCCGAATGACCGGATCGTCGTTGAAGCCTTCGATGATCCGAAGGTGGATGGGGTGACGTGTTATCTGTCCCGGGCCAAGACCGGTGGGGTGAAGGGTGGTCTGGGCCTGGCTGAGGATCGCGCCGAGGCGTCCATTGCCTGTCGTCAGGTCGGTCCCATCAGCTTCAAGGGCGAGCTCAAGGACGGTGAGGAAGTGTTCAGGGAGCGCACGTCGCTGGTGTTCAAGACCATGCAGGTGGTGCGTTTTCTCGACAAGAAGCGTAATACGCTGGTGTACCTGGTCTACAGCGACCGCGTGATCGAAGGCAGTCCGCAGAATGCGGTGACGGCGATTCCGATCCTGCCGTGGGCTCGTGCTCAATAGTTCGGGCAAACTCATTGTGAGAGAGGTTGTGTGGGAGCAAGGCTTGCCTGCGATGCAGGTGCCTCGGTCTATCTTAATGCTGAGGCGATGCTGTCGCGGGCAAGCCTTGCTCCCACAGAGGTCTGCCCCCACATTGTTCGTGCGGTGCCTGTTAAATCCCAGGCAATAAAAAACCGACCCTGAGGTCGGTTTTTTAACGAGCGCGTCGCTTAGGCAGCAGCGGCAACGTTCAGGGCCTTTACGTGGCCATTCAGGCGGCTCTTATGGCGAGCAGCCTTGTTCTTGTGGATGATGCCTTTATCGGCCATACGGTCGATAACTGGCACAGCCAGAACGTAAGCAGCTTGGGCTTTTTCAGCGTCTTTTGCGTCGATGGCCTTAACTACGTTTTTGATGTAGGTACGGACCATGGAACGCAGGCTGGCGTTGTGGCTGCGACGCTTCTCAGCCTGTTTTGCACGTTTTTTGGCGGAAGGTGTGTTGGCCACCGTCGAGCTCCTCGAAAGACTTTTTAGGAAATAGCAAACAAAATAGGCCGCGAATCATGCCGATGAGTTGATGTCTTGTCAAGGGCGGGTGACACGTTCCGCTGAATGGCAGGTACAACGCACCGGATGATTTCTTTCCGGCGTGCGACCTGTAAACTCGCGGGCTTTGGCTCTGCACTGTTTAGCGGCGCGGAGTATCGCATAAGTGGGCGCGTTGTTCGCCTGCTGTTTATCGACAGGCAAAAACTCTTTTCATGAATCTGCTCAAATCGTTGGCTGCCGTCAGCTCTATCACGATGCTTTCACGCGTCCTGGGGTTCGTTCGTGACACGCTGATTGCTCGGATATTCGGTGCCGGGATGGCCACCGATGCCTTCTTCATCGCCTTCAAGTTGCCCAACCTATTGCGGCGGATCTTCGCTGAAGGGGCATTTTCCCAAGCCTTCGTGCCGATCCTGGCGGAATACAAGAGTCAGAAGGGCGACGAGGCGACCCGAACGTTCATTGCTTACGTCACGGGTTTGCTGACGCTGGTGCTGGCGCTGGTCACGGCTGCTGGCATGCTCGCCGCGCCCTGGGTGATCTGGGCCACGGCACCGGGTTTTACCGATACCCCAGAAAAATTCCAGCTCACCACGGACCTGTTGCGGGTGACCTTTCCTTATATATTGCTGATCTCCCTGTCATCTCTGGCCGGGGCGATCCTCAATACCTGGAACCGTTTCTCGGTACCGGCCTTCGTGCCGACCCTGCTCAACGTCAGCATGATCGTATTTGCGGTGTTCCTGACACCGTACTTCGATCCCCCGGTGATGGCCCTCGGTTGGGCGGTGCTGGTGGGCGGCCTGGCGCAGTTGCTGTATCAACTGCCTCACCTGAAGAAAATCGGCATGCTGGTGCTGCCGCGTCTGAATCTGCGTGACAGCGGCGTATGGCGAGTGATGAAGCAGATGCTGCCGGCGATCCTCGGGGTTTCGGTGAGTCAGATTTCCCTGATCATCAACACCATTTTCGCCTCGTTCCTGGTGGCCGGTTCGGTGTCGTGGATGTACTACGCCGACCGCCTTATGGAGTTGCCCTCCGGCGTGTTGGGCGTGGCCCTGGGCACGATCCTGTTACCGACCCTGGCCAAGACCTACGCCAGCCAGGACCGTCAGGAATACTCGCGCATTCTCGACTGGGGCCTGCGCCTGTGCTTCGTGCTGGTATTGCCCTGTGCCCTGGCGCTGGGCATCCTGGCCGAGCCGCTGACCGTTTCGTTGTTTCAGTACGGTCAGTTCAATGCATTTGATGCCCTGATGACCCAGCGGGCATTGATCGCTTACTCGGTGGGCTTGCTCGGGATCATTGTGATCAAGGTGCTGGCGCCAGGTTTCTATGCCCAGCAGAACATTCGCACGCCGGTGAAAATCGCCATTTTCACCCTGGTGATGACCCAGCTGTTCAACCTGTTGCTGATCGGCCCGCTGGCCCACGCCGGCCTGGCCTTGGCGATCAGTGCTGGCGCCTGCCTCAATGCCGGGCTGCTGTTTTACCAATTGCGCAAGCAGAAGATGTATCAGCCGCAACCGGGCTGGGGCAAGTTCGGCCTCAAGCTGCTGGTGGCCGTGGGCGTGATGTCGGCGGTGTTGCTGGGGGCGATGCATTTCATGCCAGCCTGGGGCGAAGGGCAGATGCTCGAGCGTTTCCTGCGCCTGGGAGTGCTGGTCGTCGCGGGCGTGGTGGCGTATTTCGGCATGCTGCTGCTGATGGGCTTCCGCCTGCGCGACTTCAACCGCAAGGGCTTGAGCTGAGGGTTTACCCTCGATAATCCCGGGCCGGGCAGTGGTTTTGTCGGCTCGATCACTTTGGGTTACGGTGTTGCCTGTCGTCGGCCGCCGGGTGTGGTTATAATCGGCCACTTTATGAGCAAGAAGCGCGTTATGCAGCTGGTTCGAGGCCTCCACAACCTGCGCCCCCAGCATCGGGGCTGTGTCGCCACTATTGGCAACTTTGACGGTGTTCACCGTGGCCACCAGGCTATCCTGGCGCGGTTGCGCGAGCGTGCCCAGGAATTGGGCGTGCCCAGTTGCGTGGTGATCTTCGAGCCGCAACCCCGGGAATTTTTCGCCCCGGACACCGCGCCGGCCCGTCTGGCCCGGCTGCGGGACAAGCTGCATCTGCTGGCCGCCGAAGGCGTTGACCGGGTCTTGTGCCTGGCCTTCAATCAGCGCCTGAGCAAGCTCAGTGCCGCCGAATTCGTCGAGACCATCCTGGTGGGCGGTCTGGATATAAAACATCTGGAAGTCGGTGATGATTTCCGTTTCGGCTGCGACCGGGCAGGGGATTTCGATTACCTGCAACAGGCCGGCAAGGCCCGGGGCTTCACTGTCGAAGCCGCGCAGACCGTCGAGATGGATGGCATGCGCGTCAGCAGTACCCAGGTCCGCAATGCCCTGGCGGCTGCCGACTTCGAATTGGCCGAGCGTTTGCTCGGCCGGCCGTACCGGATTGCCGGACGGATCCTGCACGGGCAGAAACTGGCGCGCCAATTGGGCACGCCGACGGCCAACGTGCAACTCAAGCGTCGTCGTGTGCCGCTGACCGGGGTGTTCCTGGTGAGTGTCGAGATCGACGGCAAGACCTGGCCCGGTGTCGCCAATATCGGCGTCCGGCCCACGGTCCAGGGGGATGGCAAGGCCCACCTCGAAGTACATGTTCTGGATTTTGCCGGCGATCTGTATGACCGGCGTTTGACGGTGGTTTTCCACCAAAAGCTGCGTGAAGAGCAGCGTTTTGCCTCTCTGGAGGCGCTCAAGACGGCGATCCATGCAGATATCGCCGCCGCCCGTGCCCTTGTCGCAACCAGCGCCAATCGCTAATGAAGAGCCTTAAATGACCGACTATAAAGCCACGCTAAACCTTCCGGACACCGCCTTCCCTATGAAGGCCGGCCTGCCTCAGCGCGAACCACAGATTCTGCAGCGTTGGGACAGCATTGGCCTGTACGGAAAGTTGCGCGAGATTGGCAAGGATCGTCCGAAGTTCGTCCTGCACGACGGCCCTCCGTACGCCAACGGCACGATCCACATCGGTCACGCGCTGAACAAGATTCTCAAGGACATGATCGTGCGCTCCAAGACCCTGTCGGGTTTCGACGCGCCGTATATCCCAGGCTGGGATTGCCATGGCCTGCCGATCGAGCACAAGGTTGAAGTGACCCACGGCAAGAATCTGGGCGCGGACAAGACCCGCGAGCTGTGCCGTGCCTACGCCACCGAGCAGATCGAAGGGCAGAAGTCCGAGTTCATCCGCCTCGGCGTGCTGGGCGACTTCGCCAACCCTTACAAAACCATGGACTTCAAAAACGAAGCCGGCGAAATCCGTGCCTTGGCGAAAATCGTCGAGGGCGGCTTCGTGTTCAAGGGCCTCAAGCCCGTGAACTGGTGCTTCGATTGCGGTTCGGCCCTGGCCGAGGCGGAAGTCGAGTACGAAAACAAAAAATCCTCGACCATCGACGTCGCCTTCCCGATCGCCGATGAAGACAAACTCGCCGCCGCTTTCGGCCTGGGCAAGCTGAGCAAACCGGCGTCGATCGTGATCTGGACCACCACTCCGTGGACCATCCCGGCCAACCAGGCGTTGAACGTTCACCCGGAATTCAACTACGCCCTGGTCGATGTTGGCGACAAGCTGCTGGTATTGGCCGAAGAACTGGTCGAGTCCTGCCTGGCCCGCTACAACCTCGAAGGCTCGGTGCTGGCCACCACCCCGGGTTCGGCGCTGGAGCTGATCAATTTCCGTCATCCGTTTTATGATCGTCTGTCGCCGGTGTACCTGGCCGACTACGTGGAGCTGGGCGCAGGCACTGGTGTGGTTCACTCCGCGCCGGCCTATGGCGTTGACGACTTCGTGACCTGCAAGAAATACGGCATGGTCAACGACGACATCCTCAACCCGGTACAGAGCAATGGCGTGTATGTGCCATCGCTGGAGTTCTTTGGTGGCCAGTTCATCTGGAAAGCCAACCCGGCCATCGTCGATAAGTTGACCGAAGTCGGCGCGCTGCTGCACACCACCGTCATCGAACACAGCTACATGCACTGCTGGCGCCACAAGACCCCGCTGATCTACCGCGCCACCGCGCAATGGTTCATCGGCATGGACAAGCAGCCAGCCACTGGCGACACCCTGCGCCAACGCTCCCTCAAAGCCATCGAGGACACCAAGTTCGTGCCGGCCTGGGGCCAAGCGCGCCTGCACTCGATGATCGCCAACCGTCCTGACTGGTGCATCTCCCGCCAACGCAACTGGGGCGTGCCGATCCCGTTCTTCCTGAACAAGGAAAGCGGCGAACTGCACCCGCGCACCGTCGAGCTGATGGAAATGGTGGCCAAGCGCGTCGAAGTCGAAGGCATCGAAGCCTGGTTCAAGATGGACGCCGCCGAGCTGCTGGGCGACGAAGCGCCGCTGTACGACAAGATCAGCGATACCCTGGACGTCTGGTTCGATTCCGGCACCACCCACTGGCATGTGCTGCGCGGTTCGCACCCGATGGGCCACGAAACCGGCCCGCGTGCCGACCTGTACCTGGAAGGTTCGGACCAGCACCGCGGCTGGTTCCACTCGTCGCTGCTGACCGGTTGCGCCATCGACAACCACGCACCGTACCGCGAGCTGCTGACCCACGGTTTCACCGTCGACGAGTCCGGGCGCAAGATGTCCAAGTCCCTGGGCAACGTGATCGCGCCGCAAAAGGTCAACGACACCTTGGGCGCCGACATCATGCGCTTGTGGGTCGCCTCCACCGACTATTCCGGCGAGATGGCCGTTTCCGAACAGATCCTGCAGCGCAGCGCGGACGCCTACCGACGGATCCGTAACACCGCGCGCTTCCTGCTGTCGAACCTGACCGGCTTCAACCCGGCCACCGACCTGCTGCCGGCCGAGGAAATGCTCGCGCTGGACCGCTGGGCCGTGGACCGTACCCTGCTGCTGCAACGCGAATTGCAGGAGCATTACGGTGAGTACCGTTTCTGGAACGTCTACTCCAAGATCCATAACTTCTGCGTGCAGGAGCTGGGTGGCTTCTACCTCGACATCATCAAGGACCGCCAGTACACCACTGGCGCCAACAGCAAGGCGCGCCGTTCGTGCCAGACCGCGCTGTTCCACATCAGCGAAGCGCTGGTGCGCTGGATCGCGCCGATCCTGGCGTTCACCGCCGACGAGCTGTGGCAGTACCTGCCGGGCGAGCGCAACGAGTCGGTGATGCTCAACACCTGGTATGAAGGCCTGACCGAACTGCCGCAAGGTTTCGAGCTGGACCGGGCCTATTGGGACCGGATCATGGCGGTCAAGGCGGCGGTCAACAAGGAAATGGAGATCCAGCGCGCGGCGAAGGCCGTGGGTGGCAACCTGCAGGCCGAAGTGACTCTCTACGCTGAAGAAGCCCTGGGGGGCGACCTGGCCAAGCTAAGCAATGAGCTGCGCTTCGTGCTGATCACTTCCACCGCCAGTGTCGCCCCGTTGGTGCAGGCGCCGGCCGATGCGGTCGTCACTGAAGTCAGCGGCCTGAAGCTGAAGATCGTCAAGTCGAACCACACCAAGTGCGCCCGTTGCTGGCACTGCCGCGAAGACGTCGGCGTGAACCCGGAGCATCCGGAAATCTGCGGTCGTTGCGTCGACAACATCAGCGGCACCGGTGAGGTTCGTCACTATGCCTAATGTGGCGCCTAACGCAGCGGGCCGTTTCGGCCGGCTGAGCTGGTTGTGGTTGAGCGTGCTGGTGCTGGTCATTGACCAGGCCAGCAAGTACTACTTCGAGAACTCGCTGACCATGTACCAGCAGATCGTGGTCATTCCCGACTACTTCAGCTGGACCCTGGCCTACAACACGGGCGCGGCGTTCAGTTTCCTGGCCGACAGTTCGGGCTGGCAGCGCTGGCTGTTCGCCCTGATCGCCATCGTGGTCAGTGGCGTGCTGGTGGTCTGGCTCAAACGCCTGGGCCGCGATGAGACCTGGCTGGCCGTGGCGCTGGCATTGGTGCTCGGGGGCGCGCTGGGTAATCTTTATGACCGGATTGCCTTGGGCCACGTGATCGATTTCATCCTGGTGCATTGGCAGAACCGCTGGTATTTCCCGGCGTTCAACTTTGCCGACAGCGCCATTACCGTGGGTGCTGTGATGCTCGCGCTGGACATGTTCAAGAGCAAGAAAACCGGAGAAGCCGTCCATGACTGAGCAGCGTATCGCTCAAAACACTGAAGTGAAGCTTCACTTCGCCCTGCACCTGGAAAACGGCGACACCGTCGACAGCACCTTCGACAAGGCTCCGGCCGTGTTCAAGGTTGGCGACGGCAACCTGCTGCCAGGCTTCGAGGCGGCGATCTTCGGTTTCAAGGCCGGCGACAAGCGCACCGTGGTGGTTCCACCGGAAAACGCCTTTGGTCAGCCCAACCCGCAAAACGTGCAGACCATGCCACGCTCCCAGTTCCAGGACATGGAACTGTCCGAAGGTCTGTTGGTGATCTTCAACGACGCGGCCAACACGGAACTGCCAGGTGTGGTGAAAGCTTTCGACGACGCTCAGGTGACCGTGGACTTCAATCACCCACTGGCGGGCAAGACCTTGAATTTCGAAGTGGAAATCATCGAGGTCAAGGCGCTTTAACTGACCGGATGCGGTCCAGTGTGGGAGCGGGCTTGCTCGCGAAGAGGGCCTTACATTCAATATTGATGTTGGCTGACAGTCCGCCTTCGCGAGCAAGCCCGCTCCCACATCGGATTCCATTGTCTTTGAGTTTTTAGACAAGCATTACTATTTCTTGCGCGCAAGACACGAGGCACAGCATGCAAATCAAACTCGCCAACCCCCGTGGCTTCTGCGCCGGCGTGGACCGGGCGATCGAAATCGTCAACCGCGCCCTGGAAGTCTTCGGGCCGCCCATCTATGTGCGCCATGAAGTGGTCCACAACAAATTTGTCGTCGAAGACCTGCGTAGCCGCGGGGCGATCTTCGTCGAGGAACTGGACCAGGTGCCGGACGACGTCATCGTGATCTTCAGTGCCCACGGGGTGTCCCAGGCAGTGCGTACCGAAGCTGCCGGCCGTGGCCTGAAGGTATTCGACGCGACCTGTCCCTTGGTGACCAAGGTTCATATCGAAGTGGCCCGTTACAGCCGTGACGGTCGTGAGTGCATCCTGATCGGCCACGAGGGCCATCCGGAAGTCGAAGGCACCATGGGCCAATACGACGCCAGCAACGGTGGCGCGATCTATCTGGTCGAGGATGAAGAAGACGTCGCCGCGCTGCAGGTGCGTAACCCGCAAAAGCTGGCGTTTGTCACCCAGACCACCCTGTCCATGGACGATACCAGTCGAGTGATCGACGCCCTGCGTGCGCGCTTCCCGGCCATCGGTGGGCCACGCAAGGATGACATCTGCTACGCCACCCAGAATCGTCAGGATGCGGTCAAGCAACTGGCCGACGAGTGTGATGTCGTGCTGGTAGTCGGTAGCCCGAACAGCTCCAACTCCAATCGCCTGCGCGAGCTGGCCGAGCGCATGTCCACTCCAGCGTACCTGATCGACGGTGCCGAAGACATGCAGCGCAGCTGGTTCGATGGCGTCGAGCGTATCGGCATTACCGCCGGTGCTTCTGCGCCGGAAGTGTTGGTGCGCGGCGTGATCCAGCAATTGCAGGCCTGGGGTGCAACCGGTGCCGATGAATTGTCCGGTCGCGAGGAGAACGTCACTTTCTCCATGCCCAAGGAACTACGCGTGCGCTCCTTGCTTTAAGTCCTTTTCGCACAGCGCCTGCTCGGCTTCGACGCTTTCCAGGTGGACGCGGCCGGAGGGCGCCAATATCACCTGATGGTGGCTGACCGGCCCGCGTTTCGCGCAGACATGCAGCGTGCCTGCCTGGAATGCGCCGCCGGGGTGCAAGGCTTCCCCCCGGTTGCTGAACCTCACCCTGCGTCTCACCGGCTGGTTGCCGACCACCCGAGCGCTTGCCCTGCGCTCCATCAGTACGGTCTTCTCCTTGTCGTCCAGGGTCATTCGCCAGCCCCGGCCCCAATCGTTGTCTATCCCCCTGAGCACAACCGTCCGGTTGCGCGCGATGGCTTCGCTGCGCGCGCTGCGCAACCCGCTGATCAGTAACTGGGCGGTGTCCTCGCGTTCGATGGATTCGATCAGCTCTTTGTAGCCAGCGCCGGCCCACGACAGAACAATTGCCGCAATCGCCAGTCCCATGAGCAGTTCGATCAGGCTGAAGCCCTGTTGGTGCATGACATCTCCTCCCTGGAGAATGTGAAGCGGACTCAAGATTAATAGCCCATTGTGGCGAGGGGATTTATCCCCGCTGGGCTGCGCAGCGGCCCCAAACCAACCTCCGCAGGGTGTCAGGTTGGATCGTTATCAGCTTCAGTGGGGCCGCTGCGCAGCCCGGCGGGGATAAATCCCCTCGCCACAGGGCAGTATTGAGCACACGCAGTCGTTTGTTCTAGCGTGTAGAAGCAGGTATAGCCGACGGCGACGGAGGGCATCGATGGATCTTCGTACAAAAGGTTTCACGCTGATTGAGGTGCTGGTAGCCCTTGGCGTGCTGCTGCTCCTGATCACCCTGGCGGTACCGGCCCTTACCGGTTCGGTGCAGGGCACCAAGGCCGATACCGATATTGGCGATCTGCGCCGGGCACTGAACTTCGCCCGGATGACGGCGATCGACCGTGGTGTCGCCACACGGATTCGCCCCACGGCCCAGGGCAGCGTATGGAGCGGCGAGCTGACGGTGTATGACAGTACTGGCGCTGAGCCCAATGTATTGCGGGTTGTTCCGGCGATGAGCAGCGGCGCGACTCTGACGCTAACCTCAGAGGTGACCAACATTGATTTCAACAACCTCGGCGGGTTGTCGGCACCGGCCACGCCGGTGACTTTCAATTATGTAAGGGGGGCGCAGAGCAGGACGCTGAGTGTTTGCCTCAATGGACGAATCGTATTGGGTGGAAGTTGCGGATGAAGGGTTGCAGTAAACAGGCACAGGAGGGCATGACACTGATCGAGGTGCTGGTGGCGGTGCTGATTCTTGGCGTGGGCTTGCTGGGAGCGGCGATGGTTCAGCTCAATGCGCTCAAATATACCGACAGCTCGCGCATGACCAGTCAGGCCAGCTTCATCGCCTACGACATGCTGGACCGCATTCGCGCCAACTCCGGCGCCGATTACACGGTCACGCCGCCCAGTTCTCCCAATCTCAACGTAGCCCGGGACCAGGATCTCTACGATTTCAAGACCAACATCGTCAGCTTCGGCGGCGCCACGGCCACCGGCACTGTTGCCCTGCACCAGCGGGTCTACACCATTACCATCTCTTGGGACGACGCCCGGGCCGCCAACACGACCAACGCCGCCGAGGCGCGACGCAGTTTCGTGCTGACCAGTCGCGTGGCCGTCGACCCACCAGGGGCGACGCCATGAACAGGCATTGCCGGGGATTCGGCCTGATTGAATTGATGATCGCGCTGGTGCTCAGCCTGATTGTCGTGCTGGGTGTGGTGCAGATTTTCATCGCCGCCAAGAATACCTACGTCAGTCAGAGCGCAGCGGCGGTGATGCAGGAGGATGCGCGGTTCGCCCTGAGCAAGATGGTCCAGGAGCTTCGCATGGTGGGCATGTTCGGTTGTCTGGAGAGCGTTCTCGACGCGTCCTCGGCGGGGGACTTCAATGCCAGCAAGGTCACGCCGATCAGCTGGGACAACGCCAATCTGAAGCTGACGCTGGTGACGACGGATGTCGGCAACAGTGGTGGCGTGCCGACCTGGACCGTGATCTCGGACTGTCGCAACACGGCAACCGCCTATACCGGGGCGCGGCTACCGGCGGCCGGGCAAATGGCGTTTCCGATACGGCGGTTGATCTACAGCTTCAGCAATAACCAGTTGTTGATGGGCACCGGGGCTGGCAACCCGACCCAGGCGGTACTGGTGGATAACGTCCGGGCATTCGATGTGACATTTGGTGTGGCCAGCAGCGCGACAGACATCGCGGCATCGAGCTACAGCCGCAACCCGACCGATCCGGCCCTGATCCGCAGCGTGCGCCTGACCCTCACGCTCTTTGACCCGAAGAACACTGTGCGCGAGCAGACCTTTAACGTGGTTGCCGCTTTGCGCAACCGGCTTCTGTGAGGGACGACTGATGAACTCGACGTCCCTCAGGCACCGTCAGCGTGGCATGGCATTGCTGGTCAGCCTCGTGTTTCTGCTACTCATTACGTTGATCGGGCTGTCATCGATGCAGAGCGCCACCCTTCAGGAAAAGATGACCAGTAGCGTCATGCTGCGCAACCAGTCCTTCCAGGTGGCCGAGGCTGCGCTGCGGGTTGGTGAAAGCGCGGTACAGGCCGAGGCCTACTCCCTGCCGGTGTGCACCACTGCGACCCAGTGTGCGCCCCCGGCTGAATCGGCAACCCTCACGGCGGCCGGGCGCAATTCATCGTCGGGGGTGACCTGGATCGCCGTCCCTGGCGGGTTTTACGGCGTGCAGAACCTGGGCACCACGCTCACGGCGGTCAACGTGCCGATCAATACATCGGCAACGCTTTACCGGATCACGGCAGTGGCTGTGGTAGGCAATAACCAGCGCAGCGTCGTGGAGAGCATTTATGCGAAATATTAAGGCGCGTCGCGATTGGAGGCAGGCGTTCTGGGGCGTGCTGCTGAGCCTTTATCTGGCTGCACCGGCCTATGCTTTCACACCTTCGGATTCGCCGTTGCTGAGTGCCGCCGCAGTCACCCCCAACGTGATGCTGCTGATCGATGACTCGGGGAGTATGAACAACATCATTTGGGCGTCGGGGTTTGATCCGACGGTGACGCAAACGCGCACTTATGCATGCAGCGCCAGTAGCAATTGCAACGATAGGTATGAACTGGATCTGGATGACTCGAACATTCTGTTAATAAGCCTGTTGCGGGGCGGCTGCTCGTCTGGCTGGTACGGTTTCTATCGACCCGGCCTTGGCCGGATCTGCCTGCGGCTGCCAGACCCGGTGGGTGGGGGCGATACCCGCTACACCGCCAAGTACCTGGCGTATCTGGTAACCCTGGCCAACGGCTCGAACCGGGACTACACCAACGGCTCAATCCCCAGGGACTATCGAATCAACGTGGCACGGGATGTCTCCAACGACCTGGTCGCCAATAACCGTGCCCTGCGCATTGGGCTTGCCACCTTCAACCCGCCCAACTTCAGCAACCCCGGCCCGGGGGGCTACATTGCCCGCGTCGTCAGCGACCTGTCACCCGTCAGTGGCAGCGTGACCCAGACCCAGGCCAACGCCAACTACAGTGCCCTGATCAACGCCATCAACGGTCTGGGCGCGGTCGCCAATACGCCATTGGCCGAAAGCTATTACGAGGTCACCCGTTATTTCAGGGGCATGGCGCCGTACCACAACAGTACCCCCAGTACCTACACCAGCCCGATTCAGTATCGGTGCCAGAAGAATTTCGGAGTGGTGATCACCGACGGCTTGCCCACTTACGACCGTACCTTTCCCACCAACGATCCGCTAGGTGGATCCCGTCTACCGAACTGGGATGGCATCAGTACCAACGATGGTGCTGACCGCAACGGTGACGCTGAGGGCGATACGCTTTACCTGGACGACATCGCCAAGTTCGCCTTCGACATCGACATGCGCTCCACCGGCACCGATGCCACCGGCCAGAGCTGGAACGCCACGGACTTCCCCCGGCAGTACCTCAATACCTACACCGTGGGTTTTGCGGTCACCAATCCGATGCTGTCCGACGCCGCTCGCTACGGCGCGGGTAAATATTATCCAGCGTCCGACAGCGAAGGCCTGAACTCAGCCTTGTCATTGGCCTTGAGTGACATCACCTCCAAGGCTGGGTCGGGGGGCGGCGGCACCACCAACGGTGCAACGTTGTCCACCACCTCCAGCTATTACCAGACCACCTATGACCCCAAGGACTGGCGGGGCACCATCCGGGCATTCGGTTTTACTTCGGCGGGAACGGTCGATACAGCGGCCGTGCAGTGGACCACCAACACCAGCATCGTGCCGGGTGCCACGGCACCGACCTATCAGTCCTGGAACACCGCGACCAACACGCCGGTAACCCTGGCCTACGGCAACTTTTCACCGGCTCAGCAAACCAGCCTCAGCCAGGGCCTGCCCACGGGGATCACCGGCACCGATCTGGTGGAATGGAGCAAAGGCGTCAATAAAACCGGGCTGAAGGTGCGCAGCGTGTTGCTGGGCGACATCATCAACTCGCCTCTGGTGCTGGCATCGCCCAATGACCAGACCGCCTCGGATCTGCTGAACGACACCAGCTACAGCACTTACCTGGCAACCAAGGCGGCGAACATGAACGCCAATCTTGTGGTGAATGCCAACGACGGTTTCTTCAGCGTCATCAACAGCACCAACGGCACCCGGCGTTACGCCTACATGCCGTCGAGCGTCCTGCCCTTGCTGCGGGACATCGCCGACATCAATTACATCAATGGCGTGAGCCACAAGTTCCTGGTGGATGGGCAGATCGGCGTGTTCGATGCGCAATTGGGCAGTGCCTGGAAGACAGTGGCCCTGGGCGGGACCGGAGCCGGGGGCAAAGCGTTCTATGCGGTGCAGCTGTTCGATGCGGCGGCAGGCAATACGCTTCGGGCGTTGTGGGAAATCAGCGCACCGACCGTCGCCAATACGGCCAACGTCTTCAATGACCTGGGCTACGCCTATGCGCGTCCCGAAGTCGCGCGTCTGGCCGATGGTCGTTGGGCCGCGTTCATCGCCAATGGCTATGGCAGCAACACCGGCGTGGCGGCGCTGTACGTGGTGGATATCCGTGATGGCTCGCTGATCAGGAAAATCACGGTCAATAACAGCGAGACGGGTAACGGTCTGTCTTCGGTCAAACTTCGGGTCAACTCCCAGAACGTGGTGCAGGCCGCGTACGGTGGCGACTTGAAAGGGCGGATGTGGAAGTTCGACCTCAGCGGCACTTCCCCCACCACCTGGGGCGTTGCATTTGCCGGGCAGCCATTGTTCACCGCGCCCGGTGGTGCAACCCAGCCAATCACCGTCCAGCCGCTGCTGGCGGACAACCCCCAGGGCGGGACCCAGGTTTTTTTCGGCACGGGTAAATTCAACGAGGCGGTGGACAAGCTCAATAAGGATTTGCAGGGGTTCTATTCGATCTGGGACGCCACCGGCGGTACCGGACAAATCACGGTTTCGAGCCTGCAAGCCCAGTCGATCACGGGGGTGTTCTCAGGCAGCACCGGGCAATTCGTGACGACCAGCCAGACCGACGTGACGTATCCTGCGAAAAAAGGCTGGTATTTGCCCTTGGTGTACAACAACGCATTGACTGGGGAGCGGGTGATCAACCCGGCCAGTCTGGTGCTCGGGCGAATAGTTTTCACCACGGCCGCCGTGGACACCACCGACCCCTGCGCCAGCTTCGGTACCGGCAAACTGATCCAGGTGGATGCGTTCAACGGTAAGATGCTCAATTACGCGGTGCTCGACACCAACGGTGACGGCCTGCTCAACAGCCTCGACACGGTCTCCAGCGGGGTGATTTTCACGGGGGGTATCCCGACCTTGAGCGCTGTCGTCAGTGCCAACGGGGCCACCAACATGATCGTGAACGACTCCGGTGGTGGTATCACCGACCTGCTGGGAAAATCCGTCGGCGGCAGCCGCCGCATCATGTGGCGGCAAATACAATGAGAGATAAGGTATGCGCAGATCCAACCGGGGTTTCACCTTGATCGAAATCATGATCGTGATCGCCATCATCGGTATCGTGATCACCGTCGGCTATCCGAGCCTGACCGAATACATGAAAAAGGGGCGGCGCGCTGAAGTTGCCGGGCTGTTATCAGAGCAGGCGCAGATCCTTGAGCGTCATTATTCCAAGACCGGCGTCTACACCAACGCGACCGGGCTGAGCAGCGGGAATGATTTCTACACCATTACCCAGACGCTTTTGGACCAGAGTTTCACCCTGACCGCGGTGCGCAACAGCGGCTCGTCCATGGCAAGCGACAAGTGCGGTGATTTCACAATCAACAACACAGGCGCACGAAGCATCATCAACGCCACTGCCGGGCTGACCGCCAAGGATTGCTGGGGTCGCTGAGTTTATTTTTCGGGTGCTGTCCTGCGCCCTTTGTCTTGTGAGTTGAAATAGAACATGACCAGGCAACAGCAAGTGGTGATTGTCGGCGGCGGAGTTATCGGCCTGCTGACTGCGTTCAATCTCGCGTCCGAAGGGCAGCATGTGGTGCTGCTGGACCGCTCCAATGTCGGCCAGGAATCGTCCTGGGCCGGCGGCGGTATTGTTTCGCCGCTATACCCCTGGCGCTACAGCCCGGCGGTCACCGCACTGGCCCACTGGTCGCAGGACTTTTATCCACAGCTGGGGCAGCGTTTGTTCGCGGCCACCGGGATTGATCCGCAAGTACATGTCACTGGCCTGTATTGGCTGGACCTGGACGATCAGGTCGAAGCCTTGGCCTGGGCTGAGCGAGAAGGGCGCCCGTTGGAGGCTGTGGATATCTCTGCGGTGCATGATGCGGTGCCGGTGCTGGGCGCGGGTTTTTCCCGGGCGATCTACATGGCCGACGTGGCTAACGTGCGTAATCCCCGGCTGGTGAAATCCCTCAAGGCTGCCTTGCTGGCGCTGCCCAATGTCACCTTGCATGAACACTGCGAGGTCAGCGGGTTCATCCGCGACGGTGGGCGTGTGGTGGGGGTGGAAAGCTCGGCAGGACAGATTCGTGGCGAACAGGTGGTCTTGGCGGCGGGCGCGTGGAGCGGTGAACTGCTCAAGACGCTGGGGCTGAAATTGCCGGTTGAGCCGGTCAAAGGCCAGATGATTTTGTACAAGTGTGCGTCGGATTTTTTATCGAGCATGGTCCTGGCCAAGGGCCGTTATGCGATTCCTCGTCGCGACGGGCATATTCTGGTGGGCAGTACGCTGGAGCGTGAGGGTTTCGACAAGACCCCGACCGATGTAGCGCTCGATAGCCTGAAGGCTTCGGCGCAGCAGTTGATTCCGGCGCTGGCCGACGCCGAGGTGGTCGGGCATTGGGCCGGGTTGCGGCCTGGATCGCCGGAGGGCATTCCCTATATCGGTGAAGTGCCGGGGTTTTCGGGGTTGTGGTTGAATTGTGGGCATTATCGCAATGGGCTGGTGCTGGCGCCTGCGTCGTGTCGGTTGTTTGTTGACCTGATGTTGGGGCGTGAGCCGGTGATTGATCCTGTGCCGTATGCGCCGGCGGGGCGGTTGTAAGGTTCGGCTCTGGTTTGGGTTGAGCTGGGTGACGAGGCGGCCTGACAGCCGGCCAGGATTTTGTTGGCTGGGTACATATCCATTGCTGCGGTAACGGCGGCTTATGGTTCCGCTCTTACAGCGGGTCACTTTTGGAAGAGCGCCAAAAGTAACCAAAAGCGCTTTGCCCCACCACTCGGCACCTCGCTGAGGCTCGGTGTGCCCTCACTCCGGCATTGCTCCGTGGGCCCGCCGCGAAGGGCCATCCATGGCCCAGCGCGGCTACCTCGGCCTCCATGCCGAGGTACCCACTGCGCAATACCTACGTTCGGCCAGCGTGGTTAACGGGGC
>NZ_FODL01000017.1:0-93925 GCF_900110355.1 Pseudomonas sp. NFACC39-1 | reverse complement strand
GGAATCGCCTCCAGTACATCAAGTTCGGCGTGATAGATCACCAACTCGTTCTTGGCGACATCCACGCCCACAATCGGCTTTGTGACAGAAACCGGCATTGCCATTGAAAATTCTCCGGGCTAAGGTTTGAACACTTGAAGGGTTCACCCAGAGGCGCAGGCTTGTTCCTATCGTCGGTTTAGGCCAGATGCATTCTTTATCGGCGCTTGGGTGAAAGGAGGAGGGGCGAAATCTCCCACGGTCTGTACTGCGCCTAACAGTCAGAATCGAGCCTTGTCCCTCCTCCTCCCTTCAAGTCCTACCATACAAGCGAGCCTGCTCGCGATGAGGCAAGTACAGACGCCGGACCATCCAGCCCAATAAACAAAAGCCCCGGCCTAAAAACCGGGGCTTTTTGTTTCAAGCTAACCCTTAATCGCGCAAATCCGACTCATGAATCGGCTGTTCCCGATGCGTGGCCCGCTGGTACTGCGCCGGCCACGTGGCTTTGCGTCCCCCCAGGTCATCATCGGCATGCAGCGCCCAGTACGGGTCGCGCAACAATTCGCGGGCCAGGAAAATGATGTCGGCCTGGCAGGTCCGCAAGATGTGCTCGGCCTGGGCTGGTTCGGTAATCATACCGACAGTGCCGGTGGCGATTTCCGACTCCTTGCGCACCCGTTCGGCAAAACGCGTCTGATACCCGGGACCGGTGGGAATTTCTGCATTCGCGGCGGTGCCGCCCGAGGACACATCAATCAGGTCCACCCCCAGTGCCCGGAATCGTCGCGCCAGCTCCACGGTTTCATCCGGGTTCCAGCCATCTTCGACCCAGTCGGTGGCCGATACGCGCACGAACACCGGCAATTCCTCAGGCCATACCGCCCGGACCGCTTCGGTCACTTGCAGCACCAGCCGGATGCGATTCTCGAACGAGCCGCCGTATTGATCGCGCCGCTGATTGCTCAAGGGAGACAGGAATTGATGCAGCAGATAGCCGTGGGCGGCGTGGACTTCCACAACTTTGAAGCCGGCCGTCAGGCTACGTTTGGCCGCCTCCACGAACGCCTGGATGACACCGGCAATCTGCCCCTCGTCCAGTTGGACCGGCTGGGTGTGCTGCGGATCGAAGGCAATCGGCGACGGGCCGACCGGAACCCAACCACCCTCCTCCGGTTTTACGCTGCCATGCTTGCCGAGCCAGGGTCGCCAGGTGCTGGCCTTGCGTCCGGCGTGGGCCAGCTGTATGCCCGGCACGGCCCCTTGGGCGGTGATGAAGCGGGTGATGCGTTGCAGGGGGGCGATCTGTTCATCGTTCCACAACCCCAGGTCCTGATCGGTGATGCGGCCGTCAGCAGTGACGGCAGTGGCTTCGGTGAACACCAGGCCGGCGCCACCCACGGCGCGGCTGCCGAGGTGTACCAGGTGCCAGTCATTGGCCAGGCCATCGGCGCTCGAATACTGGCACATCGGCGACACGGCGATGCGATTGGGCAGGGTCAATTGGCGAAGGGTATAGGGTTCCAGCAGCAGACTCATGGGGCACCTCTCGAATCAGTGGGCAGGCTCCAGGGTTCTGTTTGAAAAGTCGACGAGTGACAAAAAGGTGCAACACCCGCCCCCGCGGGCAAAGAAATCCGACAAGACGTCACAAGGGCTATCAAGCAGTGCTTAGAGCCTAGTCGACAACCCGGGATCAGGGTGGGTTCAGAATTAAAAACCGCCCCTGATTCTCGTGTGGGAGCAAAGCTTGCTCGCGAGACAGGCACCTCGTTCTTTGAAAAGCCGCATCGCCTTCATCGCGGGCAAGCCTTGCTCCCACACAAGGAGTCGCCACCCAGCAGATGAGTATTGGAGCCTACCGCGGTTCGATATGGGCAATCATCAACTGCACCGTTTCCTGGCCGCGAAACTCGTTGAGATCGAGTTTGTAGGCCAACTCCACCCAGCGCACCGTGGGGTTTGGCCAGATATCGCGATCGATGCCGAAGGCGATACCATCGAGCTTCACCGAGCCGCATTCGCTCTTGAGGACGACCTTGAGGTGCCGTTCGCCCACCACGCGCTGTTCGACCAACTGGAACACCCCGTGAAACATCGGCTCCGGGAAATGCTGACCCCAGGGCCCGGCGTGACGCAGCGCCCGAGCCAGCTCCAGGTGAAACTCTTCCACCGCCAGGGTGCCGTCCGACAACAGGCGCCCGGTCAGGTCTTCTTCACGTAATTGTCGGCGTACTTCAGCGTCGAATGCCTCGGCGAACAATGGAAAATTCTCTTGCGCCAACGTCAGTCCCGCCGCCATGGCGTGGCCGCCATACTTGCTGATCAGCGTCGGATGTTGCGCGGCCACCACACTCAGGGCATCGCGAATATGGAAACCCGGCACCGAGCGCCCCGAGCCCTTGAGCAGGCCGTCTCCGGCATCGGCAAAAGCAATGGTCGGGCGGAAATACCGCTCCTTCATCCGCGAGGCGAGGATCCCGATAACGCCCTGGTGCCACTGAGGATCGAACAGGCATAAACCGAACGGCATGGACTCCACCGGCAAATCCTTGAGCTGGGCCAGGGCTTCACGCTGCATGCCCTGCTCGATGGATTTGCGATCCTGGTTCATGCCGTCCAGTTGCGCCGCCATCTCTCGCGCTAAAGCCGGATCGTCAGTGAGCAGGCATTCGATGCCCAGGCTCATGTCGTCCAGACGCCCGGCTGCGTTCAGGCGCGGGCCGAGGATAAAGCCGAGGTCGGTGGAGGTGATACGAGAATGATCGCGCCTGGCCACTTCCAGTATGGCCTTGATACCGGGGCGGGCACGCCCGGCACGAATGCGTTCCAGACCCTGATGCACCAGGATCCGGTTGTTGGCGTCGAGGGGCACCACATCCGCCACGCTGCCCAGTGCCACCAGATCCAGCAGTTCGCCGATGTTTGGCTGGGGGCTGCTGGCGTATCGGCCCAGGCTGCGCAGACGCGCCCGCAAAGCCATCAGCACATAAAAGATCACACCGACACCGGCCAATGCCTTGCTCGGGAACTCACAGCCTGGCTGGTTCGGGTTGACGATGGCGTCGGCCGCCGGCAGTTCCAGGCCCGGCAAATGGTGGTCGGTAACCAGCACCTTGAGCCCCGCCGCTTTCGCCGCTGCCACACCTTCGACGCTGGAAATCCCGTTGTCCACGGTGATCAGCAACTGCGGCTCACGGGTCAGGGCAACCTCGACAATTTCCGGGGTCAGTCCGTAGCCGTACTCGAAGCGATTGGGCACCAGATAATCGACATGGGCCGCGCCGAGCAAACGCAGCCCCAACATGCCCACCGTGCTGGCCGTCGCGCCGTCGGCATCAAAGTCGCCGACGATCAGGATGCGCTGGCGTTGCTCCAGCGCCACCACCAGCAGATCCACCGCCGCGTCGATGCCCTTGAGTTGCTGATAAGGAATCAAGCGCGCCAGGCTCTTGTCCAGTTCAGCCTCGGACTGCACGCCACGGGCCGCATACAGGCGCGTCAACAGGGGCGGCAGGTCACCGAGGAATGGCAGGGTATCGGGTAACTGGCGGGGTTCTATGCGCATGGGGTGACGGATATTTCTCTATAAAACTGTGGAATTTTGATTACTTGTGGCGAGGGCGCTTGCTTGCGTTGGGCCCTGTAGGAACTGCCGAAGGCTGTGATCTCTTGATCTTTGGCTTGAGACTCAAGCGCCAGGGGAAAGATCGCAGCCTCGCTTCGCTCGGCAGCTCCTACAGGGCCCGTCGGGATCAGCCGCGCTCACCCAGCAACCACTGCAACTGGACTTCATGCTGGCCGCGATCATCAGTCACGAAAATCGTCCCTTCGCTGATCATCACATCCCACTTGATTACGCGGGGCATGTCCTTAGCGAGTGTCTCCAGCACTTCCTGGGGCACGGCGGCAATGTTGACGTTCTTGAGGTTCTTTACCGCCGGGATCACCTTACCTTCCCAGACCCGCAGGCTGCCATAGGCCAACAGGCTGGTACGTTCGGTGCGGCGCGAGCACCAGGTCAGACGGTCGGCATCGGGCTGGCCGACTTCAATCCAGTGCAATACACGATCATCCAGGCTTTTTTCCCACAGCGCAGGTTCATCGACGTCCGACAGACCCCGGCCAAACGCCAGCAGTTCGTTGTACCAGAAAGCGTAGGCCAACAGACGCACGGTCATGCGTTCCTCGGTTTCCGAAGGATGACGGGCGATGGTCTGCTTCACGCTCTCGTACACACTGCGGTCGAGATCGGTGAGGTTCAGTTCAAACTTATAGGTCGTGGACGGCTGGGCCATGAACGGGCTTCTTGATACAAGGAAAGGCGGCAAGTCTAACCGATGAGGCGGGCATTCCACGAATTGCCGACCATCAACCTGCGGCGACTGGCGCCGGCCTATGATAAAACGCTCTATTCGTTCTGCCTTTGTTCTACAGGATCCGTCATGTCGCTTACTGCCAAACCCCTTGCGGGCGTCAAAGTCATCGAACTCGGCACCTTGATCGCCGGACCTTTTGCCTCGCGGATCTGCGGTGAATTCGGTGCAGAGGTGATCAAGGTCGAATCGCCCGATGGCGGCGACCCGTTACGTAAATGGCGCAAGCTGTATGAAGGCACGTCCTTGTGGTGGTTCGTCCAGGCGCGGAACAAGAAATCCCTGACCCTGAACCTCAAGCACCCCGAAGGTCTGGCGATTCTGAAAAAGCTGATCGGCGAAGCCGACATCCTGATCGAGAATTTTCGCCCCGGCGTGTTGGAAAAGCTCGGCCTGGGCTGGGATGTATTGCATGCGCTGAACCCGAAGCTGGTCATGGTGCGGCTTTCGGGCTTCGGTCAGACCGGGCCGATGAAAGATCAGCCCGGGTTTGGCGCAGTGGGCGAGTCCATGGGCGGCCTGCGTTACATCACCGGGTTCGAAGACCGGCCACCGGTGCGCACCGGCATATCCATCGGCGATTCGATTGCCGCCCTCTGGGGCGTGATTGGCGCACTGATGGCGCTGCGTCATCGCGAGGTCAACGGCGGAACCGGGCAAGTGGTGGACGTGGCGCTGTACGAAGCGATTTTCGCCATGATGGAAAGCATGGTGCCGGAGTTCGACGTGTTCGGTTTCATCCGTGAGCGCACCGGCAACATCATGCCCGGCATCACCCCGTCGTCCATCCACACCAGCGCCGATGGCAAGCACGTGCAGATTGGCGCCAACGGCGACGCGATCTTCAAGCGCTTCATGCAGGTCATCGGCCGTGACGATCTGGCCAATGACTCGCAACTGGCCAGCAATGATGGGCGCGACAGCCGCCGCGATGAGCTGTACGGGGTCATCGATCGCTGGGTCAATTCGCTCCCGCTCGATACCGTTATTGAGCACTTGAACCAGGCGGGAGTACCGGCCAGTCGGATTTTCAGCGCCGAAGATATGTTCAGCGATCCGCAGTTCCTCGCCCGGGAAATGTTTCTCAAGGCCAAGCTGCCGGACGGCAAGGCGTTCAAGATGCCGGGCATCGTACCGAAACTCTCCGACACACCGGGCACCTCTGAATGGGTGGGCCCAGCGCTGGGTGAGCACAATGCTCAGGTGCTCGGCGAGCTTGGCTTCGATGCACAGCAGATCGCCCAACTGCGCACCGACGGCGCCATTTGATGCGCCCTGCAGTGAACGAAAGTCTGTGATCACTGAAGATCCTGTGGGAGCGAGCCTGCTCGCGATAACGGTGTGCCAGTCATTACCCGGTCTACTGACCCGACGCTATCGCGAGCAGGCTCGCTCCCACAGAGTTTCTGCACCGCCCAGCGGCAGAGCACGCTAAAACCTTAAACGACGGGCAAAAAGAAACCCCGAGAAGTGGGGAGACAACTCGGGGTTAAACGCGACCATTGAGGTCGGTACAACAAGCGACAAGCACCGGAGCACAATGCTTGATCTTGTTGGTAAAGGGTCTGACTCATCAGGACGTAGGAAGGTTCCCACGAAATTGTGTTCAATTCGGGAGAGCCATAACCTTGTCACGCGCCAGATTACGCAGCGCCGCGATCACACAGGGCTCAAGCCGGCCCTCGGCAATCAGCACATCGCGATGCAGGCCATCGACCACGTCCGTCAGTTGGCGTCTGTCGGTCAATTGGGCCTGGTTGAACAGGCGTTCGACCATGATGGCCCCGGAGGCATTCTTCAGCGTGACCAGGCACTCGCCTCTGGCGCCAGAGGGAGTCAGCGTCACCTGATACGGGCTCAAAGCCTCACCCAGCAATAGGCTGATACTTTCCATTCGCTCACCCTTCAATAGTCCGAAAACAACTGCTTGTGCACAGTAAATGACCGTGGGCCGCAGCAGAAAGTTCGTTCGCATACCGAGTCGGTACACCTCGAAGCCGTTCAATCGAGCATGCGCGTCCAATATGACAGGCAAACAACAGCTGCCGCTGGAAGAAATTTTCTCGCGAGCAGCCTGCGTCAAGCCAGCAATGGCTCAGAGCGATTCCACCGGCGCCCGACATCGATCCAGCCTCCCAGCAAACCGCGCAACTGCCCGTCGGCCCCATAAAAAGGCACCGACCAATGATAGATTTTGCGTAATCCACTCCTGAACATCAGTTGACGATCGACGAACCGGGACTGGCCGGTTCGCAGTTGTTCCATGACCTCTCCGTGCAGCTGCTCGGCAGTAGCCGGCGGGAACACCGCAGAGTCCGTCAGCCGGGTGCCCCGCAACTTTTCAAAGCGCGTCGCGAACTGCTCTTCGTAACTCTTGTTGCACATGATCAGGCGCCCTTCCAGGTCTCGAATGAAGATCGGATCGGGGATGGCATCCATCAAGGCCTTCTGGAGCATCAACTGATCATTGAGGACAGCCTCTGCCTTGAGACGCTGGTCGATCTGTATCTGC
Organism: Pseudomonas sp. NFACC39-1; assembly: GCF_900110355.1. Classification (NCBI taxonomy): domain Bacteria; kingdom Pseudomonadati; phylum Pseudomonadota; class Gammaproteobacteria; order Pseudomonadales; family Pseudomonadaceae; genus Pseudomonas; species Pseudomonas sp. NFACC39-1. The sequence goes on along the minus strand of NZ_FODL01000017.1, from coordinate 87,058 downwards.
AGGCGGCGGTTCCAAAGCAGGGACAGCAGAGCGAACAACACGACCACTGTCACACACCAATAACCCCACTGGGAAATCCGCAACCAGACCGATGGCGGCTGGCCAGGAGCAATACCTGCCATCCATTTGATACGCAGCGCCCGCATTTCCTCGGCCGGAAAAGCTTCCAGTGCCTTGTTCAGAATACTCAGCAATGGGAGCAGATCCTGACGTACGGCCAGATAGTCCGGTTCCCACTTGCCCTCCAGACTTCTTCCTACTCGCAACTGTCCCGCCGGATAAAGGTGCACCCCGGTTTCGTTTTCAATGGTGGCGTGGGCCTCCCGGCTCTCCACCAGGGCCCTCGCTTCCCCGTAAGTCTTGACCGTGCGCAATTCGATGGCCGGATAGTCGCGCCGGATTTGCGCCTCCAAGGCATGCCGTGCCGGCAATGCCAGGATCTTGCCATTGAGCTGCTCCAGCGAATCGGGGACGGCCTCCCCGTCGCGTCCGACGAATACCCAGCCGGAACCGCCAAAGGCGTGGCTGAAGTTCAGAAAATCCCTGCGCTCGTCGTTCATCGCCAGCGTGGTCGTCATGTCGGCCTCTGCGTTCTCCAGCATCGCCAGCAATTGTTCAGGGGAGAACGACTCCCGATGCACAAACTCAAGGCCTGTCATGCGCGCAATACGCTGGAGAATGTCGTTGTTCAGGCCGTTCCACTGCCCATGCTCATTCTTGAACAGGTACAACGGAAACTGCATCGAGGCCACGATGACCTGCGGGTTTTGCTCGATCCACTTCAATTCCTGCGGATCCAGCACCAACCGCTCGCCGGGGCCGAACGGTGGCGTTTCGTAGGCCGCCAACTGTGCGGCGTCCACCCCCAGTGCCCAATACACCAGGACCAGGCCCATCATCCAGCCCAGGGCTGGTTTGCGTCTGATAAAAAACAACATCTGCATATCCTTCGAGATTACTCGCCCGTCCCTCCAAGGGCGAAAACCCGATCAGTTTGGCATGCAGAAACAAGAAAGCCCGTCAGGAGACGGGCTTCAAAATGTGACAAGTTTCAGCGCTCAGAGAGGCTTGCCGCGGTTGCCATGCTGACTGACAAAGGCCTGCACGGCTTTCAAGTCATTGGGCAACACGGTGCAACGCTCATCTCGCTCAAACAAATCAGAAAGGTGTGCGGGTAGTTCGAGCGCTTTTCCTACACCGGCCTTCTCCACCGCTTCCGGAAACTTGACCGGATGAGCAGTGCCCAGGATCACCATCGGGATGTCCAGACTGCGACGGCACTCACGAGCGGCTCTCACACCGATGGCCGTATGTGGATCGAGCAATTCACCGCTCTGCTCGAACACCTCGGCAATGGTCTCGCAGGTTTGCGCATCATCCACCGCCAGGGAGTCAAACAGCTTGCGCGCTTCGGTCCAGCGCTCAGGCTCGACGCTGAAACCACCGCCCTGCCGGAAGCTGTCCATCAGGCCGGCAATTGCCGCGCCATTGCGACCGTGCAGGTCGAACAGCAAGCGCTCGAAGTTCGACGACACCATGATATCCATGGACGGCGACAGCGTAGCGTGCAGGGTTTCCTTGACGTACTGGTTGCCGCTCATGAAGCGGTGCAGGATGTCGTTGCGGTTGGTGGCGACGATCAACTGGTTGATCGGCAGCCCCATGTTGCGCGCCAGATAACCGGCAAAGATATCGCCGAAGTTACCCGTAGGCACCGAGAACGATACCGAGCGGGCCGGGCCGCCCAGTTGCAGGGCCGCGTGGAAGTAATAAACGATCTGGGCCATGATCCGCGCCCAGTTGATCGAATTCACCGCGACCAGCCGCGTACCCTTGAGGAAGCTCTGGTCGGCAAAACTGGCCTTGACCATTTCCTGGCAGTCATCGAAGTTGCCTTCGATGGCGATGTTATGGATGTTGTCGCCGAAAATCGTCGTCATCTGCCGACGCTGCACTTCCGAGACACGGTTGTGCGGGTGCAGGATGAAAATGTCGACGTTCTCGCAATGCTTGCAACCTTCGATGGCGGCCGAACCGGTATCGCCGGAAGTGGCACCGACAATCACGACACGCTCGCCACGCTTTTGCAGCACGTAGTCCAGCAGACGACCGAGCAATTGCAGGGCGAAGTCCTTGAAGGCCAGGGTCGGGCCGTGGAACAGCTCCATCACCCATTCGTTACCGTTGAGCTGACGCAGCGGCGCGATGGCGTTGTGGGAAAAGACGCCATAAGTCTCTTCCAGGATTTTCTTGAAGTCGGCATCCGGAATGCTGCCGGTGACAAACGGGCGCATGACCCGGAAGGCCAGCTCGTGATACGGCAAGCCGGCCCAGGAGGCGATCTCTTCCTGGGTGAAGCGCGGCAGGTTTTCCGGCACATAGAGGCCGCCGTCCGTGGCCAGACCGGCCAGCAGGACATCTTCGAAATTCAGGGCCGGTGCCTGGCCGCGGGTGCTGATATAGCGCATGGGGGCAAACCTTTGGTTTGAGCTTCGAGCTACGGGCTACAAGCTACAAGTTAAAAGCAGCCGGGCTTCTACTTGTAGCTTGCAGCTCATGGCTTGCAGCTGTATTGACTTAACTTGCAGCTTTCAGCTTGGCGCTTGCAGCTGCTTCAATTCAAATGCTCGACGCGGATACGGACCACCGGCCCGACAACGCCCTGCAGGGCCTCCAACGCGGTGATCGCGTCGTTGATGCGCTGCTCGACCACACGATGGGTCAGCAGGATCATCGGCACCAGGCCATCGTGTTCCTCGACTTCCTTCTGCATGATCGACTCGATGTTGATGCCGCGCTCCGAAAGGATGCTCGCCACCTGAGCCAGTACCCCTGGGTGGTCCTTGGCCTGGATACGCAGGTAGTAGGCACTTTCGCATGCTTCGATCGGAAGAATCGGATGATCCGACAGCGAGTCCGGCTGGAAAGCCAGGTGTGGCACACGGTTCTCCGGGTCGGAGGTCATCGCACGCACCACATCCACCAGATCGGCCACCACCGAGGAAGCGGTCGGTTCCATGCCGGCGCCAGCGCCGTAGAACAGCGTGGAGCCGGCGGCGTCGCCATTGACCATCACGGCGTTCATCACGCCGTTGACGTTGGCGATCAAGCGATCGGCCGGGATCAAGGTCGGGTGCACGCGCAGTTCGATGCCACTGGCCGTGCTACGGGCTACGCCCAGGTGCTTGATGCGGTAGCCCAAGGCTTCAGCGTAGTTCACGTCAGCGGTGGTCAGCTTGGTGATGCCTTCGGTGTAGGCCTTGTCGAATTGCAGCGGAATACCAAAGGCGATGGACGCCAGGATCGTCAGCTTGTGCGCCGCGTCGATGCCTTCCACGTCAAAGGTCGGATCGGCTTCTGCGTATCCCAGGGCCTGAGCCTCGGCGAGCACGTCTTCGAAGGTGCGACCCTTTTCGCGCATCTCGGTGAGAATGAAGTTCCCGGTGCCGTTGATGATCCCGGCGACCCAGTTGATGCGGTTGGCCGAAAGGCCTTCGCGGATCGCCTTGATCACCGGAATGCCACCGGCCACGGCGGCTTCGAACGCAACGATCACGCCTTTTTCCCGCGCCTTGGCGAAAATCTCATTACCGTGAACAGCGATAAGCGCTTTGTTCGCGGTGACCACATGCTTGCCATTCTCGATGGCCTTGAGTACCAGCTCGCGGGCAACGGTATAGCCGCCCATCAGCTCTATGACGATGTCGATCTCAGGGTTCGTGGCCACTTCGAAGACATCGTTGGTAATCGCAATACCGGTCGTCTGGAACTGAGGCTTTGGCGTGCGCATGGCAATTTGTGCCACTTCGATTCCACGCCCGGCACGACGAGCAATTTCCTCGGCGTTGCGCTGAAGTACGTTGAAGGTGCCGCCACCGACGGTACCTAACCCACAGATGCCTACTTTGACCGGATTCACTCTTGACTCCCCATGAAACGGCCGACGCAAGGTCGGCCGTGAAATACAGCCGCGCAGCAACGCGACTTTGTGTTTAACGGCCCGACGAAGGTTTTCGCCGAGCCGTGATCTTCATAAACGCACTGCCCATGATCATTTGGCGCCAAGGGCCAGTTTGGCGACTTGTGGCGCCGGCTGGTAGCCCGGAATCACCTGACCGTCCGCCAAAACGATGGCCGGCGTACCGTTCACACCGATGGACTGACCGAGGGCGAACTGCTTGGAAACCGGGTTTTCGCACTTGGCGGCCTTGATTTCCTTGCCATCGACCATTTTGTCCATGGCCGCTTTTTTGTCCTTGGAGCACCAGACCGCCTGCAACTGCTCATCACCCGGCGAACCCAGGCCCTGGCGCGGAAACGCCACATAGCGCACTTCGATGCCGCGCTTGTTCAGCTCCGGCACTTCGGCGTGCAGCTTGTGGCAATACGGGCAGGTGGTGTCGGTGAACACGGTAATGTGGGACTTGGTTTCGCCGACCGCCGGGTAAACCACGGTTTCGGCAACAGGAATGCCATTGATCAGCTTGGAAATGCCCTGGCGCTCGGTCTTCTCGGTGAGGTTGACCGGCTTGCCCCCCTTGAGCTCGAACAGGTTGCCCTGGACGATGTACTGGCCGTCGGCGCTGGCGTAGAGCACACGACTGCCCTGGAGCTTGACTTCATACAGGCCGGACATGGGGCTGGCAGTGATGGTTTCGATCGGCACCTCCATCTGAAGGTTTTCCAGGCTCTTGCGGATAGCCTTGTCGGCCGCGTCGTCGGCGATGGCAACAGTACTGGCCAACGCGATGGCGGCGGCGGTGAACATCTGGATCAAACGCATGGGAGCTCCTGAGACGGACAAATGGGACGGGGAACGCCGACCGGCAGATTCGGGTTCCAACCGCCCACTGTGCAAACCGGCAAAGCCTACCACATAAGGCCCGCGTGGCCGAATGCCGCCGACGCAAGACAACACGCAATGCATAAGGACCGGAAACTTGTGGCGAGGCCGCTTGCTCCCGCTGTGCCCTGTAGGAGCTGGCGAAGCCTGCGATCTTTTGATCTTGATCTTTCGCTTTCGCTTTCGCTTTCGCTTTCGACTCAATGGGTAGTGGAAAGATCGCAGCCTCGTTGCACTCGACAGCTCCTACGCAGCTACACGCCCCAGCGGGAGCAAGCGCCCTCGCCACAAAAGCGATGCACCACCTATCCGCGGGGGTGGTGTTTGGCGTGCAGATCCTGCAACCGCGCCCGGGCGACGTGGGTGTAGATCTGGGTGGTGGACAAGTCGCTATGGCCCAGCAGCATCTGCACCACCCGCAGGTCGGCGCCGTGATTGAGCAGGTGCGTGGCGAAGGCATGACGCAAGGTATGGGGGGACAGTGACTTGCCGATCCCGGCCACCTTGGCCTGGTGCTTGATGCGGTGCCAGAAAGTCTGGCGGGTCATCTGTTCGCCGCGCAGGCTGGGGAACAGCACGTCGCTGGGGCGCCCGCCCAGAAGTTCATGGCGGGCGTCGCGCATGTATCGCTCGACCCAGACGATTGCCTCTTCGCCCATCGGCACCAGACGCTCCTTGCTGCCTTTGCCCATCACTCGCAGCACGCCCTGGCGCAGGTTGACCTGCTCCAGCGTCAGACTGATCAGCTCGGTGACCCGCAGGCCGCAGGCGTACAAAACCTCCAGCATGGCCCGATCGCGCTGACCGATGGCTTCGCTGAGGTCCGGCGCTGCCAGCAGCGCCTCTACATCGGCTTCGGACAGGGACTTGGGTAACGGTCGCCCCAGCTGCGGCATCTCCACGCGCAAGGTCGGATCCACCGCAATCAGCTTTTCCCGCAGTAAATAACGATAAAACCCACGCAAACCCGAGAGAAACCGTGCGGTCGAGCGCGGCTTGTAGTTCTGCTCCAGACGCCACGCCAGGTGATCGAGGATCAACTCTCGCCCGGCATTGGCCAACTCCAGGCCTTGTTCCTGCAACCAGCCATTGAACAGCGCCAAGTCGCTGCGATAGGCATCGCGGGTGTTGTCGGACAGCCCCTTCTCCAGCCACAGGGCGTCGAGAAACTGGTCTATCAGCGGGTGATCAATGGCTGGCATAAAAACTCATGAGGGATGCGTGCGTACGCGGCATCGAAATGGAAATGATGAGATGCAGGGTGCTCAAAGACCAAATCGCAGGCAACAAAAAAGCAGCCCGCAGGCTGCTTTTTTTTGCATCGGAAGCTGGACTTAAGCCAGTTTTTCCTTGATGCGAGCTGCTTTACCCGACAGGTCACGCAGGTAGTACAGCTTGGCTTTACGTACATCACCGCGACGCTTGACAGCCATGCTGTCGATTTGCGGGCTGTAGGTCTGGAAAGTACGCTCTACGCCAACACCGTTGGAGATTTTACGAACGGTGAATGCACTGTTTACGCCGCGGTTACGCTTGGCGATAACAACGCCTTCGAACGCTTGCAGACGCGAACGGTCGCCTTCCTTCACTTTCACCTGAACGACAATGGTGTCGCCCGGGGCAAAGGTAGGGATTTCTTTGGTCATCTGCTCTGCTTCGAGTGCAAGAATGATTTTGTTAGTCATGCTGTGCTCCTAAGGCAAGTCGTCGGACTTACCATCGATACGTTGTGAACTATCGTCCCGCTCGCGGATATATTCCTCGAGCAGCTTCTTCTCTTCTCCAGAAAGCGAGCGGCTTTCCAGAAGATCGGCGCGTCGTTCATAGGTCCGACCAAGGGACTGCTGTAAACGCCAACGCCGGATGTGCGCGTGGTTGCCACTTAGCAACACGTCGGGAACACGCTGATCCGCATACACCTCCGGTCGGGTGTAGTGCGGGCAATCCAGCAGACCATCCGTAAAGGAATCTTCCTCGGCGGAATCTGCATGCCCTAAAGCTCCAGGCAGCAGTCGTGTAACCGCATCGATCAGGACCATCGCCGGCAGCTCGCCGCCAGACAGTACATAGTCGCCAATCGACCACTCTTCATCGACATGAGCTTCAATAAAACGCTCGTCGATGCCTTCATAACGGCCGGCAATCAGGATCAATGCATCCGATTTTGCCAGCTCGCGTACCGCCGACTGAGTCAGCTGGCGGCCTTGGGGCGACAGGTAAATCACCTTCGCGCCCTCCCCGGCTGCGGTTCTGGCCTGAACCAGAGCGTCTTCCAGGGGCTTGATCTTCATCACCATGCCCGGACCACCGCCAAACGGGCGATCGTCCACAGTGTGATGCCGATCCGTGGTGTAGTCCCGCGGATTCCAACAGGTAAGCTGCAGCAGCTCCTGTTTCACCGCGCGGCTGGTTATGCCGTATTCGCTGATGGCGGAAAACATCTCGGGAAACAACGTGATGACTTCAACGCGCAAATTAGCCACGTTTAGAAATCCGCATCCCATTCCACCTTCATCTCGCCTGCTGCAAGGTCAACGGCCAACACGCATTGCTCGGTATAGGGCAACAGGCGTTCGCGATCATCCAGGCTGCCGACGCAAGGCTTGACCACCATGACATCGTTCGAACCGGTCTCGAGCAGGTGATCGATTTTCCCGAGCAGTTGCCCGAGGTGGTCGATGACCTTCAGACCCACCAGCTGGTACCAGTAGTACTCGCCGTCGGTCAGTTCAGGGAACAGGTTGCGTGGCACGCAGATCTCAAAACCGGCCAGAAGACGTGCTTCTTCACGATCATCGAGATCCTTGAGCTTTGCGACCAGGAACTTGTCGTTCCCACGTCCGCTGACCAGCTCAACCTGTTTCACGCTACCTTCGCGCTTGAGCGTCCAGGTTTTGTAGTCCAACAGGTTTTTGATCGGATCAGTAAAGGAATAAACCTTCACTTCGCCGCGAACGCCATGAACAGAATAGATTTTGCCGACAACGATCAAATCATCAGCATCTTTTGGCGTCGCGTTCATATTGCTCAGGCCGCAGCCTTAGCCGATTCCTTCAACAACTGAGCAACACGCTCAGAAGGTTGTGCACCAACGCTCAGCCAGTAGGCTACGCGCTCTTGGTTCACGGACAGACGAACTTCCTGACCACGGGCAACAGGGTTGAAGAAACCAACCTGCTCCTTGTGGGAACCGTCACGCGGGTTGCGGCTGTCGGTTACGGTCAGGTGGTAAAACGGGCGCTTTTTGGAGCCGCCAAGGGCAAGACGGATTGTTAGCATGTGAACATCGTTCCTGTAGTCGGTGCTGCAAATCTAAATGCACAGCGGGCATAGGTGCCCGAAAGGCCGCATATTCTAAGGAATATCCGGACTTTTGCAAATGTCTTTTTCCGGCGCCTGGCGCCGTGCGATCAAGATTTGCCATAGAGCCGTCATGAAAAACGGCAGGTCAGCTCCCGCATAGCACGGGTTTGCTGGAGATCCCCGCATCCGTGCGGGGCAACGCCGGCATGACAGCCGGCGCAGATTCTTTACATTTTCGGCATGCCGCCGCCGGGCAACATACCGCCCATGCCGCGCATCATCTTGGCCATCCCGCCCTTGGCGGAGAATTTCTTCATCATCTTCTGCATCTGCTTGTGCTGCTTGATCAAGCGACCGATGTCCTGCACCTGGGTGCCGGACCCCATGGCGATGCGGCGTTTGCGCGAACCGCTGATCAGCTCAGGGTCGCGGCGCTCGGCCGGGGTCATGGAGTTGATGATGGCTTCCATCTGCTTGAACTGCTTTTCAGCCGCGCCCTGGGCATTGCCCATTTGCGCCAGGTTCACGCCACCGATGCTCGGCAGTTTGTCCATGAGGCCGCCGAGGCCGCCCATGCTCTTCATTTGTTGCAACTGATCGCGGAAGTCTTCGAGGTCGAAGCCCTTGCCCTTCTTCAGCTTCTTGGCCAGTTTGTCGGCCTTGTCCTTGTCGAGGGTCTGCTCGGCCTGCTCGATCAGGCTGAGCACGTCGCCCATGCCGAGGATCCGCGAGGCGATACGCTCGGGGTGGAACGGCTCGAGCGCTTCGCTCTTCTCGCCCATACCGATGAACTTGATCGGTTTGCCGGTGATGGCACGGACCGACAGCGCGGCACCGCCACGGGCATCACCGTCGACCTTGGTCAGGATCACGCCGGTCAGCGGCAGCGCATCACCGAACGCCTTGGCGGTGTTGGCCGCGTCCTGGCCGGTCATGGCATCGACCACGAACAGGGTTTCCACCGGGTTGATCGCGGCATGGAGCGCCTTGATCTCGCCCATCATCTCTTCGTCGATGTGCAGGCGACCGGCGGTATCAACGATGACCACGTCGATGAATTTCAGTTTTGCTTCTTTAATAGCCGCCTGGGCGATGTCCACCGGCTTCTGGCTCAGGTCGGACGGGAAGAATGTCACGCCGATGTCGTTGGCCAGGGTTTCGAGCTGTTTGATCGCCGCCGGGCGATAGATGTCCGCGGACACCACCATCACCGACTTCTTCTTGCGCTCTTTAAGGAAGCGCGCCAGCTTGCCGGCCGTGGTGGTCTTGCCCGCGCCCTGCAGGCCGGCCATCAGCACCACCGCTGGCGGCACGGCGCTCAGGTTCAGGTCTTCGTTGGCGGCGCCCATCAGGCTTTCGAGTTCGGCCTGGACAATCTTCACGAACGCCTGGCCCGGCGTCAGACTGCGCGACACCTCGGCGCCGACGGCGCGCTCCTTGACCGAATTGACGAAGTCCTTGACCACCGGCAGGGCGACGTCGGCTTCGAGCAACGCCATGCGCACTTCGCGCAGGGTGTCTTTGATGTTGTCCTCGGTCAGCTTCGCCTTGCCGGTAACATGGCGCAGCGTCTGCGAGAGACGGTCGGTTAGGTTTTCAAACATGCGCGATCCTTTCAGGCCCAGATATGACCGGGATAATGGCGGCCCAGACCGTAAAAAGTGTGCTCGGCGAGCCTGCGGCGTGGGCAGGTCGCGGATTATAGCGAAGACTGCGCCCGGCGCACACCTCGCCGTCAGTTGCGCTGGTCTTTCGTGCGATGGGGATTCTATGCCAAACTCAGCGCCTTTCGGGCCTGCCTAACAGGATTTATGCTCCCCTTGTCACCCAGTTTGCTTGCCTCCCTCGCCGCCGCTTGTCTTTATGCCGCTGCGACCTTCTATCAAGGCTCCCGCCTGGCCACCGGCGCCAAGGCGAACAAACGCCTGCTGGTCATGCTTGGCGTGCTGGCGGTGCTCGGCCACGCGGCCAGCCTTTATACCCACCTGATGACGCCAATTGGCCTGGGCCTGGACTTCTTCAACGCCGCCAGCCTCATTGCCGTGGCCGTGATCGCCCTGACGCTGCTGGCCTGTTCACGCATCCCGGTGGAAAACCTGCTGGTGCTGCTTTTCCCGCTGGGACTGGCCACGGTGCTGCTGGCGCAATTCGCACCGTCGGGCACGGTGCAGATCATCGATGAAGAACCGGGCATCCTGGCCCACATACTGCTCTCGATCCTCGCCTACGGCCTGTTCACCATCGCGGTGTTCCAGGCCCTGCTGCTGCTGGTGCAGGATCACCAGCTCAAGCATAAGCATCCCTCCGGGCTGATCCGCAACTTCCCACCGCTGCAAACCATGGAAAGCCTGCTGTTCGGCTTCCTCTGGGCCGGCTGGACGCTGCTGTCGCTGTCGCTGCTCTCTGGCTGGTTGTTCGTCGAGAACCTGTTCGCCCAGCACCTGGTGCACAAAACTCTGCTGGCGTGCCTGGCGTGGGTAGTGTTCAGCGTACTGCTGTGGGGCCGCAACCGTCTGGGCTGGCGCGGCCATAAAGCCATTCGCTGGACCCTGGCCGGTTTCTGCCTGCTGATGCTGGCGTACTTCGGCAGCAAGTTGGTTCGTGAATACATTCTGCATGTCTGACGGACGGCTCTGATGGATAGGTTGCCCATGGGCCCGCTGTTCGCTGTACTGGTCGTGCTGATCCTCTGGTCCGCCCTGTTCACGGCCATCGAAGCCGCCCAGCAGCATTTACTGGCCCAACGCAAGGCTTCGCGCGCCGGTGACAAACCGCTGGCGAAGCTGAGCTTCCCCCGAGACAGTCTGATTCTGTGCAATACCCTCTGCCGCGCCCTCGCGGTGGTGCTCGGAACACTGCTGGCGATCTTTACCTGGTTGCAATACGGCCCCTGGGTGGCTTGGCTCGGTACCAGTGCGGCCTTGCTGGTCTTTGCCGATTACCTGCCGCGCACCCTGGCCACCCGCCATCCCGATGCGGTACTGGCGTTGGGCAACGCCTTGCTTGGCGTGCCCTTGAAGATTCTTTATCCATTTGCCTGGCTGTTGAATGGCATCAGTCAGTTGCTGCTGCGGCCGTTTGCCCGCCAGGCAAGTGCGGTACAGCAAAACGACGATGAAATGCCTGCCCCCGCGCGCAACGATCACGACCCCGAATACAACAGCGGCCGGCCGCACCCGGTTTCCGGCATCCATGCCCTGGACAACATTACCGTCAACGATATTCTCGTACCCCGCAGTGAGGTCGATGGCATCAACCTCGACGACCCCATCGGCGACATCATTGAACAGTTGCGCCTGAACCGCCGCACTCGCCTGCCGGTGTTTCACAGCGACATCAACCAGGTCGAAGCGGTGCTCAACACCCGCCAGATCCGCCACCTGCTCAAGGACGCGAGCCTGACCCAGGAAGCGTTGCTGGCTGCCTGCCACGAACCCTACTTCGTTCCCGAAAGCACGCCACTGCAGCTGCAATTGCTGAATTTCCACAAGCAGCAACGGCGTCTGGGCATGGTGGTAGACGAGTATGGTGAAGTGCTGGGCATTGTCACCCTGGAAGACATCCTTGAAGAAATCGTCGGGGAGTTCGAAAGCGAGCACAGCCTCGACAACCCCCACGTCCATCCCCAGCCTGATGGACGCCTCATGATCGATGGCGCCGCGTCGATCCGCGAGCTGAACAGGACTCTGGGCTGGCACCTGCCTTGCGAAGGCCCCAAGACCCTCAACGGCCTGGTGACCGAAGCACTGGAGACCATTCCCGAAAGCCCGGTCTGCCTGAAGATCGGCCGCTACCGCCTGGAAATCATCGAAACCGTCGACAACCGCGTCAGCCAGGTGCTGGTGTGGCACAACAGTTCGGTGCCCACAGTTTCCTGATTCCCGACGAGCTCAAGTGAAACACTGTTGTGGCGAGGGGATTTATCCCCGCTGGGTCGCGCAGCGGCCCCAAACTAATTAGCTCAGTTGCATCAGATTCAGCGCAACGTTTTTTAGGACTGCTTCGCAGTCCAACGGGGATAAATCCCCTCGCCACAAAAGCTCGCTTCGGCGTCAATAGATATTGTCGATTCGTTAGCACCCTTCCTATACTCAACCCGCTTATCCAGCGCCGCCCGAACCTTGTGCTTACCCCGCACCCAACCGGTTCCGGCCAGTCCATCGGCAAAATCTGCATCAACCCTGGGACTGTTCCTACCGGAAACAGCGCCAGCGGCCCGAGGGAGTTCGACCATAATAATTCGCTCCAATGGAGCACATGACTGTCAGGGATAACCGCATGACAACGACCACTTGCAACGAAGCTGTGTCTGCCCCGCCGACGAACTCCGCCACTCGCGTGGCGACCGCCAGTTTCATCGGCACAGCCATCGAGTTCTATGACTTCTACGTCTACGCCACGGCTGCGGCCCTGGTGATTGGGCCGGTGTTCTTCCCGCAGACTTCAGGCACGGCACAAATGCTCTCGTCCTTCCTGACGTTCGGCATCGCCTTCCTCGCTCGCCCGTTGGGCTCGGCGCTGTTCGGCCACTTCGGCGACCGGATCGGGCGCAAGTCCACGCTGGTGGCGTCCCTGCTGCTGATGGGTGTGTGTACCACGCTGATCGGGGTGCTGCCCGGTTACGCCAGCATTGGCGCCTGGGCGCCGATCCTGCTATGCGTGCTGCGTTTTGGCCAGGGGTTGGGCCTGGGCGGTGAATGGGGTGGCGCGGCGTTGCTCGCCACCGAGAACGCGCCCAAGGGCAAACGCGCCTGGTTCGGCATGTTTCCCCAACTGGGGCCCTCGATCGGCTTTCTGGCGGCCAACGGATTGTTCCTGACCCTGGCTATGACTCTGGACGACGAGCAGTTCCGTTCCTGGGGCTGGCGGATCCCGTTCCTGCTCAGTGCGGTGCTGGTGATCGTCGGCCTCTATGTACGACTCAAGCTTCATGAAACACCCGTATTCGCCGATGCCATGGCCCGCCAGGAACGGGTGAAAGTCCCGCTGATCGAGCTGTTCAGCCAGTACTGGGCGCCGACATTGCTGGGCGCCGCGGCGATGGTGGTGTGTTATGCGCTGTTCTACATCTCGACCGTGTTTTCCCTGAGCTACGGCGTGTCCACCCTCGGTTACAGCCGCGAAACCTTCCTCGGCCTGCTGTGCTTTGCGGTGCTGTTCATGGCCGCCGCGACGCCGCTGTCGGCCTGGGCCAGCGACCGCTACGGGCGCAAACCGATTCTGATCATCGGGGGTGTGCTGGCAATTGCCTCGGGGTTCCTCATGGAACCCTTGCTGACCCAGGGCACGACCGGGGGCGTGGCGCTGTTCCTGTGCATCGAGTTGTTTCTGATGGGCGTGACTTTCGCCCCCATGGGCGCCTTGCTACCGGAACTGTTCCCCACCCATGTGCGCTACACCGGCGCCTCGGCCGCCTATAACCTGGGCGGCATCGTCGGCGCTTCGGCCGCCCCGTTCTTTGCCCAGAAACTGGTGGCCATGGGCGGTTTGAGCTACGTCGGCGGTTATGTCTCAGGAGCGGCGGTGCTCAGCGTGATCGCCGTGCTGTGCCTGAAAGAGACGCGCCATAACGATTTGAACAGGGTCGCCTGACCTGAAGACTGACGCGAACCCCAAACTGCGTAGGAGCTGACGAGCGAAGCGAGGCTGCGATCTTTCCACAAACGCTCGAGGTCCAAGTGAAAGATCAAAAGATCGCAGCCTCGCTTCGCTCGACAGCTCCTACGGATGTCAAACCCGCCAATGAAATAACAGCTAACAATCGTCCACCATTGAAACCACCCCTCACCTGCCCCATCTAAGACCCATACTCCATTGCGCAGGTGCCCCATGAGCGACCAGCACTCTACCGAAGCCACGAACGATTACGCCGACCCCGAACACATCGAACACACCTCCTCCGGCACCGGCCTGGCCCTGCCCGGCCAGAACCTGCCGGACAAGGTCTACATCATTCCAATCCACAATCGCCCGTTCTTCCCGGCCCAGGTGCTGCCGGTCATTGTCAATGAGGAACCCTGGGCTGAAACCCTGGAATTGGTCGCCAAATCCGAACATCATTCCCTGGCGCTGTTTTTCATGGACACGCCCCAGGAAGACCCGCGCCACTTCGACACGTCGGCGTTGCCGCTGTACGGCACGCTGGTCAAGGTGCACCACGCCAGTCGCGAAGGCGGCAAACTGCAGTTCGTCGCCCAGGGCCTGACCCGTGTGCGCATCCGTACCTGGCTCAAGCACCATCGCCCACCGTATCTGGTGGAAGTCGAATACCCGCACCAGCCAAGCGAGCCGACCGACGAGGTCAAGGCGTATGGCATGGCGTTGATCAATGCGATCAAGGAACTGCTTCCACTCAATCCGCTGTACAGCGAAGAGCTGAAGAACTATCTCAACCGCTTCAGCCCCAACGACCCGTCGCCCCTGACTGACTTTGCCGCTGCGCTCACCTCGGCCACCGGCAGTGAGTTGCAGGAAGTGCTCGATTGCGTCCCCATGCTCAAGCGCATGGAAAAAGTGCTGCCGATGCTGCGCAAGGAAGTTGAAGTCGCGCGGTTGCAGAAGGAGATTTCTGCCGAGGTCAATAACAAGATTGGCGAACATCAGCGCGAATTCTTCCTCAAGGAGCAGTTGAAGGTTATCCAGCAAGAGCTGGGGCTGACCAAGGACGACCGCAGCGCCGATCTCGAACAATTCGAGCAACGACTGGAGGGCAAGGACCTGCCGGCCCAGGCGCAAAAGCGCATCGAAGAGGAAATGAACAAGCTCTCGATCCTGGAAACCGGCTCGCCGGAATACGCCGTCACCCGCAATTACCTCGATTGGGCGACGTCGGTGCCGTGGGGCGTGTATGGCCAGGACAAGCTCGACCTCAAGCACGCGCGCAAGGTGCTCGACCAGCACCATGCCGGATTGGGAGACATCAAGGACCGCATCCTCGAGTTTCTCGCCGTGGGTGCCTATAAAGGCGAAATCAGCGGTTCCATCGTGCTACTGGTGGGACCGCCGGGGGTGGGCAAGACCAGCGTCGGCAAGTCCATCGCCGAAACCCTGGGTCGGCCGTTCTACCGCTTCAGCGTCGGCGGCATGCGCGATGAAGCCGAAATCAAGGGCCATCGACGCACCTACATCGGTGCCCAGCCGGGCAAACTGGTGCAGGCGCTCAAGGACGTCGAAGTGATGAACCCGGTGATCATGCTCGACGAGATCGACAAGATGGGCCAAAGCTACCAGGGCGATCCGGCCTCAGCCCTGTTGGAGACCCTGGACCCGGAGCAGAACGTCGAATTCCTCGATCACTATCTGGACCTGCGCCTGGACCTGTCGAAAGTACTCTTCGTGTGCACCGCCAACACCCTGGACTCGATCCCCGGGCCGCTGCTGGACCGGATGGAAGTGATTCGCCTGTCGGGTTATATCACCGAAGAGAAGATCGCCATCGCCAAGCGCCATTTGTGGCCCAAACAACTGGCCAAGGCCGGCGTGTCCAAAGGCAGCCTGAATATCTCCGACAGCGCCCTCAAGGCCCTGATCGACGGCTATGCCCGTGAAGCCGGGGTGCGCCAGCTGGAGAAACAGCTGGGCAAACTGGTGCGCAAGGCGGTGATGAAACTGATCGACGACCCGAAGGCCGTGATCAAGCTCGGGCCCAAGGACCTCGAGGCATCCCTGGGCAAGCCGGTGTTCCGCAACGAGCAAGTGCTGTCCGGCGTCGGTGTGATTACCGGCCTGGCCTGGACCAGCATGGGCGGCGCGACCCTGCCGATCGAAGCGACGCGCATCCACACGCTCAATCGCGGCTTCAAGCTCACCGGGCAACTGGGGGAGGTGATGAAAGAGTCAGCGGAAATCGCCCACAGCTACGTCAGCTCGCATTTGAAGCAATTTGGCGGCGATCCGAAGTTCTTCGACGAAGCCTTCGTTCACTTGCACGTACCGGAAGGCGCCACCCCCAAGGACGGTCCGAGTGCTGGGGTGACCATGGCCAGCGCCTTGCTGTCCCTGGCTCGCAACCAGGCGCCGAAAAAAGGCGTGGCCATGACCGGCGAACTGACCCTTACCGGGCACGTGCTGCCGATTGGTGGAGTGCGCGAGAAAGTGATCGCGGCGCGACGGCAGAAAATCAATGAGCTGATCCTGCCGGAAGCCAACCGGGGCAACTTCGAAGAACTGCCGGACTACCTCAAGGAAGGCGTCACGGTGCATTTTGCCAAGCGGTTTGCCGATGTGGCTAAGGTGTTGTTCTGACAGTTCTGTAGCGTCCGTGCAGGCCCCATCGCGAGCAGGCTCGCTCCCACAGTGGATTTTGTGTTGTTCACAGAACTTGTGATCCACACGGCCCCATGTGGGAGCGAGCCTGCTCGCGATGGGGCCATGAGCAACAACACATCCCCATCTGACACACCCAGTAGCATCTTCGGTTATGCTCGCCGTTCGTCGTGAATGCCGGAGCCCTTATGTCCCTCACCCGCCTCCTCGTCCCTCTCAGCCTTGCCCTGCTGAGCGCCTGTGCCACGCAACCGAAACACAACGTGACCGTGGAAAAACTGAGCCAGTGCCCGGTGCAGCTCACTAACGGCCAGAACCTGATCCTGAATTTGCCCAGCAACCCCAGCACCGGTTATCGCTGGGCGATCCAGGACTCGGCCGGCGGCGTGCTGAAGGCCTTGGGACCTGAGGTTTACCGCAATCCGGAAGACGCCGGCATCGTCGGCGCGGCCGGGGTATCAACCTGGCGTTTCCAGGCATTTACGGCAGGAACCGGTCGCTTGCGCCTGACTTATCAACAGCCTTGGGCACCTGAAGTACCGCCGGTGGAAACCTTCGACTGCGCCATTTCGGTGAATTGACCATGGGTTGGCTGATCCTTGCATTGATGGGCGCGGCCACCTATGTGTATGGGCTCACAGTGCATGCCACCCTGCTGTGCCTGCTGGTCAAGCCGATGCCGGTACTGGCCCTGCTCGGCTGGCTGCACGATGCGCCACCCAGCGAATATCGACGCTGGATCAGCCTGGGATTGATTTTCTCGCTGGTGGGCGATGTGCTGCTGGCTTGGCCCGGGGATCTGTTCGTGTTCGGCCTTGGCGCGTTTCTGCTGGCGCACCTGGCCTATCTGAAAGCCTACCTCAGCGACTGTCGCCGTCCGGCGTTGCTCTCGCTGGCCCTGGCCTTGGGGCTTGGCGCAACGTTGCTGGGGATTCTGATATCGAGCGGTCTCGGGCCTTTGCTGGTCCCGGTGATTGTCTATGGCCTGGCCATCAGCGCCATGCTCTGGCGTGCGCTGGCACGATTGGGCACCGAAGTCCCCGAGCGTTCGGCCTGGCTGGCCGCTGCCGGGGCCCTGGCGTTCGTATTTTCCGACAGTGTCATTGGCATCAACCGCTTCGTGGCGCCCTTTCATGCCGCGCCTTACCTGATCATCATCAGCTACTGGCTGGGCCAGTGGGGGATTGCGGCATCAGCGTTCAGCCAAAAACCGCATTGAGCCAGCGAGCAAGCTTGCCTCCCACAAAGGCTCGCTCCCAGAGGTTTTTTGGTTAAAATGCCGGCCTTTTCACCACCCATGCCGCTGGAACTGCCGTGAGCAAAGAACCCGATCGTCTATTCGCCCAGCCCCTGGCCCAGGTGCCTGACTTCGCCTTTAACGAGGACGTGGTGCGGGTGTTTCCGGACATGATCAAGCGTTCGGTGCCGGGTTACCCGACCATCGTCGAAAACCTTGGCGTGCTCGCCGCGCAGTTTGCCCAGCCGGGCAGCGTCCTCTACGACTTGGGTTCGTCCCTGGGCGCGGTGACCCAGGCGCTGCGCCGCCATGTGCGCACCGACGGTTGCCGGGTGATTGCGGTGGATAACTCGGCGGCGATGGTCGAACGTTGCCGCGAGTACCTTAACGGCCAGGACTCGATGTTCCAGGAGTTGCTACCGGTTGAAGTGATCGAAGGCGACATCCTCGCCCTGACGTTCCAGCCGGCCTCGGTGGTTGCGCTGAACTTCACCCTGCAATTCATCGCGCCGGATCAACGTACCGCCTTGTTGAGCCGCATCCGCCAGTCCCTGCTGCCCGGCGGTGCATTGATCCTCTCGGAAAAGCTGCGCTTTAACGATGAACAAGAACACGCGCTGCTCACCGACCTGCATGTGGCGTTCAAGCGCGCCAACGGTTACAGCGAGCTGGAAATCGCCCAGAAACGCAGCGCCATCGAAAACGTCATGAAGCCCGACAGCCTCGAAGAACACCGCGAACGCCTGCTGGCGGCCGGGTTCTCGAAAGTCGTGCCGTGGTTCCAGTGTCTTAATTTTGCCTCGTTGATTGCCCTGCCATGATTGATCTGTCTCCCCTGGCCCGCCATCTGGCCGGCACCCCCCTGGCCGATTGGGCCGCGACGTTGCAAACGCAACTGGACAGCAAAATGGAAAAGGGTCATGGCGACCTGGAGCGCTGGCAGAGCGCCCTCGATGCCTTGCCAGTGCTGCAACCGAGCCGAGTCGACCTGCTGAACGGCCTGACCCTCGACACCGATTGCAGCGACGAAACCCGTGCGCAGATGCGCACCGCGCTGATGGGCCTGTCACCGTGGCGCAAAGGGCCTTTCGACCTGTTTGGCGTGCACGTTGACACCGAATGGCGTTCGGACTGGAAGTGGTCGCGGGTGGCCCCGCACCTGGACCTGACGGGCAAGCGCATTCTCGATGTGGGCTGTGGCAACGGTTATTACATGTGGCGGATGCTCGGCGCCGGGGCCGATACGGTGATCGGCGTCGACCCCAACTGGCTGTTCTTCTGCCAGTTCCAGGCGGTGCAGCGCTACCTCTCGCAGCCCAACGCCTGGCACCTGCCTTTCCCATTCGAGGCTCTGCCGCCGGAGCTGGAAGGCTTCGATACGGTGTTTTCCATGGGCGTGTTCTACCATCGCCGCTCGCCAATCGAGCATTTGCTGGCGCTCAAGGATTGCCTGGTCAAGGGCGGAGAACTGGTATTGGAAACATTGGTGATCGAGGGCGACGAACATCAGGTGCTGGTGCCCGAGGATCGCTACGCGCAGATGCGTAACGTCTGGTTCCTGCCTTCGGTCCCGGCCCTGGAACGCTGGCTGCGCCGCGCCGGGTTCAGCGATGTGCGTTGCGTCGATGTGAGCGTCACGACGGTGGAAGAACAGCGCGGCACTGAGTGGATGAAATATCAGTCGCTGAGTGACTTCCTGGATCCGGCGGACCACAGCAAGACCATCGAAGGGCTGCCGGCGCCGATGCGGGCGGTGATTGTGGCGCGTAAATAAATCGCCCCCACTGTGTGCGAGCTTCTGTGGGAATGAACCTGTGGGAGCAAGGCTTGCCCGCGATGGCGGCAGCGCGGTCTATAGCAAGACCGCGTTATCGTTCATCGCGGGCAAGCCTTGCTCCCACAGAGATTGACTCCCACATTAGGGGGCACGGTGTCAGTCTTGGGATTTGGCTCTGCGAGCCTTGAAAAACTCACTTAGCACCGCACTGCACTCTTCAGCCAGCACCCCGCCCTCGAACATCACTCGATGATTCAGGAACCCCTGACTAAAAAATTGCCCCTGGCTCTGCACGATGCCGGCCTTGGGCTCCAGGGCGCCGTAGACGACCCGGGCGATGCGCGAGTGGACGATGAGTCCGGCGCACATGCTGCAGGGCTCCAGCGTCACATAGAGGGTACTGCCCGGCAGACGATAGTTGCTGACAGCCTGGGCGGCGGCGCGGATGGCGACCATTTCCGCGTGGGCGCTGGGGTCGTGCCCGCTGATCGGGCAGTTGAAGCCGCGGCCGATGATCTCACCGTCCTGCACCAGCACCGCGCCCACCGGCACTTCCCCCAGGGCCGCGCCTTGTGCGGCAAGGGCCAGGGCTTCACGCATGAAATCCTGGTCACGGCTGCGATCAATGATCCGGGCAGGACGAATCTGGCGCATCACGCCACCTCGATGGCGGCCATCAGGCCGGTTTCCATGTGGTCGATCACATGGCAATGGAACATCCACACCCCCGGGTTATCCGCCACCAGCGCGACCTGCGCCCGCTCGTTCTTGCCCAGCAGATAGGTGTCGGTGAAATACGGGATGACCTTGTGCCGGTTGGAAGCAATCACTTTGAAGCTCATGCCGTGCAAATGGATCGGATGCTGGTACTGAGTCATGTTCTTCAATTCAAAAATGTAACTCTGGCCTTTCTTCAGCGTGGCGATTGGCCGGTCGGCGCAGGTCTTGTCGGTGATGTCCCAGGCCTTGCCGTTGATCTGCCAAAGGCTGGGCGGTTTGCCGTTGTCGACGTTGACCGACACCGAACCGACCCACTCGAAATTGAAGTTGAGTTTCTCGGCATTGGCCAGGTCGGGCTCGGCCACCGGGTTAGGTGGCAGCGCGGGCGGCCACTGGGCCGGCGCCTCGTTGTTGGGCACGGAGCGCAACGTGCCCAGGCGCACCGGGCCATTGCGCAATGACAACTCTTCCCCGGCCGGCGGCGCCTTGATCGCCAGACAAATACGCATGCCCGGCCCCAGCCAGTATTCCTTGCCCAACGGGCGCGGCTCGACAGGGTTGCCGTCCAGGGCGTAGATCTGCGCCTCGACGCCAGGAATGTTGATGCGATAAGTCAGGGTATTGTCCAGGTTCAGCAAGCGTACCCGGGTGATCTGTCCGGCTGGCAGATCAATGACCGGCAGCGGCACGCCGTTGATGGTCGACAGACGCCCGGCCGTCCCGCCACGAGCCGCTTCACGGGGAATGCTGAAGGCGACAAACTCGCCTTGCTCATCCACATGCCAGTTCTTCAGGCTCAGGGTCTGCTCGTATTTGAAGCCGGTGGGCTCGCGCTCTTCGACAATCAAGGGCCCGACAAGCCCGCGACCCAGTTCTTCGCTGCTGTTGACGTGGGGGTGATACCAGTAGCTGCCGGCGTCCGGCACGCGGAACTTGTAATCGAAATACTCACCCGGCAGCACCGGCAATTGCGAGACATACGGCACGCCGTCCATCTCCAGCGGCAACCGGATACCATGCCAGTGAATGGTGGTCGCCACCGGCAGGTGATTAATGAAGCGCACCCGCAACCATTCGCCCTGGCGCACCCGCAATTCGGTGCCCGGTGCCGACGGACCAAAGGCCCAGGCCTGGGTCTTGTGCCCGGCCACCAGCTCAACGTCCAGCGGTGCCGCGATCAGCTCATAGTCGTGACCGGCCTCGGCATCGGCCATCTTGCCCAACCAATACCGCGATGCCCCACCTGCACCCACGCCAACGACAACAAGACCGGCCAGGCCACCGAGTATTTGGCGACGGGTAAAGGACATGAACGCAACCACCTTTGAATCTGCGGCGAACCGGCAGGTCCGCAAAAGGCGAATACGATACACCCGCAGATGAGAAACAGTAAGAGCGGTTATGACCAAGGGCTGCCATCCTGCTGATGGACAATCTGTGGCGAGGGTATTGATTTCCTTGCCACAGATCGAATACCGCAGGCTCCGGCTCAGGCTTGCAAGCCGGTAATCAGATGCACCACGCCGTTTCCCAGCGTCATTACCCCGGCGACCCCGGCCGCACTCAGCCCCGGCCGGTCGATTCGTCCCACATCTCGCAATTCCACCCGCAGCCGCGTCAATGCCACCGGCTGATGGGATTTGAGGTTATCCACGCCGCCCAGCGCGGCGACGATGGCCGGTGACAGCTCATCAACCGCTGTCGCTGGCCTGGGCTCTTCCGGTACCAGGTCCGGGGTCAGGGCTTTCCAGAATGCCTGTTGCAGTTTGTCGAACATGTTCAATGCTCCATGGCCAGGGTGGCCGGACTGGCCGTGGGTGAATGAATACGCAAGAGGTCGCGCACTTGCTCGGCGCTTTCCTGGCCCAAGGCCTGTTGGGCCAGCGTACGGCATTCGCTCAGATCCCATTCACGCACGCAGGCCTTGATGGCCGGAATCAACGGCACACTGACCGATAGCTCATCCACGCCAAGGCCCAGTAACACCGGCACCGCCAAGGTTTCCGACGCCAGCGCGCCACACACCCCGACCCATTTGCCATGGGCGTGAGCGGCCTCGACCGTCCGGGCAATCAGGCGCAGCACCGACGGATGCAGGCCATCGGCCTGGCTGGCCAAGCGCGGGTGGTCGCGATCCATGGCCAGGGTGTATTGGGTCAGGTCGTTGGTCCCGATGGAGAAGAAATCCACTTCAGGAGCAAACAGGTCGGCCATCAGGGCCGCCGCCGGAACTTCGATCATGATGCCCAGCTTCGGCGTTTGCGGCAGGCCCAGGTTGCGCACTTCTTCGTCCAGCATCTGCCGCGCCACGCGCAACTCCGACAGTTGGGTGACCATTGGCAGCATGATGTGCAGCCGCGTCAGGCCCGAACAGGCGAGAATTGCCCGGAACTGTTCGCGCAACAGCTGGGGTCGCTCCAGGCACAGGCGAATACCGCGCATGCCCAAGAACGGATTGGCCTCGCGGGCCATTGGCACATAGGCCAGCGGCTTGTCCCCACCCACATCCAGGGTACGCACCACCAGATTGCGCTCGGCCCCCAGGGCCCGAGCGACGGCGCTGTACAAGGCCGCTTGCTCGTCATGACCAGGTGGGTGCGCGCGATCGAGGTAAAGCAGTTCGGAGCGCAACAACCCGACACCTTCGCCTCCCAGGGTCATGGCCTGCTCCACGTCCTGTAACGACCCCACATTGGCACTCACTTCGACTCGATGACCATCAAGGGTACGGGCCGCCAAGGCCGATTGTTCAAGGTCACGCCGCTGCCGTCGCAACTGTCGGTCACGGGAGGCCTGGAGTTGTTCAATCCGCATCGGATCTGGATTCAAGTGCAGTTCGCCGCTGTCGGCGTCCAGCAACACCGGGGTGCCGTTGGCGAGGGTCAATACCTGCTCAGGCACACCACACAACGACGGCAGGCCCAGCGCACGGGCCAGGATCGCCACATGGCTGGTAGCACCGCCACCCACCGTGACGAAACCGGCGATTCGCGAGGTGTCCAGGTTGGCGGTCTGGGATGGCGTCAGCTGCGCGGCCACCAGAATCGCCTGCTCGGGCAGATCCCAGACGTGGTCCCGTACGCCGAGAATCAGCTTGAGGACCCGATGCCCGACATCGGACAGGTCCATCGCGCGCTCGGCCAGCAGGGCACTGCCCGATTGCTGGAACTGCCTGGCGGTGGTTTCGGTCGTGGTTTTCCAGGCAAAGGCCGCACTCTTGCCTTCGACGATCAAATTCCGAGCCTGCTCCAGCAAGGTGGGGTCTTCCAGCAACTCCTGATGAGCGCTAAAAATCTGGGCCTGGACGCTGCCCGCACTCTCGCTCTGCAACGCCTTCAATGCCTGGTTGGCCTGGTTCAACGCCTGGTCCAGGAGGGCCTGCTCGATCTCGATTCCCGCGCCTGACGTCTGCACTTCCAACGCCTGGGTCGCAATCTGCACCACCACGCCTGACACCGAGCCTGGCGAGGCACACACGCCTTGCCAGCGATCAGGCGTGGGCGATTCGACGCACATGGGCACTTCTGGCGTTGGCTGCGCCCGGACGGATTCGCCGCAGCCCGCCAACAATAGTTGCGTCAGTGCCTCGAGCGCCTGTTCGGCCTGTGGACCGGCGGCACTGATCTGCAAACTGTCGCCCTGGCCCGTCTGCAACGCCATGATCGCCACCACGGATTTGGCATTGGCGCTGGCCTGCTGCTTGTGCAAGCAGATGTCCGCATCAAAGCCTTTGGCTGCCTGGGCGAACACCGCAGCGGGACGCGCATGCAGACCGCTGTCATTCGGCAGGATCAGCGCCTTGGAAAACAGCACCGAGCCCTGTTGCGCCTGTGCGTCCTGCCTTTGTGTCCCTTGACTCACCTGCAACAGCGGCTGACCGCTTTCCACACAGGACGACTGGGCCGGTATCAGGGTGAAGTCTTCGCCAGTGACCACCAGCATCAACGTCAACAGACTGCGCGCGTGCAAGGCGATGTAGTCGGCATCGAAATCGATCAGTGGTTGCCCGACCTCGACTCGTTGACCTATTTCTACCCGGGAAGTAAAGCCCTTGCCCGCCAGGTTCACCGTGTCCAAGCCGATGTGCATCAACACCTGAACGCCGTTGTCACCGGTGACACTCACCGCATGGGCGCTGTCCTGGAGCGTGCCGACGACACCGGAGAGCGGTGCGCAAAGGGTCTGCGAAGTTGGATCGATGCAGATTCCATCCCCCACTACACGGTTGGAGAAGACCGGATCAGGCACGTTGCCCAAGGGCATCAAGACCCCGGACAACGGTGCGAGCAATTGCAAAGGTTGCGTTGTGTTCATGACTTCACCTGCTGCTGTCTGTTCTTTTCGCATCGCGGGCATGGAAAGTCCAACGACCCGCGCCACACGGGTCATTTCCACCAGTACTCGACCTGCACGCCCACGTTGGAACCATGCCGCGTGCCGCCAAATGCACCGGTGTCGGACAGCGCCGAACCGGCCGCCAATTCATTGGCTGCGCGCTGGGCCGCCGCGTTCCAACTGGCGTAGGTGTAATACAGTCGTACTTCCGGGCGAGCCCAGAATTCCGGGCCCTTGGGCGACCAAGTAGGGGCAAAGGTGAATTTGCTCAGCTTGCGCGTTCCATCACTGGCCTGCACTTGATCATGACCCAGTTCGGCCACCAGCTTGAACTGATCAGTGATGGCGTAGGCCGGGCGAACCCCCAACGACAACCAGTCCTGGTCAGCCCCCTCGGGGCGGATATCCTTCTGGTACACCGCCTGCACCTGCCCGCCGAAACGCGGCGTGACCTGCCAATCGAAAAACTCCACCAGACGATAGCTCTTGTTGCTGTCGTCCAGCCCGGTGTCGCCGGTATAACCCAGCCCGGTGCCGGGCCCTTCGCCATATTGCAAAGCCAGTTTATTCTTGCCGCCAAGGAAGCCCTGCTGCACATGCTGGGCGGTCAAGGCCCAACCGCGATGAGCGTCGCGACGATTCGCTTGGTCGATGAAGCTCACGCCGAACTCCAGCTCGCCACCGGGGTTGGTATCGAAGCCGCCGACGTTGAAATCATGCCGGTTGACCGGATCTTTCTGGTACAGGTTGTCCTTGCGCGAAAAGGCGTAGCTGTATTTCAGCCCGCCGATCAACACGTCCTCGATTCCGGCCCCGGTGGCGCTCTGGTTCCAGTAGTAGAAATCGGAAATATGGATGTCGTTACGTTTGTAGTAACGCCGACCGGCCCAGAGCGAGCCTCCGTTCAGGCTGGGCATGTTCGACCACTGGGCATACATCTGCGGCATCCGAGCCGCGCCGTTTTCGCCCTGGAAAGTCGGCGTGCGGTCGTAACGGTTATACAGCGACGCCATGCCATCCACGCTCAGCACCGAGCCATCGTCGAGGGTGAAAAGATCCTGGCGCAGCTCCAGTTCGCCATATTGTTCGCACTCGTTGCCCAATCGGTATTTGCTTTGCGCCCCGGGCAACTGGAAACAGGATTGGGAGCGGCCATTGGTGGCGCTGCCGACGCCACTGCGCAGGTAGCCGGAAAACTCCAGAGCCTGGGCCGGGAATGGCAATGTCAGGCAGATACAAGACACTGCTAGTCCACGATTTATTGTTGTTTTCATATGCCGCCCTTTCTTTTTTATTGTTTTTTGATGCACTTCAATCTGCCTTCGCCTGCCAACAAATGGGCGACAAAGGGCACACGGTGCGTCGAGCGCAACGTGGTCGCTATCAAGCAATGCTTCGTCAGAAATGACGTTTATTCAGTCGCTCAGGTGCAACACAAACGACTCGTAGGGGCGTAGGAACAATCGTCGCTCACGGTGTTGGCGGTCGTAGTTACCGATCACCCATCGTTGCTTCGTGCCTCCGGAGAGAATCCCTTCGGGCAACTGGACTTCGCAGTCGCCACCATAAAAGTGGCTGACGACCAGCAGGCGCTCGCCTTGCCCTTCGCGCAGGTACGCCCAAACATGGGGATGCTCGGGCACTAGCAGGCGATAGACCCCGTCCTGGATCAGCGCTTCGCTGCGGCGCAGGGCAATCAAGCGACGGTAGTAATGCAGCACCGAGGTCGAGTCTTGCAGTTGCTGCTCGACGTTGATGAAGGCCGCATTGTCGGGTACGTCGATCCAGGGTTCGGCACGGCTGAAGCCCGCGTTCGGCCCGGCAGTCCATTGCATCGGCGTGCGCCCGTTGTCGCGGGACTTTTGCATGATCGGCGCCATGGCTTCGGCTTCAGGCACACCGGCGTTACGCTTGAGGCGGTAGATGTTCAGGGTTTCCACATCGCGGTATTGATCAATGTGATCGAAACCCGGATTGGTCATCCCCAATTCCTCGCCCTGGTACACGAAGGGGGTGCCCTGGAGAAAGTGCAGCGCGGTGGCGAGCATCTTCGCCGAGACCACCCGATACTCTCCGTCATGGCCGAAACGCGATACCACCCGCGGCTGATCGTGGTTACACCAGAACAGTGCGTTCCAGCCGCCACCGGCCTGCATGCCGATCTGCCAGTCGGAAAGGATGCGCTTGAGTTCAAGAAAGTCGAAGTCGGCCCGCACCCACTTTTGCAGGTTCGGGTAATCCACTTTCAAATGATGGAAGTTGAAGGTCATCGACAACTCCCGTGAGTCCGGGCACGAGTAACGAATGCAGTGCTCAAGGTTGGTGGACGACATCTCGCCGACGTTGATCAGGTCGAAACCTTCGAAGACTTCCCGGTGCATGTCCTGCAGATAGCGGTGTACGTTCGGGCCATCGGTATAGAAACGTCGGCCATCGGTGTGATCGTCAGGAAAGTCGGCCGGCTTGGAGATCAGGTTGATCACATCGAGACGGAAACCACCCACGCCCTTGTCCCGCCAGAAGCGCATCATCTTGAACACTTCGGCGCGCACCCGAGGGTTGTCCCAATTCAGATCGGCCTGGGTGTGGTCGAACAGGTGCAAGTAATACTGCCCGGTCTGCGCTTCGTACTCCCAGGCAGAACCACCGAATTTTGACTCCCAGCTGTTGGGCTGGTCGCGCCAGATATAGAAATCACGGTATGGGTTGTCGAGGCTGCTGCGGGCGGCCTGGAACCAGGGATGCTCGATGGAAGTGTGGTTGACCACGATATCGAGCATCAGCTTGATGCCGCGCCTGTGGGCTTCGGCGATCAACAACTCGCAATCGGCCATGGTGCCGTAGCTGGGGTCAATGGCGTAGTAATCGCTGATATCGTAGCCATTGTCCCGTTGTGGGGAACGCAGGAAAGGGGTGAGCCACAGGTAATCCACACCTAGCCAGTGCAGGTAATCGAGCTTGTCCACGACGCCCAGCAAATCACCGGTGGCCTGGCCGCCATGGCTGTAGAAACTCTTCGGATAAATCTGGTAGATCACTGAGCGTTGCCAGTCTTGCATGGCGAGATTCCTTCAGTCTGTTTGCTACTGATCCGGGGGCCTCATCGCGGGCCAGCCCGGATCTCACAAGTGTCAGGCGACCCGATATCCCGGCCGGACGATCTTCATACTCAATGCACAGGTCAGGGCAAAGGGCACGCTCATGGCGATGACCATGCCGATCACGAACATCGGTATGGCGTCGGGAACGATTGAAATGAAACCCGGCAAGCCTCCTACGCCAATGGCCGAAGCCTTGATCTTGTTCAACGAGAGGAAAATGCAGCCCAGGGCCGAGCCGGCCAAGGCGCAGTAAAAGGGGAACTTGTAACGCAGGTTGACCCCGAACATCGCCGGTTCCGTGATGCCGAAGTAAGCGGAAATCGCCGAGGTGGACGCCATGCTCTTGTCCCGGACATTGCGGGTCATGTAGAACACCGCCAGCGCCGCGCTACCCTGGGCCAGGTTGGACATGACGATCATCGGCCAGATAAAGGTCCCGCCCTGGGTCGAGATCAACTGAAGGTCCACCGCCAGGAACATGTGGTGCATGCCGGTGACCACCAGCGGCGCATAGAGCAGGCCGAAAATCGCGCCGCCAATCACTGGCGCCAGGTCGAACAACGCCACCATGCCTTCGGTGATCAGGATCCCGAGGTGCCGGGTGACCGGCCCGATGATAGCGAGGGCCAGCACCCCGGTGACCACGATGGTGGTGATGGGAATCACCAGCAGCTGGATAGCGTTGGGCACCCTGGCACGCAACCACTTCTCGATCACGCTCATGACATAGGCCGCCAGCAGGATCGGCAGGATCTGCCCCTGATAGCCGACTTTTTCGATCTGGAACCAGCCGAAGATGTCGAAATAGGGCAGGCTCTGGCCTTCCAGTCCCGCCACGGCCTTGCCGTAGTTCCAGGCGTTGAGCAGGTCCGGGTGGACCAGCATCAGGCCCAGCACGATGCCGAGGATTTCACTGCCGCCAAAACGCTTGGCCGCCGACCATCCCACCAGTGCCGGAAGAAAGACGAAGGACGTGTTGGCCATCAGGTTGATCAGGCTCCAGACACCGTCCAGGTTCGGATACGCGTCGAGCAACGTCTGGTCGGCAATGAACATGCCCTTGGCGCCCAGCAGGTTGTTGACGCCCATCAACAGACCGGCGATCACCAGTGCGGGCAGGATCGGCATGAACACGTCGGAAAGCACACGTACCAGGCGCTGCATGCCGTTGCCCTTCTGCGCGCCCTGGCGCTTGACGTCGGCAATGGTCGCGGCCGCAAGGCCAGTCAGTTCCCGCAGGGCAGCGTAGACCTTCTCCACTTCGCCCGGCCCGATGACCACCTGGAACAGCCCGCCGGTAAAAAACGAGCCCTTGACCAGGTCAACCTGGTTCAGCGCGGCGCTGTCCACCCGCGCGGCGTCCTTGAGGGACAGGCGCAGGCGCGTCACGCAATGGGCGGCCTGCTCGATATTGTCGACGCCACCGAGGCTTTGCAGCAGCTCACTGGCGATTTTGGGGTAGTCGTGGCTCATGCTTTTTTCTTCCGCGTCATTCTTGTTATTGAGAGTCGACAGCACGTGGAAGGGAAAGTACTCGTCTGTACGAGTTAAATCAACAACTCGTACAGACGAGTTTTGAAATTGTTTATGATACCTCCTGATAAAACAGGAAACGTCCTACGCTCCTGCCATCAAATAACGACAGCCGAATGGACAACTCCCCCACTTGCCCCTTAAGGTTCCGCCCCGGTGAACAGCGCGGTACAGAGCCCTCTCCATGAGTAAATACAACCAGATCTACAACGATCTGCTGACCAGCATTACCACCGAACGCCTGGAGCGTGGCGCCCGCTTGCCTTCGGAAACCGAACTGATGGACAGCTACCAGGCCAGTCGCGGCACCGTGCGCAAGGCCATCGAACAGCTTCAGGAACGTGGTTTTGCGCAGAAGATCCATGGCAAAGGCACCTTTGTGCTGTCGACCTCTCCCATCGAATTTCAGCTCGGCGGAATCGTCAGTTTCCAGGAGACGTACCCACGCCTGGGCGACGATGTCAGCACCGATGTGGTCGAGTTCACTCAACTGCCGTTAGAAGGCGCCCTGCTCGAGCACATCAAGGCCCCCGCCGGCAGCCCGATCACACGCATCAAGCGGGTCCGGCGAATCGATGGCAAACGGGTGATCCTGGACATCAACCATTTCGTCAGCGACGTGATCCCCGGCCTGACCCGCGACATAGCTGTGCAGTCGATCTACGCCTTCATCGAACAGACCCTGCAGCTACAAATCGCCTATGCCCAGCGCACCATCGAAGCGGTCCGCTGCGGTAAGGACGACCAGCAACACCTGGACCTCGACGGCCAGAGCCACGTCATCGTGGTCAGCAACCAGACCTTTCTCCAGGACGGCCGACAGTTCGAGTACACCGAATCGCGGCATACCCTGGATAAGTTCTATTTTTCGGATGTGGCGCGGCGCTGAAGTCGTGTGCAATCCCCGTTCAGCGACGCCACAAGCATGTCACCCAACCAAAGCTTCCAACTCTTTGGAAGCCATGCCCGGTAACCGTCGGCCTTCTTTCGCAACGTTGACCTGCAAGGCCACCTGGGCCACGGCCAACACGTTCTTGGTCAGCGAATAGCTGCCCTTGGCCTGCAGCCAGGTCAGAACGTCCGCCAAGTGCCAGATAGACGCACTCCCCTCATGCACGGGCGTCGGGAAGCTGCCCGGATGAGCCAACATCAGCTTGCGCATGTTTTGCCGAGATACACCGACGATCTCGGCTACGTCGGTCAGCCCGACTAAATCAGGCGCAACCTCGATCAGTCTGGCCGATGGCACGGCGCGGCGAACGTCGCCCAGCGCACTAAGCACGGCCTCAACCGCATCAGGCGCATCGCGAGTGAACTCAAGCGCCAGCCGCCCCGGCTGCCCGATGCCTACCAAGGCATCGTCGCAGCCCGCTTCACCCAGCCGCTCGACCAGTTCATCCGGGGTGCAACCATCGTCAGCAAGCTGATATTTCAAGGTAAAGGTAAATTCCATTGTTCTATTCCTTAGCAGCGTAATCCGCATCGCGCCGATTGCGATGCGTCGAGCAATTGTCCACGACGCGTCGCAACGCTCGCGCATGGTTGCCAGGATTCTTCGGCGTGCTCCATATCGAAGTGATGCAGAACTCGCCACAACGGCACTCCACGTCGTTGTACGGGCAATAAACCCGTCTCCAGGCGTGACCGCCGCCAACTTCTATGCGCCACCCCCGCCCTTCGGCATGCCTGAGCGCGTCTTCGATCTCTTTCTTCGGGTGCGTTGGACGAATCATCCGTGATCTCCAGTATTCGCATGAACCGCACAGTTGTCAAATGACAACCTCTCCTTCGTTCAAGCAGCCGCACACAGCAACGTCTCAAAAAGGCGCGGTTGGTTTACCGAAAGACCGCTTCCGTAAGCCCTTCCGACTCAATCCACAGCCTCGCAGCAACGCCCGTATCCAGTGCTTGCGGAGGTATCTTGGCAACGGCCGGATAGCCGCGTGTTTCGCTGAGCCTGTCCGGGCCGTAATAGACACCGCCTTGAGCCTGCGTTGAAGTCGCGGCGAAGAGGGTCGGCAACGCCCCCTGCGCTGCCGGCTGGAACAGGAACCACATGTACCGACGAGCCATACCCGGAACGCTCCATGCACCGGCGCCATTGGGCAGCAGATCGGTGCGCGAGATGCCAGGATGGGCAGCGACGCTCTGGATGCCCCAGCCCGCAGCATCGCTGCGGCGTTGCAATTCAAGGGCGAACATCAGGCAAGCGAGTTTCGATTGACTGTAAACCGGCATCGGCTTGTAGCTGCGCTGAGCTTGCAGATCATCAAAGTTGATCGTGCCGCTTCGGGCGGCGACGCTTGAAAGACTGACCACGCGTGGCTTGTTACCCTTGCGCAACAGCGGCAGCAGTTGGGCGGTCAAGGCGAAGTGCCCCAAGTGGTTCGTGCCGAACTGCAACTCGAATCCGTCGCAAGTCACCTGACGCTTCGGCGGCGCCATCACTGCCGCGTTGTTGATCAGCAAGTCCAGGCTGTCGCGCGAACTCCGCAGGCTCTCGCCGAACGCCTCGATGGATTCGAGGCTGGCGAGATCCAGAGCCTCGAAAGTCACATTCGCGCCAGGAACACTTTGGCGAATCTGATTGACTGCTGCTGCCCCTTTCGACCGATTTCGGCCTGCGATGATGACATTCGCACCGGCACGGGCCAGCGCCAGCGCGTCCTGGAACCCAAGGCCGCCAGTACCGGTGACGACCGCCGTACGGCCGCGTTGGGAAGGGATATCGGAAGCTGTCCAGTGAGTCATGATCCTTGCCTGCCGAGGAGTGGGAACGTACACTAGGTGCACATAAATATGCACTTAGTGCTAAAACTTAATGCACTTAGTGCATAAATGCAACAGGCCATCGAAAATGTCAGAAACCCTCCCTCCCGCAGGTGCAGCCCCCACAGAAGGCTTGCGGGAACGCAAGCGCCGCGAAACACGTCAGCGCATCGCCGAGGCCGGCCAACGCTTGTTCCTCGCCAACGGTTACGAAGGCACAACGCTGGACACCATCGCGGCAGCGGCTGGCATTTCGCGCCGCACGTTTTTCTCGTACTTCAAATCGAAGGACGACATCATCTTGTTCTGGCAGGACGCCGATTCGGCCAGACTGATTGCCGACCTGCTGAAGACATCGCCCGACGTACCGCCACTCGATGCTGTTCGCGATGTGATGGTCAAGCACATCGCGCGCTATACGACCGAGCAGATGACAGCCGTGGACAATCTCATGCGTTCGAGCGAATCGCTTCTTGCACGCAAGCAGGCGTACTACGCGGAACAGGAGCAAGCGCTGTTCAATACGCTGTGTGAGGTCTGGCGGCAGCCTGAGCGGCGGCTGGCCCTTCGGATGGTGGCTGTGGTGTCCGTCGGTGCGATGAGACTCGCGCTTCAGGCGTGGCGGGATCAGACCGGCCAGCGAAAGCCGGTGGCCGAGTTCCTGCAGGACGCCTTTGACAGTTTGAGAACAGAGCTTTGACTGTGGCGACGAGGCGTTTGCGGTTGGCCATTGAGACCGGACGCGGCAGAACTGCCGCGTCCGGTTCGGGAAGAGCCCCGGCGCACGCCGGGGCCATACTGCGAGGTCATACGGCCAGTGTGGAGGCCACCCTCTCCTCGGCGGCATCTTCCGGCCCATCGTCATCGCTCAGCATGTGGCGCCGCTGCTCGGCGTACTCGGCCTTGTTATAGACCGAGCGCGAAGAACGTCCGTCCTCAGCTTTCGTGACGTACCTTTTTAATCAATACATTACAGCGGCTTTTCGATGGCCTGCGGTTGACCCCAAAGGACCTGATTTCACTCCCACTCAATCGTCGCCGGCGGCTTGCTCGACACGTCATAAGTCACGCGAGAGATGCCTTCGATTTCATTGATGATGCGTCCGGAAACGGTTTCCAGCAGCTCGTACGGCAGATGCGCCCAGCGAGCGGTCATGAAGTCGATGGTTTCCACAGCGCGCAGGGCGACGACCCAGGCGTAGCGACGGCCATCGCCGACCACGCCGACCGATTTCACCGGCTGGAACACCACGAACGCCTGGCTGACCTTGTGGTACCAGTCGGCCTTGCGCAGTTCTTCGATGAAGATGTGGTCGGCGCGACGCAGCAGGTCGGCGTATTCCTTCTTCACTTCACCGAGGATCCGCACGCCCAGGCCTGGGCCCGGGAATGGGTGGCGGTAGACCATGTCGTACGGCAGGCCCAGTTCCAGGCCAAGGCGACGTACCTCGTCCTTGAACAGTTCGCGCAGCGGCTCGACCAGCTTGAGGTTCATTTCTTCCGGCAGGCCACCGACGTTGTGGTGGGACTTGATCACGTGGGCCTTGCCGCTCTTGGCGCCGGCCGACTCGATCACGTCGGGGTAAATGGTGCCTTGAGCCAGGTACTTGATGTTGTCCAGCTTGCAGGATTCGGCATCGAATACGTCGATGAAGGTGCGGCCGATGATCTTGCGCTTCTTCTCCGGGTCGGACTCGCCGGCCAGGTTGTTCAGGAACTGCTCTTCGGCGTTGGCGCGGATCACCTTGACGCCCATGTTCTCGGCGAACATGGCCATCACTTGCTCACCTTCGTGCAGGCGCAGCAGGCCGTTGTCGACGAAGACGCAGGTCAGTTGATCGCCGATGGCCTTGTGCAGCAACGCGGCAACCACCGAGGAGTCCACGCCGCCGGACAGGCCGAGCAGTACGTTATCGGTGCCGACCTGGGCGCGAACCTGGGCGATGGCGTCTTCAGCGATCTTCGACGGAGTCCACAGGGCCTCGCATTCGCAGATGTCGAGGATGAAGCGCGACAGGATGCGGCCGCCCTGCTTGGTGTGGGTCACTTCCGGGTGGAACTGTACGCCGTAGTAACGGCGATCATCGTTGAACATGCCGGCAATCGGGCAGCTCGGAGTGCTGGCCAGGATGTGGAAGTCTTCCGGCATCTTGGTGACCTTGTCACCGTGGCTCATCCACACGTCGAGGCCGAACAGGCCGTCGGCGTCGATGTGGTCTTCGATGCCGTCCAACAGGCGGCTCTTGCCAACCACGTCGACGCGAGCATAACCGAACTCACGCAGGTCGGAGCCTTCTACCTTGCCGCCCAGCTGCTCGGCCATGGTCTGCATGCCGTAGCAGATACCGAAGACCGGCACGCCGAGGTCGAACACCGCTTGCGGGCAACGCGGGCTGTCGGCTTCGTGCACAGACTCGGGGCCGCCGGCGAGGATGACGCCTTTAGGCGCGAATTCGCGAATCGCTTCGTCATCCATGTCGAACGGATGCAATTCGCAGTACACACCGATTTCACGCACGCGGCGGGCGATCAGCTGGGTGTACTGGGAACCGAAGTCGAGGATCAGGATGCGGTGAGCGTGAATGTCGAGGGCCATGACTCATTCTCATGTAGTGAATCAGAAACAACTCGGGGCTGAATGAACAGCCCCGGTGATTAACGTTTTACTGAAGGCCTTAACCTACTCGGTAGTTCGGCGCTTCCTTGGTGATCTGCACGTCGTGGACATGGGACTCGGCCATGCCGGCGCCGGTGATGCGGACGAACTCCGGCTTGGTGCGCATCTCGTCGATGTTGGCGCTGCCGGTGTAGCCCATGGAAGAACGCAGGCCGCCCATCAGTTGATGGATGATGGCGCTCAGGGTGCCTTTGTACGGCACGCGACCTTCGATGCCTTCAGGCACCAGCTTCTCGGCGCCTGCGGAGGAGTCCTGGAAGTAACGGTCGGAGGAGCCCTGGGCCTGGGACATGGCGCCCAGCGAGCCCATGCCGCGATACGCCTTGTAGCTGCGGCCCTGGAACAGTTCGATCTCGCCTGGCGCTTCTTCAGTACCGGCGAACATCGAACCCATCATCACGCAGGAGGCCCCGGCGACGATGGCCTTGGACAGGTCACCGGAGAACCGGATGCCGCCGTCGGCGATCAACGGTACGCCAGTGCCTTCAAGGGCAGCGGCGACGTTGGCGATGGCGCTGATTTGCGGCACGCCGACACCGGCAACAATGCGGGTGGTGCAGATCGAGCCAGGGCCGATACCGACCTTGACTGCATCGGCGCCAGCTTCGGCCAGGGCCTTGGCGGCAGCGCCGGTGGCGATGTTGCCGCCGATCACCTGCACGTCAGGGAAGTTCTGCTTGACCCAGCGAACGCGGTCGATCACGCCTTTGGAGTGACCGTGGGCGGTGTCGACCACCACCACGTCGACGCCGGCATTGACCAGGGCCGCGACGCGATCGCCGGTGTCCTTGCCGGTGCCGACCGCAGCGCCTACGCGCAGACGACCCTGGTCGTCCTTGCTGGCCAGCGGATAAGCCTTGGCTTTTTCGATGTCATTGACGGTCATCATGCCCTTGAGGGCAAACTTGTCGTCGACGATCAGCACGCGTTCGATGCGGTGTTTGTGCAGCAACTCGCGAACTTCGTCCTTGCCGATGCCTTCCTTGACCGTGACCAGACGCTCTTTAGGCGTCATCACCTGGCGAACGGTGGCGTCCAGACGGTTCTCGAAACGCACGTCGCGGGAGGTGACGATGCCGACCAGGTCGCCATCGTGCAGCACCGGAACGCCGGAGATGTTGTGCATGCGGGTCAGTTCGAACAGATCACGGACCGTGGCGTCAGCCTCGATGGTGATCGGATCCTTGACCACGCCAGCCTCGAACCGCTTGACCTTGCGCACTTCGGCGGCCTGCTGTTCGATGGTCATGTTCTTGTGGATGATACCGATACCGCCTTCCTGGGCCATGGCAATAGCCAGACGGGCTTCGGTCACGGTGTCCATGGCGGCGGAAACCAGCGGAATATTCAGCTCGATGCCACGGGTAAGACGGGTTTTGAGACTGACTTCGTTAGGCAGTACCTCGGAATAACCAGGCACTAAGAGAATGTCGTCGAAGGTCAGAGCTTCTTGGCTGATACGCAGCATCGCGGGGGCTCCCGAGCGGGAAAATGGAAGCGCGCCATTATACTCATGGACCCCCTCTGGCTCAATGTAAAACTCTGTCTATTATTGCCTGGCTGATCGATGGGCTAAAACACAACACTCCTTGTTGCACGCCAGACCCTGTGGCGAGGGGATTTATCCCCGCTGGATTGCGCAGCAGTCCCAAAGCAGTCGACTCAATATGCCTAATGTACCGCATAGCCTGGGTTTAGGGCCGCATCGCGCCCCAGCGGGGATAAATCCCCTCGCCACAAAAGCAATCTCCAGCGCGCCCTTACAACTCCACCTTCACCCAACTCACCGGCTGATCCAGCCAGTCGGCGAACTCGTCGATAAAGTCCTGCTTGAACCCCGCCTCCAGCCAGTTATTGAAGATGAACCCCAGGTTGGAGAAGCCACACGGCTGCAGGAACAGGAACCCGTTGATGTCATCTTCATGCCCACACTCGGGACAAGTGAAGTTATCGGTGCGGGCAGGCATCCACTCCTCCAGGCTTTCGAACAGCGCCTCGCCGATCTCCTTGCGGCATTCGGCGCAGCCCGCTTCCTCGAGAAAGCCTTTGGCCGGGGTATAGATGCAGCGCTTGGTGATGATTTCCAAGCCATTGACCGGCTCGCCAAACGGCAAGGCTTCAGGGTGCATGACCACCTCGCGGGCGCCGGGGGCGATGGCGTGGGCCATGCGATTGCCGGTACGCCCGCAGGTGGTCAGTTGTTCTTCGACGATATTCTTGCGGACCAGCCAGCGCACAACCGCCCGGGCCCGAGGCTCGTGGACCGGCAAGGAGGAAATTTTCGGGACGATGATGCTTTGCGAATTCATGGGACATCCTGCGGTGAATCTACCGGTGGCGACGAGCAAGCCCGCGCCCACCTTGAACCTATGGGCAATGGTGCATTGTACCGCGCCAATTCCCGGAAGGTTTTGCGGTGAGCGTGGAGATTGAGCAGCGAATACCCTTATCATGCGGCCCATGATTAAAGATCCCTTTGCCCGACTGGGCCTGGACCGCGAGGTCCTGACTGTCAGCCAGCTCAACGGCCGTGCGCGGGTGTTGCTTGAAGACGTGTTCAGCAACATCTGGGTCGAGGGCGAAATCTCCAACCTTGCCCGGCCCGCTTCTGGCCATGTGTATTTCACCCTCAAGGACAGCGGCGCCCAGGTGCGCTGCGCACTGTTCCGGCAAAATGCCGCGCGGGTGCGTCAGGCCCTCAAAGACGGGCTGGCGGTGAAAGTACGCGGCAAGGTCTCACTGTTCGAGGGCCGCGGCGACTATCAGCTGATTCTCGACACCGTGGAACCGGCGGGCGATGGCGCCCTGCGCCTGGCCTTCGATGCGCTGAAGGAAAAGCTCAGCGCCGAAGGTCTGTTCAGCGCCGAACGCAAGGTGCCGCTGCCGGCCCATCCGCAACGCATCGGCATCATCAGTTCGCCCACCGGCGCGGTGATCCGCGACATCATCAGCGTCTTCCGCCGCCGTGCGCCGCAGATTTCCCTGACGCTGATCCCCACCGCCGTACAGGGCCGCGAAGCCACTGCGCAAATCGTCCGCGCGCTGAAACTGGCGGATGCCCGGGGGTTCGATGCGCTGATCCTGGCCCGGGGTGGCGGTTCGCTGGAAGACTTGTGGTGCTTCAACGAAGAAGCCGTGGCCCGGGCCGTGGATGCTTGCGTCACGCCGATCGTCAGCGCCGTCGGCCATGAAACCGATGTGTCCATCAGCGATTTCGTCGCTGACGTGCGCGCCCCGACCCCGTCCGCCGCTGCCGAACTGCTGGCCCCCGATGCCGGCGACCTGGTGCGCCGGGTCGAAAGCCTGCACCGGCGGTTGGTGATGCGCATGCGCGACCGCCTGATGCGCGATCAACTGCGCCTCGAAGGCCTCACCCGCCGCCTGCGCCACCCCGGTGAGCGCCTGCGCCAGCAAGCCCAGCGTCTCGACGACCTGGACATGCGCATGCGCCGGGCCTTCGAGCGCAGCCTCAATACCCGCCGCGAACGCCTGATCCGCCTGGAAACCCGCTTGGCCGGGCAACATCCGGGGCGGCAACTGGCACTGCTGCGCCAGCGCCTGGACAGCCTCGCCTCGCGCTTGCCCCGTGCGATGCGTGAAGGGCTCAAAGCCCGACGCGTGCAGCTGCACAACCAGATGCAGACGCTGCACATTGTCAGCCCCCTGGCGACCCTCGGCCGGGGCTACAGTATTTTGCTGGACGAGCGCGACCAGGCGATCCGCAGCGCCGGGCAGACCCAAACTGGCCAGCGCCTGACCGCGCGGCTCGGTGAAGGCGAACTGCTGGTGCGGGTCGAAGACAATCACCTGACGCCGGTCACCCTTTCTCTATTGGATTGATTCATGCCGCGATATCTCGCCCCATTGCTTTTGCTGTGCCTGACCTTCAACGCCAACGCTGACAGTTACATCACCCGCCTGCTGAACAAGCCAGTGCCCGGCGGCGTAGCCGTGGTAGACCTGGGCAGCGCGGCCCAGCCGCCAAAAGCCAGTTACCAGGGCAAACCGGTGCTGGTGGTCAAGGAAAAGGACAACTGGCTGGCGATTGTCGGCATCCCGCTGACGGTCAAGCCCGGCACCCAGCAGATCAGCAGTGGCGGCAGCACTCAGCCGTTCGTGGTCGGCTACAAAAAGTACCCCGAGCAACACATCACGCTGAAGAATAAGCGCCAGGTCAATCCAAATCCGGCGGACCTCAAACGCATCAACGCCGAGCTGGCCGTGCAACTGAAGGCGTATCGCAGCTTCAGCCCGAACATCCCCAGCAACCTGCTGCTGGACAAGCCGGTCAATGGTCCGATGTCGAGCAAGTTCGGCGTGCGGCGCTTCTTCAACGGCGAAGAACGCAACCCCCACGCCGGGCTGGACTTCGCTGTGCCCGCCGGCACACCCATCAAGACTCCGGCCGCAGGCAAGGTGATCCTCACCGGTAATTACTTCTTTAATGGCAACACCGTATTCGTCGATCATGGCCAGGGTTTCATCAGCATGTTCTGTCACATGTCGAAGATCGACGTGAAGGTCGGCCAGCAGCTCAAGCGCGGCACAGTCGTCGGCAAAGTCGGCTCCACGGGGCGGGCGACCGGGCCACACATGCACTGGAACATCAGCCTGAACGATGCGCGGGTGGATCCGGCGATTTTTATCGGGGCATTCCAGCCCTGAATTTTTGCGGTGAAGCTGCCGGCCTCATCGCGAGCAGGCTCGCTCCCACATGGGGATCTCTGGTGAACCCAGCATTTGCACCACCAGAGATCCTGTGGGAGCGAGCCTGCTCGCGATGACGGCAGACGCCTCACCACCATCCTGTGAATTGCCAAGCTCAAAACATCGACGCAATTTCCAAGATAAACACCTCTAATATGCGCGATTAAATCTCGCAAACCAGTCTAAAAACAGAACTTATCTCAATTTTTCCCGACTGCTTGCGATCCGTCCTCCGCGCGGTTAGGGTTGAGGGCATGAAAACCTCTCACACCCTCATCCAGCTTCGCCAGCACCGCAGCCTGTGCCTCGTCAGCGCACGACTGCCAGGCTGAATCGCGGCACCTCGTTCCGGCTTTAAGCCACCCCCGTACGAACCACCGGCAGGCCGCCTTTTTCCGGCCACGACAATAAAAGGATTCCCAGATGAGCATGCTCAAAGACCCGTCTTCCAAGTACCGCGCCTTCCCCACCATCAACCTGCCGGATCGCACCTGGCCGTCGAAGACCATCACCGCCGCGCCGATCTGGTGCAGCTCCGACCTGCGTGACGGCAATCAGTCGCTGATCGAGCCGATGGACGCCGCCAAGAAGCTGCGTTTCTGGAAAACCCTGGTCGCCGTGGGCGTGAAGGAAATCGAAGCGTCGTTCCCGGCGGCTTCGCAGACCGACTTCGACTTCGTGCGCACCCTCATCGAAGAAGGCCACATCCCGGACGACACCACCATCCAGGTGCTGACCCAGGCCCGTGAAGACCTGATCGCCCGCACGTTCGAATCTCTGCGCGGTGCGAAAAAAGCCATCGTTCACCTGTACAACGCCACCAGCCCGTCGTTCCGCCGCATCGTGTTCAATCAGGACAAGGAAGGCGTGAAGGAAATCGCGGTGAACGCGGCCAAGCTGTTCGTCAAATACGCCGCGCAACAGCCAGAAACCCAGTGGCAGTTCGAATACTCGCCAGAGACCTTCAGCGCCACCGAGCTGGAGTTCGCCAAGGAAGTCTGCGACGCGGTG
Organism: Pseudomonas sp. NFACC39-1; assembly: GCF_900110355.1. Taxonomy (NCBI): domain Bacteria; kingdom Pseudomonadati; phylum Pseudomonadota; class Gammaproteobacteria; order Pseudomonadales; family Pseudomonadaceae; genus Pseudomonas; species Pseudomonas sp. NFACC39-1. The sequence goes on along the minus strand of NZ_FODL01000017.1, from coordinate 46,780 downwards.
ATCGAGGTCTGGAACCCGACGCCTGAGCGCAAGGTCATCCTCAACCTGCCGGCCACCGTGGAAGTCGCCACTCCGAACGTCTACGCCGACCAGATCGAATGGTTCGGTCGCAACATCACCCGTCGCGACAGCGTGCTCATCAGCCTGCACACCCATAACGACCGTGGCACCGGCGTAGCCGCCACTGAACTGGGCCTGATGGCCGGCGCCGACCGTGTCGAAGGCTGCCTGTTCGGCAACGGCGAGCGCACCGGTAACGTCGACCTGGTGACCGTCGCGCTGAACCTCTACACCCAGGGCATCAACCCTGAGCTGGATTTCTCCGACATCGACGGCGTGCGCAAAGTGGTCGAAGAGTGCAACCAGATCCCGGTGCACCCGCGCCACCCATACGTGGGCGACCTGGTTCACACGGCATTCTCCGGCTCGCACCAGGACGCAATCCGCAAGGGTTTCGCCCAGCAGAAACCGGACACCCTGTGGGAAGTGCCGTACCTGCCGATCGACCCGGCCGACATCGGCCGCAGCTACGAGGCGGTGATCCGGGTCAACAGCCAGTCGGGCAAAGGCGGGATCGCCTACCTGCTGGAGCAGGAATACGGCATCAGCCTGCCGCGTCGCATGCAGATCGAGTTCAGCCAGGTGGTGCAGCGCGAAACCGATCGCCTGGGCCTGGAAATGACCGCCCAGCAGATCCACGCCCTGCTCCACAGCGAATACCTGCAAGCCAACACCCCGTATGCGCTGGTCAGCCATCGCCTGCAGGAAGAAAACGGCAACAGCGCCGTGGAAGTCGAAGTGGCCAGCAAGGGCCAGGGCGAGACTAACCTGCATTGGCGCGGCAAGGGCAACGGCGCGCTGGAAGCGCTGGTGGCCGGCCTGCCGATCCCGGTGGAGATCATGGACTACAACGAACACGCCATCGGCGCCGGCACCAACGCCAAGGCTGCGGCGTACATCGAGCTGCGGGTCAACGGTGAGCGCGCGGTCCACGGCGTGGGCATCGATGAGAACATCACCACCGCCAGCTTCAAGGCCCTGTTCAGCGCGCTGAACCGCTCCCTGAGCCAGCCGGAAGCCAAAGCGGCCTGATGGTTTAGCTGAAATACAAAAGGCCCCGGGGTGTGAACCCTGGGGCCTTTTTGTTTGGCTGATATTTTGTGCTGGCTGTTCCGGCCTCATCGCGAGCAGGCTCGCTCCCACATTGGAATCGCAGCGCCGCACCCTGTGGGAGCGAGCCTGCTCGCGATTGTGCCTGTCAGACGACCGGGATCGTCAGGCATGGGTATCGATCGAAACAGTCATCGCCTGCAGTAAAGCGGCCTGCAAGGTCTGCAATGTGGCCTGGGTGGCCATGATCTGAGTCTGGATCGCCATGGTCTCTTGGGCTTTCTGCTCCTGGTTGGCCTGGCTTTTCTGCACGCGAGCCAACTGGGCTTGCTGCTCGGCCAGCAGCTTTTCAGTCTGCTCTATCTGTTTTTTTAGCTGTTCGATGACATCGCCACTGCCGCTGGCCGGCGCGCCAGCGATGTTCGCGCCACTGGTGTCAACTTTCAACTGGCGGTCTTTGTCTGCGCTGGCGTCAGTCGATACTGCCGAGCTGACCGCTGCTTCATCTTCCGCACCCTTGATAGAAACTTTGGGTGCAGAGAGTGGGTATGGATTTACCGTGATTGCGCTGATGCTGGTCATAGGGGGACTTCTCCTTGGCTGCCCCGGTTATCGGCCACCATCAGCGGGTCTGAAGGGCTGAATCGTTTCAATCAGATGAATTCGAACGTGTCGGCATCCAGGTTCGCCGGAAAGCGTGTGCGATATGCCGCCAGGTCCGCCGCATTCAAACACACGGTGAACACCCCGTCGGCCTCACCGGCGCTGAGCAGGGTTTCGCCCTGGAAGTCCAACACCTGACTGTCACCGGTATAGGCAAAGCCCTTGCCGTCGTGGCCGATGCGGTTTACCGCGGCCACGTAGCACAGGTTCTCGATGGCCCGGGCCGGCAACAGACGATTCCAATGCTGGCGCCGCGCGCCGGGCCAGTTGGCGGTGTACAGCAACAGATCAGTGTCCTCGGCGTCGCGGCTCCACACGGGGAAACGCAGGTCATAGCAAATCAGCGGACGGATGCGCCAGCCGTTGAGTTCGAACAGCACCTGGCGCTCGCCCGGCGTGTAGTGATTGTGCTCACCGGCCATGCGGAACAGATGACGCTTGTCGTAATGCAGCACTTCGCCGTCCGGTCGCGCCCAGAGCAGACGATTGCGATGGCTGCCGTCGGCGGCCTGGATAATCACACTGCCGGTGATCACCGCTTCAAGCTTCGCTGCCTGAGCCTGGAGCCACTTGTGTGAAGGGCCGTTTTCCGGCTCAGCCAAGGTCTCGGACTCCATGGAGAAACCTGTGGTGAACATCTCCGGCAGGATAATCAGGTCCGCCCCGCGCGCCTGCGCAAGCAAGCCCTCGAAATGTTCCAGGTTGGCCTGGCGATCGTGCCAGGCCAGGGTGGTCTGGATCAGCGCCACATTGAGGTTGGGCAAGGCACTCAGATCACGCATAGCTTTTCCGCCGCTTCGCGCAGCGTCTCCTCGCGTTTGGCAAAGCACAGGCGCACCAGGCGCTGGCCTTCGGGTGGGTTCTGGTAGAACACCGAGACAGGGATCGTCGCCACGCCGTGCTCACGGGTCATCCAGATTGCCATGTCGACGTCATTGAGGTCCGGGCGGATCTGCGAGTAGTCCACCAACTGGAAATAAGTGCCGGGCACCCGCCTGAAACTAAAGCGCGAAGGGGTCAACAAGTCACAGAACAGGTCACGCTTGGCCTGGTAGAAGTCCGGCAGCTCTTCGACGTGTTCCGGGTGATCGGCCATGTAGTCGGCCAGGGCGTACTGCAACGGCGTCACGCCGCAGAAGCTGACGTACTGATGCACCTTGCGCAGTTCCGCCGTCAGGGCGGGTGGCGCCACCACGTAGCCGGTTTTCCAGCCGGTGACGTGGTAGGTCTTGCCGAACGAACTGACCACAAAGGCCCGCCGGTACAGCTCTTCATGGGCCAGGACACTGGCGTGGGCGACGCCGTCGAACACTAGGTGTTCGTAGACTTCATCACTGATCAGGTAAATGTCGCGGTCGCGAATCAAGGCCGCCAACTGGTCGAGCTCAGCGCGGCTGATCAGGGCGCCACTGGGGTTGTGCGGCGTGTTGAGAATGATCATGCGCGTACGCGGGCTCAAGGCTTCACCGAGCTTCTGGAAATCGATGGCGAAATCATCCAGGCCCAATTGCACATGCACGCAACGGCCACCGGCCAACTCGACGGCAGGTTCATAGCTGTCGTAGCAAGGGTCGAACACAATCACTTCGTCGCCGCTGTGAACCACGGCCGCGATGGCACAGAAAATCGCCTGGGTCGCACCGGGGGTCACGGTCACTTCCTGGTCGGCATCAACGCTGACGCCATAGCTGCGGGCAATCTTCGCCGCAATCTGCTGGCGCAGCGCCGGCAAACCGGTCATGGGCGAGTACTGGTTATGACCTTGGGCCACATGCCGGCCGACTGCATCGCGCAGGGCCTGCGGACCATCGAAATCGGGAAACCCCTGAGACAGATTGAGCGCGCCGGTCTGCGCGGCGAGTTGGGACATCTGGGTGAAGATAGTGATGCCGACATTCGGCAACTTGCTGGTGATCATTGGGGTTCCCTGCGTCTACACCCGGCTCTGGCGCGGCGCGGGAGAGCTCGAGGATAGCCCAATCGCCGGGCATGAAAAAGGGTGCCCATGGGCACCCTTCTCATTTGTCGCAGAGTGAACCACCGTGGCGAGGGAGCTTGCTCCCGCTGGGTTGCGCGTAGGAGCTGCCGAAGGCTGCGATCTTTTGATCTTTCGCTTGGGACTCAAGCGTCTAGGGAAAGATCGCAGCCTCGTTGCACTCGACAACTCCTACAGGGCGCAACCCAGCGGGAGCAAGCTCCCTCGCCACAGTAGTTCCCAGGCAATCGTCATCGAATCAACGCTTATCGCGGCGCTTCTTGTCGGCTTTTTTGTGGTGCGACATCAAACGGCGCTTCTTGTTGACCTGACGGTCGGTGAGCGTGTTCTTGTTGCCTTCGTACGGGTTCTCGCCGCCCTTGAACTCGATGCGGATCGGCGTACCGACCAGCTTGAGGACGCGGCGATAAGTGTTTTCCAGATAGCGGACGTACGACTTGGGCACTTTCTCGATCTGGTTACCGTGAATCACGATAATCGGCGGGTTGGCGCCACCCAGGTGAGCGTAACGCAGCTTGATCCGGCGGTTGTTGACCATCGGTGGCGCGTGCTCGCCGACGGCGTCTTCCAGGATCTGGGTCAGGCGGTTGGTCGGCCAGCGGGTGACCGCCGACTTGAACGAGTTCTGCACCGACGCGTAAAGGTTACCCACGCCCGTACCGTGCAAGGCCGAGATAAAGTGGATGTCGGCAAAGTCAACGAAGAACAGCCGACGCTGCAGTTCGACCTTGACGAAATCCCGTTCGCTAGGCGTCATGCCGTCCCACTTGTTGATCGCGATGACCAACGCACGGCCGGCTTCCAGAGCGAAGCCCAGCAGGTTCAGGTCGTGATCGACCACGCCTTCGCGGGCGTCCATCACGAAGATCACCACGTTGGCGTCTTTGATCGCCTGCAGGGTTTTGACCACGGAGAATTTTTCGACTTCTTCGTGGATCTTGCCGCGCTTGCGCACACCGGCCGTGTCGATCAGCGTGTACTTCTCTTCGTTACGCTCGAACGGGATGTAGATACTGTCGCGGGTGGTGCCGGGCTGGTCGTACACGATGACCCGGTCTTCGCCGAGCATGCGGTTGACCAGCGTCGACTTGCCGACGTTCGGACGGCCGATGATGGCGATCTTGATCCCGTCTTTTTCGCTAGGGCCAGGAATGCGCTTGGCTTCCTCACCTTCGGCAACGATTTCTTCTTCGCCGTCTTCCGGTTCGTCTTCGTCGTCTTTCGGGAAGTCAGCCAGGGCGATTTCCAGCATCTGGGTGATGCCCCGACCATGCGCACCAGCAATCGGAATCGCCTGGCCCATGCCCAGCGGAGCGAACTCGGCGCGGGCCATGTCCGGGTCGATGTTGTCGACCTTGTTGGCCACCACGTAGGAACGCTTGTTACGTTTGCGCAAATGCTCGGCGATCATCTGGTCGGCGGCAGTAAAACCGGCCTTGGCGTCTACCAGGAACAGCACCACATCCGCTTCTTCAATGGCGAGCAGCGACTGCTCGGCCATTTTTTCGTCCATGCCGTGTTCATCACCGGAGATGCCGCCAGTGTCGACCAGAATATAGGTACGCCCTTGCCACTTGGCCTCACCGTATTGGCGATCACGGGTCAGACCGGACAAGTCGCCAACAATGGCGTCGCGAGTCCTGGTCAGGCGATTGAACAAGGTGGACTTGCCGACGTTCGGTCGGCCCACCAGGGCGATTACGGGAACCATGCGGCTCTCCACTTCGTTATTTCAGAAAATACAAAAGCCGCTGCGAGGCAGCGGCTGGTGCTCGGAGGCAGTCCTGTGGGAGCGGGCTTGCTCGCGAAGACGGTGTGTCAGTTAACAAATTTTCTTCTGATACACCGTATTCGCGAGCAAGCCCGCTCCCACAAGGACGGGCCGCTTGAGATCTAGCCCCAAGCATAGTCTTACTTGATGGTCAGGGCTTCCAGTTTGCCGCTGTTGCCATACACATAAATCATGTTGCCCACCACCAGCGGACGGGCGCGCAGGCCGTCGCTGTCGATGCGCTCACGGCCGACAAAGCGACCGTCCACCTGGCTGAGCAGGTGCAGGTAACCTTCCAGGTCACCGACTGCAACGTAGCTGGAGAAGACTTCCGGGGCCGACAGTTGACGACGGGCCAGGGAATCGTTGCTCCACAATGCGGTGGTGGAACGCTCGTCGACGCCTTCAACCGTGCCCGAGGACAGGCTCACGTAGACGCTGCCAAAACCTTGGGCGACACCGGCGTAGCTGGACGCATCGCGCTGCCACAGTGGGCGACCGCTTTCCAGGTCCAGGGCCGCAACGCGGCCCTGGTAACTGGCGACATACAGCGTCTCGCCAGACAACAGCAGGCCACCGTCGATATCGACCACACGCTCCAGTTCCGAACGGCCCTGCGGGATGGCCACGCGCTGTTCCCAGACCGGCACGCCGTTGGAAATATCCAAGGCAACCACTTTACCGGTCGACAACCCAGCCACCGCGAGGCGGTTGGTCACGATCGGCGCACTGGTGCCGCGCAGAGTCAGTACCGCCGGAGTGCTGTCGTACAACCAGCGCTGCTCGCCAGTAGCTGCATCCAGACCGATCAGGCTGTCATCCTGGGTCTGTACCACCACCACGTCACCGTTGGTGGCCGGCGGTGCGAGAACTTCACTGGTCACGCGGGCGCGCCATTTCTCTTCACCGCTGCTGGCATCCAAGGCCACGATTTCGCCCTTGAGCGTGCCGATCATGACCAGCCCGTAACCCACGCCAACGGCGCCGGAAACGGGCAGTTCGAGATCCTGCTCCCACTTGACGTCGCCGTTGATGCGGTCCATCGCCATCACCACGCCAGTGACGTCGGAGGCATAAATAGTGTCGCCATCGATGGCCGGCACCAGCATGTTGTAGGTTTCACCCTGGCCGTCACCAATGGAGCGGCTCCATTGCTTCTGCAGCACGACTTCTTCTTTGAAGTCGGTCAGTTCGGCCGGTGGCAGTTCTTTCTTGCTGTTGCTGCTGCAACCCGCGGCCAGAATGGCCAGAGCCAGCAATGCTGCATGTTTCCAACGGATCACGTCACGCATCCCCTTTGGCCAGGTCGTCCAGCTTGATTTGCAGGCCACCGACCGCGGCTTCATCCGACAGCGCAGCCTTGGCTTTTTGGTAGGCCGCATGGGCCTCATCAGCACGACCAAGCTGTACCAGCAGGTCGCCCTTGAGTTCTTCGCGGGTCGCCAGGAACGCCTTGTTGGCATCACCGTCGAGCAGCTTCAACGCCTCTTCGGCCTTGTTCTGCGCCGCCAGCACCTGCGCCAGACGCTGACGCGCCACTTCGCCCAGGGTCGGGTTGACCGGCTTGTCGACAATGGCCTTCAGCTCAGTGGCGGCGTCGTCCAGCTTGCCGGTGTCTACCGCGACCTTGGCCACGAACAGGCGGCCATATTGCGCGTAGGCCGTGCCGCCGAATTCGTTGTCGAGTTTACCGGCCAACTCCGCCACGCGGGCAGCGTCAGGCTTGCCGTCCGGGGTCAGGGTGGTTTCCAGCAACTGCTGATAGAGCATCGAAGCGCCTTGCGCCTGGTTGCTCTGGTATTTCTGCCAGGCCTGCCAGCCGAACACGATGACCAGCGCCAACAGGCCGCCAGTGACCAGCGGCTTACCGTTGCGCGTCCACCAGTCCTTCAAATCCGCCAGCTGTTCATCTTCGGTACTCGACACCCCAATACTCCTTAATCGCTAAATCGGCTGTTTGACAGCTTCAACCCTGCACGACGCAGGTGGCCAGGTGTGCGGCAAGCGCATCCCAGGCAATGCTTTGTTGTTCGCCCTGGCCACGCAGGGGTTTGAAACCTACCACTTGCTGGGCCAATTCGTCGTCACCGAGAATCAGTGCATACAACGCACCGCTCTTGTCGGCCTTCTTGAACTGGCTCTTGAAGCTGCCGCCGCCGGCGTTGATCTGCAGGCGCAGGTTGGGCAACTGGTCGCGGACTCGCTCGCTCAGCGCCAGGGCCGCCAGTTCGGCTGCTTCGCCGAAGGCGCACAGGTAAACGTCGACCTGACGGGCGATTTCTTGCGGAATCTTGTCCAGCGTCTCAAGCATCAACACCAGACGTTCGATGCCCATGGCAAAACCCACGCCCGAGGTCGGCTTGCCGCCCATCTGTTCCACCAGCCCGTCGTAACGGCCGCCGGCACACACCGTGCCCTGGGCCCCCAGCTTGTCGGTGACCCATTCGAAGACGGTCTTGCTGTAGTAATCCAGCCCGCGGACCAGCTTCGGGTTGATGACGTAGGGAATGCCGACGGCGTCCAGGCGCGCCTTCAGGCCTTCGAAGTGCAGACGGGACTCTTCGTCGAGGTAGTCAGCCATTTTCGGCGCATCGACCAGGATCGCCTGCGTGTCGGCGTTCTTGGTATCCAACACCCGCAGCGGATTGGTCTTGAGGCGGCGCTGACTGTCTTCGTCCAGCTTGTCCAGGTGAGCGGACAGGAACTCCACCAGCGCTTCGCGGTAGCGCCCACGGGACTCGCTGGTGCCCAGGCTGTTGAGTTCGAGCTTGACCGCATCACGAATGCCCAGCTCGCCCCACAGGCGCCAGGTCAACACGATCAGCTCGGCGTCGATGTCCGGACCGTCGAGGTTGAATACCTCCAGGCCTATCTGGTGGAACTGGCGATAACGACCTTTCTGCGGACGCTCGTGGCGAAACATCGGGCCGATGTACCAGAGTTTCTGCACCTGGCCACCGCCGGTAATGCCGTGCTCCAGCACCGCGCGCACGCACGCCGCCGTGCCTTCGGGACGCAGGGTCAGCGAATCGCCGTTGCGGTCCTCGAAGGTGTACATCTCTTTTTCGACGATGTCGGTCACTTCGCCGATGGAGCGCTTGAACAGCTCGGTGAACTCGACGATCGGCATGCGGATCTGCCGATAACCGTAGTTATCCAGCAAACGCGCCACGGTGCCCTCGAAATAACGCCACAGGGGCGTCTGCTCGGGCAGGATGTCGTTCATGCCACGAATGGCTTGCAGGGACTTGCTCACAGGTAATCCTTAAATTCGTTCGACTCAACCACGCGCGATTACAGCAGCGTCGGCTTCGACCTTTTCGGCCGCTTTCTGGCGGATCAGCCGTTCCAGTTCATCCACCAGATTGTCATTCGTCAGTTTCTGCGACGGCTTGCCGTCGATGTAAATCAGGTTCGGTGTACCGCCGGTGAGGCCGATATGGGCTTCCTTGGCTTCACCTGGCCCGTTGACCACGCAACCAATCACCGCGACATCCAGCGGCACCAGCAGGTCTTCCAGGCGCCCTTCCAGCTCGTTCATGGTCTTGACCACATCGAAGTTCTGCCGCGAGCAGCTTGGGCAGGCGATGAAGTTGATGCCACGGGAACGCAGGTGCAGGGACTTGAGAATGTCGTAGCCGACTTTCACTTCCTCCACCGGATCGGCCGCCAACGAGATGCGGATGGTATCGCCAATTCCTTCGGCGAGCAGCATACCGAGGCCGACCGCGGATTTCACCGTGCCCGAACGCAACCCACCGGCTTCGGTGATGCCCAGGTGCAACGGCTGGACGATTTCCTTGGCCAGCAGACGGTAGGCTTCGACGGCCATGAACACGTCGGAAGCCTTCACGCTGACCTTGAAGTCCTGGAAGTTCAGGCGCTCCAGGTGCTCGACATGGCGCAGGGCCGACTCCACCAGCGCAGCCGGGGTGGGTTCGCCGTATTTCTTTTGCAGGTCTTTTTCCAGGGAACCGGCGTTGACGCCGATGCGGATCGGAATACCACGGTCGCGGGCGGCATCCACCACCGCACGCACGCGGTCTTCGCGACCAATGTTGCCCGGATTGATGCGCAGGCAGTCCACACCCAGCTCGGCCACGCGCAGGGCGATGCGGTAATCGAAGTGAATGTCGGCCACCAGCGGCACTTTGACCAACTGCTTGATTTTGCCGAACGCCTCGGCGGCGTCCATGTCCGGCACGGAAACCCGCACGATATCGACACCGGCGGCTTCCAGTCGGTTGATCTGCGCAACGGTGGCGGCCACGTCGTTGGTGTCGCTGTTGGTCATGCTTTGCACAGCGATGGGCGCATCGCCGCCAACAGGAACGTTGCCGACCCAGATCTTTCGCGATTCGCGACGTTTGATTGGAGATTCGCCGTGCATGACTTATTGACCCAACTTCAGGCGAGCGGTCTCGCCACTGGTGAACGGAGCCACGTCGACCGGTTGGCCGTTGTAGCTGACCTGCGCGCCACGGGCATAACCCAGGCGCACGGCAAACGGCGGCGTGCCGTTGACGGAAGCACTGTCGCCCTTGCGCTTGAGGCCACTGAACAGCACCTTGCCGGTGCCATCGGTGATCTGCGTCCAGCAGTCGGCGGTAAATTGAATCTGTACCTGGCCTTGACCGGCGGCGGGAGCGACAGGCGCTACCGCAGGGGTGGAGGCTGTCGGAGCGGCTGGCGTTGCGGCTGGCGTTGCGGCTGGCGCGGCCGGAGTTTCGACGACTGGGGCTGGCGTGCTCGGTACAGCCGGCGCTTGAGTAGCCGGCGCATTGGCGGTCGGGGCTGGCGCGACGGGTGCAGCGGGCGCGTCTGCCGGAGCGGCCGGCACACTCGGTTCGGCACCGACGGCCGGATCAGCGCCGTCCTGCCCCTGAGGCAACACCAGGGTGGTTTCCCCTGCGCTCTGGCCTTCCACCACAGCCTGATCTTCCGGCTCGTCCAGCGGATGTATGCGGGTGGTGCCGTCGGCGCCTTCGACTTCGACATGCTCAGGGTTCATGGCAATGGGATCCTTGGCGCGCAAAGCAGCCTGGTCCTGCCACCAGAGGAAACCGCCACCAATCACCGCGATCAACAGCAACAAGCTGACGATTCGCAAAATGGTGTGGGAAACGCGAACCGGCTCTTCGATGCGACCCAGGCTGTGCACGCTGCTGCCCTGGGCGTCGGAACCGGTGTATTGATCGAATTGCTGGACCAGTTCGGTCTGGTCCATGCCGAGCAACTTGGCGTAGGCACGGATGTAGCCCCGAGCGAACGTATGCCCAGGCAATTTATCGAACGCGCCGGCTTCCAGGTTGCCCAGGGAAGCCACGGTGAGATTGAGCTTGAGGGCCACCTCTGCCAGCGACCAACCATTGCTTTCGCGAGCTTGGCGCAGGGTCTCACCGGGATTTACGCGAGTCGCTGCTACAACTTCAGGATGCGCCGCTTTCATCATTGCTCCGACAGGTATTGCTGATATTCCGGCGTACCGGGATAGAGTCTTTTTAGTTGCAGGCCAAAACTGGCGGCCTTGTCACGATCTTCAAACACGTGGGCCAGCCGAACACCGAGCAATAGACTACGTGCATTTTGCTCGCTCAGCAGGCTAAAACGTTCGTAATAATCGCGCGCGGGCACATAATGCCTGTCTTCGTAAGACAACTCAGCCATTTCCAGCAATGCCCGCGGCTGCTGGCGGTTGAGCCGCAGGGCTTTTTCAAGCTGCTGGCGAGCCAGATCACGCTGACCAAGTTTCGAGGCCGTCATGCCCAGGTTCTCGAAAACCCGTGAGCGCTCTGGATAAAGGGTGTCGGCGGCCGCCTGCTCGAAGCGCTCGTAGGCTTCTTTATAGCGCTCCTGCTCGAAGAGGAAACTGCCGTAATTATTCAGGATCCGTGCATCCTGCGGCTGGGCAGACAGCGCCTTGCGAAAATGCGCGTCAGCCAGCTCAGGTTCCATCTCAGCCTGGAATACCAACGCCAGGGCTGCATTGGCATCGGCATCTGAATCATCCAGCTCCAGGGCTTTCTTGAGTGGCACCTTGGCTCGCTCGGTCATGCCCTGTTGCAGATAGCCTATGCCCAATTGCACATAGGCTTCACGCGCCTCGTCGCGCCCCTTGCTGGTTTTCATGGGGTTGTAGTCACCCGACAGAACACAACCGGTACAAAGACCGGCCAACAGCAACAGCAGCGCGAAGCGCAGGGACATAGAGTTCCTCTCTTAGTGACTGTTCGCAGCGTTTTGCGCGACATCGTCGGCGGCGTTCAACTCACGCACGGCAATGTAGCGCTCACTGCGACGGGTGCGATCCAGCACCTGTCCTACCAATTGGCCACACGCGGCATCGATGTCTTCGCCGCGGGTGGTGCGCACGGTGACGTTGAAGCCAGCGTGGTGAAGCTGATCCTGGAAGCGACGAATCGCGTTGTTGCTCGGACGCTCGTAACCGGAGTGCGGGAACGGGTTGAACGGAATCAGGTTGATCTTGCAAGGGATGTTCTTGAGCAACTCGATCATCTCGACCGCATGTTCAACCTTGTCGTTCACGTCCTTGAGCAGCGTGTACTCGATGGTCAGCACGCGTTTTTCGCCCAGGGACGACATGTAGCGCTGACACGATTCCAGCAGCATCTTAAGCGGGTATTTCTTGTTGATCGGCACCAATTGGTTACGCAATGCGTCATTGGGTGCGTGCAGCGACAACGCCAGGGAGACGTCGATATGCTTGGCCAGCTCATCGATCATCGGCACCACGCCGGAGGTAGACAGGGTCACCCGGCGCTTGGAGATGCCATAACCCAGGTCATCCATCATCAGGTGCATGGCAGCGATGACGTTGTCGAAGTTCAGCAGCGGCTCACCCATGCCCATCATCACCACGTTGGTGATGGCACGGTCGACGGTCGCCGGGACGCTGCCAAAGGATTTGTTGGCAATCCACACCTGGCCGATCACTTCGGCGGCGGTGAGGTTGCTATTGAAGCCTTGCTTGCCGGTGGAGCAGAAACTGCAATCCAGGGCACAGCCTGCCTGGGACGAAACGCACAAGGTGCCGCGTTTGCCCTGGGGAATGTAAACGGTCTCGACGCAGCTGCCGGACGCCACACGCACCACCCACTTACGGGTGCCGTCGCTGGAGATGTCCTCGCTGACCACTTCCGGACCGCGAATTTCAGCAACGGCCTTGAGCTTTTCGCGCAGGGCCTTGCTGACATTCGTCATGGCGTCGAAGTCGTCGACGCCAAAGTGGTGAATCCATTTCATCACCTGGCCGGCACGGAAACGCTTCTCCCCGATCGAGTCGAAGAATTTCTCCATTTCCGGCTGGGTCAGGCCCAACAGGTTGGTTTTGCCGTTCGATGTAGTCATGGATTCACCTTCACTCAAAAGCCTGGGCTTAGCGAGTGGTTACTTCAGTAGCGGAGAAAAAGTAAGCGATTTCGCGAGCAGCAGCGGCTTCGGAGTCCGAACCGTGAACGGCGTTGGCGTCGATCGACTCAGCGAAGTCAGCACGGATGGTGCCGGCAGCAGCTTCTTTAGGGTTGGTGGCGCCCATCAGCTCACGGTTGCGAGCAATGGCGTTTTCGCCTTCCAGCACCTGAACAACAACCGGACCGGAAGTCATGAAGGCAACCAGCTCACCGAAGAAACCGCGCTCGCTGTGCTCAGCGTAGAAGCCTTCGGCTTCGGCCTTGGACAGTTGCTTCATTTTCGAAGCTACAACGCGCAGGCCAGCGTCTTCGAAGCGGGTAACGATCTTGCCGATCACGTTTTTAGCAACGGCGTCAGGCTTGATGATGGAGAAAGTACGTTGAACAGCCATGGTGTAACTCCAGAAACGGTAATTTGCGAAAAATTAAACCCGCGAATTATACGCGGGTTCTTGGGTATTGCCTAACTGCGTCTGCCTACGTGTAGGAGCTGCCGAGCGAAGCGAGGCTGCGATCTTTTGATCTTGACCGTCCGCTTATAATCGCGAAAAGATCGCAGCCTCGCTTCGCTCGTCAGCGCCTACTCTGTCTCTTCGATCCAGGCCGACTGAATCGCTTCCAGCACCTTCTCACCGCCACGGGCCGGATCATCGCTGAACTCCGGCAACGCCAGCACCCACTTGTGCAGATCGACGAAGTTCACGTAACGGGGGTCCACATCCGGCTTGGATTCAGCCAGCTGGATTGCGATTTCCAGTACATCAACCCATTTCAGACTCATTGCAGCTTCCTGAATCAGTGCGGCGCTTCGGCCGCATGGTTAAGCGAATATTTCGGGATTTCAACGGTCAGGTCTTCGGTGCCGACAATAGCTTGGCAGCCCAGACGCGATTGGGCTTCCAGGCCCCAGGCCTTATCGAGGAAATCTTCCTCCAACTCATCCGCTTCTTCCAGCGAATCGAAGCCCTCACGAATAATGCAATGGCAAGTCGTGCAGGCGCAGACGCCGCCACAGGCACTTTCCATCTCGATATGGTGCTCATGGGCCAGCTCGAGAATGGAAATTCCGGGCTCAGCCTCCACGACCATGCCCTCGGGACAGAACTTCTCGTGGGGCAGAAAAATCACCTGCGGCATCAGTTATTCCTCAATTTCATTCAGGTTGCGCCCCGCCAGGGCGGCTTTGACCGTCGAGTCCAGGCGGCGGGCAGCAAAGGCATCGGTGACTTGCGACAGACGCTTGGTCTGCTGCTCGATGGCATAACCATCGGTGCCTTTGATCAATTCAGACAATTCCTGCATTTGCAGCTCGATCACCATGCGTTCCTCGGCGTCCAGCAGACGGTCGCCATCGGCCTCAAGAGCGGCCTGCACGGCTTCGACCAAACGCTGGCCGTCGACCTGCTGCTCACGCAATACCCGGGCGACCTTGTCGTCGCTGGCATGCTGGAACGAATCCTTGAGCATTTTGGCGATTTCGCCGTCGGTCAGACCGTAGGACGGCTTGACCTGGATGCTCGCCTCGACGCCCGAACCCAGCTCGCGGGCGGAGACATTGAGCAAACCGTCGGCGTCGACCTGGAAGGTCACGCGGATCTTCGCCGCACCGGCCACCATCGCCGGGATGCCGCGCAATTCGAAGCGCGCCAGGGAACGGCAGTCGCTGATGAGTTCACGCTCGCCTTGCAGCACATGAATCATCATGGCCGACTGGCCGTCTTTATACGTGGTGAAGTCCTGGGCACGGGCAACGGGGATGGTGGTGTTGCGCGGGATCACCTTCTCCATCAGGCCGCCCATGGTTTCCAGGCCCAGGGACAATGGAATCACGTCGAGCAACAGCAGCTCGCCGCCGTCGCGCTTGTTGCCGGCCAGGGTATCGGCCTGGATCGCGGCGCCGATGGCAACCACCTGGTCCGGGTCGATTTCAGTCAGCGGCTGGCGGCCAAAGGCCTCGGCGACGGCTTCGCGAACCCGCGGCACACGGGTCGAACCGCCGACCATGACCACGGCCTTGACGTCTTCGAGCTCCACACCGGAATCACGCACGGCACGGCGGCAGGCCTTGAGGCTGCGGGCGACCATGGGTTCGATCAGCGCATCAAAGGCTTCACGACTCAGCACAGCCTTCCAGTCGCCGTAAGCCACTTCGACCGTTGCCGCGTCGGTCAGGGCTTCCTTGGCGGCGCAGGCCGTTTGCAGCAGCTGACGTTGCGCGCCCGGATCAAGGTCTGCGGACAGGCCCGCTTGCTCAATGATCCAGCCGGCGATGGCGTGATCGAAGTCATCGCCGCCCAGGGCGCTGTCGCCGCCGGTGGCCAGGACTTCGAAGACGCCGCCGGTCAGGCGCAGAATGGAAATATCAAAGGTGCCGCCGCCCAAGTCGTAGATCGCGACGAGGCCTTCGGCGTGCTGGTCCAGACCGTAGGCCACAGCAGCGGCGGTCGGTTCGTTGAGCAGGCGCAGCACGTTCAGACCGGCCAACTTGGCCGCGTCCTTGGTGGCTTGGCGCTGGGCATCGTCGAAATAGGCCGGGACAGTGATGACCGCACCGACCAATTCACCGCCCAACGCCGCTTCGGCGCGCTGGCGCAGCACCTTGAGAATATCAGCGGAAACTTCCACCGGACTTTTCGGGCCCTGCACGGTTTCAATGAACGGCATGTGGGATTCGCCGTCAACGAAACGGTACGGCAGCTGATCACCCAATTGCTTGACGTCGGACAGACCACGCCCCATCAGGCGCTTGACCGAAACAATGGTGTTGAAGGGATCGGTCGCCGCGGCCAGCTTGGCTGACTCGCCCACTTCCACGCGATCGGCGTGATAGCGCACGGCAGACGGCAGGATCACTTGCCCCTGCTCATCGGCCAGCGGTTCGGAAAGGCCACTGCGCAACGCAGCGACAAGGGAATTGGTAGTACCCAAGTCAATTCCCACAGCCAGGCGACGCTGGTGCGGTTGTGGACTTTGGCCGGGTTCGGCGATCTGCAGTAGGGCCATCGTAATCAGGACTTATCTGTAATCAGGCGTGCGACCGGAGCGGCACTGGGTTAATCGTCGAGGCGCTCTTCTAGCTGGCGCACTTCGTAGGTGAGCTTGTCGAGGAATTGCATGCGCCGCATCAGGCGTTCGGCCTGTTCGCGTTGCGCAGCATCGTCCCAACAGGCTGCGAAGCTTTCATTCAAGGTGTGCTGGGCGTCCTTCAGGCGGCGCTTGAACACCGCGACACCGGCCAGATCGGCGCTGTCCTGCAGATCTTCGAGTTCTTCGCGCCACTGCATCTGCTGCAACAGAAACTCGGGATCATGCACGGTGACTTCCAGAGGCAACTCATGACCGCTGATGGCCAGCAGATAACGCGCGCGCTTGGCCGGGTTCTTGAGCGTCTGGTAAGCGTCGTTGAGGTTCGCCGACTGTTCCAGCGCGCGCCGCTGCTCTGCCTCCGAGGCATCAGCGAAACGGTCGGGATGGACGCCGCGGGCCAGCTCCAGATAACGAGCGGACAACTGCTCAAGATCCAGGGAAAAGCCCGGCTGCAACTGGAACAAAGCAAAATGACAAGGAGTACCCACAAGCCGCCTCAGATGTTGAAGCTTTCGCCGCAGCCACATTCACCGCGCACGTTGGGGTTGTTGAACTTGAAGCCTTCGTTCAACCCTTCCTTGACGAAATCCAGTTCAGTGCCGTCCAGGTACGTCAGGCTTTTCGGATCGATGATCACTTTCTGACCATGACTCTCGAACACCTGATCGTCTTCGCCGACTTCGTCGACGAATTCGAGCACGTAGGCAAGACCAGAGCAGCCCGTGGTGCGAACACCCAGGCGGATACCCTCGCCCTTGCCGCGCCCTGCAAGAGAGCGCTGGATATGGTTAGCTGCCGCTTCTGTCATCTGGATAGCCATGAAAACTCCTTACCTGTGCGCGGATCAGATCAAGCCTTTCTTCTGCTTGTAATCGCGAACGGCAGCCTTGATGGCGTCTTCGGCGAGTACCGAGCAGTGGATCTTCACTGGCGGCAGGGCCAGTTCTTCGGCCAGCTGAGTGTTCTTGATGGTTTCAGCCTCATCAAGGGTCTTGCCCTTCATCCACTCGGTGGCCAGGGAGCTGGACGCAATGGCCGAACCGCAGCCATAGGTCTTGAACTTGGCATCTTCGATGATGCCTTGCTCGTTGACCTTGATCTGCAGGCGCATCACGTCGCCGCACGCCGGGGCGCCGACCATGCCGGTGCCAACATCAGGGTCCTGCGCGTCCATCTTGCCGACGTTGCGCGGGTTCTCGTAGTGGTCGATGACCTTTTCGCTATATGCCATTTGCTTTAATCCTCATCAGTGAGTCGCTCTGGAGGCGACTTCTCAGTGCGCCGCCCACTCGATTTTCGAGATGTCGACACCGTCTTTGTACATATCCCACAGCGGCGACAGAGCGCGCAGCTTGGTAACGGCCTCGCAGACTTTCTGCGCGGCGTAATCGATTTCTTCTTCGGTGGTGAAGCGGCCGAAGGTGAAGCGGATCGAGCTGTGAGCCAGTTCGTCGTTGCGGCCCAGGGCGCGCAGTACGTACGAAGGCTCGAGGGACGCCGAGGTGCATGCCGAACCGGACGACACGGCCAGATCCTTGAGCGCCATGATCAGCGACTCGCCTTCAACGTAGTTGAAGCTCAGGTTCAGGTTGTGCGGTACGCGGGCGATCATGCTGCCGTTGACGTAGAGCTCTTCGAGGTGTTCGACCTGCTTGAAGAAACGGTCGCTCAGGGCCTTGATGCGCACGTTCTCGGCGGCCATGTCTTCCTTGGCCACACGGAAGGCTTCGCCCATGCCGACGATCTGGTGGGTCGCCAGGGTGCCGGAACGCATGCCACGCTCGTGACCGCCGCCGTGCATGGTCGCTTCGAGGCGAACACGTGGCTTGCGGCTCACGTACAGCGCGCCGATACCTTTAGGGCCGTAGGTTTTGTGAGCCGAGAACGACATCAGGTCGACTTTGAGCTTGGACAGGTCGATGTCGACCTTGCCGGTGGACTGGGCCGCGTCGACGTGGAACAGGACGCCCTTGGAGCGGGTCAGCTCGCCGATGGCTTCGATGTCGTTGACGGTGCCGATTTCGTTGTTCACGTGCATGATCGAAACCAGGATGGTGTCGTCGCGCAGTGCGGCTTCGACCATGGCTGGGGTGATGATGCCGTCTTCACCTGGCTCGATGTAGGTAACTTCGAAACCTTCACGCTCAAGCTGGCGCATGGTGTCCAGGACAGCCTTGTGCTCGATCTTGGAGGTGATCAGGTGCTTGCCCTTGGTGTGATAGAAGTGCGCGACACCCTTGATTGCCAGGTTGTCGGACTCAGTAGCACCAGAGGTCCAGACGATTTCACGTGGGTCGGCGTTGACCAGGTCAGCGACCTGGCGGCGGGCGTTTTCGACCGACTCTTCAGCTTTCCAGCCGAACACGTGGGAGCGGGACGCCGGGTTACCGAAGTTTCCGTCGACCAGCAGGCATTCACTCATCTTTTGCGCGACACGCGGATCAACCGGGGTGGTCGCAGAGTAATCAAGGTAAATCGGCAATTTCATGGACTTTCTCCTAAATCAGGCTGGCTGGCGTTCCGCGTGCTCTGCGGCGGTCATTCGACGGCGGACGCTTCAATCTTGTCCAGGTGCAGCGCCTTGCTGTTGCAACGGCGCTGGTCCTGACGCTGGGCTACTTCTTGCACCTCACGGCGAGTTACAAGGTCAGCCAAGCTGATACCGCTTAGAAATTCGTGAATCTGCAGGCTCAGGTCACACCACAAGTGATGGGTCAGGCAAGTATCGCCGCCATGGCAGTCGCCAAGGCCCTGGCATTTGGTCGCATCGACCGATTCGTTCACCGCGTCGATCACCTGGGCGACCTGGATGCCCTGCATGTCGCGTGACAGCTGATAGCCACCACCGGGGCCGCGCACACTGGAAACCAGGTTGCTGCGGCGCAGCTTGGCGAACAGCTGCTCAAGGTAAGACAGGGAAATGCCCTGGCGCTCGGAGATATCGGCCAGGGACACCGGCCCGTGCTGCGCATGCAATGCCAGATCCAGCATCGCGGTCACGGCGTATCGGCCTTTTGTAGTCAGTCGCATGGACAATTACCACGGAGTTCGGAATGGGGCGAGTATGCAATTCCCGAGTATTTAAGTCAACTATAAGACCTAGTGCTTTACTCAGGTTTACCCGCAAAAGAGCGCGCGCATCATAGCAAAGGCTGGCCAGTGGCGACCAGCTATACCGCGTTATCGTTCTTCGCGAGCAAGCCCGCTCCCACAGGGGATTTGCAGTGGTCACAACATCTAAGGCCGTCGCAGATCCAGTGTGGGAGCGAGCCTGCTCGCGATGAGGCCAGCAGGGTCTCAACTGGCCTGGCTTTGATCCTTATCCTTCACACACGCAAAATCTTCCTCGCGCAGCTCAGGCAGGTCCTTGGCGCAGTAATTACTGCCCAGGTCCTTCAGGGCGCCGCACATGCCCTCCAGGCGCCCGTCGACGGCCTGCAGGTGATCGAGCAACTGGTTGATGGCGCGAGCGACCGGGTCGGGCATGTCTTCGCCGACACCGTAGGCATCGAAGCCGATCTTCTCGGCCATGGCCTTGCGGCGGGCGTCCTGCTCTTCATCGGACTTGACGATGATTCGCCCCGGGATACCCACCACGGTCGCACCGGCCGGCACAGCCTTGGTCACCACCGCATTGGAGCCGACTTTCGCCCCTGCCCCCACCGTGAACGGCCCGAGCACCTTGGCGCCGGCACCGACCACTACGCCGTCCTCCAGCGTCGGGTGGCGCTTGCCCTTGTTCCAGCTGGTGCCGCCGAGGGTCACGCCCTGGTACAGCGTCACGTCATCGCCGATCTCGGCGGTTTCACCAATGACAATGCCCATGCCGTGGTCGATGAAGAACCGGCGACCGACCTTGGCGCCTGGGTGGATCTCGATCCCGGTGAGCCAGCGTCCGAAGTTGGAGACAACCCGTGCCAGCCACTTCCAACCCATGCCCCATAAGGCACCGGAGAGGCGATGGATCCAGATGGCGTGCATGCCCGGGTAGCAGGTCAGCACTTCAAAGGCATTACGCGCCGCCGGGTCACGATGAAAAACGCTTTGGATATCTTCACGCAAACGATCGAACATCTTTATTCCTTCCGCTTAATCAGCTCGCCACGGGCCGCTTTCTGGGTTTCCGTGAGGATGCCGCGCAATATATTCATCTCCGCCCGGCTGACCGAGCTTCGTCCGTACAACCGGCGCAGGCGCGCCATCAAGTGCCGGGGCTTGTCCGGGTCAAGAAACTCGATATCCACCAGGGTCTGCTCCAGGTGCTCATAGAGCCGCTCCAGCTCGTCCATGGTCGCCAGTGTCTCACTGCGCGGCGACGTGGCCTCGAATTTTTCGACCTTGCTGGGTTTGCCTTCGGCCGCCAGCCAGGCCATGCGCACTTCATAACTCAATACCTGCACCGCCGCCCCGAGGTTCAGGGAACTGAACTGTGGGTCGGAAGGGATATGCACGTGAAAGTGACATCGCTGCAGCTCTTCGTTGGTCAGGCCGGAATCTTCACGGCCAAACACGAGGGCGATCTCAGCGCCCTGCCCGGCTTCCTCGACCACTTTGGTTCCGCATTCGCGGGGGTCGAGCAGCGGCCAGGGGATGCGGCGGTCGCGGGCGCTGGTGCCGAGCACCAGGTTGCAGCCCACCAGGGCATCTTCCAGGGTGGCGACCACTTGGGCGGCTGCCAGGATGTCACCGGCACCGGAAGCCCGGGCGTCGGCTTCGTGATGGGGAAACGAGCGTGGCTCGACCAGCACCAGCCGCGACAGGCCCATGTTCTTCATGGCCCGCGCAGCCCCGCCGATATTTCCCGGATGGCTGGTATTGACCAGGACGACACGAATGTTCTGCAACAAGGGAGGCGCTCTCGAACACGATAAAGGGAGCAAATCTTACCTAAGCACCTACCGTTAAGCTATGAAAGCGAACACCAACCTTCTCCTGGGAAAACTTTCTGATAGAATGCGCGGCTTTCTTTAACAACCTTAGGTGACACATCCATGCAGCCCATGCTGAATATCGCGCTGCGCGCCGCCCGCAGCGCCAGTGAACTGATCTTCCGCTCCATCGAGCGCCTGGATACCATCAAGGTCGATGAAAAAGACGCCAAGGACTACGTGTCCGAGGTTGATCGCGCCGCCGAACAGAAAATCGTCGACGCGCTGCGCAAGGCTTATCCGAACCACTCGATCCTGGGTGAAGAGACCGGCATGCACGCCGGCACCGGCATCGAAGGTGAAGAGTACCTGTGGATCATCGATCCGCTGGACGGCACCACCAACTTCCTGCGCGGCATCCCTCATTTCGCTGTCAGCATCGCCTGCAAATACCGTGGTCGCCTGGAACACGCCGTCGTGCTGGACCCGGTTCGCCAGGAAGAATTCACCGCCAGCCGTGGCCGTGGCGCCCAACTGAACGGTCGTCGCCTGCGCGTCAGCGGTCGCACCAGCCTGGACGGCGCCCTGCTGGGTACCGGCTTCCCGTTCCGCGATGACCAGATGGACAACCTGGACAACTACCTGGGCATGTTCCGCGCCCTGGTCGGCCAGACCGCCGGCATCCGCCGCGCTGGCGCCGCGAGCCTGGACCTGGCGTATGTCGCCGCCGGCCGTTTCGATGCCTTCTGGGAGTCGGGCCTGTCCGAATGGGACATGGCAGCAGGCGCCCTCCTGATCCAGGAAGCCGGCGGCTTGGTGAGCGACTTCACCGGCGGCCACGACTTCCTTGAAAAAGGCCACATCGTTGCCGGCAACACCAAATGCTTCAAGGCCGTACTCACCGCCATCCAGCCACACCTGCCGGCTTCGTTGAAGCGCTAAGCAGCTCGGCTACAGAAAAAGCACCTTTCGGGGTGCTTTTTTTATGCCTTCTAGAACCAGCCCTTATGCCAGGCACCTCCCTTTGTGGCGAGGGGATTTATCCCCGCTGGGCTGCGTAGCAGCCTCCTTCCTCAAGCAGTCAATTCAATCTGCCTGACATATCGGGTTGCTGGCATTGAGGACCGCTTCGCGCCCCAGCGGGGATAAATCCCCTCGCCACAATGAGACATATCTTCCAAAAAGGGTGCAGGCTGAACCATCGCTATCGCGAGCAAGCTTTGCTCCCACAGAGGACTTGGGTGGGTTGTAAAATCCGGGCACAAAAAAAGCACCCCGAAGGGTGCTTCTTCATAACAGCCGGATCACTGAGCCGGTTCGTTCTGCCCCAGGATCAGTTGGCCTTCCTTGTTCACTGGGATCTGGTTGCCCGGGTCGCGGTCCATGCGGACTTTGCCTTCCTTGCCATCGAGCATGTAGCGAACGTCGTAACCTACAACCTTGTCGCTGATGTCGTTGACCGTGTTGCAGCGAGTTTGGGTGGTGGTGTAGGTGTCGCGCTCCTGCATGCCTTCCTGAATCTTGTTACCGGCATAACCGCCGCCGGCCGCACCCGCCACGGTGGCGATTTTCTTGCCGGTGCCGCCGCCAATCTGGTTACCCAACAGGCCACCGGCCACGGCGCCCAATACGGTACCCGCGATCTGATGTTGATCCTGGACCGGCTTCTGCCGGGTCACGGTGACGTCCTTGCACACTTCACGGGGGGTCTTGATTTGTGTCTTAACCGGGTCCACGGCCAATACTTGCGCATACTCAGGGCCGCTTTTGACCAAGCTGTAGGTGGCTACCGCACCACCGGCAGTCACACCGACAGCACCCAATACCGCACCAACCAGCATCGATTTGTTCACTTGAACCTCCTGACCATCACATGCGGATTTATCCGCGCTTCTCCCAGCCTTGGAGCACAAAAAAAGGCGCGAGTTCAACTCGCGCCTTTCGGGCTGTGACGGGCGGAGACCAAACCCTACGGGCGGTCGTCCACTTCCGTGTCAGTGGCCACCGGAGGAATCAGATCCTCGGTGCTCAGGTTCAGCCAGATCAGCACCACGTTGGCGATGTAGATCGACGAGTAAGTACCCGCCAATACACCAATGAACAGCGCAATGGAGAAGCCAAACAGGTTGTCGCCACCGAAAATCAGCAGCGCGCCGATCGCCAGCAACGTGGAGATCGACGTCGCCATGGTCCGCAGCAGGGTCTGGGTGGTCGAGATGTTGATGTTCTCGATCAGCGTCGCCTTGCGCAGCACACGGAAGTTTTCCCGCACCCGGTCGAACACCACGATGGTGTCGTTGAGCGAGTAACCGATGATCGCCAGCACCGCCGCCAACACCGTCAAATCGAAGGTGATCTGGAAGAACGACAGGATGCCCACGGTCACGATCACGTCGTGGATCAGCGACACAATCGCGCCCACCGCGAACTTCCACTGAAAGCGGAAGGCCAGGTAGAGCAGGATGCCGCCCAGCGCCATCAGCATGCCGAGGCCGCCCTGGTCGCGCAGCTCTTCACCCACTTGCGGGCCGACATACTCGACACGCTTGACCTGCGCCGGGTTGTCGCCACCGGCCTTCTGCAAGGCCTCGGCCACTTGCTGACCCAGCTGCGGGTCTTCACCCGGCATGCGCACCAGCAGGTCGGTGGTGGCGCCAAAGCTCTGCACCACAGCGTCGGTGTAACCCGAGGCCAGCAGTTGCTCGCGCACCTTGCCGACATCTGCCGGACGCTCGTAGGTCAGCTCGATCAGCGTACCGCCGGTGAAATCCAGGCCGTAGTTCAGGCCCTTGCTGAACCAGCTGAACAACGCCAGCAAGGTCAGCAATACAGTGACGCCGAACGCAACGTTGCGAACGCCCATGAAGTTGATTGTACGTAACATGGCAGCCCCTTAAATCCACAACTTCTTGAAGTCACGGCCACCATAAATCAGGTTGACCATTGCACGGGTCACCAGAATGGCTGTGAACATCGAGGTAAAGATCCCGAGGGACATGGTGACCGCGAAGCCCTTGACCGGGCCGGTGCCCATGGCGAAGAGAATCCCGCCCACCAGCAACGTCGTCAGGTTGGCATCGATAATCGCGGTAAATGCCCGGCCGAAGCCTTCGTTGATTGCCCGCTGGACCGACATGCCCGCGGCGATCTCTTCACGAATCCGCGAGAAGATCAGCACGTTGGCGTCCACCGCCATGCCCATGGTCAACACGATACCGGCGATACCCGGCAGGGTCAGCGTAGCCCCCAGCAGCGACATCAGCGCCAGCAGCAGCACCATGTTCACCGCCAGCGCCACCGTGGCGATCACACCAAAGAAGCGGTAGATGGCGATGATGAACAGCGAGACAAACAGCATGCCCCACAGCGATGCATCGACACCCTTGGCAATGTTGTCGGCACCCAGGCTCGGGCCAATGGTGCGCTCTTCAGCGAAGTACATCGGCGCAGCCAGACCACCGGCACGCAGCAGCAGGGCCAGTTCCGAGGATTCACCCTGGCCGTTGAGGCCGGTGATGCGGAACTGACTGCCCAGCGGCGACTGGATAGTCGCCAGGCTGATGATCTTTTTCTCTTCCTTGAACGTCTGGACCGGTACGTCTTTTTCGACGCCGTTGACCACTTGCTTGGTGTAAGTCGTCGTCGGCTTCTGCTCGATGAAAATCACCGCCATGCTGCGACCGACGTTGCTGCGCGTGGCGCGGCTCATCAGTTCGCCGCCGTGGCCGTCCAGGCGAATGTTCACCTGTGGGCGACCCTGCTCGTCGAAGCCCGCCTGGGCGTCGGTGACCTGGTCACCGGTGATGATCAAGCCACGCTCGATCTGCGCCGCCGGACGACCGCCTTCACGGAACTCGAAGCTCTCGGTGGTGGCGCGGGAAGCACCCGGCTCGGCCGCGAGACGGAATTCCAGGTTGGCGGTCTTGCCGAGGATACGCTTGGCTTCGGCGGTGTCCTGCACGCCCGGCAGCTCAACCACGATGCGGTTGGCGCCCTGGCGCTGCACGATCGGCTCGGCCACACCCAGCTCGTTGACGCGGTTACGCACCGTGGTCAAGTTCTGCTTGATGGAGTATTCGCGGATTTCCGCCAGCTTGGCCGGGGTCATCGCCAGACGCAGCACCGGTTGACCATTGAGGTCGGCCGGAACAATGTCGAAATCGTTGAAGTTCTTGCGGATCAGCGCACGGGCCTTCTCGCGGACATCTTCATCAGTGAAACCCAGCTGAACGGCACCGTCGAGCTGCGGCAGGCTGCGATAGCGCAGGCGCTCTTTACGCAACAGGCTCTTGACGTCGCCTTCGTAGACTTTCAAGCGTGCATCCAGCGCTTTGTCCATGTCCACTTCCAGCAGGAAGTGCACACCACCGGACAAGTCCAGACCCAGCTTCATCGGATGCGCGCCGAGGTTGCGCAGCCATTGCGGGGTGGTTTGGGCCAGGTTCAGGGCCACGACATAGTCGTCACCGAGAGCCTTGCGCACCACGTCCTTGGCCGGCAGCTGGTCTTCAGCCTTGAGCAGACGCAACAAACCGCCCTTGCCACCTTCGGCAACGGTCGCGGCCTTCACGTCGATGCCGGACGCCTTGAGCGCTGTGCTCGCACGGTCCAGATCGGCCTGAGTGACCTGCAAGGCAGTGCTTGCGCCACTGACCTGAATGGCCGGGTCATCAGGATAAAGATTGGGAGCGGAATAAATCAGACCGACCGCCAGCACCGCCAGGATCAGTAAATATTTCCACAGAGGGTATTTGTTCAGCATCACGCCGCCCGCTTATGACGCGGGGCGCCTTGCGCGCCCCGTCGATTGAATAGAAGTTGTTACTTAGATCGCTTTCAGCGTGCCTTTTGGCAGCGTGGCCGCGATGGCGCCTTTCTGGAACTTCATTTCAACAGTGTCGGACACTTCCAGTACCACGAAGTCATCGGCCACTTTGGTGATCTTGCCAGCGATGCCGCCGGTGGTGACCACTTCATCGCCCTTTTGCAGGCTGCTGAGCAGGTTCTTCTGCTCTTTGGCGCGCTTGGCCTGTGGACGCCAGATCATCAGGTAGAAGATGACCAGAAAGCCCACCAGGAAAATCCACTCGAAACCGCCACCCATAGGGCCGGCAGCAGGTGCCGCCGCGTCAGCCATGGCATTAGAGATAAAAAAGCTCATTTAGCACTCCAGTTGCAAGTATTGAATCTTAGGATCGGAAAACTCAGTCCAAGGGCGGAACAGGCAACCCGCGCTTGGCATAGAAGGCATCGACAAAGGCGGCCAATGTACCCTGTTGAATAGCCTCGCGCAAACCAGCCATAAGCACCTGGTAATGGCGCAAATTGTGGATGGTATTCAACATGCTACCCAGCATTTCGCCGCACTTGTCCAAATGGTGCAGATAAGCACGGGAGAAGTTCTGGCAGGTGTAGCAATCGCAGGTCGGATCCAGCGGCGAATTATCATGGCGATGAAACGCGTTACGGATCTTCAGCACGCCCGTATCAATGAACAGATGCCCATTGCGGGCATTACGGGTTGGCATCACGCAATCGAACATGTCCACCCCGCGGCGCACACCCTCAACCAGATCTTCCGGTTTGCCAACGCCCATAAGGTAACGAGGTTTGTCAGCCGGCATCTGACCCGGCAGGTAATCGAGCACCTTGATCATTTCATGCTTGGGCTCGCCCACCGACAGACCGCCGATGGCCAGGCCGTCGAAGCCGATCTTGTCCAGGCCTTCGAGCGAGCGCATGCGCAGATCCTGATGCATGCCGCCCTGAACGATGCCGAACAGCGCCGCCTTGTTCTCGCCATGGGCGTTCTTGGAACGCTGGGCCCAACGCAACGACAACTCCATGGAGACCCGCGCCACGTCTTCATCGGCCGGGTACGGCGTGCATTCGTCGAAGATCATCACGATGTCCGAGCCCAGGTCACGCTGGACCTGCATCGACTCTTCCGGCCCCATGAACACCTTGGCGCCATCCACCGGAGACGCGAAGGTCACGCCCTCCTCCTTGATCTTGCGCATCGCGCCCAGGCTGAACACCTGGAAGCCGCCGGAGTCAGTCAGAATCGGGCCGTTCCACTGCATGAAATCGTGCAAGTCACCGTGGGCCTTGATCACTTCCATGCCCGGGCGCAGCCACAGGTGGAAAGTGTTGCCCAGGATAATCTCCGCGCCCGTGGCGACGATGTCCCGCGGCAGCATGCCCTTGACCGTGCCGTAAGTGCCCACCGGCATGAACGCGGGGGTTTCCACCGTACCGCGGGGGAAGGTCAGACGACCGCGACGAGCCTTGCCATCGGTAGCAAGCAACTCGAAGGACATGCGACAGGTGCGACTCATACTGTTTCCTCGGGTCCGCGTGGCGCGGGGTTACGGGTGATGAACATCGCATCACCGTAGCTGAAAAAGCGGTATCCATGCTCGACGGCGGCCTTGTAGGCGGCCATGGCTTCGGGATAACCGGCGAACGCCGAAACCAGCATCAACAGCGTGGATTCGGGCAAATGAAAGTTGGTGACCAGGGCATCGACCACATGAAACGGCCGGCCCGGGTAGATAAAGATATCGGTGTCGCCACTGAACGGCTTGAGCACGCCATCGCGCGCAGCACTTTCCAGAGACCGCACACTGGTGGTCCCCACCGCCACCACCCGCCCACCGCGCGCGCGGCAAGCCGCCACGGCATCGACCACTTCCTGGCTGACCTCCAGCCATTCGTTGTGCATGTGATGGTCTTCGATACGCTCGACCCGCACCGGCTGGAACGTGCCAGCGCCAACGTGCAGCGTCACGAACGCCGTCTCCACACCCTTGGCGGCAATCGCCTCCAGCAACGGCTGATCAAAATGCAGCCCCGCCGTCGGCGCCGCCACCGCCCCCAAGCGCTCGGCGTACACAGTCTGATAACGCTCGCGGTCCGAACCTTCGTCCGGGCGGTCTATATAAGGAGGCAACGGCATGTGCCCGACACGGTCGAGCAGCGGCAACACCTCTTCGGCAAATTCCAGCTCGAACAACGCATCATGCCGCGCCACCATCACCGCCTCGCCGCCGCCGTCGATCAGAATCGACGAACCTGGCTTGGGCGACTTGCTCGAGCGCACATGGGCCAGCACCCGATGACTGTCCAGCACCCGCTCCACCAGAATCTCCAGCTTGCCGCCGGAGGCTTTCTGGCCAAACAACCGTGCGGGAATGACCCGGGTATTGTTGAACACCATCAAATCGCCCGGGCGCAAATGCTCAAGCAAATCAGTGAATTGACGGTGAGCCATGGCACCGCTGACCCCGTCCAGGGTCAACAGTCGACTGGCGCGACGCTCGGCCAGAGGGTGGCGAGCGATCAGCGAATCAGGGAGTTCGAAAGTAAAGTCAGCAACACGCATGATGGGGTTCGTCTAGCAGGGCCGGAAAGTCTAGCGGAATTATCAAAAATTCACCATGAAACGTGATTGACCAACGGTAGGCACCTCTCTATACTTCGCCGCCATTGAGCCCTGATGGC
This sequence comes from Pseudomonas sp. NFACC39-1, assembly GCF_900110355.1. Taxonomy (NCBI): domain Bacteria; kingdom Pseudomonadati; phylum Pseudomonadota; class Gammaproteobacteria; order Pseudomonadales; family Pseudomonadaceae; genus Pseudomonas; species Pseudomonas sp. NFACC39-1. The sequence continues at coordinate 18,352 of NZ_FODL01000017.1, read as the reverse complement.
GGAATTGGTAGACGCGGCGGATTCAAAATCCGTTTTCGAAAGGAGTGGGAGTTCGAGTCTCCCTCGGGGCACCATCTTAAAAAAAGACCTTGAAATTCAAGGTCTTTTTTTTCGCCTGTAGGAAAGTGATTGGCCATGCCCCAAGCAGATCCCAGCCAACCCCACTCCCTTTTGTGGTGGGGGGATAAATCACCGCTCCCCGTTGTGGCGAGGGGATTTATCCCCGCTGGGCCGCGAAGCGGCCCCAACCACCAAACCTGTGGCAAGGAAGAATCTGTGACTAGTAGGAACCCGTGGCGAGGGAGCTTGCTCCCGCTTGAGCGCAAAGCGCTCACAAAAATGCCACTGCCCCCACCGATGCTCCGCCTTGCAACGCCCAGTTGACCCACCGCCCCTCCTCACCCGCTGACAAAGGACTTCACCCCATGGAATTGCTACTGGAAACAGTCGCTCTTTACTCCCTCAAGCTGGCCTATGAGACAGAAGGCCACAGCCCAATTCTGCGGGATGATCCGTTGATGGGCGGTTGTGATCGGGAGGTTTTTGGGTTGTTGGTGCGGCGAGGGGATGTGGCAGGGATTCAGAGTGAGATTGGTCGGTGCCTGGATCTGGCGTTGGGGGCGGTTGGTGGGGTGGATACGGTGCTGGGGCGGGAGCTGCATCGTCTGACTGCGAATTTCAGCGCGGCGCAGAGAATGGAGGACCTCCATGCTCCACTCATCGCGCTTAACGCTTATGTGAAAGATATCCTATAAACCGCAGCGCTCGTTTCCGATGCAGTAGCCAAGAGTGCTATTGCGTCCTGCAAGTGCTTGCGGAACCGGATGGGGTAGTCCCTTCAACTGCCGCCTGAATGCTGAAACGGCTGGCCAGCGCACGGCGCCAATCAGCCACTCGACAGACGGCAATGAAGGCGAGTCCGTTCTATTCGATCACTTTTCCGTAAAAGCGCAGGAGACGTTCCTTCGCGTATCGTTGGCAGCTAAAGCGAGCGGCCACCGTCGACGATGAGTTCCGAGCCAACCGTCCATCGCGACTCGTCTGACGCCAGGTACAGCACGGCCTTGGCCACTTCCTCGGGCGTACCAAACCGGCCGAACGGAATGGTCGCTGCGATATCCTGGTTGAGCTGTTCGCGATAGGCATCGGGAATACCGAGCTTGTCGTAAAGCGGCGTATCAATCGGACCAGGGCTGACTGCATTGACGCGAATACCACGCGGGAGCAGTTCGCTAGAAAGCGTCTTCGACATGTTCAGGAACGCGGCCTTGGTCGCGCCATAAACTGATGAACGCGCGGCGCCGAGGTGTGCGCTAACCGAGGTATTGAGAACCACCGACGCAGGGTTCGCGAAGACTGGTAGCAATGCCTGGATCAGAAAGTACGGCCCCTTAACGTTGATGTCGAAGGAGCGATCGAACATTTCCTCCGTCCACTCTTCGATCGGTAGCCAAACGGATACGCCTGCATTGAGAAAGGCAACATCGAGTTGGCCATAGTGAGTCTGAACGGCCTGCGCCAGTTTCTTCTGCGCATCGATGCTGGCTGAGTCAGCACGCAGTACCAATACTTCGCTTCCCAGTTCCGCCTGAGCCTTTGCGATGGACTCCGGATTGACTCCGGTAACGATCACGCGCGCGCCTTCGGCGAGGAACTGCTTAGCCGTTTCCAGGCCAATGCCGCTGGTGCCGCCGGTGATGAGAGTGCGTTTGCCTTGCAATCGGGACATGTAAGTTTCCTTTTGGGTTTTTCACGGTCAGTCGATGTACTGACCTGCCAGAGGGAAACTATGTATTCATACCTGTGCATTGATAAGATGGCCTATTCGAATACATTTCATGCTTGTATTGCATGAATGAGAGGCCTAGATGGATCGACTACTGCTGATGACCTGCTTTGTTCGCGCTGTTGAGACAGGAAGCTTCTCGGCTGCGGGGCGTGACCTGGGGCTGGGGCAGCCCAACGTCAGCCGCTATGTGGCGGCGCTGGAAGATCATTTGCAAACCAGGCTGCTTCACCGATCCACACGAAAGCTTGCCCTCACCCCCGAAGGAGAACGCTATTACGCAGATACCCGGCGCATTCTCGATGCCGTGGAAGAATCGGAGTCGTCCTTCAGGGAGAACGTCGCCCCGTCCGGATTGTTGCGAGTCGCCTGCCCGACCGCGCTAGCCCATGCATTCGTGGTGCCGCATGTATCCACATTTCTGGAGCGCTATCCAGAGCTGACGCTCGACCTGCAGATCAATGATCGCTATGTGAACCTGGTCGACGAAGGGGCTGAACTGGCGATCCGCATCGGACATCTGGAAGACAGCGCAATGCGTGCCCGGCCGCTAGGCTGGTTCGAGCGTGTATGCGTTGCCAGCAAGGGATACCTGGCCAAACGCGGAATCCCCACGACGCCCAATGATCTGAGAACGCACGATTGCCTGATCTACACGCTGCTGTCGACAGGCACCACATGGCGCTTTCGGGATATCGATGTTCCCGTTTCTGGCAGGCTTCGGGTCAACTCACCTGAGGCCATACGAGAGTGTGTAAACGACGGACTGGGGATCGCACAGGGCCCCGAATGGCTTTACGAGGAAGGGCTGAAAAATGGCAATCTGCAGGTGTTGCTTAGGGACTACGCAGCTCCGCCTGTCCCCGTGCAAGTCATTTACGTCGCCGACCGGCTTCTCCCCAAAAGGGCCATTGTATTCATGGATTTTATCGCCGAGGTGTTCGCAAAAAATCCTGCATTTAAGGATCAGCCTAAACCGTCGAAATTGCAGTAGTCAGCTTGGGGGGCTCATGACGCCCGACTAATCATGAAAATTCGCCAGGTGCCGGTTCGGCATTTTCGGCAGACCAGGGAGTCTATCCTTAACCAGTTTCGTGAAAACATTATTGACAGCTCGTCGGAAATTGGACGGAGATATCCGATCAAACTTTCATCCACACCAGTCCTTGTTGAAAGCAGGCAGGGTGTACACTTCGCAGTACAACGTGGAAGTGTATATAGACAAAAAACTATTTAAATCATACGGCTATGCTAATACTCGAGTCTCCCTCGGGCACCATCTTAAAAAAAGACCTTGAAATTCAAGGTCTTTTTTTTCGCCTGCAGGAAAGTGGTTTTTCGCGGCTAACGCAGATCCCAACCAATCCCCCACCCGCTTTTGTCGTGGGAGGGATAAATCACCGCTCCCCTTTGTGGCGAGGGGATTTATCCCCGCTGGGCCGCGAAGCGGCCCCAGAATATCCAACCTCATAATGAGGAAGAGCCAGTGGTAAGGAAGAACCTGGGAGTAAGGAATAACCCGTGGCGAGGGAGCTTGCTCCCGCTTGAGCGCAAAGCGCTCACAAAAATGCCACAGCCCCCCACCGATGCTCCGCCTTGCGACGCCCAGTTGATCCACCGCCCCTCCTCACCCGCTGACAAAGGACTTCACCCCATGGAATTGCTACTGGAAACGGTCGCTCTTTACTCGCTGAAGCTGGCTTATGAGACGGAGGGGCATAGTCCGATTTTGCGGGATGATCCGTTGATGGGCGGGTGTGATCGGGAGGTTTTTGGGTTGTTGGTGCGGCGGGGGGATGTGGTTGGGATTCAGGTCAAAGTAAGCCACTGCCTGGACTTGGCGCTGGAAGCGGTTGGGGGTATCGATACTGTTCTCGGCCATGAACTGCATCGTTTGACGGCAGAATTTCGCACAGCGCAGACGATGGAACAGCTTGACGCCCCGCTCATCGCGCTACGGGCTTATCTGAAGGATATTCAGTGAACAGCGTTGGACGAGAGGGCTTCGTCAGGAATCCCCCCTACTTCAACCAAGCCTATAGATTTCTCTGCTATTCAGCGGCGAGAGAATCTGCGGATATCACTCAGTTCTTCACGGTGATACAGAACAGCAAGTGAACACCGACCATTGTGACCTGGGATTCGTGTTCCTTTTGCGAAAGACAAATCGTATTTCTGGCCAGACGGTATGCTTCTGACGGATCGAGCCCTGAAGTGTCTGCGCCTTGATGCAAGAGCGAATGTCCCAACCTGCCGTCCGGGTAGCGTAGCCAACCTTCCCATCCCAACAACGACGCCCCTGCGGCCTCAAGAAGCTCCAAAGCTTTTACTGCATGTGGGTAGAGAAGGACCAGTTCGCTCTGAGATGCGGACAACCGTTGTAAATCATCTATCGTCATGTAAAACCCTTTTCCCGTATTCCGCCCTGAAGAAAAATAAACTCGCCTCTTTTCCCGAAAATCTCCTCCAGCTTGAGAAAGCACAACGGGAGCAACGCGGCGAAATCGAAAAAGCTCAAACCGCTGAACAACGTGCCGCCGAAGCATACGCAGCAGCATTGGCCGACGGTGACGACGCAGCCGAAGAGCGTGCCGAAAAGACTCTCAAGCAAGCATCGGAAGCAACGACACAAGCCGCTCAAGGTAAACGTGGACTCAATACGCTTCTGGCTACTTTAACGACCGAGATCGAGAAATTGGATGTTGCGATCTCAGACGCGAAGCAGCGGCTAGCGGATTATCGTCAAGCTCAGCTGAACGCTGCACGCCGACTCTGGACAGAACGCTTGGACAAGGCGGCGCAAGACTTTGCCAAAGTCGCCGCCCAGTTCACCGCGACAGAGAAAGCGCTCGGGCGTCGCTATAGCAACTTGGAGGATATCAACGTCCCTTTGCAGGCCCCAATGGGTCCCAAACACATTACCCATCGCAAAATCCTTGAAATGGCACAGGCACTTTCTATCGAAGAATTGCTAGCAGCGTGACCCGTACATATCACCGCTGAAGCGGTGAGATTCCAAAACCGGAGCCCCTAGGCGGAACACCAAACGTGTACCACTTAGCTTGTGTTCCGGTTTTCATTTTCGGTGTTCCACCAGCGAAACCCTTGTAAACCGCAGCTTCAAGCCCAGGTGGAACACATGGAACACGCGGAACACCCAATTTACAGCTATCTGAAAGCCCCTGTGCCCCATGCCAAGCGGCGGCCTTCAGCGGGGGAGTACGCGCCACCACCACGGCGTTGCGCGTCTTTTTTTGTCTCGCTCGTGATCCAGATCATCCGCTCTGACCTAGCAAGCGACTTCAGGCCAGCTCGCGAAACCTGGAATCATGGGTCCTCCCTAGGGGGGCCACCCCCTACACGGGTTATCAGACTCGCGAATTCTCTCTAGCTGAAATCCACGTAGGGATGTCCGTCTTTTCACATGCACGATTACAATCGTACAAGTTAGAGGACACGTCGGAATGACCAGCGACAGCTGATCTACCCCTCCCTAGCTCAGAGATCAACTTCGTGCCACCTCTGTTGACTAGGTTACGGGCAACCTATGATCAGCCTGCAAGCCATATACAGGCTGCCGCTGTTGAGGCGGAAGCAATGCGATAGGTGCAAGAAATCTGACGACGTAACCGCCAATATGCGCCCGACTCGCGTTCTCCACATCAGATCGCACCAGGTGAGTAATCATATTTAGACGGACAGTCAATTGCAGGCAGGCTCAGCTAACGCTAGGGTAGGCTAATGGAAGATCTTCGCAACACGGGCGAAATATGAAAAAACCAATTACCCAGCGCCTAATTGATCATAGGATTTATTGGGCTATAAAGAAACGATTAAACTCTTATTTACTGAAGGCTCGGAGCAAAAAATACAACACCACGAATTACTTTAATTCCGAAGCACAAAATTTTAGAATTCTAAGAAGCACTTTAAGCGAAACACTTTGGTTAGTTATAGCGGCCATCGTTTTCGCTGTCGTTCTTCAAAAAACGAATACATATACCACACCTTATTTTGAACATATTGGGCTCTCCGTGCCCAACGATGGAGATTACGTAACTTTCCTTTCCGCTGTAGGAGGAATAGGAGGCGTCTTTATTGGTTTGTACTACGCAGCATTGAGCTCGGTCGGAAGTGCTATATACGCGAAGGTACCAAACAACATCCGAGACTTACTAACACAGGAGCGATCCGGCACAGTATATATGCGCTTCCTATCAACCTTAACGCTTCTGTGCATAACGCTAATTACTTTTCGAGTGTGTGGACTTCCAAGAATCATAGCCGCAGTTCCGATTGTGGGATTGCTCGCAGGCGCGGGCGTCGTAGCATTTGTAAAGCTGGGAAAAAATGCCTTTAATTTGTTTGATCCTACAGCGCTTTCTCATCACGTATTTGAAGACATTCAAAAAAGTTTGTCTCTAGTACAAGTTAATGGCTACAGATGGAGCGACCCAGCCTTTCAAAATCACGCTTATAAGAAGGCGAGCAGAAGCATAGAAACGCTGAGACTCCTAATAGAAATCGCGATCAAGGAGACTCATCAGAACGGTCGTTCGCTAGTTAAACTCATATGTTATACGTTGGACTTTTTGTCAAACTACGAACTAATGAAAAAAAACATCCCCTCCAACAGCTATTGGTATCCTGAACAATTTAAACATAAAGACTGGTATGCTACGCCTGGCTATAACGTAAAAATAGCCCATATAACAGGCACATCATTACAGCCGGATATGGTCAGACGCCATCACTGGATTGAAGAACAACTGCACCCATATATTCTACGTTCCCTTTCTGTAAATCTGGCGGAGGGGAGACACCTAGAAGTGATGCAAGTCTTAAGTAAAATAGAAAGCTACGTTTCAGTACTTTCTTATACGGGTGACATTTCAAAAACTTTTGATTTAATAGATCAAATATCCAAAACTGCAATTGAAGCATACGCTTTAGAACCAGAAAAACCCAAACTTGCCAAGATAGAAACCCTATCAATAATTGAAGCAATCGCAACACTGCCAATTTCAATAGCATTAAACATGGCACAGCATGTTAGCAACAATTCTAGAGCAACACTTTCTGAGAAAACATCTAATATCAACTGGCACACAAAGGGTTCAATTTACGCTCAAAATATTCCAACTCACCTTATCCCGCAGGCCGAATGGCTCCAGACGCGAATAGATTTCGAAAAAACAACTGAGAAAAGGATTATTAGTCCATCCTGGTACCAATTAGAAATTATACTGTTAGCAGAGGCCAAAACATTAGCAACTCATATTGAAGAGTTCCCAAAGAGGTCAAAGAAATACTACAACAATCTCGCTGAAGAATTGCAAAAATTACCGAATCCTTGGTTATATGCAGCTGCGCAAAGTCGTGAGCATGAGTTCTGGCATAAAGCTGAGAGAACTGTTGAACTTCTTAGTAACAACTGGTTGGAAATAGAGAATAAACGTCTGATTCAAGGGCTGCCGTGGCCAACAGTAGACATCTCAATCACAGAACAATCCCTGCATTCCAATCAAAAAGCGTTAATAAAAGCCATGGCTGCCCAAGGAATAATACTCGCAGACGCGGAGGTACCGCCTGAGTATCCAGATTATGCGGGGCAATTTCTGCACATTACCGGCGAAGCACTTTTTTCAGCTTTATGCAGCAACGATGCAAACCTAATAAAGAATCTTTTTGGAATCTACATACTGGGATGCTTTTCTCGTTTCGAAAGGCTGAAGCCCAAAAATGGAGAGGCCGAAAATGCCGAACATAAATTACATATAGCATCTGCAGCAATTATGGACCTGATGGAGTTAACTGGTTATGCAAAGCTGCTTTCAGAACTTCATCAAAACATCAAAATTTGGGAGAACGTAAAAGACACTTGGAACCATTTGTTTAAAGACGAACAGGGAAAAACAATAACTGCATATCTGAATTTAATAATCAAGTTCTCAAGAGCCGCATATGCAATCCCTCATCGAAGCGAGCTTAGGTTTGAGTGGGAAAGGGAAATTAATTCATTACTAGAAAAGATACCAAGAGAAGAAGTACAGGCAAACCACGACTTTTTCCTAGAAACAGTCGCAGTACACCCAAGCAAGCTAGTGCAGTTCTCAGCAAAAGATCGTTATCAACATCTGCCTAGCGGTTTAAATATCTTCATTGTCTTCTTTTTTATTAAACTGGAAGGCCAGGAGAATTTTGAGTTAGATTGGGAGCAGCGTGACTTACTAAAACTGGTAGAAAAAGATCGCAAGGTACAGGGAGGAAAAAATCTTTGAGCCACTTAAACGGAAAGCCTAGTCGGGGCCTAAAATTAGTTCCTTTTTTTCGGAGCTTAGCTGACGAACATGTATTCCATTTATACGCTCAAATGTTCAGAGAAGATATCGCGCTGGCGGTAATGCCAATAGGTGGAAGGTCGAGAAGACACCCTAACTTTAAAGCGCAGATAACTGGATCAGACTCAGCCAAAGCCTCTGAATTTCTGCAGTCACTGAACGGGGACAGAGAGCGAAACATCAATCAAAGTGTGTGCAAAGCAATTGACAAGCTAGTGAAGGATTTAGTTTGGAACGGAAGCTCACTATATGAGATTTTCGAGCGAGAAGAGAAACCAAATATCATCTACATCTCCGAGGATCGAACATTTTGTTTACCGTGGTTCACTGTTCAGCTTGTGCCACGAGCAGATCAGGCAGAATGGCAAGTTAGGTATGCGATAATAAGAAACTCCAATGTATGGAGACTGTCAATACCAGACTCACTTGGAGGAAAACACGCATACAAAAAAACTATAAAAACCTTGAGCGCGGTTACATCCGGTTCCCTACCAGAGTTTGCACGTATAGACATGAGCTTAGGAATTAAAAACTCAAGCTTCAGCGTGCATGAGTACGACCTACTGCAAACAAAAGCTATAAACAAAGCGACCGAAGCATGGGGCTGGAATAGAAGAGACATATCTAGCGACAAGCAAACCGAATATCATTCAGCCTACAAAAGAGCAAAGTTTCGGCATTCACAGGCACTTCTAAGAGAACATATTACAAACGAGTTAAATACGTTATTTGCGATATTAAAATTTGATTGCCAGCTATCAATTTCTGGAATTCCCACTTCTGGAGACATCAAACTAAATTTAAAAAAACTTGAGAAAGGTGAAATCGACTTTAGTGAGCTATACGATCAAACATCCGTATAATTGATATTTTACGAACAACCTTACACATTGATGTTGGCTGGGATGCCAGATAGATACTCAAAATATCAGTTAGGTTGAGGCTCTACCGCCAGTGAAAGCATATGGGATTCCGAACACATATGAAGGAGAAAATCTAAAGGTCCCCGGGCGCTCTTCTGCTCTAAGATTCCGTCTAGAAACCAGAATCAAGCACTCATCGATACTAGCCATGGAGTACAGAGATGCACCTCTTGATGATCGACACATGCGTATGGCTGGAGGTGTCTTCGAAAAAAAGCGAGATCCCTATCCTGGGTCTCATCGAGCATTTGGTAGACCGTGAGATCGTCACACTGCTGGTTCCAGATCTCGTAAAGGAAGAGTACGAACGAAACAAAGATCGCGTAGCAAACCAGACGCGCCAGCGACTCACTCAAGAATGCAAACTGGTGAGAGAAATCGTTGAAGCCTTCGGTGGTGCGGATAAGCTCCAGGCAATCAATACGATTGACGATGTGAAACACAGGCTGCCGATACTCTCGGAAGCAAACTACATGACAATTCACCGTGTAGAAGATCTGTTCGACAAAGCCATCGCCACTCCCGTTTCTGATTCAGCAAAACTCAAAGCCGCTAACCGAGCAATTGACAAATTAGCTCCGTTCCATAAGAGCAAAAACAGCATGGCTGATGCGGCCCTCATTGAGGTCTTCGACGAGTTCCGACGCGCAAACCTTCACGACTTTGAGTCTTTCCGGTTCATAACCGTCAATTACACGGACTTCTCTGATGGCGACCATCGCAAGCCCCACCCGGACTTCTCCGAGATATTTGCTGAGCCGTCGTCTCAATTCTTCATCACCCCCAATGCCGCACTAGCCGATCTGCTCACACCTGACGATTTAGATTTTGAAATCGATAACGGCTGGGAGGAGGAAACCCGAGGGCTGTTCGAAATACTCGAAATGCTGGACGAACTCACCGACAAAATTTGGTACAGCCGACATTGCCTGAGAGCAGAGGGTATTGAGACCGGTCGTATACAACTCATACCTGAAAGTGCAGAGAGAGCCAACGGATCGGAAATCCACGAGCACATCTGGGCGGGTGCGTTGAAAGCGGCGGAGGAAGTCGAGGGCAGACATCCAGATTTGGGGCCCTGGGACGATTTTGAGTGGGGAATGCTCAACGGAAAACTATCTGCTCTCCGCTGGGTTCTCGGTGAGGAATGGGATAATCTCGACACCTGAAGCATGGTGGGAATCATAGCGACAAGCTTCAGCAAAACTTTTCGTGTATCCCTCCTTGTATCCCAAATTCTATAATCCGCCTGCAAGCCACGGAAAATATGGAACTCTCGAGTCTCCCTCGGGTACAAAAAGGTCTTGCCAAGCAAGACCTTTTTCCAATCGGACAGCGGATAGCCGCCTGCCCTACCTCACCTCAACAATATCCAAAGCCCGATTCGCCAACAACTCACTCACCTCAATCACCTGCAAAATCCCCAACGCAACATGCCGCCGCGCCCCATCCAGATCAAACGCCAAATCACTGATCATGGCATTCGCCGAAGCTAGGTTCTCACTCAGATTCGCAAGCAAACACTCAGAATCCACACCCGGATCAATCCGTAAAATGGAGTCGGACTTGTCAGACGTTTCTTTCTCAGGCTTGGGCTTCAGATAAAAATCCAACGCTCGCGTGGCAGCGTCGTCGATTTTCTTGTTGCGGGCGGACTGGACGCGGGAGGTGGGTTCGTCTGCCGCTGGGGGATTCGGAGTAACTTTTGCCATCGTCTTGCTTCCTGTAGTTGGAGCCATCACCCGCTCGCGACTAAACGATGGGAGGCAGCTGTACGCAGGTTAGTCGACCGGGGAAACAAGAAACCGGCGCGTCCGAGGACGCCCTGCGCACAGCCACCATCGAGTGCAGGATGGAATCCTGACTGGATGACGCCTTGCACAACCTGTTTCACCCTGGGCGACTAAACCCGATCACTGATGAGCAGTGACAGGACTCAAACTACCGACGCAACCCAAGGCGAACAAGCCGGCGGATTCTGGCGTAGTTGTAGGCAAAGGCGCAAGGCGAGGTCGGCTGGCGAGTTGCGGGCGCCCAATGTCTGACAGCCTGATCTGACGCTGTCCACTTCCTGCGGATACCTAGGCCTCAAATCAAGGCTGCCCAGACTGCTCAGCGACCTGACGATGGCCCGTCACGATGTAGGGCCTGCCCTGGGGGTCCATTTGCTCCAAGACCATCTTGTCCTTTTTCAGCTCCTTGATGCGCGCCTGCCCCGATGCTCCTGCCGGGTAGATATCGCTGAGGTTGGGCATGCTCGGGCCAACAAACTGCGCCACCCACAACGGCGAAACAGCCTTGCCGTCAACTGTATAGGCCTTAGGTAACGTCTTCATCTGCTGCAATGTGAACGAGAGGTTCTCGCCATCAGCACTCCAGCCACCCGCGCCATTTACGCTGTATTCGAGCCGGAAGAGGTTCGAAGGCTCTGTACCGACCAACGCGACCACGCCGCTAACGTTGTAATGGTCGTTGGCGAAGTACTCGATCATGCCCTTGAATTCGAACTGAACGCCGCCGGCGTTGGGATAACTGAACTCCTCGGTCCAACGGCCAATAAAATGGCTTTTGTAGTAGTCGGCCCTCATTTCGGCCAACCAAGAGGAAATGGTGGGGAAACCTGCCAGCAAGCCAACAATGGCTACGACAGCGGCCCAGCTTTTTATCGAGTACTGTTTAAGTGTTGAGGCAACGGTCATCAATAGCTCCTAATCCATGAGGAGGAAAAAGGGAAGGAAACAGACTTCTTATTCGGGAGAAATCTGCCCCCATATTCTCTACAGGACGATGCGGGCCGACCGCTCAGAGATCCTAGACTCGCAGCCTTTCAATAGAAGCGATCCTCTTCCTTCATACGATAAATTCGTCCAAAGGTCATGAAGGAGATCCCAAGGCATACCAATGTCAGCACGACTCCGCCAGCCATGATGATGAAGCCGGTGCGATACGTATGTAGCTCGGTGGCGATACTGCTGATTTGAGGGAACCAGCGTGAGTACAGCAGAGGAATGTCGCCACCTACCTCGTACTGATCGTGTTCGTTATAGCGTTGGTCCGCGTACTCGTCCTCATGGACTTGCTGATCGCTGTCGACATAGCGGTAATGAAGAATTATGCCGTTGGAATTCATCGGGATGCTTTCCAGTTGCGTTACGGTGCCTTTTACCTCGACGGCGCTCCATCGAATGGCTCCGTAAATGGACCCTGAATGCTTTGCCAGAGATGCGAGGAACAGCAAGACTAGGCATGCAACGGTCAGCAGGACTATTCGGTTGTACAGATGATCTTTTTCAGCTTCGCGTGGGTAAAACATGTTTCCAGTCCTTGGGTGATTTTCTTCCGCACACCTATCGGCGCCCGGTCCAATAACTTAAACCTGCACGATGCGCCCCCTCATTTTCTGAGGTTTCGTCGAAGGGCGGGAACCACTTCCCATTGAACAAAAAAGGTCTAGCTGTGCTAGACCTTTTTGGTGCAGCCGAGCGGCTCGGCTATCTTACTTCAACAATATCCAAAGCCCGATTCGCCAACAGCTCACTCACCTCAATCACCTGCAAAATCCCCAACGCAACACGCCGCCGCGACCCATCCAGATCAAACGCCAGATCACTGATCATGGCATTCGCCGAAGCCAGGTTCTCACTCAGATTCGCAAGCAAACACTCAGAATCCACCCCCGGATCAATCCGTAAAATGGAGTCGGACTTGTCAGACGTTTCGTTCTTAGCCTTGGGCTTCAGATAAAAATCCAACGCTCGCGTGGCAGCGTCGTCGATTTTCTTGTTACGGGCGGATTGGGCGCGGGAGGTGGGTTCATCAGTAGCTGGAGGATTCGGTGTAACTTTTACCATCGTCTTGCTTCCTGTAGTTGGAGCCATCACCCACTCGCTGCTAAACGATGGGAGGCAGCTGTACGCAGGTTAGCAGACCGGGGAAACAAGAAGCCGGCGCGTCCGGGGACGCCCTGCGCACAGCCACCATCAAGTGCAGGATGGGGAATCCTGACTGGATGACGCCTTGCACAACCTGTTTCACCACGAGCTGCTAAACCCGATCACTGATGAGCAGTGACAGGACTCAAACTACCGACGCAACCCACGGCGAACAAGCCGGCGGATTCTGGCGTAGTTGTAGGCAAAGGCGCAAGGCGAGGTCGGCTGGCGAGTTGCGGGCGCCCAATGTCTGACAGCCCGATCTGACGCTTCAGTTTGTTCCGAGCCTCAAATAGCCAGCCCTACCGGTATTGAGGAAACCGGAACAACCACTTCAAGAAACCTCCTACATCGCGTCCCTCCCTTCCCGCGTTAGCGTCTGTCCTGCATTTTTTCCGGACGAGACTCACTACGTGGCGACACGCAAAAAGGACATCCCCCAGGTCCGCAACCCGCCCAGCGGTGACGGGCATCACGTCACTTATCGGGACATGACCGCCAGCGAACTGGCCGAGCGCGAAACCCGGCAGCAGGCGTACGAAGGCATGCTTGCCCGGCAGGCGGCCTATGAGCAAGAACGCTGGGCCGCGGTAGATAACAAGCCTTTGCCCGCCGTGCCCGGATGCGTGTTTGCCAAGAGCTGCAAGCTCCCCAACGGCATCATCGATTACAGCAACCCCAACGGCTACGTGCCGGCAGATCTGGTCAAGCAGTACGGCGATCTCATGTGGCTGGGCGGCCGGAGCGCCGATCCATCCGGCACGCTCCCCCTCAAGCCGTTCGGCGCTGGCACGGTTCCGGTTACCTTGGGCCGGCTCGCGCTGGGCGGTTCGGCAACTTCCACGGCTGCCGCTGCGGGCGGCACCGTCGGCGCAGCCTTACTGACAGGCATCGTCGCCCTGCTCTGGCCGTCCAATTTGGGTGACAGCGCGCTCTACAGCGAAGACCAGTTACGCAACCTCAAACAGGCCCGCAGCCGCATGCGCTTGAGCATCGAGCAGCAGGCCGACGGCAGTCTCAAGGGCTATGGCTTCTACACCGGCCAGAACCGCGATTGGGAAATGGTCGACGTTGTTCAGTTCACCCCGCGAGCCGACCAGTTCATCGCCGACCTGGGGGATGGCATCGAACTGATCTGGACGCCGGCTACCAACCCGTCCGACACCCTCGGCATCCCCGCCCTGGAAGCGGCGCCCCAGGCACCTCACATCTGGATCTACCCGCCGACGCCGATGGCCGACAGCATCATCGTCGACCCGATCTATCCGCCGGAGTACAGGGATTTCATTCTGGTGTTTCCGGCGGATTCGGGGGTTCGGCCGGTTTATGTGGTTTTGAGTGTTCCGGGGGATCATAAGTACTACAAGCCCCCATCGCTGCTTCCTGCGTTTCCAGACGCAACGATTGCTCCATCCAAAACCTTTGTACGTGGTGGCGGCGTTAAACGTCGAAGATGGAAGGATCGTAAAGGAAAGATTTATGAATGGGACTCACAGCATGGCGCTGTAGAGCTGTACACAAAACAAGGCCAACACCTTGGCGAATTCGATCCGATAACTGGCGAACAAACCAAACCTGCCGATCCAACAAGGAAAGTAGAAAAATGAAGCCCACGGTTGAAATTTTCGACATGACCACTGAAGAGTTAATTCAGACCGTAGAAGTCCCAAGCGCATACATGGACCCGTTGGCCGCGCTTATGGGCTGGACAAAACCTGAAGATTTCTGCTTCGTCTACGACCTGTCACCACAGCAGATAAAGACGATAGAAGAGTGGACGCATACAACGATTCATGGCGACAACCGCATCATTCAAATCGTCTGTCTTGAATAAGGCTAAGGAGTATTTCGGCGACAGTGCGTCTAGCTCACTCAAGATCGGCCTGCCGCGTACAGAACCATCCGTGCATCAACCCCGCCTGAAAGAACTGCACAGGGGCGTCAAACCCGGCTGCTTCAATAAGCCCCGCGACCTGCCGCGCAGGCAGGATCGCAACATTCCTGGCGTAGGCAGTACGCGCTCGCGCCAGCACTTCTGGCTGAAGACCATCGGAGGACATCAATGTCAGCCAACTGCGTAACAGCACCTCGTAGGCCGGCGATTCGGTATCAGAGGCGAGGTCGGCGTTCGCCAATATTCCGTGTGGTTTAAGGCGGCAGGCAATCTCGCGAAAGAACGAGGTGCGGGCGCCTTCTTCTAACAAGAATTGGGATACCAGCAAGCAGGTAGCCGCGTCGTAGCTGGCCTCGGCGACGAGCGTGTCAAGGTAGCCTTCGTGAAAATGGCAGCGCGCGAGAAAGCTATTCTGAACGGCTCTCTGACGACAGACGTCAAGCATAGCGCCGGAGGGGTCGACAGCAGTGAAATGCCAGCAGGGAAAGCGCTCCGCCAAATGGGCAAGTTCTGCCCCCGTGCCAACGCCGACACAGAGTATCCGGGCATTTTCCGGCAGGCCGGCGAACTGAGATTCGAGCAGCAAATAAAGGGCGGCGCGAATCGGCGCCATCCTTTCCCATTGCTTGTCGTAGCTGACAGCTTGCTGGTCGAACACTATCTTGAGTTCTTCATTGCGCATAGGACACCTTGAGTCGTGATAGACGCGTCGCGTTAGCGCGGTACTGCTTTCAGTATCCCAGACCTGTCAAGCCCCACGCATTTGCGGCCGCGATGCTGTGGATCAGCACTTCCTAGGACCCCAGTCGAGCATTGATATTAGGATTATCTCAGCAGGTTGCGAGGGGGGACTCAACCCGATCACTGACCTCGGCCTATTCTGACGCTGTCCCCTCTCCCACAGGCATGCCCTTATGATCCACTGCAAACGAGCCTACGAAGCAGCGAGCACAGAGGATGGCGTGAGGGTTCTGGTGGACCGTTTATGGCCGCGTAATTATCGCAAGGACGAACTCCCGATTGCTGAGTGGCTGCCGGAGGTTGCGCCTTCCCATGAGCTGCGCAAGGCGTTCAAGGCCGGGGCGGTTTCGTTCGAGCAGTTCAAGGTGGCCTATCGCAAGGAGTTGGCTGCGCGGCCACAGTCTTGGTGGCGGTTGGTGGATGTGGCGCTGGGCGGCAATCTCACCCTGGTGTATGCCGCCAAGTCCACGGTCGAGAACAATGCCGTGGTGTTGGCTGAATGGTTGGAGGATGAGGTGGAGAAGCGGGCGCAAGGGAGTTCACCGGTTTGCTATCTATCCGAATTCCCCGACCACTGATGTGGGCTGTTGCTGGGCGGCATTTTCCGGGGGCATTGTGTTGGAGGGTTTGGGGCTGCTGCGCAGCCCAGCGGGAGCAAGCTCCCTCGCCACGGGGTCAGCGGCGTATTTAGGTCAGCGGGGCTGGGTGGAGGATGGGCGGTTGTTCAAGGGGGATCGCAATGTCGCCGCTGTCATCCATACAAACCATCAAACACAAAGCAAACCCCGAAACCCCCTCGCCGCGTAATACGACTGCACACCGTTGTGATAGATGAACACCCGCTCATAACGGTAATCACCGAACAGCGCCCCGCCGAGTGCGCGAAGCTCGGGAGGTGTGGCCAGCCAACTGGACGTTTTGGCATCAAACTCACCGAGCTTTTGCAGGGCGCGGTACTGGTCTTCCGTCAGCAGGGCGATGCCCATTTCTTCGGCCATTTCCAGGGCACTGCCTTTGGGTTTGTTCTCTTTACGTGCGTCCAGGGCGGCGCGATCGTAGCAGAGGCTTCGGCGGCCAGTCGGGCTCTCTTTGGCGCAATCGCAGAAGGTGATCAGACCGGTCTCTTTGTTCTGGTCGATGACGTCGGGTTCGCCGCCGGTGGCTTCCATGGCCTGGAGGGATTTCAGGGCGTTGCGGTTGGCTTCGAGCCTGGTTTGGACGTCGGCCCAGGGGATGTTTGGGTGGCGCTGGGGGTTTTGGTCGAAGCGGGTTTTCAGGTTTTTGAGGAGGTTTTCCTGATCTTGTTTTTTCATGACGCTGACGTCCGCTAATGATCGGTTGCTCAATGATAGTTACTTCAAAGCCTAATTAAGGTGCACAAACTCGCGGACCTGCCTGAAGATGGTCGTATTCGGCTCAAGTAAGGCGGAGAGTCTTAGCAAATGGTTATAGAAAATGCGCTAGGCGCTCGGCTGAATTTTCGTCCGGTCAACCTCAATCAAGACAGCAATGTTTGCGTGGGGTTCTTTGAAGACATGCTGCTCTGTGCATTCGATTCCGCACAACAGATTCAAGGCCCAGGTGGCAAGCAGCGTTACCTTCAGTCATTACGAGAAAAGGAAGCCGAGGTTCCTGGCAGCATCGTCCATGCCTGGGATGAAACACGGATTGTGGGTCAGATAGAGATGTCGCTGCTCAAGGCAGAACCTGCAGTGGGCTACATCCATTTTTTCTACCTCGTCCCCGAGTGGCGATCACGCGGTGCCGGGAAGTTGCTGCTGGCGTATGCCACCGACTTCTTTGCAGAGCTAGGTTGCGAACGGATGAAATTATCTGTGAGCGAAACGAACCAGAGGGCGGCGCGGTTTTATGGTCACCATGGTTGGATTGATATCGGGCCCAGACAAGATAGGCCGGAGCTGCGCTTGATGGAAAAGCCCATTGGCTCGGCGCAGACAGCAGAAGGAAGCCTTCAGTCATAGTTGAATCATATTGCCCGCACGCTATCAGCGCCGTTGATAGCGTGCAAAAAACCTGTTCGCAGCGACTCACAGTCCCCGCGTGACCTTTTGGCCGACACCCAGAAAGACCGCTTTGTTTTTTTCGCGGCGATCAGAAAAGTAAGGTCATGGCTGGGCCCGCCGAATTCAGCAACTGCCAGACATTCGTGGGGCGACATTCAAGCGTTATCCGCTATGGTGAAGTAACCCCTTGGCCCTGCCACTACTGAACACAGGAGGCCTGTATGAGGAACTTCACGATCCAACACATCGACCACATCGTCCTGCGCGTAAAAGACCTCGAGCGCAGTCTCGCTTTCTACACCTCGGTGCTCGGTTGTGAACTGAAAAAGCGTCGGGACGACCTTGGGATGCTCCACCTCAGCACCGGTGTTTCGATGATTGATCTGGTTGCGGTTGACGGCCCCCTCGGCCGCCAGGGCGGGCCGGCTGCCGGTAAGCAAGGGCACAACGTCGATCACCTCTGCCTGCGTATCGAGCCGTTTGATGAACCAGCCCTCCTCGCTCATTTGGCCTCCGCCGGTCTGACCGTTGAGAAGGCGCAGATGCGCTATGGCGCGCAGGGAAAGGGTTGGTCGATCTATTGCTTCGATCCGGATGGCAATCAGATTGAGCTGAAGGGGCCGGCGCTGGAGCCTTGAGCTTCACAGTCTGCCTGGGTCAGTGATGTTGAATGTGCCGCCGTCTTCGCGAGCAAGCCCGCTCCCACAGGGG
>NZ_FODL01000033.1:0-2992 GCF_900110355.1 Pseudomonas sp. NFACC39-1 | reverse complement strand
GAAC
The DNA here is from genome assembly GCF_900110355.1 of Pseudomonas sp. NFACC39-1. NCBI lineage: Bacteria > Pseudomonadati > Pseudomonadota > Gammaproteobacteria > Pseudomonadales > Pseudomonadaceae > Pseudomonas > Pseudomonas sp. NFACC39-1. The sequence goes on along the minus strand of NZ_FODL01000033.1, from coordinate 2,988 downwards.
CGAAAACTTCGGAGCAGACACGGGTCAGAGCAGCGGTCAGCGTGGTTTTACCGTGGTCGACGTGACCGATGGTGCCAACGTTGACGTGCGGCTTATTACGTTCGAACTTTTCCTTAGCCATCGAAATCACCCCTAGGAGAAGAATTTAGCAAGTCACACAAACCATTAAAACAAAGGCAGATATTTTCATATCTGCCTTGTTATATGGAGCTCTTGAGCGGATTTGAACCGCTGACCTCACCCTTACCAAGGGTGTGCTCTACCAACTGAGCTACAAGAGCGAAACACTATGCACAACCTGCAAACTTGGAGCGGGTAGCGGGAATCGAACCCGCATCATCAGCTTGGAAGGCTGAGGTTCTACCACTAAACTATACCCGCGGAGCTTGCAGCTCACGCTAAAACTGGTGGAGGGGGAAGGATTCGAACCTTCGAAGTCGTAGACGTCAGATTTACAGTCTGATCCCTTTGGCCGCTCGGGAACCCCTCCTAAGCGAGCCGGCATTCTATATCATGCCAGCCTTCTGTCAAGCATTTTCTCATAAAAAACCTGAGGTTAGCTGCGTTGACACCGCTTCGTGGCGCTAGCTGTTAAAGGCCTTCGCTGCGAAGCGGGCGCCATTCTATGCAAACTACCCTGTGGGTGCAACCCCCTCACAGGGCATTATTTTATGTTTTAACTCATTGAATTCTTTAGAAAGGTTTTGAAGCAGCATTTCATTCACCTTCAGCCCGCTATCTGGCGAAATCAGAACCCAAAATCCTTCTCCCTCAGGCAGATTCGGCGAGCCCTGCGCAATGGAGCGAGCCGCGATCCCGGATGCCGCGAGCCGCTGTTCCAGCTGGCGCGCCATTTCAATTCGGATGAAGCCACCAAGATAGACACACGTGCCTCGGCCCGCAGATTTGCTTGAATCCCGCCTTACAAGCGCATCAGCCGTTTCGCTCAAGAGATGAATATCCTGCTGCGAGCCCCGGTACAAACTCAACGGAGTCACATCTTTTGCCCGAAGGGGTGCCTCCTGTTGATGCCAGACGTAATAAAAGACATTCAAAACCACCAACAGCAGAAAAAGCCACCGCATAGGAACCTCAAGACAAAGGACAGGCCATCGCCAAACCAACAAAAACCAGATCAGGCACTACCTTGGCATCAGGTACAACACCGGATACCAAATTGGCATCTCCCCCCGTGAGAAATACTACGAAGTCTTTCCCCCAATATTCTTTAGCCAGTTCAAGCTGAGTCAGGACAAACCCTCTGAGCATGAGCATGCAGCCGCGCTCCACCGCTTCAACAGTCGCACGACCAGGGGCGAGACTCTCGTGAGCCCGCTCGGCAGCCGTATCGTCATAGCGAATCCGTCGGGTATGGGTGCGCAACTGATTACGCATCAAAGGCATACCAGGACAAATGAACCCCCCAAGATGCTCACCGTCCGCGGCCACGAAATCCGCTGTAACGGCCGTACCGAAATCGAGCACCAGACAGGCTCCCGAGGCAAGATGAAAGCCCCCAAGCAAAGCCAACCATCGATCGAGCCCTAGCCGCTCGTAATCGTTGTAACCGTTCTTAACACCGGCCAACTCCCGAACAGGTACAGCGCGTGAGACAGACACCCCAAAAACATCAATTAGCAGAGCAACCAGCGAATCCGTCTCTTGCGGAGTCCTCACGCTAACGAGACGACATTTCTTGAGCTGAAATTTATCGGCGTCACTCAAGCTCGCCAGCAGAGCACTATCGGTACCAGCCACCCCTCCTTCGACCGGTGTTACGCCATCGAAGTCAAGGACACGCCATTTGATAAAGCTATTGCCGCAATCGAGCTCAAGAATCATCACGCAACCTCAAACTGAGCTCACCACCGCTAAAGATTTTTTCCACGCCATCTACCTTCAAACGTAGCGCGCCCTGACGATCAATGCCCATTACAACCCCGTCAACCTGGTTGATACCGGCAATCAGGGAAACATTGCGCCCCTGCCACAGATGGTATCGCTCCCATTCCTCTTGGATCGCGGAGAAACCTGACACCTGGTGGAGCCTGAGGTAATGCTGGAACTTCGCGGCCAGCCGTCCAACCAGCTCGTTTCGATCAAAATCCCTGCCCGCCTCAAGGCACATGGACGTCCATTGCTGGTCAACCTCATCGGTCGACCGCATATTCACATTAATCCCTACGCCGAGGACAACATGGCAAACGTCTGCTGGATCCCCCACCAACTCAAGCAAGATGCCCGCGATTTTCTTATTACCTACCAGGACATCGTTAGGCCATTTCAGCCCAGCCCCCGCGATTCCCATATCATGCAAGGCGTGCATAACTGCAAGCCCTACAACCAGGCTGAGCCCCTCAATTTGGCGCATGCCACCATCAATTCGCAGCACCAGACTGTGGTAAAGATTGTCGGCAAACGGGCTCACCCACTTGCGACCACGACGACCACGACCGGCTGTCTGTCGCTCGGCCAAAATCCTAAATGGCGCGTCCATTCCACGCTCTATGGCGCGAAGCGCCTCAGCGTTGGTCGAATCAATGGAGTCAAATATATGGATGGGCCACTCACAGGACTCTTTGGCGCTAATCTCAGCTGAGTCCAAAAGCAGCAGCGGCTTAGCCAGCTGATAACCTCTACCTCGAACCTTATGAACAGATAACCCTAACTCCGCCTCCAGGTGCTGCAACTGCTTCCATACAGCACTACGACTGATACCCAGAGCAGTACCCAGCGCCTGACCCGAGTGGAAACGGCCATCTTTCAGAAGTTTAAGCAACGTGAGCATGCAAACTGCACCTGATAATGAGGCCCGCATGATAGCGATGCGCAAGACTGTTGCATAGAAACACACCAGGTCTTTCCTGCGGGCAAAACAAAACCCCTACCTGCGTCAGCAGATAGGGGTTTCGGAATTTAATCTTGACGATGACCTACTCTCACATGGGGAAACCCCACACTACCATCGGCGATGCATCGTTTCACTGC
>NZ_FODL01000004.1:0-559361 GCF_900110355.1 Pseudomonas sp. NFACC39-1 | reverse complement strand
AGATGCTTTCATTGCCTTCTTGGGAATGGATTTGCGAGTGTCGAAATCAGGACAAAAAGACGGTCGCCGCAGCTTGAGTAAACGAGGCGACCCGGAAGTACGCCGGCTTTTGCACAATGCCGCCATGTCGGCTAGTCGCACATCTGCTTGGAAAGGCTTCTATGAAAAGCAAAGAGCTCGCGGTTTCACTACCACTCAGGCGTTGGTAATGCTGGCTCGCAAGCTTGCCCGGATCGTATTCGCTCTGCTGAAAGGGCAAAGCGAATACCAACCAAAAGCGGCTTGAGGGCTTCCCCTCAACCATAGAATCTCCCACAACGATCTGTGTTGAACACAAAAAGTGCGTCCACCAAGGATCAAAATGTGGGAGCGAGCCTGCTCGCGATGGCGCCAGTCCGATCACCTCCTGACCCCTCGCCCCTCCCTGGAAAAAAATTTCAGCTGATGAAAACGCTCTAGCTCAAGGGATCCACGCCGTTTGAGCGAGCGAAATTCAATTTTCTTTAAAAATTTATCTTGCGCGCAAAATATTAGCGCTATACATTTGCCTCACACCTACTTAGCGCGCAAACATTTAGCGCTGTAACAGCAACCCGAAACGAGGCTCTCACCATGCAAACGCTCTACACCGCAATCGCAACTTCCACCGGCGGCCGTGATGGTCGTGCCATCTCCAGCGACAACATCCTGGACGTCAAACTCGCCACCCCCAAAGAACTCGGCGGCGCAGGTGGTGCGGCAACCAATCCTGAACAGCTGTTCGCTGCCGGCTACTCAGCCTGCTTCATTGGCGCCCTGAAATTTGTTGCCAGCACGAGCAAACGCAAAATCCCGGATGACGCCTCGATCACCGCCCATGTCGGTATCGGCCAGATTCCCGGTGGTTTCGGCCTCGACATCGACCTGCACATCAGCTTGCCGGGCCTGGACCAGGCCGATGCACAAAGCCTGGTGGATGCGGCTCACCAAGTCTGCCCGTACTCCAACGCCACCCGCGGCAACGTCGATGTGCGCTTGCACGTCACCGTTTAACCAACCTCTTGCGACCTGTACTTAAGGAGATGCACATGAACACCTTCAGCAAAGTTTTGACCGGCACCCTTCTGGCACTGAGCGTCGGCAGCGCGTTCGCCGACGGCATCGTGGAACACAACACCCAAGCGTTTCTCAATGCGCTGAATGCCGGCACCGGCAAGCCACTGGAGCAACTGTCGCCCAAGGACGCCCGCGCGGTACTGGTCGGCGCCCAGGCAGGGGTGAAGCTGAGCTTGCCCAAGGCCGACGTCAGCGAGAAGACCATTGAGGTCGATGGCCAGCCGATCAGCCTGACCATCGTCCGGCCGGCCGGGGTCAAGGGTGAGCTGCCGGTGTTCATGTTCTTCCACGGCGGTGGCTGGGTATTGGGAGACTTCCCAACCCACGAACGGCTGGTTCGCGATCTGGTGGCCGGATCAGGTGCCGTCGCGGTGTTCGTCAACTACACACCCTCTCCGGAAGCGCACTACCCGGTAGCGATCAACCAGGCCTACGCGGCCACGAAATGGGTGGCCGCACACGGCAAGCAGCTCAACGTCGACGGCAAGCGCCTGGCGGTGGTGGGCAACAGCGTAGGGGGTAACATGGCCGCTGTCGTGGCGCTGATGGCCAAGGACAAAGGTACGCCGGCAATCAAATTCCAGGCCTTGTTGTGGCCAGTGACCGACGCCAGCTTCGAGAGCGCATCCTACAAGCAGTTCGCCGAAGGACACTTCCTCACCCGCAACATGATGAAGTGGTTCTGGGACAACTACACCACCGATGCCGGGCAACGTAACGAGATTTATGCCTCGCCGCTGCGGGCAACCATTGCACAACTCAAGGGCCTGCCACCCGCGCTGGTACAGACTGCCGAGGCCGATGTTCTGCGTGATGAAGGTGAAGCCTACGCCCGCAAACTGGACGCCGCTGGCGTGCCGGTCACGGCGGTACGCTACAACGGCATGATTCACGATTATGGTTTGCTCAATGTGGTGAGCCAGGTACCAGCGGTGCGTTCGGCGATGTTGCAGGTGTCCGAAGAACTGAAACAACATCTGAAGTGACTTGTGGCGCAACCCTGTGGGAGCAAGGCTTGCCCGCGATGAACACAGCGCGGAACCGAGGCGTCTGGATCGCGAGCAAGCTTTGCTCCCACAGGGCAGGATTAAATCCCCTCGCCACAGTCTCCATCCCGCCCTCTGTCTGAACAGGACCCGCAGGCATGAAAAAGCCCGACTCAATGGTCGGGCTTTTTCATACACAAGACTTCGCTTATTTAGCGCGGCCTTTGTAGGAACCGCCTTCGCGGGTATCGATCTCGATCATGTCGCCGATTTCGATGAAGTCAGCGACCGACAGTTCGGTACCGTTCTTCAGTTTGGCAGGCTTCATGACCTTGCCGGAAGTGTCACCGCGAGCGGAACCTTCGGTGTAGTCAACCTGACGCACGATGGTGGTCGGCAGTTCTACGGAGACCAGACGCTCTTCGAAGAACACGGCTTCGCAGACGTCGGTCATGCCTTCTTCGATGAACGGCAGAACGCTTTCGATGTCTTCGGCGTTCAGCTCGTACATGGTGTAGTCAGTGGTGTCCATGAACGTGTAGGTGTCGCCGCTGATGAAGGACAGGGTCGCTTCTTTGCGGTCGAGGATCACGTCGTCCAGTTTGTCATCGGCGCTGTAGACGATCTCGGTTTTGTAACCGGTCAGCAGGTTCTTCAGCTTGGTCTTCATGATCGCGCTGTTACGACCCGACTTGGTGAACTCAGCTTTCTGAACCAGCCAAGGATCGTTTTCGAGACGGATCACGGTCCCGGGTTTCAGTTCTTTACCAGTTTTCATTGCGAATATCCGAATTTGGATGGGATTTACAAAAATCTAGGCCGCGTATCATATCCAATTTACATAAAACTTCACCAGCGCTGCGGCAAGATCGGGTCGCGAGGCCTGTTCCAGACACCATGCCTGGGCATGTTCGAGCAGTTCCTGCTGCTGTTGATCGACCATTTTCCAGTGTTCGGCCATGTCCAGGCCAGCATTCCAGGACCGCCAGAGACCGCTGATCGCTTTTTCAGCCGGCTGCGAAAGACCGTGGGTGTACAGCCGGAGAAAGGCCTCGAGTTTTTCCAGATGAACGTCTTCTTCCTGCTGGTAGATATGCCAGAGCAGCGGCCGCCCAGCCCATTGGGCGCGCACGAAGGAGTCTTCACCCCGCACGGCGTTGAAATCGCAGCACCATAACAGTTGATCGTACTGATCCTGGCGGACGAACGGCAGCACCTGAACCGTCAGGGCGCCACGTCGGTGTACCGCACCGGCCTTCAGGCCATCGATGCCCAGCCAACGCTGAACATCGCCAAGGACCCGCCCTTCGGGAATCAGCACATGCGAGGCGCGGGAATCGGCCACCATGGCATCAAACCAACTCGCCAGCCCGGCGTTTTCGTAGGCAAACAGCGAAATCAGCCGTGAGTCCGGCGCCCGTTCCACTCCCAGCGCCTCCAGGAAAAGCCGTTGCGCCTGGGCATCCTGCTGAAACTGTTGGCGCTGCTCCAGAAGGCCGGCTTCACGCAACAGGCCTCCCGTTCCCTCCCGAAAACCCGGAAAAAAGAAATATTTCTGCACGTGCTTGTATTTGACTGAGGGTAATCCGTGGCAGCCGATCACCCAATCTTCCGCACTCAGGTAATCGAGGTTCATCCACAACGGCGTGGTCTGCCGCTCGGCCATCGCGTCCATGTAGGCGCTCGGCAACTGACAGGCAAACGCGGCGATGACCACATCGGCAGCATCGGTGGACGGCCAGATCTCAGGCCAATGGCAGACTTGCACACCCTGCTGCCATTGCTCGCCGAGCGTGATGTCGATTTGCGGGCACAGTCGTTCAAAGGCCCGCAGGTCATCGACCCATAGCCGCACCGAACATTGATGCTCGGCCACCAATTGCCGAGCCAGGCGCCAAGTGACGCCGATGTCGCCAAAGTTATCGACGACGGTGCAAAAAATATCCCAACGCACGGTCATTCCCGACTCCCTGTGGCAAAGGCCTGATTGTCCCGCATTAAACCGATGATGCAGAAGAGCCGACGGCGATTAATCTTCATGCGACAATCGCCGCCTATCATGTGTTCATTGCCAGGAAGCAGCCATGTCCGATCACCCACCAGCGCCACGCCTTAGCGCCTTGCAATTGACCGTCAGCATCGCCCTGGGTCTGTGGCTGGGGTTCCTCGCCATCGTGTTGACCGGTTGGCTGCTGTCCAGATTCCTGTTCAACGAACAACTGGCTCCAGTGGCCGCCGCCGTGCAGCAACTGGGGCAACCGCCGGCGGTGCAACCGGCCCCGGAACCGCCAACCCCCATGTTCGAGCAATACCAGCAAAATCTGCAACGAAACGAGCAACGACAGGCCCTGGATCAAGCCCGCAGCGATCCTCGCAACCTGTCCAACCCCAAGTGTCAGTTCTGGCTGCAACAGGACCAGAATGCGCCCAGTGAAAAGAGCCGGGCCAACGTTTTGCAATTTTGCGATTGATCATGAACAAACAGATCGTCCACCAACTGATTCTCGACAAACTCAGGATTGACCTGGATGTCGCCGAGCGCGCCGCGCAGACGGCCTACGAAACCGCGACCCACGAGGAAAACATCGCCGAGAACAAATACGACACCCTGGGCCTTGAAGCGTCTTACCTCGCCGCCGGGCAAGCCAGGCGTGTCGAAGAAATCCGCCAGGCCCTCGCCCTCTGCCAGAACCTGATACTCAGGCCCTACGACGAACAGCGCGGCATTCAGATTGGCACGTTGATCGGGCTGGCAGATGAGGATGACCGCCAGCAATGGCTGTTTCTGGGGCCGGATGCCGCGGGGTTGAAAGTGTCACTGGTGGGCCAGCCGATTACCGTCATCACCCCTCGCTCGCCGCTGGGACGAAGCCTGCTGGGCAAATTCGAAGGGGATGAAGTAGAGATCGTCGTCGCAGGCGCCCGGCAACAGTTCGCTGTTACCGAGGCGATCTAGCACTCACTGTTCAGTGCACCGGTAATTCCACACCGTCGAACAGCTCTTCGAGCTCCTGCTTGTTGTGGCACTGGATGGCCTTGGCCATGACTTCCCGGGTCAGGTGTGGCGCGAATTTTTCGATGAAGTCGCACATGAAGCCACGCAGGAAAGTACCGCGCCGGAAACCGATCTTGGTCACGCTGGACTCGAACAACTCGCTGGCATCCAGCACCACCAGGTCGCCATCGAGCTTGGTATCGACGGCCATTTTCGCCACGATGCCCACGCCCAGGCCAAGGCGTACATAGGTTTTGATGACGTCGGCGTCGGCGGCGGTGAACACCACTTTCGGGGTCAGGCCGCGATGGCTGAAGGCTTCGTCGAGTTTCGAACGGCCGGTGAAACCGAACACATAAGTCACGATGGGGTATTCAGCCAGGGCTTCGAGCGTCAGCTTCGGCAGCTTGGTCAGTGGATGGCCCTGAGGCACGACCACGCAGCGGTTCCAGCGATAGCACGGCATCATCACCAGATCGCCGAACAGTTCCAGAGCCTCGGTGGCGATGGCGAAATCCACGGTGCCATCAGCGGCCATTTCGGCGATCTGCATCGGCGAGCCCTGGTGCATGTGCAGGGCCACGTCCGGGTATTGCTTGATGAAATTGCTGATCACCGGCGGCAGTGCATAACGGGCCTGGGTGTGGGTGGTGGCAATCGACAGCGTGCCTTTTTTCTCGTTGGAAAATTCCTGGGCAATCTGCTTGATGCTTTCGACCTTGCGCAGGATTTCCCCGGCCGTGGTGATGATGCGCTCACCGGCCGGGGTCACGCGGGTCAGGTGCTTGCCGCTGCGGGCGAACACTTCAACACCCAGCTCATCCTCCAACAGGCGGATCTGCTTGCTGATGCCAGGTTGCGACGTGTAGAGGCTTTGGGCAGTAGCGGAAACGTTGAGGTCGTGGTGCGCCACTTCCCAGATGTAGCGCAGTTGTTGAAGCTTCATATGTATCCCTCAAAGCAGTTGGACGCCACGGGCATCAGCGACGGTATATAACTATATGAATGGTTGTATTAATTAATCTAGAACTTTTTATAAAAAAGCCACTACTTTGCCTCAAGCCTCCCCCTGACGTCGCCGCTGCACCAACGGCACCAGGTAGACCGGTACCCGGGATAACTGCAATACCCGCGCAGCGGTCCTGCCCAGCGGTGTTTCACCGCTCGCCCCTTGGCAGTGACTGCCTACGATCAGCAAATCGACAGAGAGTTTCGCAGCCTGTTCGAGAATGACCTGGGATGGATCGCCCTGGAAAACCCGCACCGACTTGATCAGCTTCAAGTCCTGCTGCCCCTCCCCCAACTCTTCGCGAAAGCTGTCGAGCACCCGCTGCTCAATGTTGGCCATCACCGTATTCAGACCCTGGCGATGAAATTCGTTCAGCGCTTGCTCATCGAGATAACTTTGCAACACCGACTCCGCGAACAGCCCCATCGGCTCTACCGCGTGCACCACATACAACTCGGCTTCGAACGTCCGTGCCAACGCCAAGGCATGCTGCATCACATAAGGGGCGTAAAGTCCCAGGTCTGTGGCGTACAGCATCGAACGAATCATGTGACCTCCTCGCGTGCCAGAATGGCGGAGATGGATTCAGCTTAGCAGCGCCTTGAGGAGTACGACGTCCAGCGTAACGCCCTAAACAACGGGCAGTCAGAGCTTCACTTCATTGCTGATGCCGTGAGGCACATGACCCGTGGCGACCACCTCGCGAGCCAGTTCGCAGTGGCCGGTCTGGTCGTCGAAAAAGACGTCGGCGGCAAAGGCTTCGAGAAACGCCGATTTGGTCAGGCCGCCAAGAAACAGCGACTCATCCAGACGAATATCCCATTCGCGCAACGTCCGGATGACGCGCTCGTGGGCCGGTGCCGAACGGGCAGTGACCAGCGCCGTGCGAATCGGACAGGCGTCTTCGGGGAATTCGCGTTGCAATGCATTGAGCGCCGCCAGAAAGCCCTTGAACGGCCCGCCTCGCAGCGGCTCACGGGCCGCCTGCTGCTCGCTGGCCTGGAACGCCGCCAGGCCGCCGCTCTGATAGACACGCTCGGATTCGTCGGAAAACAGCACCGCATCGCCGTCGAAAGCGATGCGCAGCTCCTCACTGGCGGCGCGGCTGGCACCGCCCGACAGAATGGTCGCCGCGGCAAATCCGGCGTCCAGGGCGCTACGCACATCTTCAGCGTGGGTGGACAGAAAAAGATCACAGCCGAACGCCTTCAGATAAGGGTAAGGGCTGCGACCGCCGACGAACGCCGCGCGGGAAATCGCCAGCCCATAATGATGAATCGAGTTGAACACTCGCAGGCCGGTGTCGGCGCTGTTGCGCGAAACCAGAACCACCTCGACCCGCGCACGTCCCAGATGCGCGTTGAGGCTCAGCAGCTTTTGTACGAGCGCGAAGGCGTCACCGGGCTCAAGGACTTCGTCCTCATGCTCAATCTGATATTGCCGGTAAGCCTCGACGCCGCCCGACAGATACACCTTATGGCTTTCACTCAGATCGAACAGCGCACGCGAGGAAATCGCCAGCACCAGTTTGTCATCGATGTTGTTTGCCATGTCGCTCCCCTATCGCCTGATCAGCGGTTTCGTCGGTCCATAAATGCCAACGCCTGATACAAGGCTTCGATTTTCGGCAGCTCGCAACCGGCCCTTTTCGCCGCCGCCAGTGGTCGGCTGTAAATAGCTTCCAGCTCCAGCGCACGCTGGTGGGAATAATCGTGATACATGCTCGGCCAGTAGTCGGGCATCTTTTCGGTCATCGCAAACAGATACTCGGCGTAACCCGGCGCAACGTGGTGACCACACGCTTGAGCGCCTTGCACCACCTCCGCCATCAAAGCCTGGATCAATCCTCGGCTGTCACTGTCGGCCATCAACGGCGTGGTACTGGCGCCTAACAGAACCGAAAGGCCGTTGTAGGGCACGTTCCACACCAGTTTCTGCCAGCGCGCCTGCCGCAGGTCGGGCATGGCTTGGGAATCCAGGCCGGCGGCACGGAACAGCCCGGCCCCCTGCTCGACAATCGCCATGCGTTGCGCCTGATCGTGGCAAGGACCGCTGTGGTAACCGATGTTGACTGCACCGAGGGCCTGGTGAGCGATGACGCCGGGACCGACGCGATGTACACAGATCAGGCACAGGCCGCCCAGCAGATGCAGCGAATCGGGCAGCAACGGTCGGAGGTCGTCTTCAACATCAAGGCCATTTTGTAGCAACAGGACCTTGGCCCCATCAGCGGCAGCTTGAATGATGGCCGGGGCCAGGTCGGCATTGCTGGTGGTCTTGGCACCGACCAGCAGCCAGTCGCAGGGTGGCATATCGGCTGCCGAGCGATAGGCCTGGACGGGGTCGAGGGCCAACGTGCCGTGAACCGCGCTGTCGATTCGCAAACCGGCTTCGGCCACCGCGGCAAATTCGCTGCGCAGTAAAAAATGCACATCAAAACCGGCGCGAGCCAGCATCACGCCATAGAACCCACCGATCGCCCCCGTGCCGATCATCCCGATCCGCGGTTTAACGCCTGCCTGCATCGTTGCCACTCTCCTGGTAAAAAGCCCCTGCACATCATTACACAGCCTGGTTCTGTAGGAGCTGGCCAAGCCTGCGATCTTTTGCTCTTTCGCGCTCGACTCACTCGGCTGTGGAAAGATCGCAGCCTCGCTTCGCTCGACAGCGCCTACGAGTCCAGTGGGAGCAAGCGCCTTTGCCATAATTAAACCGGGCCCTGCCCATTGTCGAGCCACCTCGTAACGCGCTAAGGTTCCGCTCCCCGACGCGCTTAAATTCGCTGTGCACCGCCGCGCGGGGATCGCTGGCGGCCGGCACCCGTGACCTGACGAGTAACACGATGGCTGATTTACCGATCAATGACCTTAACGTCGCCTCCAACGAGACCCTCATCACGCCTGACCAGCTCAAGCGCGATATCCCCCTGAGCGACGCTGCACTGCGCACCGTGACCAAGGGCCGGGAAGTCATTCGCAACATTCTCGACGGCACCGACCATCGCCTGTTCGTGGTCATCGGGCCCTGCTCGATCCATGACATCAAGGCCGCCCACGAATATGCCGAGCGCCTGAAAGTGCTGGCGGCGGAAGTCTCCGACACCCTGTACCTGGTGATGCGGGTGTATTTCGAAAAGCCGCGCACCACCGTCGGCTGGAAAGGCCTGATCAACGATCCGTACCTGGACGACTCCTTCAAGATCCAGGATGGCCTGCACATCGGTCGCCAATTGCTGCTGGACCTGGCCGAAATGGGCCTGCCCACCGCCACCGAAGCCCTGGACCCGATCTCCCCGCAGTACCTGCAGGACCTGATCAGTTGGTCGGCCATCGGCGCACGGACCACCGAATCCCAGACTCACCGTGAAATGGCCTCGGGCCTGTCCTCGGCCGTGGGTTTCAAGAACGGCACCGACGGCGGTCTCACCGTGGCGATCAACGCCTTGCAGTCGGTTTCCAGCCCTCACCGTTTCCTGGGCATCAACCAGGAGGGTGGCGTGTCGATCGTCACCACCAAGGGCAACGCCTACGGTCATGTGGTGCTGCGCGGCGGCAACGGCAAACCGAACTACGATTCGGTCAGCGTCGCGCTGTGTGAGCAGGCACTGAACAAGGCCAAGATCAAGCCGAACATCATGGTCGACTGCAGTCACGCCAACTCCAACAAGGATCCGGCGCTGCAACCGCTGGTGATGGAGAACGTCGCCAACCAGATTCTGGAAGGCAACCAGTCGATCATCGGCCTGATGGTCGAAAGCCATTTGAATTGGGGCTGCCAGGCAATCCCCAAGGATCTGGCCGACTTGCAGTACGGCGTGTCCATCACCGACGCCTGCATCGACTGGAGCGCCACCGAGAACACCCTGCGCAGCATGCATGCCAAGCTCAAGGATGTGTTGCCTAAACGTCAGCGTGGCTGAAGAAAAGATCGCAGCCTCGTTGCACTCGACAGCTCCTACACAGCTCCTACACATATTTGGAGCGGGGATGTAGGAGATGGCGAAGCCTGCGATCTTTTACTTTCTTCAAGGCATAAAAAAACGCCGGGCTCATCAGCCCGGCGTTTTTTTTGGAGAATCCATCGTGTCAGAGCTTGGCCGCGTGGCGCTGGTGACGCTCCATGTAGCGCTCCACGTAGGAGCAGGACGGGATCACCGTGTAGCCCATTTCGTCGGCGTATTGCAGCGCCCTTTCGGTCAGCGCCGCCGCAATGCCACGTCCACGCAAGGCGTTGGGCACGAAGGTGCGATAGATATCCAGGGTCTGTTTGCCCAGGTCCATATAAGTCAGATAGGCACGATGACCGTCCACATTGGTCTCGAACTGATGACCAGCCTGGTCATGGTGGATGGACAACGCCTCGCTCATCACTACTCCTCGCGGGTCTGAATGCTGACCCCTACCTTACCGATGTTTTTCCGGCGAAGGAACATCTACGCCACCCCGTGCCTGTCTGGTCACCGAGCGCCAACACCCACCGCTCAACCCCGAGCACGTCGTGAATAGTAGGCACCAATGACGCAAATGCTCAAGGCACGCCCGTCAATGGGGGTAAAACCCTGTCGGGTTTATCGATTGAGCGCCACCGTCACGCGCTAGTCGGCCAAGGCGCAATAGCTGAACATCGCCAGTTGTTGAGTCGTGAGACGAGCGCCGGTTATTAAAGTCACCGCCAACACCAATAAAGATAGCCGCCCCGCTGAGCAAAAAACGCTCAAAAGTGTAGGCGAATCAATAAACAACGACGTTAACGGCTTAAGGAAAGTTCTCCCCTGCACGGAACTTTTGCTCAATGATGCGCTCAAGCCTGGTGCCGGAGGCTGCATATTTTTTAAACAACACCCCAAAAAGTTGCTCGAAAAAGAATCACCGCCTACAATTTTTTTGCTTCTTGCGCTACGTCAGTTTACTTACTACAAGTAATGGGTAGTATGTACGCCGGCTAACTCCTCGCTGTGAGGAGACAGTCACTTAATAGAAAGTCCTTGAAGGGGAACACGATGAACAACGTTCTGAAATTCTCTGCTCTGGCCCTGGCCGCAGTTCTGGCTACCGGTTGCAGCAGCGCATCGAAAGAAACCGAAGCACGTCTGACTGCTACCGAAGACGCAGCAGCTCGCGCCCAAGCTCGTGCAGACGAAGCTTACCGTAAAGCTGATGAAGCTCTGGCTGCTGCTCAAAAAGCACAACAGACTGCTGACGAAGCTAACGAGCGTGCTCTGCGCATGCTGGAAAAAGCTAGCCGCAAGTAATAGTCCCCCGGGATTGTTATCGAGCCGACCCATTTTTTGGGTCGGCTTTTTTATTGCCCGGCGTTTCCCCAGGCGATAAAAAACCCGCCGACATCGCGAAACGCCGGCGGGTCTCTATTGCAGGTTTTACTGTTGCAGATCGATCGGCGCGCTGGAGATCATGGGTGCCGAAGTATTCGGAACGGCGATCTCGACCGGCAGGCCGTCTTCGGCAGCCACCACATCACGCACCACATCCCAGTCCATGCGCAGGTTGCTGGTGATGTCCTCACGCTTGAGCATCGTGTTGATCACCGCAGTGTGCTTGTCCACCACCGACGGGTTGCCGTTGTCGTCCAGCGGCGTGTGGGCTTCCAGATAAACCTTGCCGCCGCTCACGCCCAGCTTGTAGGGGTCGTTGATGATTCGCACCGAGGTGCCCACCGGCACCATGCCAGCCATCTGCAGTACGTTGTTGTTGAACATGCGGAAGCAGCCGTGGCTGGTGCGCATGCCGATGCCGAACTTCTTGTTCGAACCGTGGATCAGGTAACCCGGGGTGCCCAAGGTGAACTTGAACGGGCCCAAGGGATTATCGGGACCGGCCGGCACCACGTTCGGCAACGGATCGCCGTCGGCGGCATGCTCAGCCTTGATCGAGGCCGGCGGAGTCCAGGTCGGATTCGGGGTCTTGGCAATGATGCTGGTGTGGGCGATCGGCGATCCCCAACCTTCACGGCCAATGCCCAGCGGGAAGGTGTAGACCACATTCCGGCCCTTGGGGAAGTAGTAGAGACGGTACTCGGCGAGGTTGATCACGATGCCTTCGCGCGGGCCAGGCGGCAGGATGAAACGGGTCGGCAGCACGACCTCGGTGCCCGCACCCGGCAACCAGGGATCGACGCCCGGGTTGGCGGCGACCATCTCGGTGTAGCCCAGGTCGTAGGTAGTGCCGAGGTCGGCGAAGGTGTCTTCGTATTTGGCCTTGATGACCTGCACCTGGCCGACAATGTCTTCGCCTGGCGGTGGCAGAGGCAGCTCCAGGGCGGCAACGGGACCAGCCATGCACAGGGCGGCAAGAGACAGGCAGCGGGTGACGGCAGGCAAGCGCAGCAACATCCGGGAAATCCTTTGCAGGTCGAACAGAGGGTATGAAGACTGTGATTGTACACCGGCCCCCGTTATTTCGGGGAGGGCGGCAATGAGGCGTCCGATGCGTAGCAGTTCTGGGGTTATGCAGCCAGGATGGGGGTACTGCAAATCCTTGTGGGAGCGGGCTTGCTCGCGAAGGCGGTGTATCAGGCACATAGACGTCGACTGACACCCTGCATTCGCGAGCAAGCCCGCTCCCACAAGGGGCATGCCGGGAATCTCGGGAATTACAGTTCGAACCGCAGTTCCGGCCAGATCGGCGAGGTGCCGCGCTTCTGGGACTCCAGGATCGCCCGGCACAATGAACACAGGCGATGGTCCTGGAATATCTTGCGATCAACAGCCGACCAGCGCGGCTGGGCCGGCAGCAGGCTGCCGCACAGGGTCCGGTCGGCCGAGCCACCAAGCTCCAGTTGCCGGGTCACCAGATGCACCCGCACTTCCTGGCAGGCGAACAGGTCCAGCTGTTCGTCAGGCTCGATCAGTTGGTAGGCAAAAAGGGACCAGGCGGGACGCGGCATCGGGGGCTCCAAATCGGGGGCGCCACATTAGCCGAAAGACCGCCTGTAGAAAAGCGTCACAGCAGCGGTTTTAGCGTCGGCCAGACATTTTCCAGCAACTTGCCCTGGGCCGCGACGGACGGGTGCAAGCCATCGCCCTGCATCATCCCCGGAACACCGCCAACGTCCTGAAGGAAAAATGGCACCAGCGGCACGTTTTTCTCCTCGGCCAGGGTGCTGTAGACCCGGGCGAAGGCATCGGTGTAGCGCCGCCCATAATTGGGCGGCAACTGCATGCCCAGCAACAGCACCTTGGCACCGCTGGCGCGGGAGCTGTCGATCATCGCTGCAAGGTTTTGTTGCAATTGTGTTGGTGGCTGTCCGCGCAGGCCATCGTTGCCACCCAGCTCCAGGATCACCAGGTCCGGCTTATGGGCTGCAAGCAGCGCCGGTAGCCGCGCCTGGCCGCCTGCACTGGTGTCGCCACTGATAGAGGCATTGACCACTTTGTCGTCGAAACCTTCGGCCTTGAGCCGTTGTTCGAGCAAGGATACCCAACCTTGCCGGGTATCCAGGCCGAAAGCGGCGCTGATACTATCGCCAACGATCAGGACCGTACCCGCCGCTGCGTTCTGGGCCATGCACATCAAGGCCAGGCCGGCACTCAAAAACCACACACGCATCGGATTCTCCATGGGCTCAAGCATTCTCACCGCGAAGGACCTTAGCAAAGTGGTTCCCAGCGCGGAAGGTGAACTGACTATCCTGCACGAACTCAGCCTGGAACTGAACAAGGGCGACAGCCTGGCCATTGTCGGCGCATCCGGCTCCGGCAAATCCACCCTCCTGGGCCTGCTGGCCGGCCTCGACCTGCCCAGCAGCGGTGAAGTGACCCTCGCAGGTCAAGCCCTCAGCGTGCTGGATGAAGACCAGCGGGCCCGGATCCGCGCCGAGCATGTCGGCTTTGTCTTCCAGTCGTTCCAGTTGCTCGACAGCCTCAATGCGCTGGAGAACGTCATGCTGCCATTGGAGCTTGATGGTCGCCAGGATGCCCGCGAACGCGCTACGGAATTGCTGCAACGGGTCGGCCTGGGCCAGCGCCTGACCCACTCGCCCCGCCAGCTCTCCGGCGGCGAGCAGCAACGCGTAGCGATTGCCCGTGCCTTTGCGGCGGAGCCCGACGTGCTGTTTGCCGACGAACCCACTGGCAACCTCGACAGCCACACCGGTGAGCGCATCAGCGATCTTCTGTTCGAGTTGAACAAGGAAAGCGGCACGACCCTGGTGCTGGTGACCCATGACGAACGCCTGGCCCATCGCTGCCGGCGCCTGATTCGACTTGAAGCCGGCCAGATGGTCGCCCCCCTGGAGCCTTGATGGCACGCTTGCCGCTGTTGCGCCTGTTCAGTCTCGCTGTCCGTCAATTGCTGCGCGATGCCCGCGCCGGCGAACTGCGGGTGTTGTTCTTCGCCCTGCTGGTGGCGGTGGCGGCGAGTACCGCCATCGGCTACTTCGGAGCCCGTCTCAACGGCGCAATGATGATGCGCGCCACCGAATTCCTTGGCGCCGACCTGCTGCTCGAAGGCAGCTCGCCTGCCCGCCCCGAACAGATTCGCGGTGGCACCGATCTGGGACTCGAACATGCCCGGGTGGTGGAGTTCTCCAGCGTTGTGGCCACCGACAATGGCATTCAGCTTTCCAGCGTCAAGGCCGTCGATGACATCTACCCCCTGCGCGGCGAACTGAAAAGCGCCCCTGCCCCGTTCGCCCCGGAAGAAACCGGCGGGCGACCAAACCCTGGCGAGGCCTGGGTTGAAGCACGGCTGCTGACGGCACTGGACCTGAAAATAGGCGACAGCATTGACGTCGGCAACCAGCCCTTGCGCCTGAGCCGCGTCTTGACCTACGAACCGGATCGCGCCGGCAATTTCTATAGCCTCACGCCCCGGGTCATGATCAACCTCAAGGACCTGGACGCTACCGGCGTCGTGCAGCCCGGCAGCCGCGTCAGTTATCGCGACCTGTGGCGCGGCCCGGCGCCAGCGCTGCAAACCTACCGCGACCTGATCAAGCCGGGCCTGGAGCCCAATCAGCGTCTGCAGGATGCACGCGATGGCAACCGGCAGATCGGTGGCGCCCTGGGCAAGGCCGAACGGTATCTGAACATGGCCAGCCTGGTGGCGGTGCTGCTGTCCGGCGTCGCCGTTGCCCTATCGGCCAACCGGTTTGCCACCCGACGGTTCGATGCCAGCGCCCTGCTGCGCTGCCTGGGTTTGTCGCGTCGGGAAACCATGGTGCTGTTCAGTCTGCAACTGACCGTGCTGGGCCTGCTGGCCAGTATCAGCGGTGCCCTGCTCGGCTGGTTCGCCCAACTGGGACTGTTTGCACTGCTGCATGACCTGTTACCCACCACCGTCCCACCGGGTGGCCTGCTGCCGGCCATTGCCGGAATCGGTACCGGAATGGTGGCGTTGGCGGGCTTCGCCCTGCCCCCACTGGCCGCGTTGGGACGGGTCCCCCCCTTGCGCGTTTTGCGCCGGGACATGCTGCCGATTCCTTCCAGCACCTGGGTGGTCTATGGGGCCGCCCTGGGTGCCCTTGGCCTGATCATGTGGCGCTTGAGCCTGGACCTGGTCCTGACGTTCGCCCTGCTGGGTGGTGGCGTCATCGCAGCACTGGTGCTCGGCGGCCTGCTGTTGCTGCTGCTCCAGAGCCTGCGCAGGATGCTGGCCCGCGCCTCGTTACCCTGGCGGCTAGGCCTGGGCCAGTTGCTGCGCCACCCCTTGGCGGCGGCCGGCCAGGCGTTGGCATTCGGCCTGATTCTATTGTCCATGGCGCTGATCGCCCTCTTGCGCGGCGAGTTGCTGGACACCTGGCAAAACCAGTTGCCGAAAAACGCCCCGAACTATTTCGCCCTGAACATTCTGCCCAACGACAAGCAGGCCTTCACCGACAAGCTGCTGGCGTTGTCGGCGCAATCGGCGCCGCTCTATCCCGTGGTACCGGGACGCCTGATCAGTATCAACGGCGAGCCGGCCAAGGAGTTTGTCACCAAGGACTCGGCCGGTGACCGGGCCCTGCAGCGCGACCTGAGCCTGACCTGGGCTGCGGACCTGCCGGCGGGCAACGTCGTCACGGCCGGGAGCTGGTGGCCGCAGCAACCGCCGGACGATACTCCGGGCGTTTCGGTAGAAGGCAAGGTGGCCGAGAACCTCAAGATCCAGCTGGGGGACCGTCTGGTTTTCAACGTGGGCGGCGTCAATCGCGAGGCGAAGGTCACCAGCTTGCGAGAAATCAACTGGGACAACTTCCAGCCTAACTTTTTCATGATCTTCCAACCCGGCACGCTGAAGGATCTACCGGCCACCTATCTCACCAGCTTCTATCTGGCGGCGGGCCACGACCAGCAGATTGTCGACCTGTCCCGGGCCTTCCCGGCGGTGACGATCCTGCAAGTCGAAGCCCTGCTCGAGCAGTTGCGCAGCATCCTGGCCCAGGTCACCCTGGCCGTGGAATATGTGTTGCTGTTTGTACTGGCTGCGGGAATGGCCGTGCTGTTCTCCGGCCTGCAAGCCACCCTCGATGAACGGATCCACCAGGGTGCGCTGCTCCGCGCCCTGGGTGCCGAACGAACCTTGTTGGTCAAGGCCCGGCGCATCGAGTTCGGGCTGCTGGGAGCGGTCAGCGGCTTGCTCGCGGCCCTGGGTTCGGAACTGGTGAGTCTGGTGCTTTACCGTTACGCGTTCGACCTGCCCTGGCATCCGCATCCATGGTTGCTGGTACTGCCGCTGGTGGGAGCGTTATTGATCGGGGCAGCCGGTGTGTTCGGCACGCGTCGAGCGCTCAACGCGAGCCCGCTGACAGTCTTGCGCGAGGGTTGATAGACTCCCGGCTTCGCCACCACAAGAAGTTGCCATGAGCCGTTATCGCCCACCCCGCACCGCCGGCACCGCGCTGATCACCCCCGAGGGTGAGGCGCGGATGCGCGCCGAATTTCATGAGCTTTGGCATGTGCGCCGCCCTCAGGTGACCCAAGCGGTCAGCGAGGCAGCGGCCCAAGGGGATCGATCGGAAAATGCCGAGTACACCTACGGTAAAAAAATGCTGCGGGAGATCGACAGCCGCGTGCGTTTCCTCACCAAGCGCCTGGAAGCCCTCAAGGTGGTCAGTGAAAAACCCAGCGACCCGAACAAAGTGTATTTCGGCGCTTGGGTCACGGTTGAAGATGAGGACGGCAAAGAGTCTCGCTATCGCATCGTCGGCCCCGACGAACTGGACCTGAAAAAGAACCTCATCAGCATCGACTCGCCCTTGGCGCGAGCGTTGATCGGCAAAGCGCTGGATGCTGAGATCAAGGTTCAAACGCCCGCCGGGGAACAGCTTTTATATGTCACCCACATTGAATACCTATAAAAGCTTCACCCGCTGGGCCCTGACAAGGATTGCTCGCCTCAACGGCGAGTAATCAGCCCCTGCCGGGCCACGCGGGTCAATTGCCGGATCATTTCGGGGGCATCCGCCGCATTGGGCGACTGGATGACTGCCAGATCGAAGCTGTCATTGGCAAAACGCGCCAACGACTCACCGTCTTCGACAAACTGGATAAGAAACGCCGCCGGCCCGTGGTTGCGTCGCGGCCAGCCGTCGAGATAGCGCAACAGCGTAGGCTGGTGAGTACCGCCCAGAAGGATTTTTGGATTGCGTTGCAGAAGGTTCGCCGTGATCGGCGCAAGACGTACAAGGGGGCTGGATGCGTTCATCGTGTCGTGTCTCTGCCTCAAAAGTCTGCATGGCAGGTGAGAGGCAACACCGAACCAGCGCTTTAGCGGTATTTCGAAACCGTGTTTTACCGGCTTCTATCGGTGACTGAATGAGTCACCTGGCGCCCCGCAAGTAGCTGTTTAAATCGGCGCATGAGCGGCATCCTAGAGAAGCTGACCAGTCAGTGTCAAGAATCTGCGCGCACAAAAAAGGCCCGTTCCAGACGGGCCTCTGATGATTCAGGTCGCAATCAGCGGGCAATGGCCTGGTCGACCGACAACCTGCCTGCACCTTCGATCAGCACCGCAACGCTGCCTGCCAGCAAAGCCAGGGCAAACTCATAACCGTTGTTGGCCATGAACAGACCGTTGCCAATGTGCACGGAGAAAATCGCCACCAGCGACAGGAAGGCCAGTCCCAACGCCGCTGGACGGGCCAGCAGGCCGATGATCAAGGCCAGCCCGGCGAAAAACTCGGTACCGCCAGCCAGTGTCGCCATCAGATAACCGGGGGTCAGGCCAATGCTTTCCATCCACTGCGCCGTTCCCGTCAGGCCGTAGCCACCGAACAGGCCGAAGAGTTTCTGTGCGCCGTGGGCAGCAAAGATGATCCCGACAACAATGCGCAGGACAGTCAGGCCATAACCAGCTCGGGTAAACAGAACTTTGTTGATGAAAGTGCTCATTAGGTTCATTCCTTGGGATAAGTGGGGTTGGCCGCTATATTAATCAACAAAATGCATGATAAAAGCGGAAAAAATCCGTGATACCAATCAGTTTACTCGATCATTTACGCACAACAACCTTTTGCTCCCTGGGCTCCAGCGACTCCCGTTCACGATCAAACGCCAGATAGTATTTGTTCACACTATTAACGTAGCTTACTGCGCCCATTCCCACCTGCTCCATGGCGATGCGTTCAACCTGGAAGAACCACTGATTGGGATTGAGCCCCCGCCGTCTGGCCTCGGCCCGCATGCCTTGGACGCGCTCAGGCCCCATGTTGTAGGCGGCCAGGACGAAGGCCATTCGCTCGCGCTCGTTGAGCTTGGGGCTGGCGAAAAACTTTCGGCGTATCAAGGCCAGGTACTTGGCGCCAGCCTGCACGTTGGCGTCCAGGTTCTGGATGTTGCGCACCCCGACCCTCTGGGCGGCTGATGGGGTAATCTGCATAAGGCCCGTAGGGCCGCTGCCGCTGCGGGCATTGGGTTTCAGGGAAGACTCCTTGAACGCCAACGCCGCCAGGTTCAGCCAATCCATGCCTTGGGCCGTGGCATGTTTTTGCAGCACCGGGCGAAGTTTCTCAAGACGCTGGCGATTGGCACGGGCCAGCGGATAGTGAACCCGGTACAAGCGGCGATAGATGCGCAGAAACGCGGCGTCCTGATTGGAGGGTGCCTTATAGGTCGTCAGGAAGCGGTCGATGCTCGCACGCAGCATGGCGGCGTCACGACGAACAAACCAATACTCGTCAGCCGGCTCGCCAATGAGCACCTGCCGGTCGAAACGCAGCTTGGGCAGGATTTTGCTCCAGCGTTCGGCGATGGGCTGCTCGACGATGGTCAGGTGGAAAATCCCGGCCTGAACCATTTCCAGCACATCTTCCACCGCCAGGGTCGGGTCGACCCACTCGATCTTCACCGGTGGTAATTTACGCAGTGCCAGCTTCTGGTTGATCTGACTCAGGGCCTCCCCTGCGGCGCTACCGTTGGGCAGAGCCAGGGTCTTACCCGACAGTTGCTCTACGCGTGTGTAGCGCCGCTGGCCCTTGGCTCCCACCAGGAGCAACGGCACGTCGGTGCGAATCGGATTGCTGGCGCTGACCGCAAGGCCAGCCAGGGGCTCGAGCAACTCGCCGGGCGCGACCAGATCGCCTTCTCCGCGCTGCAAGGCGCCCAGCAGTTGATCCTTGGCCTTGGGAATGATCTTGAGGGTGATTTTCTGGTCATCCCGAGCGTGGCCGTTGAGGTATTGCTCGAAGGCACGTAACCGATGATATTCGACGCCAATGGGTTGCCCCTTGACTTCGCCAGAGCTGTTGCGGCTCTGGTTGACCAGTACCTTCAGGACCCGGCTGCTGCGGATTTGCGCAAGGTCGCGCACCGTAGTCGGTGCTACCACCTGTACCGGGCCGGGCAGCCGCGCCTCCGCCGGCATCGGCAGCAACAGCGAACAACACAGCAGCAGCAACAGTTGGGGACGTGTCATCCACTCTCCGAAAGGATACCGCGGCCCGCAGCCTTGAAATATCGAAGCTGGGGTCGACAGAAACAGAGCACCTGGGGCGCTGAAAAGTGCGAGAGACTGGCACAGTGCTGGCGTTTATACCAACCCAACCGGTCTGGCGGCCTCAACAGACAGCCTCAACTCGTTGTAGTTCTTGGCTTTTCTTATAAATCTACAGCTCTGATATGCTTTGCGGCCTTTGGGTCGAGGTAGCACCATGCAACTCATCGATATCGGCGTCAACCTGACCAACCCCAGTTTTGCCGACAAACACGAGGCCGTGCTTGAGCGCGCCTATGCAGCCGGTGTCTGCCAACTGGTCCTGACCGGTACCAGTGTCGAGGGCAGTGAGCAGGCGTTTGAGCTGTGCCAGCGCCTCGATGACACTGGGGAGCGGCTGTTTTCCACCGCCGGTATTCACCCTCATAGCGCCAGCGACTGGACCGCCGATAGCGCCCGGCATCTCAAAGACCTGCTGAAACAAGACCGCGTCCGCGCAGTGGGTGAATGCGGGCTGGATTTCAACCGGGACTTCTCCCCGCGCCCGCAGCAGGAAAAAGTCCTAGAAGAACACCTCGCCCTGGCGGTGGAGTTGCAATTGCCGGTCTTCCTTCACGAACGTGATGCCGATCAGCGCCTGCTGGAAATCCTGCGGGATTTTCGCGACCAATTGCCCGCAGCGGTGGTGCACTGTTTTACCGGTGAAAAAAAAGCCCTGTTCAGCTATCTAGACCTGGACTTGCATATAGGCATCACTGGCTGGATTTGCGATGAGCGCCGGGGCACCCATTTGCATCCATTGGTACGGGAAATTCCTCACACTCGCTTGATGCTTGAAAGCGATGCACCGTACCTGTTGCCTCGCACGCTGCGCCCAAAACCCAAGAATGGTCGCAACGAACCGGCCTACCTGACGGAGACCTTGCGCGAAGTTGCATTGCACCGGGGAGAAAGCCAGGAAGACCTGGCCGCCCACAGCACCGCCTGTGCCCGCGCGTTCTTCGGCTTGCCCACCCTCTCCTGACCCAATGAAAACCTGTGGGAGCGAGCCTGCTCGCGATGGCGGTGTATCAGCCGGCCTATATGCAAGCTGATCCACCGTCATCGCGAGCAAGCCCGCTCCCACAGGGGATAGGCGTTGTCTGTTGACCCATATCAACACCCTTCGCCTTGGATAGCGGCACAATAATGGCACCTTGCCAAAACTGTTTCCGCTATCAGAGAAGACCTCCCATGGGTGCCTGGCTTAGCAATATCTCACTGAAATACAAATTCTGGGCGGTCAATGCGGTCGCCTTTGTCACAACCTTGCTGCTCGTACTCTACGCGGTGCAGCTTGAACAACAGGCGCGCAACCATGCGGCCCAGACGAACGCCCAGGCCCAGGCACGCTTGCTCACTGCCTGGCCTGCCGGGCAGCCATTACCCAAGGCCGATCACCTGCTGGCATTCCAGCGCGGCCAGATCCCCATGTTCAACGATCAATCATTACCCTCATTGGCAGAGGCAGACGGCTGGATAGCGCTCTCGGCCAGCCCCCTGTTGGGCGACAATCCACTGCTGGGCGCCGACGTGATCCGTGCCGGTGACGGCCAACAGCTCGCCGTGCTGGCCCAAGGCGCAAGCCTGAGTCAGGTGTTCAGGGAACGCTTCAGCCAATACG
The DNA here is from genome assembly GCF_900110355.1 of Pseudomonas sp. NFACC39-1. Taxonomy (NCBI): domain Bacteria; kingdom Pseudomonadati; phylum Pseudomonadota; class Gammaproteobacteria; order Pseudomonadales; family Pseudomonadaceae; genus Pseudomonas; species Pseudomonas sp. NFACC39-1. The sequence continues at coordinate 537,745 of NZ_FODL01000004.1, read as the reverse complement.
CCGTGGCGGTGTTCGTGTTGATGCTGGCCATGCTGGGCGCATCGCAGCTGCTAATCCGGTTTCTACTCAGCCAGCTCAACACCCTGAAGGATGTGATGCTGCACGTAGAAAAAACCGGTGACCTGTCCGCCCGCGTCCCCTTGGCCTGCAAGGACGAAGTCGGCCAGATGGCGGCGGCGTTCAATGCCATGCAAGCCGGCTATCAACGTGTGGTTGACACCGTTGCCAGCACTGCCCGGCAACTGGACAGCGGTGCAGCACGCCTGGCATCGAGCATGAACGATGTTCGCAACGGGATGCTCGGCCAGCAAAGCGAAACGGATCAGGCGGCCACGGCAATCAACGAGATGTCTGCCACGGTTTATCACATCGCCCAACATGCCGGCGCCACCCGCGACCTGTCGAAAACCGCCGATACCCTGGCCGGCAATGGCCGCGAAGTGGTCAGCCGGGTGCAACAGTCGATCACCGGGCTGTCCAGCGGTGTGCAGCAGACCGCCGAAATGATCCAGCGCCTGGCCGAAGACAGCCAGAAGATCAACAGCGTGGTCAGCGTGATCCACAGCATCGCCGAACAAACCAATCTACTGGCCCTCAACGCGGCCATTGAGGCGGCACGAGCCGGGGAAATGGGGCGGGGATTTGCGGTGGTGGCCGACGAAGTACGCAACTTGGCCAAGCGGGTACAAACCTCCACGGATGAAATCACCACCATGGTGTCGGCCTTGCAGGCCGGAACCCGGGACGCGGTGGATTTCATGCAGGAAAGCTCCTACAAGGCCGACGATTGCGTGCAACAGGCCCGGGAAGCCGGTGAGGCTTTGGAGCAGATCACGGGGGCGGTGGCACAGATGCGCGAGAGCAACACCCAGATCGCAGTGGCGGCCGAACAGCAAAGCCAGGTTGCCGAGGAAATGAACCGGGCGGTCGTGAGCATTCGTGACGTCACTGAAAATACCGTGCGCCAGACGGTGGACTCGGCCACCACCAGCCATGAGCTGGCGACATTGGCCGGTGCGTTGAACAAGGCGATCGGGCAGCTCAAGCTTTAGGGCCCCGCAGTCTGTTGAGCTGCCTGGCAGAACGCTTGCGGCCTGGGGTTTATCTGTGGGAGCAAGGCTATGGCCACCTATCACGTCGATAGCCAACCGCGATTCGTCGCGCTGCCCGGCTGGGCCTACCCTTGGGTTATTCGGTTTAGCGAACTCAAGGATCAGCATCATGGGCAAACGTCACCCCCACTTCCCGGCCTGGCAATGGCGCACCTGCCTTGACCATCATGGTCACCCGAGCAATCCAGTGTTGCAGCAGATTGCCGTACCGCTGTTCATCGTCGCGTTTTTGCTGATGGTATCGGGGGTGTTCAGCCTGAGCCTGGCCAATGTCGCCATCGGCTCCCTCGGCATGATTGCTGCACTCGTGTTGCAGTGCCACGGTCATGAAGAGCCTTAGCCGAAAACTGTCACCGTCTGCCGGCTCATGGCGATCAAGCGACCATCAGCGCTCCAGAACCTGGCGGCGACATGGCCGTAGCCGTCCTGGGCATGCTCGATCTCGGCCAGGTATTTACACCAGTCCAGGGTCGTGAGTTCCAGCAGTGGCTGGACGAATTCAATGGTCCAAGTGAGCGTGCTGCCCGGTGCCATTTGAGTGAGATGGGGTAGCAGCGCCGGAGGCCAGGCATCGACCAATGCCAGGATGTGCCCCTCGTTCAGCGGCTCCTCTTTGACATCACCACGCAAGCGCACCCAGCCCCCCATGCTGCGGGATTTGTTGCCCGTAAACGGCAGGCCACCGACACTCCAGCACAGCGCCAGGTGACGCATGAATTCCGGCGTACCGCCCTTGATGTAGGGCAGTTCCTGGCATTGCTCCACGCTTTTGAACTCAGGCGCGGGGTCGGCCTGCACCGCCACCACGGAGGAGCGTGAGGCGCCGAAGCTGCCTTGTACCACGGTCACTACCTGACCGTTCTGTACCGCTCGCCCCAATAGCTGGCTGACCGCCTTACCTTCACGCAATACGTCGACTTCGAAACTGACGGGCACGTCGGCCTCTACCGGCCCGACGAAGGTAATCGCCAGCGAACGCACCGGGCGATCCGCCGGAACCCGCGCACGCATCGCTTCATATTGCAGCGCCGCCACCAGCCCGCCAAAACTGGCGCGCCCCTGACCCCATTCAGGCGCAATAGTCACAGCCTCTGGCTGACGGCGCACGGCATCGATCAAATCGGAAAAGCGCATGACAACCTCAAAAACATGGGAAAAAGATGCAGGAATCTTAACCAGCCCAGACGGGTGGCACAGCGCTCATTCTGGCCAAAGAGACTGGCAGAAAAGCCGCGAACCTTGAATCCACCCACAATCCAAGGGTTATGTGGCAAACAAAGATCCATTGTGGGAGCGGGCTTGCTCGCGAAGGCGGTGGGTCAGTTCATACATGTGTGACTGACCCACCGCCTTCGCGAGCAAGCCCGCTCCCACAAGGGAAGATCAGTAGGACTCAGGATTTTTTGAAGCAACTGGCAACGAGTTTATCGAGCACTTTATCGGACTTGGCCTCGGCCTTTTCCATGGTGCTGAGCCAGACCGGCACACAGGATTGCAAGTCGCTTTCCTGCTTGGCCCTGGCCAGCCATTGCCAGCAATCATGCCAGTCCCCCAGTGCGCCTTGGGCGGACTTGAGCCGTGGCATGGCCGCTTCGGGCAGGCGGTCAAGTTCGGGGTAGGCTTCGATGGCGTAGCGCACGCGCTTGATCAGCAGCCGCAAACGATGGCGATCATGGGCCGGATCGTCCAAGGCTTCACCGAGTTTTTTCCATTGCTTGTCCAGACGCTTTTCGATGCGTTTGCGCAAACCTTTAAGCAGGTCCTGACGTTGCGCCGCGCGAATGAAGCGCGGGAAAGCATCAAGCACCATCAGCAATTGCGCCAGCTCCGGGCTGCCGGCAACGGCGGGATAAGCATCGGCCATTTGCACCTGGCGCCGCCGCGCGGCTTCGATCTTGCCGTGCTGCTCAAGGTAGGCGGCCAGCACTTCCCGGTCACGCAGGGGCGTAGTCAGCGCGCCGACCGCCGAAGCCGCCGTTTCCAGTTGCTCGACACCGGGCAACCCGCGCAACGGACGAAGCAAGCTGCGCAAACGGCGAACCGTGGTCCGCAGGTCATGCAGGGCTTCACTGTCGGTATGGGCATTGAGGCGGGCCTGACAGGCCAGCAGCCGGACTTCCAGGCCCAGTATCCGGGCCACCAGCCGATCAATCATGGGGACGTACTCCGTACGCAGCATTGAGGGTCAAGCTGTACAGCTTCACGTGAGGGGCGCGTCGCATGCCCCTCTTGTGGCTTGCAGCTTAGCGCTTGCCGCTGCTTTTATCGTCCTGCACGGGATTCGCGAATGTAGAAACGGGCCTTCTCGGCCTTTTTGGTGCACCCCTCAAATGCCTCGAACTGCTGCTGAGTCTTGGCGCCGGTCAACAGCGACAAGGCCTTGGAGTAACTCACAGTGCCGGCAAAACCTTCGGCCTTGGCCAGGTCCAGTTCACGCCAGGCACTGTCGAGCTGGCTGCCGCAACTGTCGCGGTAAGCGGTCTTGCCGGCACAACCGGCCAGGGCCAACACCATCAAGGATGCCACCAGGGGGAGACAAATCCGGGCTTTCATCAATTACACCTCAAGTCAGGTCAACAGTCGTGCAAGTAAGACGGTCCAGCCCGCAAAAAGTGCCAATGCCCGACCGCGTAAATTCAAGTGTGGGCGAGCATACGCAAATGCCGGCGCGGCGTATCAAAAAACGACACCTGTGCCACAACGATTGAGCCCAGCCGTCGATAAGTGCATTGTTAAAGTCTGTTTGACAAGAGGTCGGGTCATGACAAAACGTGTCGCATTGGTACTGGGATCGGGTGGCGCCCGGGGCTACGCCCATATCGGGGTGATCGAAGAAATCGAACGCCGTGGCTATGACATCGCCTGTATTGCCGGTTGCTCCATGGGCGCCGTGGTGGGCGGGATCTATGCCGCGGGCAAGCTCGATGACTACCGTAACTGGATCGAAAGCCTGGACTACCTGGATGTGCTGCGGCTGGTGGACGTCAGCTTTCGCCTGGGGGCGATTCGCGGCGAGAAAGTCTTCGGGCAGATACGCAAGATCGTCGGCGAACTCAATATCGAAGACCTGCGTATTCCCTACACTGCCGTGGCCACCGACCTGACCAATCAGCAGGAAATCTGGTTCCAGGAAGGCTGCCTGCATCAGGCAATGCGCGCCTCGGCGGCGATTCCCAGCCTGTTCACCCCCGTGATGCAGGGCAACCGCATGCTGGTGGATGGCGGCCTGCTCAATCCGTTGCCCATCGTGCCAGTGGTGTCGAGCCATTGCGATCTGATCATTGCGGTCAACCTCAACGCCACCAACCAGAAACAATACCGACTGCCGGTCATCCAGCGCCCCGCAGCGTTCAAACGTCGCTTCGACACCCTCGTCAGTTCCCTGGGCTCGCGTCTGCCGTTCCGGCGCAAGCAAGCCGAGCAGTTGCTGCTGCTGGAACAGGAAGCGTTAAAGGCCGAAGCCGCCGAGATCAACCCATGGCTGGAATCCGCCGAGCCCGAGGGCCAGCAACCGGCCGCCGCGCCGGAGTCCGAAGGTGCGCCGAAGTCAGCGACCGGTTCGTTCATCATCGACAACGTCGGCCCGGCTTCGCTGCTGGACTTGATCAACCAGAGTTTCGAGGTGATGCAGACGTCCCTGGCCCAGTACAAGATCGCCGGGTATCCACCGGATGTGCTGATCAACGTGCCGAAACGGGTGTGCCGGTTTTTCGAGTTCTACAAGGCACCGGAACTGATCGCCCTTGGGCGGGAGATCGCCAGCGATACGCTGGATCGGTATGAGAATGAGCAGAACTGAATGTGACGCTAACTCTGTGGCGAGGGGATTTATCCCCGCTGGGGTGCGAAGCAGCCCCGAAAAAGGCATCAGACAGGATTTCTGTCTGACACACCGAGTGTTCAGGTTTTAGGGCTGCTTCGCACCCCGGCGGGGATAAATCCCCTCGCCACAATAGCGCTTGGCTTGAAAATTTGTGGTTAAACACCACCCTCCCCCAACAACCGATACCCAACTCCCGCCTCGGTCACAATGAACCGGGGCCGGGTCGGGTCGTCGGCCAGTTTTTGCCGCAGATGACCGACCACGATTCGCAGGTAATGAGTGTCCTCGGTGTGGGTCGGGCCCCAAATGTCCTTGAGCAATTGCTGCTGGGTAATGACCCGCCCAGAATGGCGCGCCAGTTGCGCCAGCACGGCGTATTCCTTGCGGGTCAGGGCCACTTCGGTGCCATCGAGCAGGACCCGGCGATAAGCCAGGTCCACCGTCAGCGGACCGAACGTTAGCGCCGCTTCCCGCGCCTCGCCTGCAGGGGCCTGACGCAACAAGGCACGAATGCGCGCCAGGAACTCCTGAATGCCGAACGGCTTGGTGACGTAATCATTGGCGCCGTTGTCCAGCGCCTCGACTTTCTGCGCTTCGCTGGCCCGCACCGAGAGCACCAGCACCGGCACCGTGGACCATTGGCGAAACTCGCGCAGGACCTGCTGGCCGTCCATGTCCGGCAGGCCCAGGTCGAGCACCAGCAAATCGGGCTTGTTCAGCGCCGCCTGGGCCAGGCCTTCGGCGCCGGTGCCAGCTTCGAGCACCTTGTAGCCTTGGGAAGACAGGCTGATGCGCAGGAATTTGCGGATCTGCGGTTCGTCATCGATGACCAAAAGGGTCGCGGTCTGGCTCATGAAGTCCGTTCAATGCAATCAGGTGGAAAGGCAATCAGATGGAAAGAGAGTAACCCAGCGCCGCTCAGGCTTCATCGTCCAGGCCCGGTTGTGTCTGTAATGGCAGGTGCAGGGTGATGCAGGTACCGCGCCCGTCCAGGCCAGTGTCCACGCTGATCCGCCCGCCATGGGCACCGACCATGCCCTGACAGATCGCCAGCCCCAGCCCCGTCCCCTGCCCACCACGATCCCCGCGCGCAGCGGTATAGAACATGTCGAAGATTTTCTCGCGCTCTTCTTCAGGGATCCCGGGCCCCTCGTCGGCCACGGCGAAAAACACTTCGCTGTCCGTCGCCCCTGCGCTCAGCAGCAGTCGCCCGTGAGTCGGTGAAAATCGTGCGGCGTTCTCCAGCACGTTCACCAAGGCCTGTTCGATCAACGCCGCGTGAACATACAACAACGGCAACTCGGCAGGCACTTCGATGCCCACCGTCAACGGTGCCAGCACCGCCCGCAGCCGGCTCAACGCGCTGCCGACAATATCGGCCGGCGATACCCAGTCCCGCGCCAGCTTCAGAGCCCCATGGCCGAGACGAGTCATGTCCAGCAAGTTCTGGATATAGCGATCCAGGCGCTCAGCTTCATCACGGGTGCCTTCCAGCAGTTCGCGGCGATCGGCCAGCGGGATCGCCTCTCCCAACGCCAACAGACTGTCGATACTGCCGCGCATGGAGGTCAGCGGCGTGCGCAAATCGTGGGACACCGACGCCAACAACGCACTGCGCAGTTGCTCCGTTTCGCCGTGCAGGCGCGCTGCTTCCAGATCCTGGGCCAGTTGCGCCCGAGCCAGGGCCTGCGCCAGTGGCTGACTGAGGGCCGCCAACAGACGACGCCGCTGGCCGCTCAACGGCTTGCCTTCTTTCGGGCAAACGCCCAGCAACGCCAGCGGGCCCTCCTCTGTCGACAACGGCCACCACCACCAGCGTCCAGACGGCAGTGTCCCGGTGCCGGCGCCGGCCGGTTGGTCGTGTTGCCAAGCCCAATCGGCGGCCGCGCGTTCAGCTTCGGTGAAAGTCAACGGTTCAGTCGTCTCGACCTTCCAGCCGCCCTGGCCGTCACGGTTGAGCAGGCACAGTTGCAGGTCGTGCCAACCGTTGAGGTGTTGCGCGGCGGCGCTGATCACCGCCTGGCGGTCGGTGGCGGCGGTCAATTTACGGGACAGGTCAAGCAGCTCGCCGGTTTCCTGCTGGGTCTCGCGCAGCGCCTGCAACTGACGTCGCTGGCGCGCCGCAAGATTGCCGGTCAGGGCGGCCATGAGCAAGAAGAACACCAGGGTGAGCACGTCTTCTTCACGCTGGATGGTGAAGGAAAAATTCGGTGGGATGAACAGAAAGTCATAGGCCAGGAACGACAGCGCCGCACAGGCCAGCGCCGGGCCGAGGCTGCTGCGAACCGCCACCAGCAACACCGCCATCAGAAACACCAGGGAAATGTTGGGCAAGGGAAGAAGCCCGGAGACCCCCCAAGCCAGCGCACTGGCCGCCGTCGTCGCCAACAGCGCCAGCACGTAGTCGAAACCGCTCAGGACAGCATTTGAACGCACGCGGGCCGCCGGGGGCTGTTGATCGCGGTCCAGGACGTTGATTTCCAGCCCCATGGCGTCGCGCAGCAAACGCGAAGCCAAGCCACCACCGAACAGCCGCCGGCGCAGACGCCGTCTGGACTGTCCCACCAGCACCAGCGTGGCGCGACGTTCGGTGGCGTGCTGGATCAGGGTCCTGGCGACTTCACCGGCCCGTAGCAGCACCACTTCCCCGCCCAGGCGCTCGGCCAACTGCTGGGCGTTTTGCAGGCGCTGGCGCGATGGCTCGTCCCGCGTGCTGCCGTTGTCCACGTGTACCAGGCTCCAGGGAAGATGCCGACGCTGGGCGACACGGCTGGCGTGGCGTACCAGACGCTCGGCCTGGTCATCACCGTCGACCCCCACCAACAATCGCCCCCGCACCGCCGGAGCCGCCTGGCCCAGTTGCCGATAGCCTTGGGCAAGATCGTTGTCCACCTGGGCCGCGGCGGTTTGCATGGCCAGCTCACGCAATGCGGTGAGGTTGGTCTGGCTGAAAAATGCATCGATCGCGGCGCGCGCCTGTTCCGGCACATACACCTTGCCATCGCGCAGGCGCTCCAGCAGCTCGCGCGGTGGCAGGTCAATCAACAGTAGTTCATCGGCCTCTTGCAGGACCCAGTCGGGCAGCGTCTCGCGAACCTGCACGCCGGTGATACCGCGCACCTGATCGTTGAGACTTTCCAGATGCTGGACGTTGACGGTGGTGTAGACATCGATGCCGGCGGCCAGCAACTCCTGAATGTCTTGCCAGCGTTTGGCGTGACGGCTGCCGGGCGCGTTGCTGTGGGCTAGTTCGTCCACCAGCACCAAGGCCGGTCGAGTCGCGAGCAAACCATCAAGGTCCATTTCCTCGAGCATCACACCGCGATACTCCGAACGCACCAGCGGCTGCTGCACCAGGCCGCCGAGCAACGCCTCAGTCTCACTGCGGCCGTGAGTCTCCACCACGCCGGCAACCACCCTGACACCCTGGCGCAGTTGCGTGTGGGCCGCCTGTAGCATGGCGTAGGTCTTGCCGACACCCGGCGAAGCGCCCAGGAAGACCTTGAGCCGACCACGATCGTTACGGGGCAGCTTGGCTAACAGTGCGTCGGCGCGGCCGGAGTCGCTCATGTGTTCGGGTTCTCTTTCATATGTTGATCAAACGCCCTGTGGGAGCGAGTCCTTGTGGGAGCAAGCCCTGTGGAAAAGCAGGCCTTGTGGGAGCAAGCCCTGTGGGAGCAAAGCTTGCTCGCGATCAGGACGACACGGTTTAACTGCGGAACCGCGTTATCGTTCATCGCGAGCAAGCTTTGCTCCCACAGACGTTGCTCTCACAGGTTCCACTTTGCTCCCACAGGCTCCACTCCCACAGGGGTCTACAGTTTTTCCAGCGCCAGGTTCAACGCCAGCACATTTACCACCGGCGGCCCAACCAATGGATGCTCGATGTGAGCGTCGAGCAGTTGCTGTACGGTTGACACAGGCAGATGGCGTGCGGCGGCGACACGCGCCAGTTGATAGGCAATCGCTGCCGGTGGCAAGTGCGGATCCAGTCCGCTGCCCGAGGTGGTCAACAGCGCCAACGGCACCGGGCCTTGATCGGGTACTTGCAATGCCTGGGCGTCCTCGATCACCCGTGCGGCCAGGGCCGGATTGCTCGGGGAAAAGTTGCTGGCGCCGCTGGCTACCGTGGCGAAATCACCCGCCGATGGACGTGGATGGAACCAGGCATCGCCCTGGAAATCCTGGGCGATCAAGCGGGAGCCGCGAACCTTGCCGTCGGCATCAACGATCAGGCTGCCGTTGGCCTGGGCGGGAAAGGCGACTTGCGCCACGCCCGTGACCAGCAAGGGGTACGCGACGCCGGTGATCAGGGTCATCAGAAGCAATAGGCTCAGGGCCGGGCGTATCAGAGTGGACATCTCAAAAATCCTCGAATCCGAAAAACAGTTAACTTCCAGGCATACATTGTGGCGAGGGAACTCGTTCCCGCTGGGCCTGTAGGAGCTGTCGAGTGCAACGAGGCTGCGATCTTTCCCTTGCCAATTGAGCCTGAAGCGAAAGAGCAAGATCAAAAGATCGCAGGCTTCGTCAGCTCCTACACCCAGCGGTGCGGTGCGGCGTTTCAGCGGTGCATCTCGATCACTACGTCAAACCAACCCCAACGCCGTCAGCAACAGGTCGATCGCCTTGATGCCCACAAACGGCACCACGATCCCGCCCAACCCATAAATCAATAGATTGCGCCGCAGCAGCGCCGCCGCGCTGGCGGCCTGCACCCGCACGCCACGCAACGCCAACGGGATCAGCACCACGATGATCAAGGCGTTGAACACAATGGCCGACAGAATCGCGCTTTGCGGGCTGCTCAGGTGCATCACGTTCAGCACACCCAGTTGTGGATAAATCGAAGCAAATAGCGCCGGCAGGATAGCGAAGTACTTGGCGATGTCGTTGGCGATGGAAAACGTCGTCAAGGCCCCACGGGTCACCAGCAGTTCCTTGCCGATTTGCACCACGTCCAGCAACTTGGTCGGATCGCTGTCCAGATCGACCATGTTGGCCGCCTCTCGCGCCGCCTGTGTGCCGTCGTTCATCGCCATGCCGACATCAGCCTGGGCCAGGGCCGGCGCATCGTTGGCGCCGTCACCACACATGGCCACCAGACGACCGTCATTCTGCTCATGTCGGATGCGAGCCAGTTTTTTCTCCGGTGTGGCCTCGGCCAGCACGTCATCGACGCCGGCCTCGGCAGCAATGGCGGCGGCGGTCAGTGGGTTGTCGCCGGTGACCATCACCGTGCGAATCCCCAACTTGCGCAGCTCGGCAAAGCGCTCTCGGATACCGGGCTTGACCACGTCCTTCAGATGAATCGCCCCCAGCAGCTTGCCGTCGACGCACACCAACAATGGAGTGCCGCCGCTCTGGGCGATCTTGTCCACCTCCCGCGCCAGGGCAGGTGGCAGTTCGCTTTTCGACAGGCCGATAAAACTCAGCAGCGAATCCACGGCGCCCTTGCGGTACACCCGGCCCTGATAATCGACACCGGACAATCGGGTTTCGGCACTGAACGGCACGGCGGTCAGCCGTTCGACGCCCGGCTCGGGTTGCGAATGCAACCCCCGCAGGTACTCGACAATGGACTTGCCCTCCGCTGTGTCGTCGGCCAACGAAGCGAATAGCGCACCTTCGCTCAACGCCTCGACGCTCACGCCAGGCGCGGCGTGAACCGCGGCACAGCGACGATTGCCGAAGGTGATGGTGCCGGTCTTGTCCAGCATCAGCACATGCACGTCCCCCGCCGCTTCCACGGCGCGGCCGGACTTGGCGATCACGTTCAGGCGCACCAGTCGATCCATCCCGGCGATGCCGATGGCCGACAGCAGCCCGCCGATGGTGGTGGGAATCAACGTCACCAACAGCGCCACCAGAAACACCAGCGGCAGATTACCGTTGGCGAAATGCGCGAACGGCTGCAGCGTCACCACCACCAACAGGAAGATCAGCGTCAGGCCGATCAGCAGAATATCCAGCGCCACTTCGTTGGGCGTCTTCTGGCGTTTGGCGCCTTCGACGAGGGCAATCATGCGGTCCAGGGTGGATTCGCCGGGGTTACTGGTGACGCGCACCAGCAGCCAGTCGGAGACCAGGCGCGTGTTGCCGGTGACGGCTGAACGGTCGCCGCCGGATTCGCGGATGACCGGGGCCGATTCGCCCGTAATCGCCGCCTCGTTCACTGCTGCGATGCCTTCGATCACTTCGCCGTCACCGGGGATCATCTCCCCTGCTTCGACGCGTACCACGTCGCCCTTTCGCAGGCTGGTGGCGGGTATGACCTCAAAGCCGTTGGCCGTCTGGCGGCGTGCGCTCAGGCCCTCGCTACCGGCCTTGAGGCTGTCTGCCCGGGCCTTGCCGCGCCCCTCGGCCAGGGCTTCGGCAAAGTTGGCGAACAGCACCGTGAACCATAGCCACAGGGCAATTTGCGCGGCGACAAAAGTCGGCACGCTGCTGTCCGGAACGAAACACAACACCGTGGTGAGAATCGCGGTCAACTCCACCACCAGCATCACCGGGGCGCGGTGCAACTGGCGCGGGTCGAGCTTGACGAAGGCTTGCACCAGCGCCGGCCGCCACAAGGCCGAGATCGCGGTTTTCGGTTGCTCCGGCGCCTTGGCGACGACGGTTTTGCTCATTGGCATATTCATCATCAGATCCTCAGAAACCCAGGCTCAGGTGTTCGGCAATCGGCCCAAGGGCCAGGGTCGGCAGGAAGGTCAGGCCGCCCACCAACAGGATGGTCACGGTGAGCAGAGTCACGAACAGCGGGCCGTGGGTCGGAAAGCTGTTCGGGCCGATCGGCGCGGTTTTCTTCAGCGCCAGGCTACCGGCCAAGGCCAGCACCGGCAGGATGTAGCCGAAACGACCGATCAACATGCCCAGGCCCAGCATCAGATTGTGGAAGGGTGTGTTGGCACCAAAACCGGCGAAGGCCGAACCGTTGTTCGCACCCGCCGAGGTGTAGGCATACAACAACTGACTGAAGCCATGGGCGCCAGGGTTGCTCACCGCTGCAGCAGGCCCGGGCAGGCTGGCAGCAATGGCCCCCAGCCCCAGCACGCTCACCGGCATGACCAACAGGGTCACCACCAGCAGTTGCACTTCCCTGGCAGCGAGCTTCTTGCCCAGGTATTCCGGGGTACGACCGATCATCAATCCAGCCAGGAACACCGCGATCAGCACGTTCAGCAGCATCCCGTAGAGTCCCGCGCCGACGCCGCCGAAAATGACTTCGCCAACCATCATGTTCACCAGCGAGACCATGCCGCTGAGCGGGTTGAGGCTGTCATGCATGCCATTGACCGAGCCGTTGGATGCCGCCGTGGTGGTGACGGACCACAGCACCGTGGCCGTGGTACCAAAACGCGCCTCCTTGCCCTCCAGTGGCGCGGTCTGCTCCACGGCCACATTGTTCAGCGCCGGGTTGGGTTGGGATTCGGCCCACAACGACGTGGCGCCGCCGATCAGAAACAGTGCGAGCATGCAGGCGATGATCGCCCGGCTCTGGCGCAGGTCCTTGACGTAGTGGCCGAAGGTGAACACCAGCGCCGCAGGAATCAGGATGATTGACGCGACTTCGAACAGGTTGCTCCAGGCCGTCGGGTTCTCGAAGGGATGCGCCGAATTGACGCCGAAGAAGCCGCCGCCATTGGTACCCAGTTGCTTGATCGCGATCTGGCTGGCGGCCGGGCCCAATGGAATCACCTGGTCCGCGCCCTGCATCGTCACCCCGTGCACATAGTGCGCGAAGGTTTGCGGCACGCCCTGCCACACCAGAAACAGGGCCAGCAACAGGCACAGTGGTAACAATCCGTAGAGGGTGGCGCGGGTCATGTCGACCCAGAAGTTACCCAGTGTCGCGGCGGATTTGCGCCCGATCCCGCGACACAGCGCCACCAGCACGGCCAGGCCAGTGGCAGCGCTGACAAAGTTCTGCACGGCCAGGCCAAGCATCTGACTCAGGTAGCTCAACGACGCTTCACCGCTGTAGGACTGCCAGTTGGTATTGGTGGTGAAACTCACCGCCGTGTTGAATGCCTGGGTCCATTCCATACCCGGCACTTTTTCGGGGTTGAGTGGCAAATGCCCCTGTAACAGCAGGATGGCGAACAACAGCGAAAACCCGGCCAGGTTGAAGGCGAGCAGAGCCAGGGTGTATTTCTGCCAGCTCTGCTCCACAGCCGGATCGACGCCGGCCACGCGATAGCAACCACGCTCAACCGGGCCAAGAACAGGTGAAAGCCAGGTGCGCTGGCCCTCCATCACCCGGTAGTAAAAACGTCCCAGAAACGGTGCAGGGATCAGCACCAGCGCGAAGAAGGCGAGGATCAGCCCGTAGTCATAACCGTGCATAACCACTCCTAGTTCCGATCCGCGCGCAACAGCGCAACCAGTAGATAAATGAACAGCGCCGCTGCCAGCAACAGCGACACCCCGTCCAGAAGGCTCATGGGATTTCTCCGTGGTACGGCGTCATGCCGTGTGTGGAGTGATTGTCGGCAGGGAGGGTGTAAAGGAACGAGATCGAGAGAGGGGTTGGGGGATAAAGAATGTGTAAAAAAGGGGTTTGTGGTTGGCTGGGCGGGCCTCATCGCGAGCAGGCTCGCTCCCACAGGGGATCGTCAGTGGAGGCAAATTCGCTATTCACAACAGATCAAATGTGGGAGCGAGCCTGCTCGCGATGAGGCCCGCCCCGGCGCTGACGCTCCGAACTGGAGCACAAAATCAGGCCATCAGGCAGCGAACATCCCCGATACGACACAATTTCACCCATTACGACCACAGCCGCCACACTGGCACGCCCACTGCACTGCCCCACCCCAGCGCTTTTGCTATGGATCGAGGGGGAGCCACCGATGAACACACAACTCAAACCCACCCTGGGCACCCTGCATTTATGGGGCATTGCTGTCGGGCTGGTGATCTCCGGCGAGTATTTTGGCTGGAGCTACGGCTGGGGCGTTGCCGGAACGCTGGGCTTTCTGGTGACATCGTTCATGGTCGCGGCCATGTACACCTGCTTCATCTTCAGCTTCACCGAGCTGACCACCGCCATCCCCCACGCTGGCGGACCGTTCGCCTACAGCCGCCGGGCCTTTGGAGAGAAAGGTGGGTTAGTCGCCGGCCTGGCCACACTGATCGAATTCGTCTTCGCACCACCGGCCATCGCCCTGGCCATCGGTGCCTACCTGAACGTGCAATTCCCGGCCCTGGACCCGAAACACGCGGCGGTCGGTGCCTATATCGTGTTCATGACCCTGAACATCCTTGGGGTAAAACTGGCGGCAACCTTCGAGCTGATCGTCTGCGTGCTGGCGGTGGCCGAGTTGCTGGTGTTCATGGGCGTGGTCGCCCCGGCGTTCAGCTTCAGCAGCTTCGCCTTGAACGGCTGGGCCGGTTCCGACGTGTTCGGCGCGCCGGCCATCGCCGGAATGTTCGCCGCCATCCCCTTCGCCATCTGGTTCTTCCTGGCCATTGAAGGCGCCGCCATGGCCGCCGAAGAAGCCAAGGACCCGAAACGCACAATTCCCAAGGCCTACATCAGCGGCATCCTGACCCTGGTGTTCCTGGCCATGGGCGTGATGTTCTTCGCCGGAGGCGTGGGCGACTGGCGCACCCTGTCCAACATCAACGACCCGCTGCCCCAAGCCATGAAAACCGTAGTCGGCGAAAGCTCCGGCTGGTTGCACATGCTGGTGTGGATCGGCCTGTTCGGTCTGGTGGCGAGCTTCCACGGCATCATCCTCGGCTACTCGCGGCAGTTCTTCGCCCTCGCCCGCGCCGGCTACCTGCCCGCCTCCCTCGCCAAACTGTCGCGCTTCCAGACCCCGCACCGCGCCATCATCGCCGGCGGCCTGATCGGCATCGCGGCGATCTACAGCGACGGCCTGATCAACCTCGGCGGCATGACCCTGACCGCCGCCATGATCACCATGGCGGTGTTCGGCGCCATCGTCATGTACATCATGAGCATGCTCAGCCTGTTCAAACTGCGTAAAACCGAACCCAACCTGGAACGCACCTTCCGCGCCCCGGGCTACCCGATCATCCCCGGTATCGCCCTGGTACTGGCAGTGGTGTGCCTGGTGGCGATGGCCTGGTTCAACGCGCTGATCGGGCTGATCTTCCTTGGCTTCATGGCAGTGGGCTTCCTGTACTTCATGCTCACCGCGCAACTGCGCGCCGATGCCCCGGCCGATGCCATGCTCACCGGGCTTTAAGGTGAATCCGGCACAACGGGCGTAGTATGGAACCACTGCGAACAACCTTCGCTCATAAGTGGTAGGGGCGATGGACAGGCGAAATCTTCGCCGTCCCTCGCCCCCTCAAGGAGAACCCTATGCCCTGGTATGCCTGGTTAATTCTGATCGTTGCAATCGGCTCGATCGTGGGTGGCTTGATGATGCTGCGCGACACCGCCCACAAGGTCGAACTGACGGATGAACAACGCAAGCGTGTTGCCGAACGCAATGCCGAGGCGGATGCGAAAGAGGCCAAGGACCGTTGAGCTGCACGCCGCTTTTGTGGCTGTTGGGCCTGCCCTGTAGGAGCTGTCGAGTGCAACGAGGCTGCGATCCTTCCCCTCTCAATTGAGTCTGGAGCGAAGATCAAAAGATCGCAGGCTTCGCCAGCTCCTACAAAACCCAGCGGGAGCAAGCTCCCTCGCCACAAAAACCAGCACTTGCTACATCACTGCTCCCAATCCGCCTTGGCAATCTGCAAGCCATGCAGCCCCTTGTAAGCCGCCCGCTCAGGCTGGCTCCAGCCCGTCAGCAATGAATCCTCCAACCGATAGATCTCCACCCCCAACGGCCGACAGACACTGAGGGGATCCTGCGCATCCGGCCCCCACATCGCCAGCGACAGATCGCCGCCGGGGCAAGTGGACAAGGCACACAGCAAATCGATCTCGGCAAAAAACTCCAGATAATCGCCCTTCTTCGCCGGACAGGCCTTCATGAAGTACATGTCGTCATGATTGAGCCCAGTACATTGGAAAATATTCAGCACGTCATGCACATCGAACTCGGTCAGGCCATGGGGCAATACCGCACGGGTTAGGTTCGAGTGGCAATGATGGTGGAAATCCTCGCCGGTCAGCATCCTGTTCACGTACGGATCACAGCGAGTACCCAGCAGGTCGTGCAACCGTCCACCGTGCTCGTCGATGCCATAATCGGCCAGACTGTCATCAGTAATGGTCACCAATGGCCGCAGGAACGGCAGGTTCGACCACAGCCGATCATGAGTGCTGACATGAGCACCCTGCAGCTGGCGCGTGCGCGCCGCCCAAAGACGCTCCCTCGGATCGTGGGCGTTCCACACGTTGAAGTCCCCCACCTGCGGGCCCACCGGAGTCGTAACGCGAAACACATGACCGGCGGGTACGTGCCAAGCGCGTCCGGTACGGATGGGTACCTCGAACTGTTCGATCAGGGTGCGCTTGTCCTGCTGGGTGCGGATGCGGTCGTAGAAGGGTTTGTCCACTTGCAGGGCCGAGCCTTTGCTGACTTGGTAGGCGGCTGGGTAGTTTTTGTGCATGGGGTGGGTCCTTGATCAGTGAAATGGCCAGGGGCGGGAATCGTCAAAAGCATATCCTGCACCTCTTTGCTCGGCCTTAAAACCGGGCCCGGGTTACCACCAGCCTGAACGCAAAAAGGCCAGTCATAGTTGACCGGCCTTTTCAGCATCACACCTCAGTTCACTTCCAGCTTGTCGCGATTCCTGTCGAGAATCGCCTTGCCAATCCCCTTAACCTCCAGCAGCTCTTCCACCGATGAGAAGGCGCCATTACTCTCACGATACGCAACAATCGCCTCCGCCTTGGCCCTGCCTATCCCCGCCAGTTCGCGTTGCAGCGTAGCGGCATCCGCCCCGTTAAGATCCACCTTGGCGCTTTGCGATTTAGCCGAAATTTCCAATGCCTGCGGGGTCGCCGTCGTCTCGGGCTTGACCGCAGGCGCAGCGATAACAGCTATAGAAGCGCTGGTCAGAAGGGCAAAAACCAGAGAGTAGAAATAGCCTGTACGCATAAATGACGCTCCATGACATCGTTAAGAGAGAAGCAGCTTTTCCGACGCTGCTTCTCAAACTTAGGCGATGATTGGGGGCTGTCAAAAGTGTGTACGTTACAGGTTGTGTAACAATCAGGGTTCGAGGCGACGTTGCTGGTAGATCCAGTCGACGATCTCACCGTCCGGGGCGTAGCCACTGACAGTATCACGCAGCAACTGACGGACTCTCGCGTAGTCATCGTGTTCGATGGCAGCCAGCAGCTCCGTCAGCCGGGCCTTGAGCACGTCCCAAGGCAGGTGATCTTCGTTGGCACTCATGATCATCGGATGCGGGGTCGCGACAACGTTATCGCCAATCAGCAACTCCTCGTATAGCTTCTCGCCAGGACGCAGACCTGTGAACTCGACTGAAATGTCTCCATGAGGGTTCTTTTCCGAACGGACGCTCAAGCCAGACAGGTGAATCATCTTTTCCGCCAGCTCGATAATTTTTACCGGTTCGCCCATGTCCAGTACAAATACATCCCCACCCAAGCCCATGGAACCGGCCTGAATCACCAACTGCGCGGCCTCTGGAATGGTCATGAAATAACGCGTGATCTTGGGATGCGTAACGGTTAAAGGGCCGCCGGACTTGATCTGCTTATGGAACAGAGGAATAACCGACCCTGACGAGCCCAGTACATTGCCGAACCGGACCATGGTGAAGCGGGTTTTATTAACCCGCGAGACATTGGACTTATCGCCAAACAGCACTGGCGCCAGTTCACGGCTCAGGGCCTGCAAGGTCAGTTCTGCAAGGCGCTTGGTGCTGCCCATCACGTTGGTAGGGCGCACGGCTTTGTCGGTGGAAATCAATACAAAATTCGATACGCCCGCCTGCAACGCGGCTTGTGCGGTGTTCAACGTCCCGATCACGTTGTTCAAGACACCTTCGGCAATATTGTGCTCAACCATGGGCACATGCTTATAAGCGGCGGCGTGATAGACCGTGTCAACATTCCAGGTCTTCATCACGTCCAGCAACTTGTGTTGATCGCGCACCGAACCCAGGATGGGGAGCAAGCGGACAGATAATGATTCCCGCGCGATTCGCGGCTCGAGTTCAGACAGAATACTGTAGAGATTGAATTCACTATGCTCGAATAGCAGCAGCGTAGTTGGCTTGAGCGCGAGAATTTGTCGACAAAGCTCAGAACCAATCGAACCTCCCGCACCAGTGACCAGAACCGACTGCCCGGCGATGCAATGCTCAAGCAAGTCAGCTTGTGCAGGCACAGGATCGCGGCCAAGAAGATCCGCAATATCCACTTCCTGGATGTCGTCGACCTTGACCCGGCCACTCGCCAAATCCATGAAGCCGGGAACACTGCGCACATGCAGCGGGAAACCTTCAAGCAACGTCAATATTTCTCGACGACGACCTCGTGACGAGGACGGAACCGCCAGCAAGATTTCCTGCGCGCCGGTCGCGTCAATCATCTTTTGAATATGTTTGGGTTGGTAGACCTGCAGTCCGGCGATCACACGGTCTGCGATGCTGCGATCATCATCAATGAACGCGACCGGACGCATCACCCGCCCCATACGCAATGCCGCGACGAGCTGGTTACCGGCGGAACCAGCACCGTATATGGCAACTTTGGGTAAACCGTCGTCACGGTTAGTGAAGGGTACATGCTGGGCTGCGGTGAACCAGTCGCCCAGAAAGTATTGGCGCATCATGAGGCGCAAACCGCCGATCATGATTAGGCTGAGCCACCAGTAATTGAAAATGATGGAGCGTGGCACCACGGTTTTATGGTTGCTGTACCAATACACCAAGAGAGCCAACAACAAGGCAGAGAGACTGACTGCCTTGCAGATAGTGATCAGCGCGTCATTGCCGAAATAACGCATGACGGCGCGGTACATGCCAAAGCGGATGAAAATCGGGATAGCGATGAGCGGAGCAGATGCGAAAAGCCAGAGATGCGTTTCGATCGGGCTCGCCAAGGCGTCGACACCGAGTCGAACGACGAATGCCAGCCATAGGGCGATCCAAACCAAAATGATATCGGTAACCAATTGGATTGCTCGTTTGTGGCGCCTAGGCAATCCCAGCATGTTAGCTCTCAACCTATCCATAACCCCTTTACGCACCTTGTGCTGCTCCTAAAAAAAACCATCTCATTGTACCTCTCGAAGTCAAGCGAGGCTTAATAAAACGACCGTTAGCTATTCTGGACTAGTGAACGCGTTACGTTTCTCTGCCTCACCACTCCGAAACCAAAATGCCAGCACAATCAGGGGAGTATATGCGACTGCCAACCCTACAGCGCCATCCAAACCCCATAAGATTACACATGCAGCCACCGGCAATAGCCAAAAGAAATTTATAACGGCTACAGCCAAAGTGACATAAATATGGCTCCCGAATCGCCGAGAAGCAAACTGATAAGCATGACTCCTATGGGCCTCATAGAACTTCTCACCATTTAGAAGCCGCCGTAATAAGGTTACAGTTGCATCTACAATAAAAACGCCAAGCAGAATGAGCCAAACCCACAAAAACTCAGGGTATATCCACGCTGCTTGTAATGAAAAAACACCCAAGGTTAAACCCAAAAAACCACTTCCCCCATCCCCCATGAAAATACGAGCAACTGGGAAATTCCAAAACAAAAAACCCAACACCGCCATTGCGAGCACCAATGGAGCCACAATCAAACTGTCAAACCCAGATAATCGATACAATATACAAGCTGCCAAGCACACGGAAATAGCTTGAACACTCGCAATACCGTTGATACCATCCATAAAATTGTAGAGATTCAACATCCAAACTAAGTAAACGGTGGCAAACACATAGCCCAACTGCCCCATAACTAGACTTAAACCAAATACATCTATCGCGGGAATACCATTAAGATAAAATATTATCCAACCTGAGGCTAAAAAATGCCCAAACAATCTCCAACGAACAGCGATAGGCTTATGATCATCTAGGAACCCGAGCAACGCAACAGCTACACCAGCGACCAACAACTCCCATAAAGTCATCCACGTCAAAAAATCCATAAATGCCAGGACGACCATCCCGAGAGCAAAGCTCAAAACGATTGCAATACCGCCGCCTCGAGGAGTTGGAGTACAGTGAGAACTACGCTCGGCTGGTAAATCTAAGACACCCTTATAGATCGCATAATTACGCACAACACCAGATAAAAAAGCAGATAGCACAACAGTCATCAGCAGCAAAAAAAAAAGGCCCATATACGTACCTTCGAAAAACGGCCAACACCAAATTAGTACAGCCCCATCAACAGCATAAACTAAAAACCCTGCTAAGAACCTGAATGGCTAGATATAACAACGACCCAAAACAAAAAACATCTTGGGCCACTATTAAAATTCAAGCTTGCAGCGTAACGCCAAGTTTAGACCCACTATTACCATAACATCGAAAAAGGTCAGCGTAATAGGCCATTAAACTAAACGTTAGTAGCTTCATTCATTACACGCTTTAAAACATCACAGGTTTTAGCTATTTCGACCTCGGTTAGTGTGGGATGCACCATAAACATCAGACTGGTTTCACCTAATTCCTTCGCTACAATTAGCCGTTCGGCAGGTCGAAAACTAGTATTATTGAAGGCTTTCTCAAGATACACCTCAGAACATGACCCTGAAAAACATGGTACGCCTTGAGCAGCGATTTCGGTTAAAATCCGATCGCGACTCCAATTAGCTTTTAGCATATGTGGCTGGACAAACACGTAACACTTGTACGCAGCGTGAACAACATATTCGGGGATTATTGGAACTCGTAAGGCATCGCATGTCCGTGCGCACTCCCAAATCTGGCGAGCGTTATTTAGACGACGAGCTTGCCAATCCACCATACGTCGCAATTGGATGCGACCTATAACAGCCTGGACTTCCAGCATACGCCAGTTAGTCCCAAAACTATCGTGGAGCCAACGAAAACCTGGCGGGTGCTCATGCTCGTAAACTGCTTCCCAACTCTTGCCATGATCTTTGAATGACCACATACGGGACCACAGTTCACGGTCATTAGTAGTGACCATTCCACCCTCGCCACCCGTGGTTATTATTTTATCTTGGCAAAAAGACCACGCGCCAATATCCCCTATCGAACCGACCGGTCTCCCTTTATAGAGAGCACCATGAGCTTGAGCGCAATCCTCGATAACTTTAATACCAAACTCTTTTGCTAAAGAGATGATTGGATCCATATCACAAGGCCAGCCGGCTAAATGGACGCATATAAAAGCGCGAGTGCGCGAGGTCAATACGGCACGAATTGAGTCCGAGGTAAAATTTTGTGTTTCGCGGTCTACATCTGCGAACACTGGAACCGCGCCGCAATTAACTATACTGGACACAGATGCTAAAAAAGTCCGTGGCGTGACAATTACCTCATCTCCGACGCCGATACCCAATGCCTTTAGCGCTAAATCTAACGCGACTGTACCGTTAGCAACGGCGACAGCATGGCTTACCTGAGCCCAGGTCGCAAACTCCTTCTCAAACTCGCGACACTCCTGTCCTGTCCAATAGTTGACCTTATTAGACAATATAGCGGTATGCACCGCATCCGCTTCTTCTTCGCTAAAAGAAGGCCAAGGTGAAAATGGCGTATTTAGCACAATCTATACCTATATAAATTAATACCATCCCGAGCGAACCAATCCAAATCAGCCCTTCAGCTATTTGGCGGGCACACCTACTACAACTCGATGGGCAGCAATGTCGTTTATAACCGCCGCGCCAGCCCCTACAACCACATCACTACCAATACTAATCTGTTGTCTTATGCACGCCCCAATACCAATCCAACTCCGGTCACCGAGTTTAACATTTCCCGCAAGACGCGCCCCCGGACTGATATGGATAGAATCACCTAAAAAACAATCATGATCTATACTACACCCCGTGTTCAGAATCGCTCCCTGTCCAACCCTAGCTCCGGCGTTGACCACCACACCTGCAAAAATAACCGAACCGGCTCCAATCGCCGCATACCGACTAACCGTAGCAGCAGGATGTATGAGCGTAACCAACTTAGCGTTGACTCGAATAAACTCTTGAAGTTTATTCTGACGTACCCGATTATCACCAATCGCGACAACCACACCGGAAAACTTTTCAATTTCCGAAATTAAGTGGTCCGTATTACCCACGACTGGCCATGTTCCATTTTGCTTAACTGACGGCCAAGCATCATCAAAAAAACATATCGAGTCCCAACCGGAACTCTCAGCGGTATCTGCAACTACCTTGCCGTGGCCGCTGGCGCCCAATATGGCTAGGCGATTCACGGCTTATTCCCTGTAAATTTGGACATGGTAGCCTCCCCTTCTGCATTGATGCCATCACGTACCACCACTTTCTTGATGGTTAATAAGATGATTTTAAGATCCAGCCAGAAAGAACGATTGTCGACATACCAGACATCCAGCATAAACCTTTTGTCCCAGCTAAGTGCATTACGGCCATTGATTTGTGCCCAACCGGTAACTCCGGGGCGCACCTCATGACGCCGATATTGCTCCGGGCTGTAAAGCGGCAGGTATTCCATCAAAAGCGGACGCGGACCGACTAGGCTCATGTCGCCTTTTAAAACATTCCACAGCCCTGGCAACTCGTCCAAACTACTGGAGCGTAGGAAACTGCCAAATGAGGTCATGCGTTCGGAGTCTGGCAATTGGTTGCCTACAGCATCCACAGCATCGCGCATGGTACGGAACTTGATCATCTCGAATGGTTCACCATTCAGGCCGGGGCGCACCTGACAGAACAACACAGGGGAACCAAGCTTGCGGCGAACCAGCCATGCAACGATAGCAATAACTGGTGCCAGCAGTAAAAGACCGAAAAAGGAGGCGACGATGTCGGTAAGGCGCTTGATCATCACTTTACCCCCTCCAACCAATCGACAAAGCGATTCGCCAGCAGTTCTCGGTCAAACTCTCGCTCAGCCAGCTCACGGCTCCGTTTGCCCATTTCTTTTACAGCCGCCCTATCATCTGCAGCCTGCTCTAGCGCATCGGCAAAAGCGTACCGATTTTCTGGTTCAACTGGATAGCCGCACAGGTTGTCGCGGATCATCCCCGCCAACCAGCCGGGATAATTGTTGAGTACTGGCAAGCCTGCTGCAATGTAGTCGAAGAATTTGTTTGGTGAAGTACCAACGTAGAAAGCAGGCACATTTGCTAATATCTGCAACCCAACATCCGTACTAGCCATCAGACCAGCAAGCCGAGACTTGTTAACTGGCGCATGAAACACAACACAGTCCAACGCTTCGCGCTGCGCCCGTGCCTGTAAAGCCGGTTTGAGCTTGCCTTGGCCGATCAAAAGCAACTTGATATTGTCACGTCCACGCCGTTTCAGCTCCACTGCTGCATCGAGCACCGCATCCAGGCCATTGGCCATGCCATGAGTGCCCGCAAAAACAGCCAGCAGATCGTCGGGTTTTATCTGCTCAGGGCGCCAAGGTTCGACGTCGCCAGCAAAAATATCGAGATCGCAGCCATTGGGGATCAGTGCTATTCGCTCGCGCGGGACCCCACGTTTAGCAATGCCTTCAACTATCCCAGGGGACAAGCCAATCAACCTATGCGCCGAGCGATAGCTCATCCACTCCAGTATCGACATGGCACCCAACACTATTGGATTCCGGATCACACCCATAGCCTTGGGCAATTCTGGCCAAAGATCACGCACCTCAAATACGAACGGCTTACCTCGTAGCCAGCGGGCGAAAACGCCAGGAATACCCGCAGTCAGTGGCGTAGTAGTTGCAAATACAAGATCGTATCGCTCAGTCAGTGCCAAGCCGATGCTGCGTAGAGCAAACTTGGCGAAAGTCACAACTCTCTTTGCTAAGCCATCACTATTTGAATACGCCAGATCGAACTCAATAATGTCGATACCTTCGACTGTTCCGCGTCGTTTACCGCCAATGAAAGGCAGTGTCAGACCAGTCTCCCCGCCACTATAACTCCCGCACACCATCGTCACTTGATGACCACGCGTAAGCAAACGGCGAGCCATTTCATAAGAGCGTGTACCGACCATGCCTTTCGGGGTTGAAAAGTGTTGGTGAAAATACAGAACTTTCATAGGACCCAGCGATACTCCGTAATTAGCGATCCCGGCTGATGGACTTCAATTTCCAATACCGGTGTTTGTTCTTTGCCTAAGTAATAGCGTGACTCCCACCCCTCAACCAGTTCGAAGCGAGCGATAGGCATTGAAGCCTTCAGTGTCAGCGTGTGATCACCATTGCAAAGGCTGTAGCCTTCGACTCGCCACTCACCGGGTTCGAGTCGCCAGCGCAGTACAGCTTTCTTGGCGAATCCCTCGATTTTATCGATTACCCTCAATGTGTTTTCCGTCAGGCGAACGTCGCGTTGATGACGGGCTTTACGCCCATCTTGGTAGCCAACGACAAAGGTTATCGTATCACCCACCTCGGATAATGGCTCCATGCATGAGGTTCTCAGCCAGTCACCGAAAAGAAAACGGCTTAGCCGAGGCATCTGATCACGATCGTCGAACTGAACGGTATTGTGACTGGCCGTACCGGGGAAGTAGTTGAGCCATTGTACATCCGTGTTGTAGCTATACGTACCTGCATCACGCAGCAGGTTACGACCGCTTAGCCACAAGTCGACGTGCAGAGCATCCGCTTGGCTCGGACGGAAGCGAAAGCGAGGGTAACGCAGCATCGCCATGGCCGAGCCACGACGAAGCACGGCAAAACCACCATCATGGAACAATCGACTGTCGGGACTAGGCGCAATGGTTTGCGGTAATTCAAGCCCCAACCATCGTAAGGGTAGATTCCATGACCCTTCATCGGCGTAGGCTCGAACATCGGCAAACAACGCCATGGCCAACTGCACGGTAGGACGAAAATCGCGATAGTCGGTATCCGTTAACTGCAGCAACCGCGCACCGTCATTAGCACCCAAATTGGGTCCATCGCCATTTAGCGGGTTAATCATAGCTCGTAGCCACTCACTGGCAGCTAGCGAACGTGTGTACCACTTGGGAGAAAATTGAGGCAATTGCAGTTGCCGACGCCACACCTCGACCATACAAAATGTGTCCAGCAGCACACGATGATAGTTCAGCGAGTATTGACTGAAGCTACCATCGACACCGATCAAACGAGCCGCTCGATTTTCCAGCCACTTGCGGCCGAGCCTCAACCAGCGCCCGCCCTCCGGTATGCCCTGTGCCTTTAGCCAACTTCCGCCAATATATAAAGCAGCAGCCTCGGAAGTCCCATGATTATTATCTTGAGCTATAGCATAATCAATAGTTGGTTCGATACGCTTAAGATGAAGCGCAATCAAATCGAGCAAGCTTTTGCACGGCTCATCAATTTGCTCGAGAATAATTGCAGCCATAGCCAAGTGCATCACACGTATAGATGCTTCTTGCCCGCATTTCCAATTGACACCTTTGTAGGGCTTATTCTGTTCGCACCAATCTGCGAGCCACCTATTAAGACGAACTAAAGAGTCATCCTCTCCCGCCTTAGCTCTTTGAGCAAAAGGTAGCACCCAATCAAATCGCGAAGCCTCCCATATCGCTTTAATATCACCAACGACAGGATCAAAATCTGGTATCCGCCACCAGTCAGTATTAGCATTAGTAGCACACAACCCTGTTAAAGGATTGCAGTGCCAAGAAGGCACCATATCTTCAAGACAGTACTTCCTGCGTCCAAAAATATGCGCCTCATTGCGCCAAGCATCAGATGCCAAGACTATTGCATCAATCTTGCTAACTTCCTTAAAGAAAGGTGCGGTTTGGACGCTTGCCTGGATTCGTCTTATCTTACTTACACCCAATCTAAGCTTCAACCTATAGAGGGTAACTTTTGATATATTTATTAACCCCAATGAAAAATAGGTTGTTATTTTAGTTACAGCTTTCATTGTTCGCGCAGTAATTGGGAAGCAGTTATAGTTGCGCGAGCAACTTCCATAATTTCATCAAATGGGATAGCAGGAACACCTTTTTTGATACCTTCGATGAAGGCTTCTGCGCATGCAGCCTGCCCTTTATCCTGTTTCCACAGATTCATTTTTTTGAACCCTGGCCAATTGAACCCCTTCATTTTTCGGAAATTATCCAACTGAAGGATTCTCCCCCCCGCGAAAACTTCGATCCGTTCTTTAGGGAAACTTGCGGCGCCGTTTGCCAGATATAAGATAGTTCCAAATGACCCATCAGCGAAACCCAATGTTATCGCCGCTTTATCCTCAGTCGATTCAAGCCCCTCTACACGACCGAAGCCACGCGCCTGTACGGAGACGATTGCATGTCCCGCCAAGAAACGCATCAGGTCAATAAAATGACAAGCTTCGCCTATAATACGCCCTCCGCCTATTACTTGGTCCTGAGTCCAATGATCTGCAGGAATTGCTCCGGCGTTCATTGTCATAATAAACGTTTTAGGTTCAGATATTGATTGGAGTAAAAGTTTAGCTTTCTGGATATGAGGAGAAAAACGTCGGTTAAACCCAACCATCAACTGAGGGCCAGAAGCATCTCCCACATTGTTATACACCATCGAAATTTCATCCAACTCAGCCGAGTTGATTGCCAGTGGCTTTTCTACAAAGACGTGCTTCCGAGCATCCAAAGCACTGCACACAAACCGAGCATGAGAGTCATGTCGTGTAGCAATGGCTACCGTGTTAATTTCAGAGTCACAAAGCATGGACTTTACATCGGTCGATGCCATGACGAAACCACTTCTTCTCCCATGCACCACACCACTAAGACCACTAGAAGTCACAATAGTATGAAGCTGTGCACCAACAGCTTTAAATGCCGGAATAAGCATACGTGAAGCATAGTTACCTGCGCCTATGAACCCCATAACTGGTGCATCGGAACGGAACTTACGGGGAGGATTCAATGCCACGCTATTAATCTTACGAGATTGAGTTTCCGAGGTATACTGAAGAATTATACCTAGACCAGAAACATCTTCAGTTAACACATGGTAGGCATCTTCTGCGCTCTCAAAATTAAATCTGTGTGTTATTAGAGACTTCACATCAAGATTGCCCGAAGACATCATATCCAGAATAGCTTCAAAGTTACGCTGTTCCGTCCAGCGAACAAAACCAATAGGATAGTCAATACCTTCCTGTTCATAAGACCCGTCATAACGACCAGGTCCATAAGAACAGGAGACTTGAAATATTAGTTCTTTTTCATAAAAGTCGGCGCGATTGAGGTCTAGCCCCGTTACCCCGACCATTATAATACGACCACGCTTACGACACATTCGTGCTGCTTGTGTAACCGGGTCAGTTGACTTCGTTGACGCGGTGATGATTACTCCGTCAACCCCCCGACCGCGGCTAAAGGACATACCGACAGCCACAGGATCCTCCCCTTTTCCAGGGTTGCACACAGAGGCCCCGTATTGTTTAGCCAAGGCGAGCTTGGAATCATCAAAATCTATAGCAAGTACCCTACAACCTTGGGCTAGTAGCAACTGAACGGTTAACAAACCGATTAAACCGACTCCCGTGACAACGAAAGCCTCGCCAAGTGTTGGTTGTGCCAGCCGAATCCCTTGCAAACCGATACTTGCAACGACTGTAAAAGCAGCCTCCTCGTCACTGACGTTAGCAGGAATGCGTGCGCATAGGTTTTTAGGAACTTTTACTATATCTGCGTGAGGCCCATTCGAGACGACGCGCTCACCTGATTTGAATCCTGAAACTCCGCTACCTACCTCCAGTATCGTGCCAACATTACAGTACCCTAAAGCTAGCGGTTGCGACAGCTTGGATTGAACCGCCTCTAATGTCGTGGCTATACCATCTGTTTTTACTTTCTCCAGCACCATTTTGACTTTCTCAGGCTGCTGTCTTGCCTTCTCCAGGTAAGACGCCTTGCCAAAATGAACCAACATTCTCTCCGTTCCCGAAGAAATGAGAGAGCAAGTGGTGCCAATGATTAACTGCCCTGAAGATACAATAGGAGCAGGCGCCTCGACAATAGAGGTTCCGCCCTTTGCCATGTCTTGCAGAATTTGTTTCACGAATTTCACCTCTGGACGAGAGTCTTAGAAAATTTCTGTACTAGGACGGCAAAAACCAAGCCAAAAACGAGAACAACAAATGGGCCGTAAATCGCCCCCCTAGCCATCATCATATAAGTATAGCTAAAAAGCGCCCATACCGAAAAGTACGGAATACCACGAAAACATCGGAGCACGGGCCCCGTGATTAAGAGTAGAAATACAAAAAAAACAATCCAGGGTATAACTATCCAGCCAGAGTCTGCATATAAACTTCCAAATAAAGTCGGATGCATCGTCCCTTCAAATCCGGGCATATAGTGAGCAAACATAGTATATTCGAAATCTGCTGGTTTTAAAGCAAGCCCATCCAAAGATGACGGCAGCCAAAAAAACATGACTCGCATGAAATATGTAAAATCTCCAAACCCCTCTAAACCATCAAATTTTTTCACAAAATAATAAAACGCAAACCTGAGATCCTCTTCTCTCGACCCAAGCCTCTCGCCCACTGAGAATAGAAAACTGGGAAATTCTAGCAAAGTGTCAATCCGAGCACTTAATCCTGACGTATTTCGAACATATATTACAAACTCAAGGACTTTAGAAATCAGACTAAAAGACAAGCTCAAAACTATGGCGTAGACAAAACCCATCTTTTTTGAGCTGAAAAAATAAAAAACAAAAGGCAACAACAAAACAATCAACGGCTGCCGGCTGCCACCCATTACGAAATAGATGAATAGGTACATAACCAAGTACAGAGCACTGGACAAAAATTTTTTCCGCATCACAAGCCAGAACAGAACGCCTGCGCTAACCAACAAATTATAGCTCAATACAAAACCCGAGATTGCACTCAACCCCTCTCTACGTTGCGTAAAACTAAAACTTGAAAATATACTGCTGCCGTACTTGCTATAAGCCTCATAAAAACCCAATAGTGCCAACATCAGAAATAGTGAGTAGGCAGTTAGTCCAGAGGCACTGCCTCCCCACAACTGCGCTTTATAATGGGCAGCGTATATACCTACCAACCGTTTATTTGTCATATTCCTGACAAAGTAAACAAAATAAAATACCGCAAGGAATAAAAAAACAAACAATTGGGCTTCTATTAGTGTCGAAATATCAAGGTAATAGCTTACGGAGAAAGGATGCGCTGCCACCAAACCAGCGAATGGGTCAGCTATACTAGGAATTAGAAATGAGGAAACGATAACAAACCACATTATCGCCGCAGGATTATAGCTTCTAATATCGTTCTTCAGCAGTAAAAAACAAAGAACAAGATTAATCGCTAGGAGCCCAAAATAAAAACCAAGCATAATCATTCAAAAATCCGACTATATTCGAACTTAGGCATGCCAATATCCAACCTTTCCATCAAAGGACTATCAATCGTCCTTTGTACCACCTCATTCAACTCCGTGACACTCTGCCCCACTGGGACTATGATCGCTCCCGGATAGCGCGCGCACACATTAGTAGCTATCACCCTAATTCCATAATTTACAGCATCAGCCACGGCAATACCAAAACTGTCCTCTGAGTTTAGCCGCAAATATAAATCTGAGCTCTTTAACAAATAATTAAAACTATCTTCATCAAATGATTCTTTGATAATTATGTTCTTTCCATAAGAAAGCTTAGTTAATTTATCTCGAAGGTCTCCTGGCCCATAGAGGCAGCATATTAGGAGATCCTTGGGCCTCAGCGCCATCAACTCGAAGGCGTCTTCATGATTATATATATCTGTGGGATACCCAGAGCAAATGATAATTTGATCATATTTGCTTCTATATTTGATTATCTCCGCTTGCAAGTCACGGTTGCACTTCGGCTCCCCGGCAGGCAAGTACGAGCTAGAGTTGACTATTTTTTTTGTTTCTACATGCGAATACCATTGCCGCTGGATTGTATTAAGAGGAAGGAAAACGTCTACTTTTCGCGAAAGCACGCGAGCCATCCAAGGTTCCATCTTACCGAGATTTCCATGGTGGAGTGTTAGGGCCCATTTCGATTTTTTTTTGGGCAACCATCTCAACAAAGCCAATGACCGAGGTGTTGAAAAATTAAAATGCACGTTGAGGTTTTTTCTCATAGCAACATACAAAAAAAGCCTTAAAACAGTAATAACTTTAATACTACTGTAAATATAACTACCGCAATACTTTTCAGGCAGCTCTTTATGGGCCGATGGATACAAATCAAAAAGAACACCTACTGATTTTTCGGATTTTATCAAACGACTGATAAACGTTGTGACCCCACCGATAGGGTGAGGCAAGCCCCCTACAACGACGATATTCTTCACTTGATCATCACCCCGCATCTAGATACATAACAAAATATTGCACCACCTAAAAAATAAAAAAACGACATCACTATCGAGTATCCCCAAACAAACCAATATATATCCAAATCCAGTTGCGCCGCCGTAGAAAAACACACTAGCACCAACAGCAGACGGCCAATTTCAATGAGCAAATGAGTTTTTTCGCGTTGAATCGATGAAAGTAGCGACCCTAACGGCTGAACCAAAGCGTCGGAGCAATACAGCAAAACCAACGCTGGTAAAAAATTGACATAAGGACTCCAAGAAGGGAACTGCTGCGATATATAGTTA
This sequence comes from Pseudomonas sp. NFACC39-1, assembly GCF_900110355.1. Lineage (NCBI taxonomy): Bacteria > Pseudomonadati > Pseudomonadota > Gammaproteobacteria > Pseudomonadales > Pseudomonadaceae > Pseudomonas > Pseudomonas sp. NFACC39-1. The sequence continues at coordinate 507,102 of NZ_FODL01000004.1, read as the reverse complement.
AAAACAGCAGATAGCAGGATGCAGCTTGCAATGCTTCCTGCAGCGCCCCATAAAAATATTTTTCCAGCCATCTCAACTATTGCTACTTGTAGCTCTCCATTATGCATTAGTTCAGCGCTCAAATAACCCATTAAACTGCGCTTAACTATCGCAGCGGCTGCGCCCAGCATCTGAGACATCCAAAAGAATGCGCCCAAAATCTCCATGTTAAAAAAATAGCCACCCAAAATTATAGGGAGGGCTGGAGACAAGAACTGTATACAAGTCGAGAGAGTGTTTATTAGCCTGTCCCGAAATCTAAAAAAAACACCGTACTTTAATGCTAAAATATTGAATGTTAATCTGATTTTATTCCTCCGCCATAAATAAAGCCCAGATACTGTTTGTGCGGTGCAATAACTTACCAACAGATGCAAGACATCTCCTTTGCTCGCAAGCCCCACCAACAAAAACAAAAACAACAAGCCAAGAAGGAGCCGTGACGTACCATAACCCGCATAGTCTTTAACCATCAAACTGTACTGAGATATTAGATAATAGAAAGAAAAGCTAAACACGGACAACACTAGAAAAAAAGTTTCCCTTCCAAAAACATTAAATAACAATGAAATTAGAATCAAGCTTACGGAGGAAATTCCGACGAAAACCAAGCCAACAGACAATACTAACCCCCGAGCCTGATCATCTACTTTTGAAAAAAAAGCAAAGTAGTCTAATCGGAGCGAGGATATAACAGAAAATAATGATCCTATAGTAATATAGAAGCCGTAAGAGGCAATCACTTCAGTGCTATAAAAGAAAATCAAACAGAAATTAGCGGCGAAAAGAAGTGCTTGAGCCCCTCCAGACGAGGCCATCAACATTAATAACTTACTCAACTTAAACTCGCTTCTTTATAAAACGCGCAGGAACGCCAGCATATATAGTTAGCTCATCAAGCACTTCTCCTTTAACTATAGAATGCGCACCAACCACAGCACCATTTTTTATTACTGCCCCCCTCAATACTGTTACGCCTTTACAAAGCCAAACGTCAGCCCCGATAAATATTTTAGAACTTACAGATCTTTGCTCGTTAATTGGCGATGAGCATTCAGTCAAATGTTCCGCATCCCTAATTGAACAATACTCAGCTATTAATGAATTATCACCAATTATTATTTCCGTAAGACTTGCAATATAAATACCACCTGTAAATTTTACATTTTCCCCAACGATAATTTTCCCTTGAGGAGGAATATCAAAATAACAACCAGGCCCAATCTCCAAGCCCCTTGAAATAGATATACCCGCGTGAGGTGGATACTTCCAATAAACATTTGCTCCTACCCTCGGTATACCTTCGCACTTCCCCCCCAATGAAAGAATCTTTATTTTCAACCAGCCACCGCGAATAGACCAAGACAACCGGCTCAAAATTTTGAGAATTGAACTTAGCAAGTACCTCACCCTATCAGGCTCCTTTACAGCAAGGGGAAGTAATACCGTAAGACGTCATGTTATCCATATACGTCTTACGATCACTATCTGTAAACCGGTTCTTAATTTTTTTTGCAGGCACTCCAGCATATATACTGTAAGATTCAACATCTTTAGTAACTATGCTACCCGCGGCAATTACGGATCCAGTGCCGATTGTGACACCTTTCAATACAACACAGTTCGCCCCTATCCAGACATCGTCACCAATCAAAACATCAGCATCGCACGAACTGGACTTCTCGACGACTGAATACATAGGCTTGGTTAAAGAGGTGATTTCATGATCACCACCCGAGACGATAACTCGCGGCCCAAACATAACGTATGAACCGATAGTTATTTTTGACCGATCCGCTGAAAATATTGCTCCAGACCCTATAAACACATTCGAGCCAATACTAATTGTTTTGTAACTAAAGCTCGATCTAATAGGGTCAAATACTACATTTTTGCCAATAGATAAGAACTGATATCTATACGTATACATCAGTAAGCGCGACCAAATTCGAATCATAATTGAATGTGCGCTGGAAACCGATTTTAGTATTAATTTCATATCCAACCCATTCTAATTACTGGTTCCAAACACCGCGAGTGTCAACGATTTTTTTCCCTTCAAGATTTAAACGAGGCAGCATTTTAAAAGAAGAGTGATCGACTAACATTACGACAACATCCGCTTCTGATAGAGCAACCTGAGCGTCTAGCAAGCTAAAACGATTCAACATAGCTGTAGGCAGCTTCTCAATATTCGGTTCCACAATCATTACGCAACCGCTATGCATAATGCCAATCTCTTTGACAATGCCAAGAGCGGGGCTCTCGCGAAGATCATCAATATCGGGTTTAAAGGTCAAACCAAAACACGCCACTTTTACATCCTTGGCTGTAGTGTCAGGGTGCTCTAGCAAGAACTCGCCTATCGCCAACTTTACCTTTTCTTTTACCCAGATAGGCTTGCTATCATTTACTTCTCGAGCAGTGCGAATAAGCTTTGCTTCAGCCGGTGTCCTACTGACTATGAACCAAGGGTCCACGGCAATACAATGCCCACCGACTCCGGGACCTGGCTGCAGGATGCTTACTCTTGGATGTCTATTCGCTAGCTCTATTAACTCCCAAACATTGATATCTAACTTATCACAAATCATTGACAACTCATTGGCAAAAGCGATATTCACATCTCTAAAGCTATTTTCTGTAAGCTTGCACATCTCCGCAGTACGTGCAGTTGTCACAACACACTTACCTTGTACAAATATACTGTACAACTCAACTGCCCTCTCGGAGCATTTAGAGGTAAGCCCTCCTATCACCCGATCATTTTGCACGAGTTCCCGTAACACATGTCCTGGTAACACTCGCTCCGGACAGTGAGCTATCCGAATGTCAGATTCTTCGCCATGTGTTTCAGGGAACGATAGGTCAGACCTAATCTCAGCTAACCATTTGGCCATCTGCTCTGTAGCGCCAACGGGAGACGTCGACTCTAGAATCACTAAATCCCCTTTTTTTAGCACAGCCGCGATGGATTTTACGGCCGCTTCAACATAGGATAGATCAGGCTGACGATCTTGCTTAAATGGAGTCGGTACTGCAATCAGAAATGCATCAGCAGGTTCAGCTTTCGTTGTCGCACGCAAATATCCCTCGGTTACAGCCGCGTGGACAACCATGTCCAGATCCGGTTCAATAATATGAATTTCTCCGCGATTAATGACTTCTACCGCTAACTCATTCACATCGAGGCCGATTACTTTCATTTTACGAGAAGCGAAAACCGCCGCGGTAGGGAGTCCGATATACCCCAAACCAACTACACAAATTGTGTCAAATGACATATTACCCCCTAATCGAGCCATACTTAAGCAACTAATTATTCACCCATGCCGACTCAGATAAAACTTTCAAAATATGCTCGCAAGCCACACCATCCCCATAGGGATTATGGGAAAAACTCATACGTTCATACTCTGCAGGATCGGTTAACAACATCCTTAGATTGGATGTAATAGCTTCAATATCTGTTCCTACTAGTTTAACGGTGCCTGCAGCGACAGCTTCTGGCCGTTCGGTAGTATCGCGCATCACCAAGACGGGCTTACCTAAAGAAGGCGCCTCCTCCTGAATCCCTCCGGAATCTGTTAATATAATGCATGACCTATTCATCAAATATACAAAGGGAAGATAATCGAGTGGTTCTATAAGATGAATATTTTTGATCCCAGCCAAGAGCCGGTTTATCGGTTCTCTGACGTTGGGATTGAGATGGACCGGATAAATAATTTCTACATTAGGAAACTCTTTGGCAGTCGCAGCCAGAGCATGGCAAATTCTTTCGAATCCTTCACCAAAACTTTCTCGCCTATGCCCAGTAACAAGTATTAACTGACTCTCGTCTGGAATGTAGGAAAATTGCTCCTGAAGCTTTATTTTTAGAGTGCTATTATTAGAAATTTTCTTCACAACTTCAAGAAGTGAGTCGATTACCGTATTTCCAGTAACATAGATGCGATCTGCAGCTACACCCTCTTGGAGCAGGTTTTCACGTGAAGTGTCTGTCGGTGCAAAATGAATACTTGCTAGCGCACCTGTTAGCTTACGATTGCCCTCTTCGGGCCATGGCGAATAGAGATTCCCCGTTCGCAAACCAGCCTCTACGTGCGCAACGGGAATTTGATGATAGTACGCTGCCAATGTGGTCGCGAAAGTCGTAGCCGTATCACCGTGGACCAAAACTATGTCCGGCTTAAACTCATTAAAGACCTTTTTTAGCCCTTGGAGAACGGCGGTTGTTATGTCAGTTAAGTCTTGTCCCGGCTTCATAATCTGAAGATCAAACTCTGGTGTTAACTCAAACAGGTCTAAAACCTGGTCAAGCATTTCCCTATGCTGACCGGTAACACAAACTCTCGCCTCAAAACGGCTATCGGTAGCCAATGTCAGAGCCAATGGCGCCATTTTGATCGCCTCAGGGCGCGTTCCAAACACACATAGACTCTTTATAGTCACAGCCACTCCTCAGAATTCTATTTTTTGCATCAACACTCGATCACATGAACACGGGGATCTAGAAACGCATCTTCTAAGTACGTTTAGATTATAGTTAGAACTACCCCTAAATTATCGCCAGCTTCCTAATGATATCCTTTCCTTTTATTTTTCCCCTCAAGACAAGGTATAAAACCTTGACATTACCAAATGACAAAAACCCATCGACCCTATACGGTAACGATGGGTTTGGTACTTTGGCGTACTGGCGACGAATCTAGACACAGGTTTCCTCCTAGATTACAGAAGAGAGTCCACCTTTAGCTCTTAATAAAACAAAACGGATCAAAGTGATAAAACAGCCGAATATCAACCCAATTATTGTACCCAATACCAAAATTAAAGCTTTTCTCGGCTTAATCGGACTCTCCGGCACCTCAACACTACCATCCTGCCGATAAACCGAAATCCTTTCAGGATCAACATTCAACTTACGATAAAAACCGTACTGCATCTGAAGCGGCCGCAAATCAGTGATAAATGCATCATCAGAAGACCTGGACTCCAAAGCATTGATTTCCGCCGCCAATGCTTTGCTCCCCCGCTGGTAATCCATTTTATCGCCGGTCTCTACCGTGATATCCACCGCTGCAGAAGAGTTGATTATCGGCGATGTCAAACCGATCGCTTCAGCGATCTGCAACGCCTCCCGCAACTGCTGAATCCGGTCCTCGCGAACTCGCTGCGCAGTCTCGCGCAAGCTCACAATTTGCTGCTCAAGGTTACGCGCATTTACCGATGCCTCGGTGGTCACGTTCTTGACCAGCTCCGACTCAGCAGCTTCGCTGGCGTGTTGGACGTAGATCTTTGCCCACTCGGTGGCCTGAACAGGGTCTCCACCTTGAACGGCCACCGAAAAGCGATCTGGCGTATCTTTTCCCGGCCCCTTGATCACCAGTTCTTGGGAAAAGCGCGCGTACAAACGGTCGAGCGCGCCCTGTCGCTGAGACTCATCGAGGGAGGGAAGATAAATTTCATTGAAGAACTTCTGACGCAGGGACTCGCCTTGAAGGTTTCTGGCAAAAACGTCATAAACATACTTGATCGAATAAGGTTCCAGATCAGTGCTTTTCCCGCGACCAAAATTCAGCTCGGCTATATCATTCTGCGTTGGCGGCATGATGAAAAGCTTGGACTCATAGACCGGCTTACTGAGAAACGCATACGCAGCCGCACCCACCGTGACTACAAGAGTCACCCCAATGATCAGCCATTTCTGGGACCAAAGACCTTGAGCGAGGGCAATAAGGTCAATCTCATCAGAGCGATGGGTTTCAACTGGATTATTTTGCATCTGAGGCCTCGCTTGCTTTTTTTGACATGGCGCCCGCATACAAACTGGACGCGCCAAAAGGCAGAACGATCAGGCCCTCGGCGGATACCGCGGCAAACTGAGTTAAATTAAACACGATCAAAACATACCCAAAAGCCAGAAAAAAATTGCAGACACTGATCCTTCACACAAAGGCTTCCGGGCTCAAGCATCCATTATTTCAACCGCCGACGCTGCCCCACGAACCACGCAAGCAACGGGCCAACCATCATACCAGCGAGAAGTGACACTAGCACGCAAACTGAAACAGGAAGTTGCGGGGCCGACCAGCCCAGGAACAACAGCGCGACAGGCTGGGTATTCTCAAGCACGAACAGAACGATGGCTGCAGCCACTAGCAACGCGAGCACGACAAGAGCAAAACGTTTAAAGCTGCGCATGAATTTCCCCTTGCATAGTCGCCTCCTTACAACTCATCCCCCTCCTCCTCATTGACACGATCCCGCAGCTCTTTGCCCGGCTTGAAATGCGGAACGAACTTTCCGTCCAGGCTCACAGACTGACCCGTTTTCGGATTGCGACCCACACGCGGGGCACGGTAATGGAGGGAGAAGCTGCCGAAGCCACGGATCTCGATACGATCTCCGGTCGCCAGGCACTGGGACATTTGCTCAAGCATGGTCTTGATGGCCAGCTCCACATCTTTGGATGAGAGTAGCCCTTGATGGGTGACAATTCGTTCGATCAACTCCGACTTCGTCATATTTTTCCCTTCTTTTTCAAGCAGCTAGGAAAATCGCTTGAAAAGGTTTTAGCATGACCGGAAGAATTTGAACAGCCCGAGTATTGACATATCTTCATCCTGTCGTATTTGCCCCGTTTCTGCACAAGCCTTGCACTTGAGCGTATTCAACGACAAATGACCAACATCGTGCGGGTCAGGTAGCCGGCTGGATTGAAGCCAAATGGATATTGATCTTCATCCTTGGCATCATCGGAGCGGGTGATGACTTTGTACCCGGCGCCCTTGCACTCCTTCGCCGCCCGCTTGTGGCATTTTTCCCAGCCTGACCCCAGGCCGGAACAATCGACCTCGATACCACTGACGCCACGCACCGCATGGGTCTTGGCACTTGTGGTGCAACCCGCCAAGATCAATACCGCGAATACCAGGATAAGCCTGTTCATTCGTCTCCTTAAATAGCCAGCACCCGACTGGGTGGTGTCTGATCTGACGCTATCGCGAGCAGCCTCCCCCACATTGGCCCGGGAAGACTAGGGCATCTGCAGTCTAACCTTGAATAGGTGATTGATCTGCTTAAAGAAAGAGACAGTTAGGTTGCAGGATTGGTTTCACTGCTGAGTCATGCAGAGGAGCCAACTTACAAACAGGTCAGCTTTTCCCGAATCGCGCCCACAAAAAAGGGCGACCGAAGTCACCCTTTTTCTATGGACTGACAGAACTTAGTTCTGCTTTTCCATTTGTGCACGCAGCAGGTCGCCCAGAGTGGTAGGACCAGCAGCGATGCTATCCGAAGGCTTGTCTTTCAAGCTTTGGATGGCTTCTTTCTCTTCAGCATCGTCTTTCGACTTGATGGAGAGCTGGATTACACGGCTCTTGCGGTCAACGCTGATGATCTTGGCTTCTACTTCCTGGCCTTCTTTCAGAACGTTGCGCGCGTCTTCAACGCGGTCACGGCTGATTTCGGAGGCTTTCAGAGTCGCTTCGATATCGTCGGCCAGGGTGATGATGGCGCCTTTAGCGTCAACTTCTTTCACGATGCCCTTAACGATTGCGCCTTTGTCGTTCTCTTGGACGTACTCGGAGAACGGATCGCTTTCCAGTTGCTTGATACCCAGGGAGATGCGCTCGCGCTCTGGGTCAACCGACAGGATAACGGTGTCCAGCTCGTCGCCCTTCTTGAAGCGGCGTACGGCTTCTTCGCCCACTTCGTTCCAGGAGATGTCGGACAGGTGAACCAGACCGTCGATGCCGCCGTCCAGACCAATGAAGATACCGAAATCGGTGATCGACTTGATGGTGCCGGAGATTTTATCGCCCTTGTTGAACTGGCCAGAGAAATCTTCCCATGGGTTGGATTTGCACTGTTTGATGCCGAGGGAGATACGACGACGCTCTTCGTCGATGTCCAGAACCATGACTTCCACTTCGTCGCCGACTTGTACGACTTTCGAAGGGTGGATGTTCTTGTTGGTCCAGTCCATTTCGGAAACGTGTACCAGGCCTTCAACGCCTTCTTCCAGCTCAGCGAAGCAGCCGTAGTCGGTGAGGTTGGTAACACGAGCGGTGACGCGGGTGCTTTCTGGGTAACGGGCTTTGATAGCAACCCATGGATCTTCACCCAGTTGCTTGAGGCCCAGGGAAACACGATTGCGCTCGCGATCGTACTTCAGAACCTTGACATCGATCTCGTCGCCAACATTGACGATTTCCGAAGGATGCTTGATACGCTTCCAGGCCATGTCGGTGATGTGCAGCAGGCCATCGACGCCACCCAGATCGACGAATGCGCCGTAATCGGTGAGGTTCTTGACGATACCCTTGACCTGCTGGCCTTCCTGCAGCGATTCCAGCAGAGCTTCACGCTCGGCGGAGTTCTCGGCTTCCAGGACACTGCGACGGGAAACGACAACGTTGTTGCGCTTCTGGTCCAGCTTGATGACCTTGAATTCCAGCTCTTTACCTTCCAGGTGCGTGGTGTCGCGCACTGGACGAACGTCAACCAGGGAACCTGGCAGGAACGCACGGATGCCGTTAACGTCGACAGTGAAGCCGCCTTTAACCTTACCGTTGATAACGCCCTTGACCACTTCCTCAGCTGCGAAAGCCGCTTCGAGAACGATCCAGCATTCAGCGCGCTTGGCTTTTTCACGGGACAGCTTGGTTTCACCAAAGCCATCTTCAACCGAGTCCAGCGCAACGTGAACTTCGTCACCGACGTTGATGTTCAGTTCGCCAGCGTCGTTGTAGAACTGCTCAAGCGGGATGAGTGCTTCAGACTTCAGACCAGCGTGAACGGTTACCCAGCGAGCTTGGTAATCGATATCAACGATAACACCGGTGATGATGGAGCCTGCCTGAAGGTTCAGGGTTTTCAGGCTTTCTTCAAAGAGTTCCGCAAAGCTTTCGCTCATTTTAATTCCTGTTGATTAGGGCGAAGAATACGCCCGCCTCCACACCCCAGACGGTGTGGGTTAGTTTCATATAAAAGAAGCACCGCAGGACTATGACTGGTCCCCTGCGCAGCTTCCTGGTCACCCGGCGATATCGCGGATGGCGATTTCGCTCATGATGCGTTGCAACACCTGATCGATGGACAACTCCGTGGAATCCAGCTGTATCGCGTCAGCCGCCGGTTTGAGCGGGGCTACTGCGCGCTGGGTATCACGCTCGTCGCGTGCACGGATCTCATCTAGCAGACTCGACAGACTAACATCCTCGCCTTTGCCCTTCAACTGCAAATATCGGCGACGAGCCCTCTCCTCGGCACTGGCGGTGAGGAAAATCTTCAGCGGGGCATCGGGAAACACCACGGTACCCATGTCGCGCCCATCGGCCACCAATCCTGGCGGCTCCTGAAAAGCGCGCTGGCGCTGTAGCAATGCCTCGCGCACCGCCGGCAGCGCGGCGACCTGGGAGGCCCCGGCCCCCACGCTTTCGGTACGAATGACATTGCTGACTTCGTCACCCTCCAGAATGATGCGCTGCAGCTGACCGTCGGTCGCCGCGATGAACTGCACGTCCAGATGCGCAGCCAGGGCCTTGAGCAGTTCTTCATTGGTCAGATCGACGCCATGATTGGCGGCGGCGAACGCCAGCAGGCGATACAACGCACCCGAATCGAGCAGGTTCCAGCCCAGTTGCTTGGCCAGGATTCCGGCGATGGTGCCTTTGCCTGAACCGCTTGGGCCATCGATGGTGATGACCGGTGCCTTGATGTTCACGACTGTGCCTCTTGTGCTACTCGAATACCGACCTGGGCACACAGCGCCAGGAAGTTCGGGAACGACGTTGCGACGTTGGCGCAATCATGAATGCGGATCGGCGCACTGGCGCGCAAAGACGCAACACTGAAGGCCATGGCGATACGGTGATCGCCGTGACCATGGACTTCGCCGCCGCCGATCTGGCCGCCGTCGATGATAATGCCGTCCGGCGTCGGCTGGCATTTCACGCCCAACGCGATCAGGCCATCAGCCATCACCTGGATACGATCCGATTCCTTGACCCGCAGCTCTTCGGCGCCGGTCAGCACGGTGCGCCCTTCGGCACAGGCCGCCGCCACGAACAGCACCGGGAATTCGTCGATGGCCAGCGGCACCAGCGCTTCGGGAATCTCGATACCCTTGAGTTTAGCTGCTCGTACGCGCAGGTCTGCAACCGGCTCGCCGCCCACTTCACGCTGGTTTTCCAGGGTGATGTCAGCCCCCATCAGGCGCAGGATGTCGATCACGCCGGTACGGGTCGGGTTGATGCCCACATGCTCAAGCACCAGCTCGGAGCCTTCGGCAATCGAAGCGGCCACCAGGAAGAACGCCGAGGACGAGATATCGCCCGGTACTTCAATGTGGGTCGCGGTCAGTTTGCTGCCGGACTCGACGGAGGCCGTGGCGCCGTTGACCGTGACCGGGTAGCCGAAGCCGCGCAACATGCGTTCGGTGTGGTCGCGGGTCGGGGCCGGCTCGGTGACCGTAGTCTTGCCTTCGGCATAGAGACCGGCCAACAGCAGGCAGGATTTCACCTGGGCGCTGGCCATCGGCATGGTGTAGGTCAGGCCCTTGAGCTTGTTGCCACCGCGAATGGTCATGGGCGGACGACCTTCGGCCGCCGTCTCGATCACCGCACCCATTTCCCGCAGGGGGTTGGCCACGCGATTCATCGGCCGCTTGGACAGCGAAGCGTCACCGGTCAGGGTACTGTCGAAATCTTGGGCGGCCAGCAGGCCGGACAGCAGGCGCATCGACGTGCCGGAGTTGCCCAGGTAGATCGGGCCCGGAGCAGGCTTGAGGCCGTGCAGGCCAACACCATGGATGGTCACGCGACCGTGATGCGGGCCTTCGATGACCACGCCCATGTCGCGGAACGCTTGCAGCGTCGCCAGGGCGTCTTCACCTTCGAGAAAGCCTTCCACTTCGGTCACGCCTTCGGCCAGGGAGCCGAGCATGATCGAACGGTGGGAAATTGATTTATCGCCCGGTACACGAATACGCCCACTCAGGGAGCCACCAGGTTGTGCCAGGAAAATCAGATCGTTGGAGTTCATAGCGTCCACATAGGCCCGACGGGCCAGGATTTTACTGAAATGCTCGCGGGCCACCCTGGCGCGTGTGAAAACGCCCAGCAATTGGTGCCCGTCCCCTGCATCGACCGCGTCGCGCAAGGCGTCGAGGTCGCTGCGAAATGTATCGAGTGTGCGCAGGACAGCTTCGCGGTTGGCGAGGAAGATGTCGTGCCACATGACCGGGTCGCTACCGGCGATTCTCGTGAAATCGCGGAAACCGCCGGCAGCGTAACGGAAGATCTCAAGATTTTCATTGCGCTTGGCCAATGAATCCACCAAACCAAACGCCAACAGGTGCGGCAAATGGCTGGTGGCGGCCAATACTTCATCGTGGCGCTCGACCTGCATGTGCTCGACGTCCGCACCCAGCTCGCGCCACAGACGGTCCACCACCGCCAGCGCAGCCGGATCGGTCTGGTCCAGTGGCGTCAATATCACTTTGTGGCGACGAAACAGGTCGGCGTTGGAGGCTTCCACCCCGCTCTGCTCGGAACCGGCAATCGGATGACCGGGCACAAAGCGCGCCGGCATCCCGCCGAAGGCTTCAGTGGCCGCCCGCACGACACTGCCCTTGGCACTGCCGACGTCCGTGAGAATCGCCTGCCCCAGGTCCATGGCCGCCAGGCGTGCCAGCAGTTTCTCCATGGCCAGGATCGGCACGGCCAACTGGATCACGTCCGCACCCTGGCAAGCAATCGCCAGGTCGTCCTCGCAGCGATCCACCACCCCCAGCTCCACCGCCAGCCGGCGTGACTGCGGGTCTAGATCGACACCCACCACTTCACGACACAGACCGCTTTCGCGCAGGCCTTTGGCGAACGAGCCGCCGATCAACCCCAGACCGACCACCACCAGGCGACCGATCATAGGTGCAGCAGGTTGCAGTGAAGTGACATCAACCACGAGCCAGAACCTTGCTCAACGCCTCAAGGAAGCGGCTGTTTTCCGCTGGCAGGCCAATGGTGACGCGCAGGTGGTTCGGCATGCCGTAGTTGGCCACCGGACGCACGATCACGCCCTCGCGCAGCAAGCCCTGGAACACCGGAGCCGCGACACGGCCCAGATCGACGCAAATGAAATTGCCTTTCGATGGAATCCAGCTCAGGCCCAACTCACGAAACCCGGCTTCCAACTGCTGCATGCCGGCCTCGTTCAGGCGGCGACTTTCAGCCAGGTAGGCGTCGTCCTTGAGCGCAGCGCAGGCAGCGGCCAGGGCAAAGCTGTTGACGTTGAACGGCTGACGCACGCGGTTGAGCACATCGGCCACCACGGCGGTGGACAGGCCGTAGCCGACCCGCAGCGACGCCAGGCCATAGGCCTTGGAGAACGTGCGCGAGACCAGCAGGTTCGGGTAGGCCGCGAGAAAATCCAGGCCATCGGGCAAATCGCTGCCTTCGGCGTATTCGATGTAGGCCTCATCCAGCACCACCAGCACATGCTCGGGCACGTCCTGGAGGAAGTCGTCCAACGCCTGGGCGTCGAACCAGGTGCCGGTCGGATTGTTCGGATTGGCGATGAAGACTACCCGCGTGTTGGCGTCGATGGCCGCCAGCATGGCGGGCAAGTCGTGCCCCCAATCCTTGGCCGGCACCACATGGGCGTCGGCGCCGACGGCCTGGGTGGCGATCGGGTAGACCGCAAACGCATGCTCGCTGAACACGGCATTGAGGCCCGGCGCCAGGTAGGCACGCGCCACCAGCTCGAGAATGTCATTGGAACCGTTGCCCAGGGTCACCTGACTCAGCTCGACGCGACAGCGCTCGGCCAGCAGGCTCTTGAGGGCGAAACCATTGCCGTCGGGATAACGGGTCAGCTCGGCCAGCTCGTCACGGATCGCCTCCAGCGCCTTGGGGCTCGCGCCCAAAGGGTTTTCGTTGCTGGCCAGCTTGACGATGCTGGCCGGGTCCAGATCCAGCTCACGGGCCAATTCGTCCACCGGCTTGCCTGGAACGTAAGGCGAGAGTTGTTGCACGCCTGGCTGAGCCAGAGCGAGGAAGTTGCCACTCATTAGCTATCCGCCCTTAAAGAACTGCTTTGGGGTAGGAACCCAGCACCTTGAGTGCCACTGCTTCCTGACTGATTTTTTCCAGCACACCTTTTACCAGCGGATCGCGGTGGTGGCCGACAAAATCGATGAAAAACACGTAGGTCCATTTACCGCTGCGCGACGGACGGGTCTCGATCCGTGTCAGATCGATGCCATTGTCATGGAACGGCACCAGCAGCTCATGGAGCGCGCCGGGTTTGTTGCTCATGGAGACAATGATCGATGTCTTGTCGTCGCCGGTGGGCGGCACTTCCTGGCTGCCAATCATCAGGAATCGCGTGGAGTTGTCCGGGCGATCCTCGATTTTTTCCGCCAGGCGCGTCAGGCCGTAGAGGCCGGCCGCCATGTCGCCGGCGATTGCCGCCGAGTTCCACTCACCCTTGACCCGCTTGGCCGCCTCAGCGTTGCTCGACACCGCCACACGCTCGACATTCGGGTAATGCGCGTCCAGCCACTTGCGGCACTGGGCCAGGGACTGGGCATGGGAATAGATCCGGCTGATGCTGTCGGTCTTGGTGTTCTCGCCCACCAGCAGGTGATGGTGGATGCGCAGCTCGACTTCGCCGCAGATCACCATGTCGTGCTCAAGGAAACTGTCCAGCGTGTGGTTGACCGCGCCTTCGGTGGAGTTTTCCACCGGCACCACGCCGAAGTTCACCGCGCCCGCCGCCACTTCACGGAAGACTTCGTCGATGGCCGCCATCGGCTTGCTGATCACGGCGTGGCCGAAATGCTTCATGGCGGCAGCCTGGGTGAAGGTGCCTTCAGGGCCCAGGTAAGCGACTTTCAAAGGCTGCTCAAGGGCCAGGCACGAAGACATGATCTCGCGGAACAACCGCGCCATTTCTTCATTGCCCAGAGGCCCCTTGTTGCGCTCCATGACGCGCTTGAGGACCTGCGCCTCACGTTCCGGGCGATAGAACACCGGCACTTCGCCTTCGGCCAGGGAGGCCATTTTCACCCGCGCCACTTCCTGGGCGCAGCGCGCGCGCTCGCTGATCAGTTCCAGGACCTTTTCGTCCAGGGCATCGATGCGCAGGCGCAGCGCCTTGAGTTCTTGCTCAGACATCAACCATGTTCCTTCTCGAACTCTGCCATGTAGGAAATCAACGCATTGACCGCGTTGATATCGACGGCGTTGTAGATGGAAGCGCGCATGCCGCCGACCGAACGGTGGCCCTTGAGGTTCAGCAGCCCGCGCTCGTCGGCACCGGCCAGGAACGGCTTGTCGAGACGATCGTCCGCCAGGCGGAACGGTACGTTCATCCAGGAACGATCGGTCTTGTTGATCGGGTTGCTGTAGAGGCCGCTGGCGTCAATGAAGTCATAAAGCGTGCGCTGCTTCACTTCGTTGAGCTTGCCGATGGCCTCGACGCCGCCCTGCTCTTTCAGCCATTCGAACACCAGGCCCGACAGGTACCAGGCCAGGGTCGGCGGGGTGTTGTACATCGAGCCGTTGTCGGCGGCGACCTTGTAGTTGAGCATGGTCGGGCACAAGGAACGGGCGCGCCCCAGCAGGTCTTCGCGAATGATGCTGACCAGGATGCCGCTCGGGCCGATGTTCTTCTGCGCGCCGGCGTAGATCATGCCGAAACGGGAGATGTCCACAGGGCGCGACAGGATGTCCGAAGACATGTCAGCCACCAGGGGCACGTCGCCGGTTTCCGGAATCCAGTTGAATTCCAGGCCGCCGATGGTTTCGTTCGGCGCATAGTGAACGTAGGCCGCGTCCTTGGACAGGTTCCACTCGTTCTGGCCGGGAATGGCGAAATAGTCGTAGGGCTTGGCAGTGGCGGCGACATTGACGTGGCCGTAGCGCGAGGCTTCTTCGATGGCTTTCTGCGACCAAATTCCGGTGTCGATGTAATCGGCCTTGCCGCTTTCGGGCAGCAGGTTCAGCGGAATCTGCGCAAATTGCTGGCTGGCGCCGCCCTGCAGGAACAGCACCTTGTAGTTGGAGGGGATGTTCAGCAGATCACGCAAATCCTGCTCAGCCTTGGTGGCAATGGACACGAACTCATCGCTGCGATGGCTCATTTCCATGACAGACAGGCCCTTGCCATGCCAGTCGAGAAGTTCACCTTGGGCACGCTTCAGGACCGCTTCAGGAAGCGCCGCCGGGCCGGCACAGAAGTTATAGGCTCTCTTGCTCACATCCAATCTCGCTCTGATCTGGTGGTCACATCAATCTTCAATCAACACATGACCCAAATGTGGGAGCGAGCCTGCTCGCGATAGCGATGTAACAGTCAGCATCCATGTTGAATGTCAGTCCGTCATCGCGAGCAGGCTCGCTCCCACAGTTGCGCGTCATGTGCAGTGTCGCAAATTTTCAAACGGGACAAACAACAAGGGGGCGAATCTTCATCCGCCCCCTGCATGCCCGCTTAGTCCTGCGGTTCTTCTTCGTCTGCGGCAGCGTCGAGCGGTTGGTCGCCGGTCATGTCGTCAACGTCGGTAGCAAGAGTGCCGTCGAACGCTTCGCCCTCCTCGCCCTCCAGCTCCTCGCCTTCGACTTCCGATGGCTCCTGCACCCGCTCAAGCCCGACCAGCGTTTCGTCGCTGGCCAGCTTGATCAGCGTCACACCCTGGGTGTTACGCCCCAGGCTCGACACTTCGGCCACCCGCGTGCGCACCAGGGTGCCCTGGTCGGAGATCAACATGATCTCCTCGCCATCGAGCACCTGGACAGCGCCGACCAGTCGACCGTTACGGTCGTTGCTGACCATGGCGATCACGCCCTGGCCGCCACGCTTGTACTCAGGGAACTCGCTGATAGCCGTGCGCTTGCCATAACCACGCGCCGAAGCGGTGAGGATCTGGCTGCCTTCTTCGGGGATCAGCATGGAAATCAGCTTCTGGCCTTCCGGCAGGCGCATGCCGCGCACACCACGGGCGGTACGGCCCATGGCGCGAACGTCGGACTCCTTGAAGCGAGTGACCTTGCCGCCGTCGGAGAACAGCATGACTTCACGCTCGCCATCGGTGATGGCAGCGGAAATCAGCACGTCACCTTCGTCCAGCTCCAGAGCGATCAGGCCGACACTGCGCTGACGACTAAAGGATTCCAGCGGAGTCTTCTTCACGGTGCCCTTGGCGGTGGCCATGAAGATGTAGTGACCTTCGGTGTATTCCTCCACCGGCAGCATGGTGGTGATGTATTCATCACTGTCCAGCGGCAGCAGGTTGACCAGCGGACGACCACGGGCGGCACGAGACGCTTCGGGGATTTCGTAGGTCTTGAGCCAGTACACCTTGCCCTTGCTGGAGAACAGCAACAGCGTGGTATGGCTGTTGGCAACCAGCAGGTGAGCGATGTAGTCCTCGTCCTTGACGCCTGTGGCCGACTTGCCTTTGCCGCCGCGACGCTGGGCCTGGTAGGCGGCCAGCGGCTGGGTCTTGGCGTAGCCGCCGTGGGAAATGGTCACCACGCGCTCTTCTTCCGGGATCATGTCACCCAGGGTCAGGTCCAGGCGCGCATCGAGAATCTCGGTGCGGCGCACGTCGCCGTATTCGGCGCGGATCACTTCCAGCTCTTCGCGGATCACTTCCATCAGGCGCGTGGCGCTGTTGAGGATGCGGATCAGCTCGCCGATCTGGTTGAGGATTTCCTGGTATTCAGCCAGCAGCTTCTCGTGTTCAAGGCCGGTCAGGCGGTGCAGACGCAGTTCCAGGATGGCTTGCGCCTGTTCCGGGGACAGGAAGTACTTGCCGTCGCGCAGGCCGTATTGCGGGTCGAGGTTTTCCGGACGGCACGAGTCGGCGCCGGCACGCTCGACCATCGCCACTACCGCGGTGGATTCCCAAGGCGTGCTGATCAGCGCTTCCTTGGCTTCCGACGGTGTTGGCGAGGCCTTGATCAGGGCGATGACCGGGTCGATGTTCGACAGGGCAACGGCCTGGCCTTCGAGGATATGACCGCGCTCGCGGGCTTTGCGCAGTTCGAACACGGTGCGACGGGTGACCACTTCGCGACGGTGACGCACGAAGGCTTCCAGCAGGTCCTTGAGGTTCAGGATCCGCGGACGGCCGTCGATCAGCGCGACAATGTTGATGCCGAACACCGCTTGCAGCTGGGTCTGGGCGTAGAGGTTGTTGAGAATCACCTCAGGCACTTCGCCACGACGCAGCTCGATCACAACGCGCATGCCGTCCTTGTCGGATTCGTCGCGCAGCTCGGTGATGCCTTCAAGCTTCTTCTCTTTCACCAGCTCGGCGATCTTCTCGATCAGACGGGCCTTGTTCAGCTGGTACGGAAGCTCGGTGATGACGATCTGCTGGCGGCCACCGACCTTGTCGATGTCTTCGATGGTCGAGCGGGCGCGCATGTAAATGCGACCACGGCCGGTGCGGTAGGCCTCGATGATGCCGGCGCGACCGTTGATGATCGCGGCGGTCGGGAAGTCCGGACCGGGGATGTACTGCATCAGCTCATCGACGGTCAGCTCGGGATTGTCGATGAGGGCCAGGCAACCGTCGATGACTTCACCGAGGTTGTGCGGCGGGATGTTGGTCGCCATGCCCACGGCGATACCGCTGGAGCCGTTGACCAGCAGGTTCGGGATACGGGTCGGCATGACCGCCGGGATCATTTCGGTGCCGTCGTAGTTCGGCACCCAGTCCACGGTTTCTTTATGCAGGTCAGCCAGCAGTTCGTGGGCCAGCTTGGTCATGCGCACTTCGGTGTATCGCATGGCCGCAGCGTTGTCGCCGTCCACGGAACCGAAGTTGCCCTGGCCGTCTACCAGCAAGTAGCGCAGGGAGAAGGGCTGGGCCATCCGGACGATGGTGTCGTACACGGCGGTGTCACCGTGGGGGTGATACTTACCGATCACGTCACCGACGACACGGGCTGATTTCTTGTACGGCTTGTTGAAGTCGTTGCCCAGCTCGCTCATCGCGAACAGCACGCGCCGGTGCACGGGCTTCAAGCCATCGCGCGCATCCGGCAGCGCCCGCCCGACGATTACGCTCATTGCGTAGTCGAGGTAGGACTGTTTCAGCTCGTCTTCGATATTGACCGGGAGGATTTCTTTGGCCAGTTCGCCCATGAGAAGCCTGATTCCTTTTTCTGGTGAAACCTCGTCACATCCAGATGGGACGAACGAAGCTCGCCGCTGCAGAACAAGTGCCATGCAGCGACTTACGACAAATCAACGAGTTATGCCATGGATCTGCGCAGTAAAGGCTACCTCGCGAGGCAGCCCTGGAAACCGCCGGATGTTATCACAAGAGCCGCCACGCACCTATCCCCCTGATGCGCATGGAGCATAGTTAGTTGACCGGTGACAGGCTGATATGGGACGAGAGGGGCTTAGAGGCTTGCTGAAAGCAGATTTGAGGTGCAATTCAGGCTCATCTGCTGACTTTCAGGGCCTTATCGCGAGCAGGCTCGCTCCCACAGGGGATCTGCGTATGCCGAAGATTTCGGTCACAACATCGATCCAATGTGGGAGCGAGCCTGCTCGCGATAGCGGCAGATCCGACACTCAAAGCCTTCAATGCAAGCGCTTGCGACACATCAACTGCGCCATCTTCGCCGTATCCGGGCGCTCGACGATGCCTTTCTCGGTGACAATGGCGTCGATCAGGTCCGCCGGGGTGACGTCGAACACCGGGTTGAAGGCATCCACATCCGCCCCGACCCGCTTGCCGCCAACCTCCAGCAGTTCGCGCCCGTCACGCTCTTCAATCGGAATGTCTTCGCCGCTGGCCAGGTTCATGTCGATGGTCGAACTGGGCGCCACCACCATGAAGCGCACGCCATGGTGCATGGCGCAGACCGCCAGTTGATAGGTGCCGATCTTGTTCGCCACATCGCCGTTGGCGGTGATGCGATCGGCGCCGACGATCACCCAGGTCACGCCCTTGGTTTTCATGATGTGGGCGGCGGCAGAGTCAGCGTTAAGGGTCACCGGGATGCCCTCATTGGCCAATTCCCACGCGGTGAGGCGCGAGCCTTGCAGCCACGGACGGGTTTCGTCGGCATACACGCGCTCGACCATGCCCTCAAGGAACGCCCCACGAATCACCCCAAGGGCCGTGCCGAAGCCACCGGTGGCCAGGGCGCCGGTATTGCAATGAGTCAGGATGGCCTGGGCGTTGCCTTGATGCTTGCGGATCAGATCGACCCCCAACTGCGCCATGGTCAGGTTGGCTTCGCGGTCGCTTTCATGGATTGCGATGGCTTCGGCCTCAAGGGCCGCCAGCGGTTCGGCATGCTCTTTCAAGCGTCCCAGCCGGTCGCGCATCCGGTCCAACGCCCAGAACAGGTTCACCGCCGTCGGCCGGGAGTCGGCCAGCAAGGCAAAATCGGCTTCCAACGCTGTTTGCCAGTCGCCACCCTCGGCCAAGCGCGCCCGCGCTGCCAGCACCACGCCATAGGCCGCGCTGATGCCGATGGCCGGCGCGCCCCGCACCACCATCGAGCGAATAGCCTCGGCCACGCCAGCCGCCGTGGTATAGGCGATCCAGGTTTCCTCGAACGGCAAAATACGCTGATCCAACAGATAGAGGGCGCCATCACGCCAATCGATGGCCTTCACCTTCTCCGCTGCCAACAGTCGATCGCGCATCCCACACCCCGCACTCATGAACAAAAGCCGCCGATTATAGCGATCCCTCCGCGAAGACGCTCGGGTATACTTCGCCATCCCTTATACGCCATGGAACCGTTCCACGATGCCCAAGCCTGCCGTTGCGCTCGACTTATTACTGCTGCCGACCTGGTTGGTGCCTGTCGAACCCGCCGGCGTCGTGCTCAAGGAGCATGGCCTGGGCATCCGCGACGGCTGCATCGTGTTCATAGGCCCACGGGCAGAAGCCCTGAAATGTGACGCCACCGAGGTCCGCGAACTGCCGGGCATGCTCCTCAGCCCCGGATTGATCAACGCCCACGGCCATGCGGCGATGACTCTGTTCCGCGGGCTGGCCGACGATCTGCCCTTGATGACCTGGCTTGAACAACACATCTGGCCGGCCGAGGGTAAATGGGTCGATGAAGATTTTGTCCGCGACGGCACCGACCTGGCGATCGCCGAGCAGCTCAAGGGCGGCATCACATGTTTCTCGGACATGTATTTTTACCCCAAGGTTGCCAGCGAGCGTGTGCATAACAGCGGTATCCGCGCACAAATCGCCATTCCGATCCTCGATTTTCCGATCCCCGGTGCTGCCAGCGCCGACGATGCCATTCGTCAGGGCATCGAATTGTTTGGCGACCTCAAACACCATCCACGGATCAAAGTGGCATTCGGCCCCCATGCGCCCTACACCGTCGGCGACGAGAACCTGGAAAAAATCCGGGTAATCGCCGAAGAACTGGACGCGGCCATTCATATGCATGTTCACGAAACCGCCTTCGAAGTACAGCAGGCTGTGGATAACACCGGTGAGCGCCCCCTGGCCCGGCTGGGACGACTGGGCCTGCTGGGGCCGCGTTTTCAGGCGGTGCACATGACTCAGGTCAGCGATGAAGACCAGGCTTTGCTGGTAGAAAGCAACTGCAGCGTGATCCATTGCCCGGAATCGAACATGAAGCTGGCCAGCGGTTTCTGCCCGGTGGAGCGCTTGTGGCAGGCCGGGGTCAATGTCGCGGTCGGCACTGACGGAGCGGCGAGCAACAACGATCTGGACCTGTTGGGCGAGACGCGTACCGCTGCACTGCTGGCCAAGGCCGTCGCCGGTTCGGCCACGGCCCTGGATGCCCACCGGGCGTTGCGCATGGCCACGCTCAATGGCGCCCGGGCCTTGGGCATCGAAACGACCGTCGGCTCGCTGGAAGTCGGCAAGGCCGCCGACCTGGTGGCCTTTGACTTGTCGGGGCTGGCCCAGCAACCGGTCTATGACCCGGTGTCGCAACTGATCTACGCCACCGGTCGCGACTGCGTGAAACATCTGTGGGTGGCCGGCAAGCCCTTACTGGAGGACGGCCGCCTGACCCGCCTGGACGAATCGCAGCTCAGTGCCACGGCGCAAGCATGGGGTCGTCGCATCAGCGGCCACAACGAATAACCAGACCCCTTGAGCCACGGCTCGGGGCCTACGATTTTTCAAGTTTTTCGAGGATCTGCACATGAGCAACGTCGACCACGCCGAAATCGCCAAATTCGAAGCCCTGGCCCATCGCTGGTGGGACCGTGAAAGCGAATTCAAACCGCTGCACGACATCAACCCGCTGCGGGTCAACTGGATTGACGAGCGCGTCAGCCTGGCTGGCAAGAAGGTACTCGATGTCGGCTGCGGCGGCGGCATCCTCAGCGAAGCCATGGCCCAGCGCGGAGCGACGGTGATGGGCATCGACATGGGCGAAGCACCGCTGGCGGTTGCGCAACTGCATCAACTGGAATCCGGCGTCAGCGTGGAATACCGGCAGACCACCGCCGAAGCCCTGGCCGAGGAAATGCCCGAACAGTTCGATGTGGTCACTTGCCTGGAAATGCTCGAACACGTGCCGGATCCGTCCTCGGTCATCCGCGCGTGCTTTCGCATGGTCAAGCCCGGTGGCCAGGTGTTCTTCTCCACCATCAACCGCAACCCGAAGGCCTACCTGTTCGCCATCATCGGCGCCGAATACATCATGAAGCTGTTGCCACGTGGCACTCACGACTTCAAGAAATTCATCCGGCCTTCGGAGCTGGGGGCCTGGAGCCGCATGGCCGGGCTGACCGTCAAGGACATCATCGGCCTGACGTACAACCCGCTGACCAAGCACTACAAGCTGGCCGCCGACGTTGATGTCAATTACATGATCCAGACCTTGCGCGAGGAGTAAGTCGATGCGTCTCAAAGCGGTTCTCTTCGACATGGACGGCACGCTGCTCGACACCGCGCCGGACTTCATCGCCATCTGCCAGGCCATGCGTGCCGACCGTGGCCTGCCACCGATGAACACGCAGCATATTCGCGACGAGATTTCCGGCGGCGCCCGGGCGATGGTCGCGGTGACCTTTTCCATGGACCCGGAGTCGCCAGGTTTCGAGGAACTGCGCCAGGAATTCCTCGACCGTTACCTCAAGGGTTGCGCGGTCCACAGCCACCTGTTTGACGGCATGGCCCAAGTGCTGGCCGACATTGAAGCGGCCAACCTGATCTGGGGGGTGGTCACCAACAAACCGGTGCGCTTTGCCGAGCCGATCATGCAGCAACTGGGCCTGGCCGAACGCTCGAAAGTGTTGATCTGCCCCGACCATGTAAAGAACAGCAAGCCGGACCCCGAACCGCTGACCCTGGCGTGCAAGATGCTCGACCTGGATCCGGCCAGCGTATTGTTCGTGGGCGACGACCTGCGGGACATCGAGTCTGGCCGCAGCGCCGGCACCCGGACGTGCGCGGTGACCTATGGCTACATTCACCCGGACGACAACCCGAACCATTGGGGCGCAGATGTGGTGATCGATCACCCCTCGGCGCTGCGTGAAGTGCTGGATAACGCATTGTGCAGTTGTTGAGCTGACTGCTCCTGTGGCTGGGTTCTGTAGGAGCTGCCGAAGGCTGCGATCTTTTGATCTTTCGCCTTAGGGCTCGATCAGCAGGAAAAGATCGCAGCCTCGTTGCACTCGTCAGCTCCTACAGCCAGCGGGGATAAATCCCCTCGCCACAGATCCATCCTTCGCCACACATGCGCATCACCACGCATTTGTTCTGTTTCGTGAGGTTTTTTATGTTTGATTATTCCGCCCGCCCCGACCTGCTCAATGGCCGGGTCATCCTGGTCACCGGCGCAGGTCGCGGCATCGGCGCCGCAGCCGCCAAGGCCTATGCCGCCCACGGTGCTACTGTATTGCTGCTGGGCAAGACCGAAGCCAACCTGACCCAGGTCTACGATGAAATCGAAGCGGCCGGGCATCCACAGCCGGCGGTGATCCCGTTCAATCTCGAAACCGCCCTGCCGCATCAGTACGATGAACTGGCGGCGATGATCGAAAGCGAATTCGGCCGTCTGGACGGCCTGCTGCACAACGCCTCGATCATCGGCCCGCGTACGCCGCTGGAGCAGTTGTCCGGCGAGAACTTCATGCGGGTGATGCAGGTGAACGTCAACGCCATGTTCATGCTCACCAGCACCTTGCTGCCGCTGCTCAAGCTGTCCAAGGACGCCTCCGTGGTGTTCACCTCCAGCAGCGTCGGGCGTAAGGGACGGGCTTACTGGGGCGCTTATGGCGTCTCCAAGTTCGCCACCGAGGGGCTGATGCAAACCCTGGCCGATGAAGTCGATACCGTCGCACCGGTGCGCGCCAACAGCATCAACCCCGGCGCCACCCGCACCAGCATGCGCGCCCAGGCCTACCCGGGGGAAAACCCGCTCAACAACCCTACACCTGAAGAAATCATGCCGGTTTACCTGTACCTGATGGGACCGGATAGCACCGGTGTCAACGGCCAGGCACTCAACGCGCAGTAACCACTCGCCTTGGCGTCGCGTCGGTTTACCGTCGCGACGTCCCTGCCCCCCAGACGTAGCCAGGCGAACCGCCAAGTCCATGTCACCCCTTGCCGACGACGCGCTCGCCGTTTGAAATCAACACATTGATTTCCAAGCAGTTTTTATTCTAATGAACCGAATGGCACGACTTTCGCTCTAAAGATCCTCAAACACGCCATGTTCGGCGGGAATGGATGTTGAGATGAGACTTATGCCTGCCAGGTAAAGCGGACTAAACTCAAATCAGATGTCCTACGGGACTGAAGGACCAGTACGACGCGCCGCCCAAAGCCGCCTCGCCCAACCTGTCAGGACAGATTCGCTTAGGGGCCCACGCCATATGAAAACGCCAACCCAGATCAACGCGATTGATTTCGACAGCGCCAAACTGCAGCGCCTGGGCTTTGGCCAGCCATCACCGCTGGTGGCCCGCTCTGTCAATCTTTCGCAGTTGCGTCAGCAGCTGAGCCAGCAATTGCAGACCAGCCTGGAGCCGCAACGGATCCTGGGGCTGTTTTTCCGTGAGGTTCAGCGGCTGGTGCCGCTGGACGCACTGATCTACCGGCACAGCCCCAGCGATCTGCGCCTGGAGCTGGGACAACGCGGGCATCACACCCTCACCTATAACCTCAGCCATGAAGGCGAGTACCTGGGTGAGCTGGTGTTTCGCCGTAACCAGCGCTTCACCGAGACCGAACAGGCCGACCTTGAGTCCGTGTTGTCGACGCTGCTGTTTCCATTGCGCAATGCGCTGCTCTACCGCGCCGCGACCCAAAGCGCCCTGCGTGACCCACTGACCGGCACGGGCAATCGCATCGCCATGGACCAGACGCTGATCCGTGAAGTTGATATGGCCAAGCGTCATTTGCAACCGCTGTCACTGTTGATGCTGGACATCGATCATTTCAAGCGCGTCAACGACATTCATGGGCACGGCATCGGCGATGAGGTATTGAAGGGCGTGGCCGAGGCCATCAAGAATCAGCTGCGCAATGTGGACATGGTGTTCAGGTTCGGTGGCGAAGAGTTCCTGATTCTGCTCTCGAACACCAGCCGGGATGCCGCGGCCATGGTCGGAGAACGGCTGCGTCATGCCGCCCAGGCGCAGGATTATTTTGCCGCAGGGACGCGGATCGAACTGACGGTGAGCCTGGGTTGCGCGACCCTGCTGCCGGGTGAGTCAGTCGAAAGCCTGCTGCGCAGGGCCGACAACGCGTTGTACGTGGCCAAGCGCGAGGGCCGTAACCGGCTGGCGATGGCGGGGTGAAAACCAGCAATTACAGATTTTGTGAACACCGTCGAAAAATATGGGAGCGGGCTTGCTCGCGAAGATGTCGGTACATTCAAGATCTTCACAACTGACCCTCCGCTTTCGCGAGCAAGCCCGCTCCCACAGGGGTTGAAGGTGGGTTGGAGCCAGCGCTCACCCAAAACAATTGTGGGAGCGGGCTTGCTCGCGATGGCGATCAAGCAGTCAACCTCCCCGTTGACTGTCGTGACACCTTCGCGAGCAGGCTCGCTCCCACATGGGTTGGCTATCGGGTATCAGCTCCCGGCCAGCGCCAGACGCTCACGGGTCGGTGAGGTTTTCCCCACGGACTCCGATTGCTCCAGTTGCATGCAGCGTTCCAGGAAGAGGTACATGTAGTCGTAGCTCTTGCAGACAGCTTGGCGCAGTTCGATCTGCAAGGCCTTGCTCGGGTTCATACCCGCCAGGGTGCAGATGATTTCCAAGGCTTCCCAGGGATGAGCATCATCGTACTGGGCGTGCATCTTCAGCCACTTCATGGCTCGCTTGCGGTCTTCCTCGGCAAAAGCCGCCGCGTAGACGCCACTGGAACACACCAGTGCCGACCACTCCCCGGTTGCCCCCTCGATGGCATAGTTGGTCGCGGCGATCGCCACGATCAGCGAGTCCGAAGAACTCGTATGCCAGCACCAGTGGCTCAGCGCGTGAAGTTCGGGTGGCACTTGCTGCGCTTGCAGGTCTTCCAGGGTCACGCCATGGGCGGCGCTCCAGTTGACCCAGTAATCAGCATGGTTGAGTTCGACACGAATGTTACGCATCAGCCAGCGACGCGCCATGTCCTCGCCGGGGTGGCGGGCAAAGCGTGTCTTGGTGAGGTTCTGTGCCATGTATAAAGCGAACTGTTCAACGACCGGCCAACCACCAATAAGGTAGTGGCGCATGGTCTTGGCGCTGAGCTTGTTATCGCGCATGCGTTGATACAGCTCGTGTTCGACAACCCGGCGTTTGCTCTCGCTGCAATCGGTAATGAGCTGTTGTGCCCATTTCGGATAGCTTGTGGCGTCCATGAGCGGGCCTGTTCGGTTGAATGTGTCGATCACTGTCGGGCTCCTTTTGATTGTGATTTTTTCCGGATCAACAAGAGGTTCAGCGGAACGTGCCGGGGGCCTTGAATAACAGCGGCTGCGGCCGGGCCGGCCTGCATTGCAACGTATCACAGGTAAACAATTGCGGGCGTTCAATCACATACCCTTGAGCGTAATCCACCCCGATCTCCAGCAACGCCTGCTCGATCTGGGTGGTTTCAACAAACTCGGCAATCGTGCGCTTACCCATGACGTGGCCGATGTGATTGATCACCTCGACCATTGCACGGTTAATCGGGTCGTCCAGCATATCCTTTACGAAACTCCCGTCGATCTTCAGGAAGTCTACAGGTAAATGTTTCAGGTAAGCGAATGAAGACATTCCGGCACAAAAGTCATCCAGCGAGAAGTAGCAACCCAAGCTCTTGAGTTCATTGATAAAGCGGATGGCGCTGCCCAAATTTGAAATAGCACTCGTCTCTGTTATTTCAAAACAAATCATTTCTGGTGGAATGGAGTAGGCCGCAAACTGTTTACGCAGGAAATCAAGGAATGCCTGATCTCCGATAGTTGTGCCTGACAGATTAATCGCACACATGGCCATCGGTCCCTGCCGCGAATCGTTCAGGCACTGACGGATGATCTTGAAGACATTTTCCACCACCCAACGATCCAGAGACGTCATCAAGCCATAGCGTTCCGCCGCGGGAATGAAGCTGTCCGGCAGGATCATCCTTCCGGCTTCGTCATGCAGGCGCAACAGAATCTCGATATGCCCGCCGCCATGGTCGCCCGGCCCCAGCGCGGCGATTTCCTGGGCATAAAGACAGAAGCGATTCTCCTCCAGGGCCATGTGCAGGCGCTGTACCCACGCCATCTCGCCAAAGCGCAGGGACAGTTCCGAGTCGTCGGCGTGATAGACCTGGACCCGGTTACGGCCCTTTTCCTTGGCCATGTAACAGGCCATATCAGCAGCGCGCAGGGACGCCTCCAGCGTCATCGGGCTCTGGGCGATATGCACCAGGCCAATGCTCACCGTGGTCACGAATGGACGGCCCTTCCAGACAAAGTGCAGGTTCTGTACGGTCTGGCGCAAGCCGTCGGCGATCTTTTCCGCGGCCTCCGGCGAGCAGTTCTCCAGCAGAATACCGAACTCATCGCCCCCCAATCGGGCCAGGGTGTCGTTTTCCCGCAATCCCGATTGCAGCAGCGCGCAAATATGACGCAACAATTCGTCACCCGCCGCATGACCACAGGTGTCATTGACCAGCTTGAACTGGTCCAGATCGAGGAACATCAATGCATGACGCCCCACCTGGCGCGTCAGATTGTGCAAGGCTTGTTCAAGGCGATACTCAAATTCCCGGCGATTGGCCAGGCCGGTCAGCGCATCATGAGTGGCTTGCCACGACAGGTTGGCGATGTACTGGCGTTCCTGGGTCATGTCGTGCAACACCAGCACCGCCCCACTGACCTTGCCGGCATGGCGGATCGGCGCACCTACGAGCGTGACGGACACCGTGCTGCCATCCAGGCGCTGGATCAGCTTGGAATGTTCGCTGCCGCCACCGAGCCGGCCGCTGAGAATATGTTCGATCAGGGTCAGCCCTTCACTCTGGGCGTTGTCATCGAGCAAATTGAACAGGGCGGCCAGAGGCAGTCCCGTGGCGTGCTCGGCCTTCCAGTGAGTCATCGCTTCGGCGGCGGGATTCATGTAGGCGATTGCCCCTTCCACATCGGTGGTGATCACGCCATCGCCAATGGACTGCAAGGTGATCTGCGCCCGCTCCTTTTCCAGTTGCAAGGCATTGGCGAAGACCTGCCGCTGGGCCAGCAGTTTATGCGTGCGCAACAGCGCCAACACGATCAATCCCAGGGCGGTAGCGAAGTTGGTCACCAGCAACAGGCGCAGGATGAAGCGCGAACCCTCTCCCAGCGCATCGCTGAAAGCTTTGGCTGCCGGGGTGACGGAATCGTTGATGGCAAAGATTTTCGCCTTCCAGCCGCGAATATCGGCCTCAGACGCCTGACCTGCGGAAATCCGGCTGTGCATCTGGCGGGCGACGTCATCCAGTTCAATCAGGTAGCCGTCGCCCACCGTCCAGAGATCGATAGCCTCTTCCAGGTAACTGAAGTGCCGAAAATTCAGGTAGAGCCAGATCACACTGGACACGTCGTCCGGGTGGTTGCCGCCCTTGAGGATTCCCGCCCGTGCCGCTTCCAGATCCGGCGGCTTACGGTCCAGGGCCACCCGCAGCTCATGCCCGCCCTCAGGTACGGCGATAGCCCGCTGGTACTTTTGAAAGATTGTTTCGTCGCGACTGTCGGCATAAAGATTGAGGTAGTAAATGGCGTCTTTCTGGCCCTTGGACCAAAGGCTTTCCCCCGCCACGTAGCCGCGCACCGCAGACAACACGTAAAGACTGACACCCCCCAACAATGCCTGAAACAGGACGACGGCGATAAAAGGCCAGACGATGCCCAACAACCGGGGGGTTCCGAGAGTCCGCGCTTGAGTCATGAGATCCCTTGCATAGGCGTAGGCGATCAGCATTCAGACCGCTCATTCCCGCAAGACTAGGAGGCGTAGCAGCTCCCCGCAAGAGGCCGGACACTATTTGACACCCCATGCCCTTGGATGCCTGGGACAACAGGGGCGATAAAACCCTGGTAATTGCCAAACACCGTTACAACTTTCCTGCCCGCCATACCTATCTACCACCCCGGGTTTGCCTGGACTGTTTTGATACGAACCTTCTCTAGACCTTGCACTTTATCGAGGCGTGTAGAGAAACGTTCGTTAATCACCAGGGAACCTCCATATGCAATCAACCGCCGCCCCCAGCCTTTCAACGAGCCTGAGCCCGACACCCTCTTATGCCGAAAAACATCAGGGTTTGCTGGGCGATTACGAGGCCATGTTATCGCTCGTTCGAAACCATCAGACACCGCTGCTGACGTTGGCCAACAGTCTGGTCAAGCCCAGGCTTTGTTCACCCATGGCGTTGGAAAATGAAACCGGACAACGAGCACTGCACACGCTCATCCAGGACAAAAACTATCAGGCGTTGTGCAAAACGCTGAGCGCCCCTCATTACCACTTGATCGTCACTTTAAAAGACGGCAAAGCCATCTACGAGACACTTTCAAGGAACAGAGAAACCACCATTCAGATTCCACTGAACAACGCTCCCTCTTGGAACGGCCTGCGTGCACAGGTTGAAAAAACCGCTCGACTATTGGGTGGGCAAATTCGTTTCGACGGCCAAGTAACATTTGCACAAATGACCTGGTTTTACGGTATTACCCCCTGCAATCCGCAAAACACCGAGCAACGCAACGCCACGATAAATGCGCTGGAAGAGAAACGCGCTCACCACACGCTGGGACTTGGACATGGAATAAACATCGACGCCTTGAGCCCCCACACTGAAAACCTGATCACTGACACAGTACGTCAATTCCTGCCTACGCCGCACACCCCATTGCTGGCCTACCTCGGCGCTTTGGATATCGACACATTGACGACGACGCAATTCCGGGCGAAGCCTTCGGCGTATCTGGACGCTATTGTGCAATCGACGAACGCCCGGAAACTGGCAACCAGGTTATTGCAAGCACTGGGCTGGTTCGGCGGCAGCCCCGGCGAGGACACGGCAGCGGGGATATGCACCAAGTTGCTCGCCCACGCCATTCGTCTTTGGCTCGAAAACGGCCAAAACAAGAGCCCGGACAGTATCGCCGGTTACCCGTGGCAACACTCGTCCAACTGGGGGAAAAGCTATGGGCAGATTCGGGCCGAGTTCGAGGCGCATCTGCTGTCTTCAAAACGCGCCGCGACAGTGAACGAATCCATTCTGCTTGCGTGTCTTTATCAACCCTTGTTCCCGCCACACTTCCAGATTCGCGATATACCGTCGCAGCTGCCTTATCGAAGCTCCACCGTCTGGGTAAATTTTGCCCATGGTGTGTATCTTGCTGACGCGATCGACCCGACGTTGCTGCAAAGACTGAGTTTCCAGCAACTGGTCGACTTCCCTGGCCAATACGCCAGTGAAGCCACGGCTGATGACCTGAAACTGGTCACCCTGACAAGATTGAAACCCATGCTGGAATGGGCCGTGACAAACGGCCTGGTTGCCCATAAGGCCGATGGGCACTACACCCTGCCGGAGATACAGACTGCTGTAGAAAAGCTTGACTTCACCATCGATAGCTTGACCCGGGCGGTCAACTGGCTGGATAGCCGCCCCCCCGAGAGGCTGAACATTGCCAGGCTTAAAATGGCGAAGCTCTTCGCAGACGGCCGGTTCGTGACGGATGGCAGGAAGCTGGTGAAAGAGGCCAGCACGTATGCCGCCCCCGTGACTCGACTCAGTGGCCCCATCGGAAGACTCGCCCCCCAAACCTACACATTCGCGGATGTGTATGCATCCGGCCAACTCACCGAACATAAATGGTTCGTCACCCGGCCCGATGGAAAAGTCATCACCGATGTCTGGTTCAGGATTGACCACGATGCAACCCTACAGACTAACTTTGCCGGGCCCGGTTTTACCGCCATTCCCCAGCAGGACCGAACGCTCCCCGATATCGAGCAAACGTTCAAAACCCATTTCGACATCTACCTCAGCTTCATCAGAAGCGCCTATCGCACGTTAATCATCCATCTGCTCGCATCACTGCCCCTGGCTGATCGCCAAGCCCTGGAGCAGGGCGTGATAAAGGTCTACAGCCTCAGAAAAGAAACCACGGGCATTGAAGCCAGCAATGAAACCGAAGATAAGACACTGCCCCTGCGCGCGCGTAATGGCTTCATTCTGGAAACGACGAGCCAGCGCAAAACCTCGTACTACGAACTGCTCCCGCGGGCTGGGGTGATCCGCCCAAGACCGGATATTGAGCCACACCATCTCGGCGCAGAGCGCAAAATCGAACACTGGAGAGTCAGCCGCGGCTCGGCGGTGAGTGTGGATGTTCTTCGCCATAAAACCCTTCCGTTCGATTGGGATGCCCATGTAAACGGCACTGTCCCCGACGCTCACGCAGAATGCCAAGCCATCCTGGACCCGCTTGGCGTCACGTTCGGTGAATCGAATATTAGCGACACCGACCATAGCCTACCGCGGACATTGGAATCGAAAATCACCTTGGACGTGGCCTGCTACATTGCCGAGAAGCTGCTTTTCGTTGACGAAAAACAGCTCTACGACCGTTGTTATGGCGAAACTGAATTCGACCGTCAAAAGGCCAAGCGTGAAAAAACCCTGGAAATCATAAAAATGTTTGTGCCCTTCTGGGGCAGTATCGAAGACCTGGCTTCGGGAGACCGTGATCGCCTGGTGAGTGGAGCCTTTGGCCTGTTCACTGATTTTGTTGTCTTCGCCCGGCCCATCGGCAAGTTTGCCTCAGGCTCGCTGAAGTTGGTCAGCGCCGCGGGCAAGTTGAGCATTGGCAAAGCGCTGCCTGCCTTTGCAACGCTCACAGGTAGTTTGCTCAACGCCACCCTGAACCCGCTCGACGGCATTGCCTCCTTGCTGCGAGCAGGCGGCCAGAGCGTGTACCGGTTCAGCAAAAAGGGCTATCTGAGCCTCAAGACATTGTCCGGGCGCGCCGGCCAATATGATTTCGTCCAAGGCATGTCCCAAGTCACGGATCCGGGCCGCTGGCGTCCACTGACAATCAATGACCAATTGAGCACGGTGCGCGGCATTGACGATGTTCCTGTGCGCAACACCGCAGCCACAGGCAGCGCTGATTACCGGTTGATTGACCCTTTATCGTCCCGGCCCTACGGCCCTGAACTGGGCGCTGAAGTGTCACCGGGCCGCTCCCACTTCAGCACGCGAGCCCAAACCGATAGCGAAGTCCTTGTCGAGTTGCCAGAAAATGCCCGCGTACGAGAGGTGCTTGAAGTCGATGGCGGCCGCCTCTTTTATGTGGATGACGTGCCCTATCGTTTGAAGGCGGGAACCCTGCGCCGCATCAGCCACCCGGATGACAGTCCACCCTTCAGGAAGCTTGCGTGCCGTGTCCGGCGTGCGCCAGACGAGGTGTGCAAGACCCGGTATGTATTGCCGGACCAGCCTGCCGAGCGCCCACCCGCGGGCGAGTTCAGCACCGAGTTAAGCTGGGCGCCCTGGTTTGGTGACGCAACGTTCTATCCCTCTATACCCAAGCATCCCAATGATCGCGCCCTGCTCGCCTTCGAAGGGAAAATCTATGAACTCAAGGACGGCAAGCTCAACACCTACAAAGGCAAACCGCAATGGATCGGTCTCTCCAGCAGAGTCCCCATCCCCAGGGAAACCATTACGGCGACCCTGGAATTTCAAACCGGCCTTTACGGCAGCATCAAAGTAACCGGTTCGGCAGAAAAAATTGACGATATCCATCAAACCGGCGCGCTCATCATTCCCTCGATCGATGAGCACTTCACGTACATATTCACCCGCTTGAACACGGATGATTATTACATGACCCGATTGCTCTCCACTGAGAGTGTCGAGTCTCCTCTGAGTCTGAAAAGGCTTGGCCCAAGCGACCTGACGCCCGGCTCTTTGGGAGAAGAGCTGCAACGGGTGTACATCGGTTCGTTGAACGCCAACAACGCCGCGCGAATCTACGGCAGAGACCAGGTCGAACGGGCACTGGACAAGATCGATGAAATTTCGATCCCCATTGGCGCACCGAGTCATCCGCCCTCCAATATGAAGTGGCTGAAAGTCAGTACCTACCCCGCCGAGGCGGTGTTATTCGATCGTCGCACCAGAATGATTGTCTCTGATTTACCTAACGGGGCAGCCGTGTGGCAACCCACCACACAAGCACCCGAAGCCATACAGAAATCAACCGCAAACATCTTCAACGCGCTTTTTACATCCCCCTCCATTGCAGGCCCGTCTCAATCAACCGGCCGAACGGTGACCATCCATGACGCCATGCAGGAACTGCAAAAAACCCTTCCAACCAAGAACCAAAAAAACATAGCTTTTGCCGACGTCATCACGGCAGTAGGAAACAACGAAATATATGTCAGTGTTTCCGGAATCGAGGACTACACCCGGCACCTGCCCCTGTTCAAATCCCACAGCGGCCATACGCAAGTCACCTTCAAAGACGCCACTTACTTTAATGTTGATGGCATCCGGAACGCGATTGACCCTGCGTCCCTCACCCTGAGCGCCGATGGGAAATTGCTGGCGATCCCTCATCTGATGGACGCTCCGGGCACTTCGGACAGGCTCAGTCGAGTGACCTCCGCAGACAGTGAAAGCAAGCTGATTGCCTACATCAGCGAAAAGTATCCAAACCCTGAAGACATCAAGTCGATCACGCTTGCCACCACCCTGCCTCCTTGCGAATCCTGCGCGATTGTCATGAAGGAGTTCGGTCATGAGCGCGGAGCCGATGCGTTGAACGTCATATGGGGACAGCGCCGTAAGCGTCCGGCAACTGAAATGAGTTCTTCAACCGAATCCGATTGATCCCCGGCGATCAATGCTGCTGCAGATGCCCGTAGAGCTTGGCGTATAAACCCCCGTCAGCAATCAGTTGCTGATGGTCGCCATCCTCGGCGATTTGTCCGCCGTCGAACACCAGCACCCGGTCGGCCTGCTTCACGGCCGACAACCGGTGCGCGATGATCAAGGTGGTGCGGTTGCTCAAGAACCGCGCCAGCGCCTGGTGCAGGTTGTACTCGGTGGCGGCGTCCAGCGCGGACGTGGCCTCGTCGAGGATCACCACCTTGGGCTCGGCCAGCACCATCCGGGCAATGGCCAGGCGCTGGCGCTGCCCGCCGGACAGACGCACGCCGGAACGCCCGACGATGCTGTCCAGGCCGCTGGGTAAACTCAGGATCGTCTGGTGCAGTTGGGCGATTTCCAGCGCTTGCCAGCAGGCCTCGTCCGTGCGCTCGCGACCCATGGTCAGGTTGGCCCGCACCGTGTCGTTGAACAGCGCGGGATGCTGCAGGACCACCGCAACATTGTCGCGCACGGTTTCCAGGCCGATTTCCTGCTGAGTCGAACCGCCGAAACGGATGGTCCCGGCCAGCGGCGTGTACAGCCCCAACAGCAACTGGACCAAGGTACT
The DNA here is from genome assembly GCF_900110355.1 of Pseudomonas sp. NFACC39-1. Classification (NCBI taxonomy): domain Bacteria; kingdom Pseudomonadati; phylum Pseudomonadota; class Gammaproteobacteria; order Pseudomonadales; family Pseudomonadaceae; genus Pseudomonas; species Pseudomonas sp. NFACC39-1. Next base: position 473,095 of record NZ_FODL01000004.1, on the reverse strand, counting down.
TTTGCCACCCCCGCTGGCGCCGACAATCGCAACTTTTTCACCGGGGGCAATCGACAGATTCATCTGGTTCAGCACCAGTTCGTCGCCGTAGCCGAAACTCAGCCCCTGAACTTCGATACCCACGGTGTCGCGTCCCTGGAACGGGTTAACACTGCCGGTGTATTGCGGTTCGTCGGCACGGGCCAGCAACTCGTTGATCCGCGACAATGCGCCCCCGGCGGCATAAAACGCGTACTGCAGATTGAGCAGTTGCTCCACCGGTCCGATCATGAACCACAGGTAGCTGAACACCGCCAGCATCTGGCCGATGGAGAGGTCGGAGAACAGGACGGTGAGCATCGCCGCTGCGCGAAAAATATCGATACCAAACTGAAACAGCAAACCGCTGGCGCGGTTCGAGGCATCGGTTTTCCACTGTGAGCTCACTGCGTAGTCACGGACCTCCCTGGCCCGCGTCCCCAATCGACCCAGGAAATAACCCTGACGGTTACCGGCACGCACCTCCTGAATAGCATCCAGGGTTTCGGTCAGGGCCTGGGTGAAGCGCGAGGTGCTGTCGTTCTCCAGCTTCTTGAGATGCTTGACCCGTTTGCCCAACTGCACCGTGGCGTAGATCACCAACGGGTTGAACAACAGGATCAGCAGCGCCAGTTGCCAGTGCATCCACACCAGAATGCCGGCAGTGCCCACCAGTGTCAGCATCGCCACCAGGAAACGACTGAGGGTTTCGCCGACGAATTTATCCAGGGTGTCCAGGTCGGTGACCAGGTGCGTGGTCACGGTACCGCTGCCCAGGCTTTCGTACTCACCCAGGGAAATACGTTTGAGCCGTTCGATCAACCGGACGCGAATGCGATAAACGATGTCCTTGGCCAGCCTGGCGAACAATCGCGCCTGCAGCACGTTGAACAGCAAAGCGCCGCATCGCAGGACCAGGGTCACCACCAGCATCAGGCCAATATAACCGGCCGCGCTTTGCCAGCCGCTCGGCAACGCATGGTTCATGACCTTCAATGCCGCGTCGCCCTGGCCCAGCAGCACTTCGTCCACCAGCAGCGGCAGCAGCAGCGGAATGGGTACGCTGCACAGCGTCGCCAGCACGGCCACGCCGTTGGCGATCCACAGGGCCTTCTTGTGTTTAAGGGCCAGACGGCGGATTTCGGCCCAGCTCAAGCGGTCGACGCGTGGCGCAAGGGATGCGTCATCCGCCCGGTCAGGCACAGGCCGCGCGCTCCAGCCAGCGGCCCAGCAGTGGCGACAACTGGCTCAGGGGCTGGTAGCCGTTGGTAAGCAAGGCCAATTGACCGTCACGCTCGGCCAGCAGCGTAGGAAAACCGGCGATGCCAAGATCCTGCACCCAGGTGAAATCCGCAGCAGTGGCCGCATGTTGCTCGGCGCGGTCAAATGCTGCGGCGAACTCGATGCGTGGCAGTCCGGCCTGTTCGGCCAGTTCCACCAGGACGCTGGCGTGGGTCACATCACGACCCTCGACATAAAACGCCTGCTGGATCAGCTTCAACAGCTTCCAGGCCAAGTCCGGCGCCAGGCCACGGGCCGTCACCAGTGCCCGGCAGGCCGGTTCGGTGTCATAGACAAAACCGTCCGGCAACGCACCTTCAAGCTTGAACGTCTGGCCGGTGGCCTGGGTGACGGCCTGCCAATGCTCGAGGATGTAGCGTCGGGTGGTCGGCTCCAGGGCCGAACCGCTGCCGGTGCGCAAACCGCCCACCACCAGGTGCAGTTCTACCCCGGCGGCCTGCGCCTGCTCGACCAGCGCCTCGGCAACCGGTGCAAAACCCCAGCACCAGGAACACATCGGGTCCATCACATAGAGCAGGCGTGGCGCCATGGTTCAAGCCTCGGAAGGTGATTGCTTATAGTTGTAGCCGATCGGATGCGGCATGTTGCGGGCCTTGGCCAGTTCGATCTGCTTTTGCCGGTCGATGGCGCTGCGCCGGGTCTTTTCGCTCAGCTTATCCCAGCAATGCGGACAACTGATGCCTGGCACGTAGTGCTCCGAAGCGCGGTCTTCTACGCTCACCGGTGTACGACAGGCATGACACTGATCGTAGTCGCCTTCGCTAAGGTCATGGCGGACGGTCACGCGGTTATCGAACACGAAGCAGTCGCCGCGCCATTTGGTTTCTTCCTGCGGCACCTCTTCAAGGTACTTCAGGATGCCGCCCTTGAGGTGATAGACCTCGTCGAAACCCTGGCCGAGCATGTAACTGGAGGCTTTTTCGCAGCGAATGCCACCGGTGCAGAACATCGCGACCTTCTTGTGCCGGGCCGGGTCGAAGTTGGCTTTGATGTACTCGGGGAACTCGCGAAAGCTGGTGGTCTTGGGGTCGATCGCGCCTTCAAAGGTGCCGATGGACACTTCGTAGTCGTTGCGGGTGTCGATCAGCAAGACTTCCGGGTCGCTGATCAGCGCGTTCCAGTCTTGCGGTTCGACATAGGTGCCCACCTGTTTGTTGGGGTCCACGCCTTCGACGCCGAGGGTGACGATTTCCTTCTTGAGCTTGACCTTGGTGCGGTAGAACGGTTGCTCGTCGCAATACGACTCTTTGTGATCGATGTCGATCATGCGTGGGTCGTTCTTGAGCCAGGCCAACAAACCGTCGATGCCTTCGCGGGTGCCGGAAACGGTGCCGTTGATGCCTTCTTCGGCGATCAGCAGCGTGCCTTTGATGCCGTTGTCGAGCATGGCCTTGAGCAGTGGCTCACGCAGCTCGACGTAATCTTCAAGGGTGACGAACTTATACAGTGCCGCCACGACAATGGATGGTGTCATGGGTATTTCTCCAGGTGGCTACCCTCGCAAAGGGTGAACCGGATGCGAAAAAAAACGCGCCCTGTTAGGCGCGTGGCGGATTCTAACAAAAAACACGTGGGTTGCAGGACTGCAATCAAGGCCGGATGTGGCCCATTGGGCTGTGCCCTGTAGGAGCTGACGAGTGCAACGAGGCTGCGATCTTTCCCCTGACAATTGAGTCCAAAGCGAAAGATCGCAGCCTCGTTGCACTCGTCAGCTCCTACAAGTTCCTACAGTTCCTACAGTTCCTACAGCCATCAGCCGCGGCAGATCAGTGCTTGCTGCCCCCGGCACAGGTCGGCGAAGCCGGGGCTGTATCGATCTGTGCCCATTCCTCGGGGGTATAGGTGTGCAGCGCCAACGCATGAAACTCACCCATCAGCTCGCCCAGCGTGCCGTAGACTTTCTGATGACGCTTGACGCGATTGAGCCCCTCGAACTGATGGCTGACCACCACGGCCTTGAAGTGGGTCTGTAACCCACGGCTGTGCATGTGGCTTTCATCCAGCACTTGCAGGTGCTCGGGCTGCAACAGCCCGAGCGTCGATTCGATGCGTTGTTGCATGCTCATACCGGGCTCCGCTTACGGCTTTTTCTTGGCAGGGGCGGCTTTTGGCTCAAGCTCGGCGGTCATGTCCGCCAGCAGCTTGTTGACCACCGGCACTGCGCTTTCCAGCTTGGCCTGGGTCAACTGGGCCGATTGCTGGGTCAGCTGGGGCATTTTTTCCAGGACTTTCTTACCCAGCGGCGAGCGGTAGAAGGACACCAGTTCCTTGAGTTCCGACTCGCTGAAGTTGGAGGTATAGAGCTTGACCATGTCCGGCTTGAGCTTCTTCCAGCCGATGGCCTGGTCCAGTGCGGCGTTGGCCTTGGCCTGGTAGGTTTCGAGGGTGGCTTTTTTCGACTCGGGCGCCTTGGTCTGCTCAAAGCGCTGGGCAAACATCTGCTGCACTTGCATGTACACCGGGGTACCCAGTTTGTCGGCGTGCGCCAGGGTCAGGAACTCTTCGGCACTGGCGTTGTGGCTGGCGGTATCGGCAAAAACAGGACTGCTGGCACACACCAGAGCAACTGCGGTACAGATGGCACGAAGACGGGTCATCAAGTTTCCTTTTCTACAGGCGAGGTAAAACCCCAAGGGCGATCATTCTGCGCCTAAAAAACGCCGAGCCTCAACCCCATTGCTCTACGCGTCCGATTGACGGGCCGAAACGATCGAAAAATGATTGAGGGAACCCGTGTCGCCCTTCAGGGCCTAAACTGCGCATTCAGACCTACAGGAGTTTGACCCGATGAGCCGTATCGAAACCGACAGCCTTGGCCAGGTTGAAGTCCCGGATGAAGCCTACTGGGGCGCCCAGACGCAGCGTTCCCTGATCAACTTTGCCATTGGCAACGAACGCATGCCGCTGTCGGTGCTGCACGCCTTGGCACTGATCAAAAAAGCCGCGGCGCGGGTCAATGACCGCAATGGCGACTTGCCCGCCGACATCGCGCGCTTGATCGAACAGGCCGCCGACGAAGTCCTGGCCGGCCAGCATGACGACCAATTCCCGCTGGTGGTCTGGCAGACCGGAAGCGGAACCCAGAGCAACATGAACGTCAACGAAGTGATCGCCGGGCGTGCCAACGAGCTGGCGGGCAATCCCCGCGGCGGCAAGAGCCCGGTGCACCCGAACGACCACGTCAATCGCTCCCAAAGCTCCAACGATTGCTTCCCCACCGCCATGCACATCGCCGCCATCCAGGCGGTCCATCAGCAATTGCTGCCCGCGATCGCCGAGTTGTCCGGCGCACTGGCGGAATTGGCGGCGCGCCACATGAAACTGGTCAAGACCGGCCGCACCCACATGATGGATGCCACGCCGATCACCTTCGGCCAGGAGTTGTCAGCCTTCATCGCTCAACTCGATTACGCCGAACGGGCGATCCGTGCGGCGCTGCCGGCGGTTTGCGAACTTGCCCAAGGCGGTACGGCAGTGGGCACCGGACTCAATTCGCCCCACGGCTTCGGCGAGGCAATCGCCGCTGAACTGGCGGCGCTGTCCGGCCTGCCCTTCGTCACCGCGCCAAACAAGTTCGCGGCGTTGGCCGGCCATGAGCCCCTGACCACGTTGTCCGGCGCACTGAAAACCCTGGCCGTGACCCTGATGAAGATTGCCAATGACCTGCGTCTGCTGGGCTCCGGGCCACGGGCCGGGTTCGCCGAAGTGAAGTTGCCGGCCAATGAACCGGGCAGCTCCATCATGCCCGGCAAGGTCAACCCGACCCAGTGCGAGGCTTTGTCGATGCTGGCCTGCCAGGTCATGGGCAACGACGTGACCATCGGTTTCGCCGCCAGCCAGGGTCATTTGCAATTGAACGTGTTCAAGCCAGTGATCATTCACAACCTGTTGCAATCGATCCGCCTGCTGGCCGATGGCTGCAGCAATTTCCAGCAGCACTGCATCGCCGGGCTCGAACCGGATGCCGAGCAGATGGCGGCGCATCTGGAACGTGGCTTGATGCTGGTCACCGCCCTGAACACACACATCGGCTATGACAAATCCGCCGAAATCGCCAAGAAAGCCTACGGCGAAGGTCTTACCCTGCGCGAAGCGGCCTTGCAACTGGGGTATCTGACCGATGAAGAGTTCGATGCCTGGGTGCGGCCGGAAAATATGCTGGAGGCCGGTAGTCAGGGCTGAGATGTCTGTTGATTGACAGTCCGTCTTCGCGAGCAAGCCCGCTCCCACAAGGATTGGCGTCGAACACCCATCTTGTGATCGATTCAATCAAAGTGGGAGCGGGCTTGCTCGCGAAGAACGATGACTCGGTCTATCGCCCGACAGCCAGTCGCTCACGCCGGGCCCTGAGTCCGGCCATCAGCGACGGCCCCAGGGCAACCAATGCCGAGCCCAACACCACCAGCACCGCCCCGCCATACCCCAACAGATTGATCTGCTCGGCATGCACGTAGTCAGGCCACCACCAGGCTGCCAACGCCACCGCGGCGAAGGTCACCAACGGCGTGATCGCCAGGGTTGCGCTGACCCGCGACGCTTCCCAGTGAGCCAGGGCCTCGGCAAAGGCGCCGTAGGCAATCAGGGTATTGAGGCAGCACGCAAGCAGTAGCCAGCCTTGCAACGGGCTCAGTTGCAGCGCCTCCAGCGGATGCACCCAGGGCGTGAGCAACAGCGCGCAGAACAGGTAGATCACCATCATCACCTGCAACGAATTCCACACCGTCAACAGTTGCTTCTGGCCCAGGGCATAAAAAGTCCAGACCGTCGACGCCAGCAACACCATCAAGACCCCGGCGGTGTAGTCACTCAGGGAAGTCAGCAGCTCGCCGAGGCGCTGGTTGAAAAACAGCGTGAAACCGATCAACAACACCAGCAGGCCGATGCCCTGCCCCACGCTGAAACGCTCCTTGAACACAAACAGACTGGCGACCAGCAACATGATCGGCCCCATCTGCACCACCAGTTGCGCGGTGCCGGGACTCAGGCGATTGAGGCCCATCAGGTACAGCACGTAGTTGCCAACCAGCCCCAACACCGCCATTGCCACCAGCCAGCCGCCCCGGGGGCCCAACACCTTGCGACTGGGCAAACGGCGAGTGGCCGTCAGGTAGATGAACAGCAAGCCACCGGACACCAGCAAGCGAAACCAGGTCACGGTGACCGGATCCATCACCTGCAGCACTTGCTTGAGCTTGATCGGCAGGATGCCCCACAGCAGGGCGGTCAGCAGGGCGAGGAACAGGCCGTAGACCCAGCGACCGGACGATATGTGCATGCAACCCTCGCAGCTCAAGACAAAGAGCTCCCATTCTAGGCGCGGATCGCTCCAGGACACAGGGACAGTTAGGCCGTGGACGTCCATGGGACTGTACGGGTCGTTGCCGTCGATCGCCTGACCAGGCGCAAATCAAGGACTGCACATAAGCTCAAATGACATTGACCCCGCTGCCTATGGAGACCGCCATGTTCGGCAAACGCGCCCAGGATCCCGCCCCTACGACGATTTTTCGCAGCGACCGGATCTGCCGGGTAAACAGCGAGTTTTATTTCAATACCCGAGAAGGCACACAGGAAGGCCCGTTCGCCAGCCGCGAGGCAGCAGAACGGGAGATAAAAGCGTATATCGCGCGGATGCAGCAACTGACCCAAGTCGCCAGCTAGACAGAGTGCGACAAACCCTGTGGCGAGGGAGCTTGCTCCCGCTGGACTCCGTAGGAGCTGTCGAGCGAAGCGAGGCTGCGATCTTTCCACTGCCAATCGAGTTCGAAGCGAAAGATCAAAAGATCGCAGCCTCGCTTCGCTCGACAGCTCCTACCGGGCCCGATGGGAGCAAGCTCCCTCGCCACAGATTGGCAGCGAATAACTTCGGTTAAACGCTTATCTCACCGCCTCAAACAACCCCGTCGCCCCCATCCCGCCACCCACGCACATGGTCACGATGCCATAGCGCAGGCTGCGCCGTTGCAGCTCGCGCACCAGATGCCCGACCTGGCGCGAACCGGTCATGCCGAACGGGTGGCCGATGGAAATAGAACCGCCGTTGACGTTGTACTTCTCGTTATCGATTTCCAGCCGATTGCGGCTGTAGAGGCATTGGGAGGCGAAGGCTTCATTGAGTTCCCACAGGTCGATATCGGCGATCTGCAAGCCCTTGGCCTTGAGCAGTTTGGGCACCGAAAACACCGGACCAATGCCCATTTCGTCCGGCTCGCAACCGGCCACGGTAAAACCACGGAAAAACGCCTTGGGTTTGAGGCCCAGGGCCAGGGCTTTTTCCAGGCTCATCACCAGGGTCATCGAGGCTCCGTCGGACAACTGTGACGAGTTACCCGCCGTCACAGAGCCGTCTTCAGCGAACACCGGCTTGAGGCCTGCCAGACTTTCATAGGTGGTGTCGGGGCGGTTGCAATCGTCGCGATCGACCACGCCGTCGAGCATCTGCACCGCACCGGTGTTCTTGTCCTCGACCTTGTACTTGACCGCCATCGGCACGATCTCGTCGTCAAACAGCCCGGCCGCCTGAGCCTGTGCGGTACGTTGCTGACTCTGCAAGGCGTAGCGGTCCTGTTCTTCGCGGCTGACTTGATAACGGCGGGCGACGATCTCGGCGGTCTGGCCCATGGGAAAGTAAATCCCCGGCACCTGTTCCTTGAGCAGCGGGTTGATCAGGTGATCGGTATTGACGCTTTTCATCGTCAGGCTGATGGATTCCACGCCACCGGCAACGATGATGTCGCTGCAACCGGAGGCGATCTGGTTGGCGGCGATGGCAATCGCTTGCAGGCCCGAAGAACAGAAGCGGTTAAGGGTCATGCCGGCAGTGCCGATACCTAATTGCGAAAGCACCGCCACGTTACGACCAATGTTATAGCCCTGGGCGCCCTCGTTGGAGCCGGCGCCGACGATGCAGTCCTCGACGCTGGCCGGATCGATCCCGTTGCGCGCCAACAATGCATCGACACAATGGGCCGCCATGTCGTCCGGACGGGTCATGTTGAACTTGCCGCGAAAAGACTTGGCCAGGCCGGTCCGCACGCTGTCGACGATCACCACTTCACGCATGGCTGTACCTCAATTGTTATTGTCGGTTAGGAGTCAATTGAGCATAAATCCACTGCATAACCGGCCGCGACGATCATTCACCTCGCGTATGCGTTCCCATCGCCCACTACTTGCCCTTCCTGGCTTTGCGCGCCTGTTTTGCTGAGCGCTCGAAGGCTTCCTCCAGCGCCTCATTAAGCGTGCGCAACACCTTGACCCGGGCCCAGCGCTTGTCATTGGCCTCCACCAGGGTCCAGGGAGAAATCTCGGTGCTGGTGCGATCGACCATGTCGCACACCGCCGCCCGGTAGGCATCCCATTTGTCACGGTTGCGCCAGTCGTCCTCGGTGATCTTGAAGCGTTTGAAAGGGATCGCTTCACGCTCTTGGAAGCGTTCCAGTTGAGTCTCCTTGTCGATGGCCAGCCAGAACTTGACCACCACCACCGAGGCATCGGCAATCTGCTCCTCGAAATCATTGATTTCGCCGTAGGCCCTCAGCCAGTCGGCCTTGCTGCAAAAACCTTCGACCCGCTCCACCAGCACCCGCCCGTACCAGGAGCGATCAAACACAGTGAACTTGCCCCGCGCCGGGATATGCCGCCAGAACCGCCACATGTAAGGATGGGCGCGCTCTTCTTCGGTGGGCGCGGCAATCGGCACGATGCTGTACTGGCGCGGGTCGAGCGCTGCCGCGACCCGTCGGATCGCGCCGCCCTTGCCCGCTGCATCGTTACCTTCAAACACTGCCACCAGGGCATGGCGGCGCATGCGTTTATCGCGCAACAGGCCGGAAAAACGCGCCTGTTCGGTGATCAGTTGCTCTTCATAGTCGGCCTTGTCCAGGCGCAAGGTCATGTCCAGGCTGTCCAACAGCGTGATTTGCTCGTCCAGCGCTGGCAACGGCGCCACGCTGACTTTATCCGCATTGACCTTCGACCGGGCCAGCGCCTGACGCATCCCGTCGAGCAAGATCCGCCCGACCGTAAGGCTGCGGTAATAGGCGTCCATGCCTTCGATTACATGCCAGGGCGCGTAATCACGGCTGGTACGGCGCAGTACCCGTTCACCGTATTTGACGAACTTGTCGTAGGTCTGGGATTGCTGCCAGTCCAGTGGGCTGATGCGCCAGCTGTGCAGCGGGTCGTCCTTGAGCCCCTTGAGCCGGGCTTTCATCTGTTTCTTGGACAGGTGAAACCAGAACTTGAAGATCAGCGCGCCTTCATCGCAGAGCATTTTCTCCAACCGTTCAGCGCCATTGATGGCCTGGTCGAGCCGTGGGTCCTTGATCTGGTCATGCACGCGCCCCTGCAGCATCTGGCTGTACCAGTTGCCGAAGAAAATCCCCATGCGTCCCTTGGCCGGCAGCATCCGCCAATAACGCCAGGCCGGTGGTCGCGCCAGCTCCTCGTCGGTCTGCTGATCGAAGGTACGCACTTCGATCAGCCGCGGGTCCATCCACTCGTTGAGCAATTTCACCGTTTCGCCCTTGCCCGCACCTTCGATGCCGTTGATCAGCACAATGACCGGAAAACGACGCTGCTGATGGAGCTCGTACTGGACTTCGAGCAACGCTTCACGCAGTGCCGGTACTTCGGCGTCATAGGTCTCTTTATCGATGACGTGACCAATTTCGGCGGATTCGAACATGGGCAGCTCCTTCCAGGGAATGGGGCAAGACTAGCGGATTGGACGCCGGCCGTGCACTCGGCAGCGCCGACAAATGCATACGCAAGGGAGCGCTCAGCGATCGATCGGCTAGAATGACCTCCCCGTTTTGACCGAGCCTGCCATGACGCCCGTACAGCACCACGCCCAACTCGACTGGGACGATCAAGGTCGCCCGCGCTCGCGGGTGTTCGACGATGTGTATTTTTCCGACCAGTCGGGCCTGGAAGAAACCCGCTATGTGTTCCTTGAGCAGAACAACCTGGCCGAGCGTTTTGCCGCACTGCCGGACGACGGGCGGCTGGTGATCGGTGAAACCGGGTTCGGCACCGGGCTGAACTTTCTCTGCGCCTGGAAATTGTTCGAACAGTGCGCGCCGGCCGGGGCGCGGCTGCACTTTGTCAGTGTCGAGAAGTACCCCTTGAGCCCTGAGGACCTGCGCCGGGCACTGGACTTGTGGCCACAGCTCAAGCTTCAGGCTGATCAACTGCTTGCGCAGTACGTCGCAATCCATCAGGGCTTCCAGCGCCTGACGCTGGCGGACGGTCGGGTGACGCTGACCTTGTTGATCGGCGATGCCCTGGAGCAATTGCCGCAGCTGGATGCGCAAGTCGATGCCTGGTTCCTGGACGGTTTCGCGCCGGCGAAAAATCCCGAGATGTGGACCGCCGAGCTGTTTGCCGAACTGGCGCGCTTGGCTGCGCCCGGCGCGACCCTCAGCACCTTCACCAGCACCGGCTGGGTGCGACGGTTGTTGAACGCGGCCGGTTTCAAGATGAAGCGCACGCCGGGCATCGGCCATAAATGGGAAATCCTTCGCGGAGTGTTTCTCGGCTGGCCGCAGCTGACGCCCGCCCCGCCCCTGGTTAAACCCTGGTACGCCCGCCCCGCGGCGCACAACGGTGAGCGTCGGGCCTTGGTGATCGGCGGCGGCCTCGCTGGTTGCGCCAGCGCAGCCAGCCTGGCGGCCCGTGGCTGGCAGGTGACGCTGCTGGAACGGCATGCCGGGTTGGCCGAAGAAGCCTCCGGCAACCCGCAGGGCGTGTTGTATCTCAAGCTGTCGGCCCATGGCACGGCGTTGTCGCAGATGATCCTCAGTGGTTTCGGTTACACCCGACGCTTGCTCGAACATCTGCAGCGAGGGGTCGACTGGGACGGCTGCGGTGTCTTGCAACTGGCCTTCAGCGACAAGGAAGCCGAGCGCCAGGCGCAATTGGCCGAGGCCTTTGCCGAGGATTTGCTGCACGTCCTGGATCAGCCCCAGGCCGAGGCGCAGTCCGGTATCGGCCTGGCCTGTGGCGGTCTGTTTTACCCGCAAGGCGGTTGGGTCCATCCGCCCGCGCTGTGCCGCTGGCAGGCATCCGGCCTCAAGATTGAGGTGCAAGCCCACCATGAAGTCCTCGAGCTGCGCCGCGTCGACGGCCAATGGCAGGCCTGGGACAGTGAACGTTGCCTGGCCAGTGCACCCGTCGTGATCCTCGCCAGCGCCGCCGAGATCAAACGCTTCGACGCAGCCGCCGACTTGCCCCTCAAGCGCATTCGCGGACAAATCACCCGCCTGGCGCAAACCGCCCACAGCCAGGCACTGCGCACGGTGGTCTGCGCTGAAGGCTACGTGGCGCCGGCACGGTTGGGCGAGCACACCCTGGGGGCCAGTTTCGATTTCAAGAACGACGACCTGACCCCCACCGCCGCCGAGCACGCCGGCAACCTGCAGATGCTGGAGCAAATCTCTGCTGATCTGGTGGAACGCCTGGACGCCAGCAATCTGGACCCGGAACACCTCCAGGGCCGCGCGGCGTTCCGTTGCACCAGCCCGGACTATCTGCCGATTGTCGGTCCCTTGGCCGAAAGTCGCGCCTTCACCCTGGCGTACTCGGCGCTGAGCAAGGACGCCCGCCAGGTGCCGGACTGCCCATGCCCCTGGCTCGAGGGCTTGTACGTCAACAGCGGCCACGGGTCTCGGGGCCTGATCACCGCGCCCTTGTCGGGCGAGTTGATTGCCGCCTGGCTGGACAACGAACCCCTGCCCCTGCCCCGCAGCGTGGCCGAAGCCTGCCATCCGAACCGGTTTGCGTTGCGGTCGCTGGTTCGGGGCAAAAATCAGGGGTAGGGACGCTCAGCAACCTGTGGCGAGGGGATTTATCCCCGCTGGTCTGCAAAGCGGCCCCAGACAGTGAGCCCAACACTGTTTGCCTTATAAACCGAGGTGCCAGGTTTTAGGACTGCTTCGCAGCCCAGCGGGGATAAATCCCCTCGCCACAAGTATGCGTTCAACTGACGTCGGAACTGAACCCACCGTCCCCCACCCATCGGCTTATAACGCATTGATCTAAAACTCACGGCAATCCCATCGGTCAGTTTCAGAGTACCTGCCATTTCGGCGCGTGCGGTTTCACCTCCCCAACGGAAAAACCGGTAAGGACTTATGTGCGGATTAGCTGGAGAGTTACGTTTCGATCAACAACCTGCGGACCTTGCGGCCGTAGAGCGAATCACCCATCACCTGGCCCCTCGCGGCCCCGACGCGTGGGGTTTCCACAGTCAGGGCCCCATTGCCCTGGGTCATCGGCGCCTGAAAATCATGGACCTGTCCGACGGCTCGGCCCAGCCGATGATCGACAATCAACTGGGCCTGTCCCTGGCCTTCAACGGCGCGATCTACAACTACCCTGAATTGCGCGCCGAGCTGGAAGGCCTGGGTTACGCCTTCTATTCCGGTGGCGACACCGAAGTGCTGCTCAAGGGCTACCACGCCTGGGGCGAAGCGCTGTTACCCAAGCTCAACGGCATGTTCGCCTTCGCCATCTGGGAACGCGACGCCAAGCGGCTGTTCATCGCCCGCGACCGTCTCGGTGTCAAGCCGCTGTACCTGTCGCGCACCGGCCAGCGCCTGCGCTTTGCCTCGGCGTTACCGGCGCTGCTCAAGGGCGGCGACATCAGCCCGATGCTCGACCCGGTGGCGCTGAACCATTACCTGAACTTCCATGCCGTGGTCCCGGCGCCCCGCACCCTGCTGGCCGGCGTTGAAAAGCTGCCGCCCGCCACTTGGATGCGGGTCGAAGCCGACGGCTCCACCGAGCAGAAAACCTGGTGGACCCTGCCCTATGGTCCCCGGGCCGATGAGCAAAACCTGAACCTGCAGGACTGGATCGACCGCGTGCTCGACAGCACCCGCGAAGCGGTCGCCATTCGTCAGCGTGCCGCCGTGGATGTGGGCGTGCTGCTTTCCGGCGGCGTGGACTCCAGCATGCTGGTGGGCCTGCTGCGGGAAGTCGGTGTGGAAAACCTGTCCACCTTCTCCATCGGCTTCCAGGACGCCGGTGGCGAGCGCGGTGACGAGTTCCAGTATTCAGACCTGATCGCCAAGCACTACGGCACTCATCACCATCAGCTACGCATCGACGAAAAAGAAATCATCGAGCAACTGCCGGCGGCGTTTCGGGCCATGAGCGAGCCGATGGTCAGTCACGACTGCATCGCCTTCTACCTGTTGTCACGGGAAGTGTCCAAGCATTGCAAAGTGGTGCAAAGCGGCCAGGGCGCCGATGAACTGTTCGCCGGTTACCACTGGTATCCGCAGGTGGATGGCGCCAGTGATCCATACGCGGCCTATCGCGCCGCGTTCTTTGATCGCAGTTATGAAGAATATGCCGCTACCGTGCAGCCCAAATGGCTGACGGCCAACGACGCGGCCGGTGACTTCGTCAAGGAACACTTCGCCCAGCCGGGCGCCGACGCGGCGGTGGACAAGGCCCTGCGCCTGGACAGCACGGTGATGCTGGTGGACGACCCGGTCAAGCGTGTCGACAACATGACCATGGCCTGGGGCCTGGAAGCGCGCACGCCATTCCTGGATTACCGACTGGTGGAACTCTCGGCGCGGGTCCCGGCTAAATTCAAGCTGCCCGACGGCGGCAAACAGGTCCTCAAGGAAGCCGCTCGACGGGTGATCCCCGGCGAAGTCATCGACCGCAAAAAAGGCTATTTCCCTGTACCCGGTCTCAAGCATCTGGAAGGCAACACCTTGGCCTGGGTCCGCGAACTGCTGCTGGATCCGAGTCAGGATCGCGGCCTGTTCAACCCGGCGATGCTGGATCGACTGCTGACCGACCCCAACGGCCAGCTCACCCCGTTGCGCGGCTCAAGGCTGTGGCAACTGGCGGCGCTGAACCTGTGGCTCAGCGAACAAGGAATCTGATCGATGAAACCCCACAATCAACGCCTGCTGCGGGGCCAGGCGCCCTCCTACGAACGCCTGCAGGCGCGACTGGCCGAAGACGGCAGCGAACTGGGCGCCGACCCGATCGCGGTGCACTGCGGCTGGGGCCGATTGCTGATCGGCCACACCTTCCCGGACCCGGCGAGCCTGGCCCAAGAGCTGCTCAATGAGCAATCGGGTGAGCGCGACATTGCCTTGTACGTCGCCGCGCCCCAGCAAATACTCGGGCTGGAACCGGCGCAGCTGTTTCTCGATCCATCCGACACCTTGCGCCTGTGGTTCAGCGACTATCGCCAGGCCACCCGGGTATTTCGCGGTTTCCGAATTCGCCGGGCGCAAAGCGACGCCGATTGGCAGGCGATCAACCTGCTGTATCAGGCCCGGGGCATGTTGCCCATCGATCCGCAACGGCTCACACCGCGCCATGAGGGCGGGCCGGTCTACTGGCTGGCCGAAGATGATGACACCGGCGCGGTGATCGGCAGCGTCATGGGCCTGAATCACCAGAAAGCCTTCAACGACCCGGAAAACGGCAGCAGCCTCTGGTGCCTGGCCGTGGATCCGCAGTGTTCGCGGCCCGGTGTCGGTGAGGTCCTGGTGCGTCACCTCATCGAGCACTTCATGAGCAGGGGCCTAAGTTACCTGGATCTTTCGGTGCTGCACGACAATCGCCTGGCGAAAAGTCTCTACGCCAAACTCGGGTTCCGGAACCTTTCGACGTTCGCCATCAAACGCAAGAACTGCATCAATCAGCCGTTGTTCCTGGGGCCAGGCCCCGAGGCGCAGTTCAATCCTTATGCGCGCATCATTGTCGAAGAGGCTCACCGCCGGGGCATCGAAGTCCAGGTGGACGACGCCGAAGGTGGATTGTTTACCCTGGTCCATGGCAGCCGCCGGATCCGCTGCCGTGAATCCCTCAGCGACCTGACCAGCGCTATCAGCATGACCCTGTGCCAGAACAAAAGCCTGACCCACAAAGTGCTGAAGAACGCAGGCCTGAACTTGCCGGCCCAGCAATTGGCAGGCAACGCCGATGACAACCTGGCATTTCTCGATGAGCACGAACGGGTGGTGGTCAAGCCTCTGGACGGTGAACAGGGCCAGGGGGTGGCAGTGGATCTGCGCACGATTGAAGAAGTGCAGAGCGCAATTGAAACGGCCCGCCAGTTTGACAGCCGGGTGTTGCTGGAAAGCTTCCACGAAGGCCTGGACCTGCGCATCCTGGTGATTGGCTTTGAAGTGGTGGCCGCAGCGATCCGGCGGCCGGCGGAGGTGATCGGCGACGGTCAGCACACCATCGGCGCGCTGATCGAAGCCCAAAGCCGCCGCCGACAAGCGGCTACGGGAGGTGAAAGCAAGATCCCCATGGACGCCGAGACCCAACGCACATTGAGCGCGGCCGGCTATGACTACGACAGTGTGCTGCCGGCCGGTAAACACCTGTTCGTGCGGCGTACGGCGAACCTTCATACGGGCGGCGTGCTGGAAGATGTCACGGGGATCCTGCATCCGACCCTGACCGAAGCTGCGGTACGCGCCGCGCGGGCCTTGGATATCCCCATGGTTGGCCTCGACCTGTTGGTGCCGGCGGCCGATCAGCCCGAATACGTGTTCATCGAAGCCAACGAACGCGCCGGCCTGGCCAACCACGAACCGCAACCCACTGCCGAGCGCTTTGTGGATTTATTGTTTCCTCATAGTCAGGCGGTGGCCTAGGTCTTTTCTCTGTGGCGAGGGAGCTTGCTCCCGCTGGGCTGCGAAGCAGCCCCCTCCATCTATAACCGGGTTTGTGGGACAGGCCGGAGATCTGAACGGCGACCGCTTCGCGGTCGAGCGGGAGCAAGCTCCCTCGCCACGGGTTTCCCTTACTTAAACCTTCCTGGAGGAGTTTCCATGATCAGCAAGATTCCCGAACCGAATCTCGAATACCTGCAAAAGGTCCTGCTGGAAATGCTCGCCATTCCCAGCCCCACCGGTTTCACCGACACCATCGTCCGTTATGTCGCCGAGCGGCTGGAAGAGTTGGGCATTCCTTTTGAAATGACCCGGCGCGGCACCATCCGCGCCACCCTCAAGGGCCGCCAGAGCAGCCCAGACCGAGCCGTATCGGCTCACCTGGACACCATCGGCGCCTCGGTGCGCGCGATCAAGGACAACGGGCGCCTGACCCTGGCGCCGGTGGGTTGCTGGTCCAGCCGGTTTGCCGAAGGCAGCCGGGTCAGCCTGTTTACGGACACGGGGGTGATCCGCGGCAGCGTACTGCCGTTGATGGCGTCCGGGCACGCATTCAATACCGCCGTCGATGAGATGCCCATCAGTTGGGATCACATCGAACTGCGCCTGGACGCCTACTGCACCACCCGCGCCGATTGCGAATCCCTGGGCGTGGGCATTGGCGATTATGTAGCGTTCGATCCTCTGCCGGAGTTCACCGAGAGTGGCCATATCAGTGCCCGACACCTGGACGATAAGGCCGGGGTTGCGGCGCTGCTGGCGGCGCTCAAGGCGATTGTCGACAGCGGCGAAGAACTGCTGATCGACTGCCACCCGCTCTTCACCATTACCGAGGAAACCGGCAGCGGCGCGGCGGCGGCACTGCCTTGGGATGTGAGCGAGTTCGTCGGCATCGACATCGCCCCGGTCGCACCGGGCCAACACTCGAGCGAACACGCGGTAAGTGTGGCGATGCAGGATTCCGGGGGCCCTTACGACTATCACCTGTCACGGCACTTGCTGAAGCTGGCCAGGGAAAACGAACTGCCGGCGCGCCGCGACCTGTTCCGTTATTACTTCAGCGATGCCCATTCCGCCGTCACCGCCGGCCACGATATCCGCACCGCCCTGCTCGCCTTCGGCTGCGACGCCACCCATGGCTACGAACGCACTCACATTGACAGCCTGGCCGCCCTGAGCCGCCTGCTCGGCGCCTACATCCTCAGCCCACCGGTATTCGCCAGCGACGCCCAACCGGCCCAGGGCTCGCTGGACCGCTTCAGCCATCAGCTCGAACACGATGCGCAGATGGAAAGCGATACCCGAGTGCCGTCGGTGGACAGTTTGATTGGGCAGCGGTCGGATAACTGAGCAAAATTCCAGAATCTCAGTGCCAGTCATGCCGCCATCGCGAGCAGGCTCGCTCCCACAGGGATATCTTCATTGAGCATAAAGTTTGTGCTCGACGCTGAGCCCATGTGGGAGCGAGCCTGCTCGCGATGAGGCCTGAACAGACACCCAAACCCAAGGCTAGCCGCAAAAGCCCTTTGGCCGTAGCATCGCGACATTGTCTAGCCGAGGTACCCCATGCTGATCCCCCACGACCAACTCGAAGTCGACACGCTCACTCGCCTGATCGAAGATTTCGTGACCCGCGACGGCACCGACAATGGCGACGACACGCCGCTGGAGACCCGCGTATTGCGGGTCCGGCAGGCCTTGACCAAAGGCCAGGCGATGATCGTCTTCGACCCGGAAAGCGAACAGTGCCAGTTGATGCTCAAGCACGACGTACCCAAGCATCTATTCGACTGAACAGACCTTGCGGCTGGCCTGGGCCCTTTTTTTCTGAATCTTTTCGTAGATCTCGGAGCGATGAACGTCGATGTGCCGTGGCGCTTCCACGCCAAAACGAACAGTGGTGCCGTTGACCGAGAGCACTCGGACGGAAATATCATCACCGATGGAAATCAGTTCACCCACAGCGCGGCTAAGTACGAGCATGGTTCTTGTCCTTAAGAATATCTGGACCTTGACCATGCCCGGCCCGCTTGAGGTTCTCAAGACACCCTCAAGAATTCAGTAACGCCCTACAAGCAAGACTCTGGCAACTGAAGGAAACGTCCTGCAAAACCCTGTCAGATAGCGGACTTATTCAAGAGGTGGAAATCCGCGGACCAAACAGAATCACACTCGCCCCCACCACGCAGAGCGCCACACCCACCCAGTCGGAAGCCAGCGGCCGCGCTCGCTCCACCACGGCCAGCCAGCCGATCGAGGCGATGATATAGATCCCGCCATAGGCGGCGTAGGCACGACCGGCGTAAGTCGCCTCGATGCGGGTCAGCAACAGGGCGAACAGCGTAAGGCTCAGCAGCGCCGGCGCGATCCACCAGGCGCTCTTGCCCTGGCGCAGCCACATCCAGAAAGCGTAACAGCCGGCGATCTCAAACAGCGCGGCGAGAAAGAACCAAAAGTAGTTGAGCATGGGAGCGTCCATCAGGAGGGCCGAATGTGGCCATCCTGAGGACGCCGGACACTCAGGTCAACTCGGGTTCTGCCGAGCCTTGGCGCGCATCTTGTCGGCCATGACGGTCATTTCGTCGTACAGCAACTGCGGATTCTTTTGCTTGATGGCCCAGGCCATGCGCCCTTGCTCGTGAGGCAGGATCATGAACTGGCCCTGGGCGACCTGCTCATAGATGTAGTCGGCAATATCGGCCGCGCTGATCGGCGAGCTTTCCAGCAACTTGCCAACCTGGGCTTTCATCGCCGGCGTAGGGCCGCGGAAGGAGTCCAATAGGTTGGTCTGGAAAAACGACGGGCACACCACATGCACACCGATTTCCTGCTGCGCCAGCTCGATCAACAGGCTTTCCGACAGCGCCACCACGCCGGCCTTGGCCACGTTGTAGTTGCTCATGGCCGGGCCTTGCATCAGGGCGGCCATGGAGGCGATGTTGATGATCTTGCCGTGGCTTTTTTCCAGCAACGGCAAGAACGCCTTGCAACCCTTGACCACGCCCATCAGGTTGATCGCGATTTGCCAATCCCAATCCTCCAGGGACAGTTCGCTGAAGAATCCACCCGAGGCCACACCGGCATTGTTGACGATGATGTCGATGCCACCGAGCTTCTCTTCGCAGGCCTGGGCAAACGCCGTCAGTTGGCTGTAGTCGCGCACGTCGCAGCGCTGGACAAAACCGTCGCCGCCAGCGTCACGCACCAACCTGAGGGTTTCCTGAAGGCCCGGCTCACTGACATCCGACAAGGCCAGGCGCCAGCCTTCGCGGGCCCAGCGCAGCGCGATTTCGCGACCCAGGCCAGAACCGGCACCGGTAATCATCATGCGATTTTGCATAGCAAACAGCCTTGTTGTTCCGGGAGAGATGAGCCGAGTGTAGCGAAGGACCTTGCCGGACCCACGCTCCATCAGAGTGCTGAATGGCGAGGGCAAACCTTAATGGGTTTTCAGGGGAACAGCGCTGTGGAACAGCTTCGCTCCCATAGAGGGGTTCTTTGGAGCACTAAAAAACTTTGAATTTTTTACAGGACGTTACGGTCGGACATATTAAGCCGCCCGGATTTAATGCATGCGTGCTGGTAGTTGAAAGTTGCATCACTCCAGAACTGACCAATAAGGAAATCACCAATGGGCACAATACTCATCATTATCCTGATCCTCCTGCTGATCGGTGGCCTGCCGGTCTTCCCTCACTCCAGAAGTTGGGGTTACGGCCCGTCCGGTATCCTCGGTGTCGTACTGGTAGTGCTGTTGATCCTGCTGTTACTGGGCAAGATATGAACCACTAAGTGACAAAAAAAGAGGCCCGTTAAGGCCTCTTTTTTTATGCGCTGGACTTTTCAGTCCGGAACACCCTGTGTCACGCCGGCGGTATTATCCAGCAGGCTCTTGGTGGCGGTTTGCAGAAACGCCTCCAGCTTGAGTTTCATTTCAGCCGCCTGCGGCGCGTCGGCAATGACATCCGCGCGTGGCAGGGCACCGAGTTGGTAGCGATACAACTTCGGCGCCATTTCCTTTTCCCTCGGCAACACCAGGATTTTGTCGTCGCGGATGATCGCCGTGGTCTGGTCACTGCCCGACGGTTTGATCACGCCAAATCCGCTGTCGCCTGGCGGCAGGTTCAACAAATCGCGGCCCCAGCACTGGTTACGCACTTGCCCGCCGATCCGGCCCATGATGGTCGGGACGATATCGACCTGGGTGCCCACGGTGTGGTTGCGCTGGCCGAACTTTTCCTGGATACCCGGGCCGATCAACAGCATGGGCACGTTGAAACGACCCAAGTCCATTTCGGTAAGCTGGCGCTCGTTACCAAAACCGTGGTCACCGACGATGACAAACAGTGTTTCCTTGAAATAAGGCTCCTTACGAGCCTTTTCGAAGAACTGCCCCAGCGCCCAATCGGAATAACGCATGGCGGTCAGGTGCGTATTCAGGCTGCCACGGTCCGTGACCGGCTCCACCGGCAACGGTGTCGGCAACGCATACGGCGTGTGGTTGGAGAGGGTTTGCAGCAGCGCATAGAACGGCTTGCCGTTTTCCCGTGCCTTGAGCTCGATCAGGGAACGGTCGAACATATCCTGATCGGACACGCCCCAGGTCGGATCGGAGAACACCGGGTTCACATAATCATTGCGCCCGATGAATGTGGTCATACCCTGGCCGCTGAAGAAGCCCGACTGGTTGTCCCAGGCGAAATCACCGTTGTAGACATACACGTCGTCGTAGTCGCGGGCACTGAGCAGTTGCGGCAGCCCGGAAAACTTGTGGCTGCCTTCAGGTGTCTGCATCAGGTACTCGAAACCCGGCAGGTTCGGGAAACACGCCATGGTGGCAAACATGCCCTGATGGGTGTGGGTGCCATTGGAGAAGAAGCGGTCAAACAGCAGACCTTCCTTGGACAGTTTGTCCAGATAAGGCGTGATATTGCCCGGCGCGCCCAGGGCGCCCACCGAGTGACCCGCCATGCTTTCCATGAGGATCACCACCACGTTCTTGATCGGCAAAGTCTTGTCGGCGGGTGGCGTGTAGTCGCGACGTACGGCAGCGGTGTCTGCATCGACCAGTTTGTCGTCGGGCATCACCAGCATGTCCCGCACGGTCTGCTGGGCCAGCGGCTGCTCGAGGGTGGCTTTCCAGATATTGTCACGGTGTTCGGACATCCGGCTCTTGGCCGCAGCCACCAGTGACAACGTGCCATTGAGGCCCAACTGATTGGCAAAGTTCGAATCGGTGGTGTAGACGTCACCCCAGCGCATGGGCGGCCCCTGGCGCAGTGTGCCCCGGGCGGCTCCCACGGCCACGACCAAGCAGACCAGGAACACCGCGACACGCCCGTACCACGGAGCAACCTGGCGTGTGCCGATCGTGCCGCCACTGAACGGCCCGCGCGGTCGGGTCGCGCGGTCGGCGCCCTTGAACGCCATCGCGAGGATCAGCGTGCCCACGGCCCACGCCAACAGGTAGCGCACCACCGGGAAACCGTACCAGAGCATGCTCATCACGGTTTTCGGGTCTTCCTGCACATACTGGAAGACCAGGCCGTTGAGACGCTGGTGAAACTCGCGGTAGAAGTCCATCTCCATCAGACCGAGGAACAGCCCGATGCTGGCGGTGACGGTCAGCCAGAAACGAAAAAAACCACGTGCCGCCATGGCCCGCGCGCTGAACAAGGCCAGCAGCAGCGGAATACACAGATAGACCACCAGACGCAGGTCAAAACGCAGTCCGTTGACGAATGCCTCAACGAAGGTAGAGGCCGGGGAGTCGAGGATCATTTCGCGGTTGTAGACCAGCAGCGCCACGCGCAACAGGCTGAACATGATCATCATGACCAGGGCACAGAGCAAGGTGTAGACCAGGTGTGATTTGACGGTCGGTTGCAGCAGGCGATGCGTGGTGCGGTGCTGACTCAGGGCGTCCGGGATTGCCATGTCGTGTAAGGACCTAAAGGGGTTGGGGGCGAATAGAACAACGGCGCGTCCTATGCCGACCATCACCCGGGTCCCTGGGTCTGCGCGGGTGCGCAAGCGTTGAATGAATGGCGGGGCATCGCCATTTGACTCACCGACCGCAACAAGCGCCGGGATTGTCCGCGAGGGGCTGTGAAAATTTTGTTCAATGACTATTCGCAAACACAAAACCGCGGATTGCCCGATGAATTGTGTGCCGAACCGCACTGTGGTCAGGGGATAGATCCCTGACCACAGGTCAGCGTTGTTCCCGATCAGTCGTTACTTGGTTTGTTGATTGCCTGCAGAACGTACTGCGGCATGGCGAACGCGCCGAGGTGAACTTCGGGGTTGTAGTAGCGGGTGATGATACCGCTGCCAATGAAACGCTCGCGCAGGGTCTCGCGAGACAGCTTGCGATAGGCGGTATCCGTCGAGCCCCAGGCGAAAGTCATCGCGCCGCCAATGTAGGTCGGCACGGCGGCCTGATAGAAATGCCAGTCGGCAAACAGGCCACGCAGACGTCCGGCGGTGGTTTGTACCTCGCCCAGTTGCATGAACGGCGTGCCGTTCTGGGTCACCAGAATGCCGCCTTCGTTCAGGCAGCGGTGACAGGCCTGGTAGAAGTTTTCCGAAAACAACACTTCACCCGGACCGATCGGGTCGGTGGAGTCGGAAATGATGACGTCGAATTTCTCCTGAGTGGTCGCGACAAAATGCATGCCGTCGTCGATCACCAGGTTCAGCCGCGGGTCGTCGTAGGCGCCTTTGGAGTGGTTGGGCAGGAACTCCTTGCACATGTCCACCACGGTGCCGTCGATTTCCACCATGGTGATGTGCTCAACGCCCAGGTGCTTGGTCACCTCGCGCAACATGCCGCCGTCGCCACCGCCGATGATCAACACGCGCTTGGCCGCGCCGTGGGCGAGAATCGGTACGTGGGTCAGCATTTCGTGGTAGATGAATTCGTCGGCTTCGGTGGTCTGGATCACCCCATCGAGCGCCATCACCCGGCCCATGCGCGGGTTCTCGAAAATCACCAGGTGCTGGTGCTCGGTGCGCACTTCGTGCAGCAGCTTGTCCATCCGAAAACGCTGGCCGTAGCCTTCGTAGAGGGTTTCCAGATAGTCGCCGGTCGGGGTAGTCGTCATGGTCAGGTGCTCCGATAAATACGCGGTTGGCCGATGAAGGCTCGCAAAGGCGCGCATTCTACGACGCCGGGCATGACAGGTCGAACCTTGAAAACCATCACCTGCCGAACTGCGTAGGAGCTGTCGAGTGAAGCGAGGCTGCGATCTTTCCACAAACGCTTGGATCTTGAGTGAAAGATAAAAATCGCAGCCTCGCTTCGCTCGACAGCTCCTACAGAGCCCGGCTCGCCACGGGGTGGTTTCTTTTAGCGGAACTGACGCCCCAACCCCGCCGGAACACCTTCGATGGTGGTCTCTTCCCACGGCCCGTTGGGGCTGATGGAGCGGCTCCAGCCGTTGCTCCAGCGGTAATAGGTGCGCTGGCGATAGAAGGTGTTGGTGTGGTTGTCCAGCACATAGACCCCAAGTTTGGCGTCCCAGTGGCTATTGCCGCCGGGTGGTGGGGCGAAGCTGGCGGAAGTACGGGGCAACGGCTTGGCCGGTGTGTTCGGCGTGACGGGCTTGCTTGGGGCGGTCGACGGCCCCGGCTTGGTGGCCGGGCCTGAAGACGGGATGGGAGGCAGCGGCGCCGACGGCTGCGGCGGACGCTGGACCGCACAAGCACTCAGGCCCAGGACGAGCGTGAGCAGGGTGATACGAGCGATGGCGGTCATGGTGCGAATTCCTGTTATTTATCCGGGCTGTCGATAGTCAGTTGTTGCTGCGCCGTGGTGCTGCTCGCCAGAGGCTTGCTGCGGCCGATCCATTCACCGGCGGTCGGTTGACCGGCCCGGGAAATGCGCGCCACCAGTTGGACTTCAGGGAAGTTCGACAGTTTCAGTTGCGGCATCATGGCGTCCGCATCGCCCAGTTCCACGGTAACAGGCAGGTCAGCGACGGTCAGGCGCTTGGCCGCCAGCGGCGCCGGCGGGCCGGAAGCGGCGCGGGCAAAGATGAACACGCTGTCGCCCGGCTGCACCTTGGCCTTGAGCTCCGGCGCCAGCTCGACGCGCACCTTGAGCAATGCCGCAGCCTTGCTCACTGGCGCCTGGGCAACCTTGCCGCCGCTGGCCTCAAGCTTCTCGGTGGCGCGGTTGATACCGCCTTGTAGCGCATCACGGGACTTGTCGCCTTCCGGCAGTTGCGCGAGCAGACGGCCCCAGTAATCAATGGCCTCCTGATAGCGCTCGCCTTCGAACGCGGCGATTCCCAGCAGGCCCAGGCTGGTGACCTCCTTGGGATCGAGCTTGAGCGCTTCGTCGGTCAGGGCCTGGACCTTGTCCGACCATTTCTTGCCATCGGCGAAATACTGCGCCTGAGCCCACTGGCCCAACAACTCGGGTTGGCGACCGGCCACCGCCACGGTCCGCTCGAAGATCTTCGCGGCATCCGCCGGCCGGTCCTGGGCCATGTAGGTGCGACCGAGGAAATACAAGCCCTCGGCGTTATCCGGTTGCGCCGCCACCGCGCGCTCCAGGCGCAGGGTCATTTCTTCCATCGACTGCGGCGCCTGGGCGAATTCGCGGGTCAGCTCGACCTTGTCGCTGGCGCCGAAATGCAGATACAGCCCCAGGCCCAGCACCGGCACCAGCACGGCGGCGAGTAACGGCAACGGTTTACCCAAGCGAGACTCGCGCGGCGCATCAGCGCCTTCGGTGTCGGCGAGCAGTTCTCGCGCGGCTTCGGCGCGGCCGGTGTCCAGCTGCGCGGTATTCAGCACGCCCTCTTCCTGCTCGGCCTGCAACTCGGCGACGCGCTCCTGATACAGCGCCACGTTGAGCGCGGTACGGTCCTCTTCGCGCTGGGCGCGGCGAACACGCAATACGGGGATCAACAGAAAACTCAGGGCAACCAGGAGAAGCAGACCTGCGGCGAGCCAAAAATCAATCATGCTTGGTTTTATCCAACAGTTGGTCGAGGCGCTGGCGCTCTTCGACAGAAAGCGTGTCCGGGGCAGCCGTGCGCTGGACCCGGCGGCGACGCACAATCACCGCGATGACCACGAAACCACCGAGCAACAGCCCGGCGGGGCCAAACCAGAGCAGTGCGGTCTTGGAGGTCAAGGCCGGGTTGTAGCGCACGAACTCCCCATAGCGGTCCACCATGAAATCGATGATCTGCTGGTTGTCCTTGCCCTCGCCGAGCATGCGGAAGATTTCCTTGCGCAGATCGGCGGCAATCGGTGCGTTGGAATCGGCGATATCCTGGTTCTGACACTTGGGGCAGCGCAGTTCCTTGGTCAGTTCACGGAACCGCTCGCGCTCGCCCTCGTTGGCGAATTCGTAGGTGTCGATGGCGGCGTGGGCCACGCCGGCCAGGCTCACGCCGAGGATAACGGCTGCTAACCAGCGCTTCATGGCTTGGCCTCATCGACCAGCGCCTGATACTTGGCGGCCAGTTTTTCGCGCCAGACCTGTTCGTCGATCACGCCGACGAACTTGTCGCGGATGACGCCCTTGGCGTCGATGAAGAAGGTTTCCGGCGCCCCGTAAACGCCCAGGTTCAGGCCCAGAGAGCCTTCTTCATCACGAATATCCAGTTGATACGGGTTGTGGAACTCGGCCAGCCACTTCAAGGCATCGGCGTTGACGTCCTTGTAATTGACGCCGTAGATCACCACGCCGTTCTGGGCCAGTTTGTTCAATACCGGATGTTCAACCCGGCAGGAAATGCACCAGGTGCCCCAGACATTGACCAGCGCCGGTTTGCCCAGCAGGTCCGCCCGCGTCAGGGTCTTGTCGCCCTGCACCGACGGCAGGGAGAACTCCGGGAACGGCTTGCCGATCATCGCCGACGGCAATTCGGCCGGGTTCAGGTAGAGCCCTCGGTACAAAAACACCGCCATCAATAGGAACAGAGCCAGCGGCAACACCATCAACCAACGCTTCATGCAGGGGCTCCCGTCATGCCCAGGGTTTCACGCACCCGGGTTTTTACCTTGACCCGATAACGACGATCCAGCGCCGCCAGTATTCCGCCCAGGCCCGTCAGCAGGCCACCGAACCAGATCCAGCGCACGAACGGCTTGACGTGGACCCGCACCGCCCATGCCCCATCACCCAGGGACTCGCCCAGCGCTACGTAGAGGTCGCGGGTGAAACCGGCATCGATCCCGGCTTCGGTCATCACCGAATTCTGCACGGTGTAGAGGCGTTTTTCCGGATGCAGCACGGTGATTTCTTGACCGTTGCGAATGACCCGCACAGTGCCTTTGTCGGAGGTGAAGTTCGGGCCTTCGTAATGTTTGGCCCCCTCGAATACGAACTGATAGCCCCCCAGGTCCATGGACTCTCCGGGTGCCAGACGCAGGTCGCGCTCGGCGCTGTTCTGGCTGGACAGCACCACACCCAGGGCGCAGACGGCGATGCCCAGGTGGGCGATCTGCATGCCCCAATAACTGCGAGTCAGGGTGGGCAGGCCCTTGATCAGGCCTTTGTGGCGGGTCTTGTCGAAGATATCCCGCACGCCAGCCAGCAACACCCAGGCCGCCAGCACGAAAGTCGCCAGTACCGCCCAGTTGAAATCGCCATATGCAATCGCGGCAATGACGGCCAGGGCAGCAGTGCCCAGCAGCACGGGCGTCAGCATGCCCATCAGCCATTTGACCGGCGTGTCTTTCCAGCGCACCAGCATGCCGACAGCCATCACCACCATCAGGATCGCCATCAGCGGAATGAACAATGCATTGAAGTACGGCGGGCCGACCGACAGCTTGGCGCCGGTCAGCGCGTCGAGCACCAGCGGGTACAGCGTACCCAGCAGGATCATCGACGCGGCGACCACCAGCACCAGGTTGTTGCCCAGCAACAGGGTTTCCCGGGACCAGAGGTTGAAGCCGACCTGGCTTTTCACCACCGGCGCCCGCAAAGCGAACAGCGTCAGCGAGCCGCCAACCACGAACAGCAGGAACATCAGGATGAACACACCACGCTCAGGGTCGGAGGCAAAGGCATGCACCGAAGTCAGTACGCCGGAACGCACCAGGAAGGTTCCCAGCAGGCTGAGGGAGAATGCCGCGATGGCCAGCAGCACGGTCCAGCTCTTGAACACCCCACGTTTTTCCGTGACGGCCAGCGAGTGAATCAGCGCGGTGCCCACCAGCCAGGGCATGAACGAGGCATTTTCCACCGGGTCCCAGAACCACCAGCCTCCCCAGCCGAGTTCGTAATAAGCCCACCACGAACCCAGGGTGATGCCAATGCCCAGGAAAGCCCAGGCGACGATGGTCCAAGGACGCGACCAGCGCGCCCATGCGGCATCCAGACGACCGCCCAGCAGCGCGGCGATGGCGAAGGCGAAGGCCACTGAGAATCCAACGTACCCCATGTAGAGCATCGGCGGGTGAACGATCAGGCCGATGTCCTGCAGCAACGGGTTGAGGTCGCGGCCATCCAACGGCACCTGCGGCAAGATGCGCTCGAAGGGGTTGGACGTGAGGATCAGGAACAGCAGAAAACCGATGCTGATCATGCCCATCACCGCCAGCACACGGGCGAGCATCACTTGCGGTAACTGCCGGGAGAACACCGAGACCGCGAAGGTCCAGCCGGCGAGGATCAACGCCCAGAGCAGCAGAGACCCCTCATGGGCGCCCCACACTGCGCTGAACTTGTAGTACCAAGGCAAGGCGCTGTTGGAGTTGCCGGCAACGTACGCCACGGAAAAATCGTCAACCATGAAGGCGTAGGTCAGGCAACCGAAGGCGAACAACATGAAGGCGAACTGCCCCCAAGCCGCCGGCTGGGCCAGGCTCATCCACAAACGATCGCCACGCCAGGCACCGAGTAAAGGCACCACCGCCTGAACGATGGAGAAACACAAAGCCAGGATCATCGCCAGGTGACCCAGCTCGGGAATAAACAGACCGGTCATCGATCAACCCTCCTTCACGGGAGCGGGCGCCGACTGGCCGCTGTCTTTCAAAGCCTTGGTCACTTCCGGCGGCATGTATTTTTCGTCGTGCTTGGCCAGGACTTCATCGGCCACCACCACGCCTTCGGCATTGAGCTTGCCCAGGGCGACGATGCCCTGCCCTTCGCGAAACAGGTCGGGCAGGATGCCACGATAGGTGATGGTCACGGTCTTGTTGAAATCGGTGACGTTGAATTTCACGTCCAGCGAGTCCCCGGTACGCACCAGGGACCCCTCCTCCACCATGCCGCCGGCACGGATGCGCGTGTCTTGGGGCGCTTCGCCGTTGGCAATCTGGGTCGGGGTGTAAAACAGGTTGATGTTCTGTTGCAAGGCGCTCAGGGCCAGGCCGACCGCAGCGCCGACACCCACCAGGAGGGCAAGAATGATGACAAGACGTTTTTTGCGCAGCGGATTCACTGACCGTTCTCCCGGCGCAGACGACGCGCCTCTTGTTGCAGATACCGCTTGCGGGCCAGGATCGGCGCCGCCACGTTGAGGGCCAGCACCGCCAGGCAGATGCCATAGGCTGACCAGACATACAGGCCGTGATGGCCCATGGCGAGAAAATCGCCGAATGACGCAAAACTCATCGAGCGGCCTCCAGGCTGTTCTGTACTTCGGCCTTCACCCAACTGGCCCGGGACTCGCGCTTGAGCACTTCCAGGCGCATGCGCATTAACAGCACAGCGCCGAAGAAACAGTAGAAACCCAGCGCTGTGAGCAACAGCGGCAGCCACATCTCCACCGGCATCGCCGGTTTTTCGGTGAGGGTGAAGGTCGCGCCCTGGTGCAAGGTGTTCCACCACTCCACCGAGTACTTGATGATCGGGATGTTGATCACGCCGACAATCGCCAGCACCGCACAAGCCTTGGCGGCGCTGTCACGATTGCTGATGGCGTTGCCCAGCGCAATAAGACCGAAGTACAGAAACAGCAGGATCAGCATCGACGTCAGTCGGGCATCCCAGACCCACCATGAGCCCCAGGTCGGTTTGCCCCAGATCGCGCCGGTGACCAGCGCTACGGCGGTCATCCAGGCACCGATGGGGGCGGCGCATTGCAGGGCCACGTCCGCCAGTTTCATTTTCCACACCAGCCCGACCACACCGCACACCGCCAGCATCACGTAGATGGACTGGGCCAACAGCGCCGTGGGCACGTGAATGTAGATGATGCGAAAGCTGTTGCCCTGCTGGTAGTCCGGCGGGGCGAAGGCCAGGCCCCAGACTCCGCCAATGCCCATCAGCAGCACTGCCAGGAGGCTCAACCAGGGCAACAGTTTGCCGCTGATGCCGTAGAACCACTTGGGTGAGCCGAGCTTATGAAACCAGGTCCAGTTCATTGCTGTTTTCCATCACGGTTGCGGCACGCTATCACGGGCCGCCAGTCTGCCTTTACTTCAGAAGAAGTGGTCAGTTTTCGACCAGGCGTCATTATTATTCGCCGACGCTGATTTTCAGGCCAGCGGCTATTGCAAAGGGTGTCAGGGTTATCGCCAGGGCGGTCAGGCTCCCAAGCCACAGCAGATAACCGGTTGCCGGCATGCCTTGCAGCGCGGCTTGCAAGGCCCCACTACCGAGGATCAACACCGGGATATACAGCGGCAGGATCAGCAGCGCCAGCAACAGGCCACCGCGCTTCAACCCCACCGTCAATGCCGCGCCGACTGCGCCGAGCAGGCTCAACACCGGCGTGCCCAGCAACAGCGACACCAACAATACCGGCATGCAGGCAGCGGGCAAGCCCAGCATCATTGCCAGCAACGGCGAGAGCAGGACCAGCGCCAGGCCGGAAAAAACCCAGTGTGCCAGTACCTTGGCCAAAACCAGAAGGGCCAGGGGGTGCGACGAAAGGACCCACTGCTCCAGGGATCCGTCCTCGAAATCACTGCGGAAAAGCCCGTCCAGCGAGAGCAGGACCGATAAAAGGGCCGCCACCCAGACCAGCCCCGGCGACAAGGTTTGCAACAATTGAGTCCCGGGACCGACCGCCAGCGGGAACAGTGCGATGACTATCGCGAAGAACACCAGCGGATTGGCCAGTTCGGCCGGACGGCGGAACAACAGGCGCGCCTCGCGGGCAAGCAGCAGGCCAAACACACTCATACAGCCCAGTTCCCAAGATCGATGTTGCGATAACCGGATGGCATCCGCGCCAATGTGTGGTGGGTGGTCAACAGCACCATGCCCCCCCTCTCGCAGTGCCCGGCCAGGTGCTCCTCGAGCTGCGCCACGCCCTGCTTGTCCAGAGCGGTGAACGGCTCGTCGAGAATCCATAGCGGCGGGCTGTCGAGATATAACCGGGCCAGGGCCACGCGGCGCTGCTGGCCGGCGGACAGGGTGTGGCACGGCACGTCTTCGAAGCCGCGCAGGCCCACCGTCGCCAGCGCCTGCCAGATCGCCTCGCGCCCGGCCGGTCGATGCAGCGCGCAGAGCCAACTGAGGTTTTCTTCAGGCGTCAGCAAATCCTTGATGCCGGCGGCATGGCCGATCCAGAGCAGGTTGCGGGCCAGTTCGCTGCGCTGGCTGTGCAACGGCTGGCCATTGAGCAGCACCTGGCCGGCGGTGGGCTGCATCAACCCGGCCAACAGGCGCAACAGGCTGGTCTTGCCACTGCCGTTAGGGCCGCTGATCTGCACCATATCGCCATGCGAGAGTCTCAATTCGAGATTCTCGAAAAGCAGCCGCAAATCTCGCTCACAGGCGAGGCCGACGGTTTGCAGGAGAGGACTGGTCAAGGGATAGCGGGCCTTATACGGTTCAAGTCGGCCATGCAGCGGCCGTTAAAGAGGTGCAGCATAGATGCTTTGGTGGCCGGTTCCACAGAGCTGCGTCAAACAATTGCAAGGTTTTCGCCACTCCCTGAAAGACCGGCGGCATTATACATGTCATGCCCCAGGGGGCGTGCTCAATTAGCTTCCCAAGGTAAGACCGCAGATGACAGGCGACATGAACATACCGCCGCTGCCTCAGGCCTCGGCAACCACCCGTATGCCGGCGGTCACGGGCGAGCTGCTCAAATTGCTGACGCCGGTCGAAGGCCTGATCGGTGCGGGCCAGACCGCCAAGGCCGAGGTGTTGTCGCTCAAGCAGGCGGAGCAGACCTTCCAGCTGTTGCTCAAGGTCACCCTGGAAAGCGGTCGCCAAACCACCGTGCAAGCCACCAGCACCCAGCCATTGCCCCAAGGCACCAGCCTGGCGGTGACGCAGCCATCCGCCAGCAACCTGGCGATTACCGTGCAGCAGGCCATCGCCTCCAGCGTCGCCACCCTGACCCGTATCGACACGGCACAGATGCCGGTCGGCACTCTACTGCAAGGCAAGGTGCTCACCAGCCAGGCGTTGCCGCAGTTGCCGGGACAACCGGCGGTTTACCGGTCGCTGGTGAGCCTGCTCAACACGGCCCAGGCTGGCAGAACCCTGGACATCGACAGCCCGCGACCGCTGCGCATCGGCACGCTGTTGAGTGCTCAGGTACAAGATGCCCAGACCTTGAAATTTGTCCCCTTGAGCAACCGCCAGGAACAACTGGCGGTCAGCCAGCAACTGGTCACGCAGATGAGCCGCCAGGGCTCGCTGGACAACTTGGTCACCGCGCTGCAGAACACCGCGCTGCAAAAGCTTCCGGCCAGCGACGACACCGGCACCGAGCTGCGCGCCGCGGTGACACGGCTGTTGGCGGGCCTGCCGGACATCCAGCAACTGAGTACACCCAAGGGTCTGGCCCAGGCCATGGCCGCCAGCGGCGCGTTCCTGGAAAGCAAACTGCTGGCCGGGCAAGTACCGAGCCTGGCGCCAGACATGAAGGGCGATCTGCTGAAACTGATCGCCCAACTGACCCCGGCCCTGCCCGCCTCCACCAACCTCGCTGCCATCATTGCCGCCAACACGTTGGCCCAGGCGCTCCCCAGCTTCGTGCGTAACGCCCTGGGAACCCTCGGCCAGGTCAGCGTCAAGCCGCAACCCACCAGTTTCCCCCTGCCCTCACGCCTGTTGAAAGGCCAGGACGATGAAGGCGACCTGGAGCAGCTGCTGCGCCTGGCCGCCGCCGCCGTGTCGCGCCTGCAAACCCATCAGTTGTCGAGCCTGGAACAGACGGGCCTGACCGACGATGGTCGGCTGATGAGCACTTGGCAGCTGGAAATCCCCATGCGCAACCTGCAGGACATCGTGCCGCTGCAGGTCAAGTTCCAGCGCGAGGAAACCCCGCCCCGGGAGCAGCCACAGGAACGCCGTGAAGAACGCGAACCGAAACAGCAGCTCTGGCGGGTCGAGCTGGCGTTCGACATGGAGCCATTGGGGCCGCTGCAGATTCAGGCCCAGTTGCTCAGCGGCAGCCTGTCGAGCCAGCTATGGGCTGAGCGGCCATACACCGCCAGCCTGATCGAAAGCAATCTGACCGCGCTGCGTGAACGCCTGGTGACCTGTGGCCTGAATGTGGCCGACCTGGATTGCCACCTCGGCACCCCGCCCCAAGGCCCCAAGACTCGACTGGAACAACGCTGGGTGGACGAAACCGCATGACAACCGACACCGCACCACGCCAGGCCATCGCCCTCAAATACGACGGCCTCCACGCACCGACCCTCACCGCCAAGGGCGACGAAGCCCTGGCCGAGGAAATCCTGCGGATCGCCCGGGAAAGCGAAGTGCCGATTTATGAAAATGCTGAGTTGGTGAAGCTATTGGCCCGAATGGAATTGGGCGACAGCATTCCGGAAGAGTTGTATCGCACGATTGCCGAGATCATCGCGTTTGCCTGGAATTTGAAAGGCAAATTCCCCCAGGGCTATGACCCGAACGCGCCAAGTGTCGAGAAGGATGTGACCGATCGCGGCGACGATTACTGATCTCAAATCCAGCAAAGGGCCGCTCTTGTGGCGAGGGAGCTTGCTCCCGCTCGGTTGCGCAGCAACCGCAAAAAGATGGGGCCGCTACGCAGCCCAGCGGGAGCAAGCTCCCTCGCCACAGAGGTTGTGTGTGTGGGCTGGTTAACGCCAGAAAACCTTTGGGAGCGCTTAGCCGCCCTTATGCAACTTGCTCATCAACTCCGCCTCGGCCTGGGTCAAACCGCAGGCCTGGGTCAGTTCGTCGACGCTGGCGCCCATGCCCACCAGGCGGGCGGCCTGGGCGAAGGACAGGCTGGAGGGGTCGCGCTGCTCCAGTTGGGCCAGTTTGTCCGGCAACGGTGCGACCACGGCACGTAGCTCATGCAAGGCTTCGCCCATGCGCACGGTGCCGTTCTGGTAATCGTCGACGCGTTTGGCCAGGTCCCGGATGCGTTGATCACGCAACGCATCGCCCTGGGCCTGCTGAGCGGCGATCTGCCGCTGACCGCGTATGTACGCGACAAACATCGCCAGCGTGCCTGCCCAGAACAGGAACAGGACAATGACTGCTACCTCAAGAATCAAATCAGATACTCTCCAGTTCCGACCATTCCTCTTCGCTCATCATCTTCTCCAGCTCGACCAGGATCAGCAACTCGTTGTTCTTGTTGCACACGCCCTGGATGAACTTGGCCGACTCTTCGTTACCGACGTTAGGTGCGGTTTCGATCTCCGACTGACGCAAGTAAACCACTTCAGCGACGCTGTCGACGAGGATGCCGACCACTTGCTTGTCGGCCTCGATGATCACGATACGGGTGTTGTCGTTGACCTCGGTGGAGTTCAGGCCAAACCGCTGGCGAGTGTCGATCACCGTGACCACGTTACCGCGCAGGTTGATGATGCCCAGCACGTAGCTTGGCGCACCGGGTACCGGGGCGATCTCGGTATAGCGCAGCACTTCCTGAACGCGCATCACGTTGATGCCGTAGGTTTCGTTATCGAGTTTGAAGGTTACCCATTGCAAAATCGGATCTTCGGAACCCTTGAGAGACGACGCCTTATCATTCATACCCTGACCCCTCGAAAAACCGCCTGTGGCGGTGTGTGTTCTGCCCCGTGACGCTGTGCGTCACCGGTTGTCTTATTTCGGTTTCTGGACCGGCTTGGTGCCGCCCAGGTGTTTTGCCCCGCCGCTGGCAATCAGCTCAGCCAGCTCGGATACGTCCAGCAAGGCGCACATATGCTCGATCACTGTACCGGCCAGCCATGGCCGTTGCCCTCGATGGCTGCGCCACTTGATCTCGTTCGGGTCCAGGCGCAGCGAGCGACTGACCTGATGCACCGCCAAACCCCATTCATACCCTTGCACCGAAATCACGTATTGCAGGCCCTGGCGAAAATCATCGCGATAACGGTCCGGCATCACCCAGCGCGCGGTATCCAGCACCTTCAGGTTGCCGGCCTGGCTCGGCAGGATCCCGAGGAACCATTCCGGCTGACCGAACAACGGCGTCAATTCCTGCCCGGCCAGGGAATATATCGATCCCAGGCATACCAGCGGCACCGCCAGGGTCAACCCGGCCACATCGAACAACAAACACTCGAACGGCTCGGCGGCCCAGGCCGGACGGTCGTCGGTCGGCACCGGCGGCGGTGGGCTGCTCGGTGGCAGATGGACTTCCACCACCGGCGTCACCAGGCCCTGCAGCAACGGTGCAACGGTCGAGACCGGCGCCAGGATCGGCGCAGGCGCTTCCATCACTGCCACCTGAGGCTTGATGAACGGAGCCTCGACTGCCGCGGCAATCACTGTTTTGTGTGCATCACGGGCCTGCTCTTCGAGCACGGCCGCCTGAAATTCATCCAGTCCACCTTCGGCTTCGACGGTCTCGGGCAACGCCTCGATCATGCTCGGCTGCGGTGGCAGTTCTTCGGTTGCTTCCTGCAACAGCCCATCCAGATAAGACTGCAGGGCCAATTGCGGACGCGAGGTTGTCTTTATCGGGCGGCTCATGGGAACAGTGCGCCACTTGAAAAGGTTATCGGCATGTATGCGCCAGGACTTGAGCGCTCACAATCGAGTGCAATGCCTTTGGTAAGCCTCTTCACCTTAAGCCACCTGCTGCGAAACGAGCTGCTGGGCCAGCAGGTGCTTGAGCAGCGCCCGGTAGGCCAGCACGCCGCGGCTCTTGCCATCGAATTGCGAAGGGGTCACACCGGCACGGCTGGCGTCACGCAAACGCGTGTCGACCGGAATGTAGCCTTGCCAGATGTCATCCGGGTACATGTCCCGCAGCACGCGCAGGGTGCCCAGGGACGCCTGGGTGCGACGATCAAACAGGGTCGGTACGATGTTGAAGGCCAACGATTGCTTGCGCGAGCGATTGATCATCGCCAGGGTATTGACCATGCGCTCCAGGCCCTTGACGGCCAGGTGCTCGGTCTGCACCGGGATAACCAGTTGCTGGCTGGCCGCCAGGGCGTTGACCATCAGCACGCCAAGCAGCGGCGGGCTGTCGATGATCGCGTAATCGAAATCCTGCCACAGTTGCGCCAGACTCTTGGCGATCACCAGGCCCAGACCGCTTTGTCCCGGCGACTGCCGTTCCAGGGTCGCCAGGGCGGTGCTGGATGGCAACAGGGAAATACGCTCATCGCTGGTGGACAGCAGCAACTGCCCCGGCAAGCCTTCGGGCACCCCGCCCTTGTGCAGGAACAGGTCGTAGTTGCTGTGCTCCAGACTGTCGGGATCGTAACCAAAGTAGCTGGTCATCGAGCCGTGGGGGTCCAGATCGACCATGACCACGCGCTTGCCCGCCTCGGCCAGCAATCCGGCTAAAGCGATGGAAGATGTGGTTTTACCCACACCACCTTTTTGATTGGCGACTGCCCAGACTCTCATTCGGATTGTTCCTCCCGGCCGATACAGGCTCGACCGAGAAATAGCTCGGTTATAAAGCGGGTGACGGAGAATTGACGGCGCTCTGTCTTCCCGGCGACTTGGGCTGGGTCGGTGCAGTTTGTGTGCCAGCACGCTTCAATGCCGCATCCGGTGTTGCATGGGCCGTGCCGGTCCCGGTCAGGCTACGGCGCACCTCAAGGTTGCGCGACACCACCAGCACCACTCTCCGGTTGCGCGCACGCCCCTCGGCGGTGGCATTGTTGGCCACCGGCTGGAATTCACCATAGCCCACCGACGCCAGCCGGCCGGGGTTTACGCCCTGCATGGCGAGCATGCGCACGATGCTCGCCGAACGCGCCGATGACAGTTCCCAGTTGGTCGGGTACTGCGCAGTGCGAATCGGCTGATCGTCGGTGAAGCCTTCTACGTGGATCGGGTTGTCGAAAGGCCTGAGGATAGCGGCCACTTTGTCGATGATGTTGAACGCCATATCACTGGGCATGGCGTCGCCGCTGCCAAACAACAGGCTGGAATTGAGTTCGATCTCAACCCACAACTCGTTGCCGCGCACGGTCATCTGATTGGAACTGATCAGATCGCCAAACGCCGCGCTGATGTCATCGGCAATGCTTTTCAACGGATCGCTGCCGCCAGCGATACCGGCATCGACCTGCTCGGAGTCCCTGACCAGCGGTTTGGCCGGCGTGGTGGTCTTGGGCCGCTCATCACCAATGGGGATGGGCTTGAGGGCGCGGTCGGAGTCGGTAAACACGCCGATCAGCGCCTCGGAAATCACCTTGTACTTGCCCTCGTTGACCGACGAGATCGAATACATGACCACGAAGAAGGCGAACAACAGTGTGATGAAGTCGGCATAGGAAACGAGCCAGCGTTCATGGTTG
Source organism: Pseudomonas sp. NFACC39-1 (assembly GCF_900110355.1). Taxonomy (NCBI): domain Bacteria; kingdom Pseudomonadati; phylum Pseudomonadota; class Gammaproteobacteria; order Pseudomonadales; family Pseudomonadaceae; genus Pseudomonas; species Pseudomonas sp. NFACC39-1. Next base: position 436,478 of record NZ_FODL01000004.1, on the reverse strand, counting down.
ACGTGTTCTTCACGATGCCTGCGACGTGCCATTTTCCATGTCTCCCATCAGTCCATAAAGCCCTGAAGCTTTAACTCAATGGAACGAGGGTTTTCACCTTCGGCGATCGACAGGATCCCTTCCAGCAACATTTCGCGATAACGCGACTGGCGCAACGCGATGGACTTGAGCTTGGCGGCGATCGGCAGCAGCACCAGGTTGGCACTGGCCACACCATAAATGGTCGCGACGAAGGCCACAGCGATGCCGCTGCCCAGTTGCGACGGATCGGCCAGGTTGCCCATCACGTGGATCAGGCCCATTACCGCACCGATGATGCCGATGGTCGGTGCATAGCCACCCATGCTTTCAAAGACTTTGGCCGCTTCGATGTCACGGCTTTCCTGCGTGTAGAAATCCACTTCCAGGATGCTGCGGATGGCTTCCGGCTCAGCGCCGTCCACCAGCAGTTGCAGGCCTTTGCGGGAGTAGTTGTCGGGTTCGGCATCGGCCACCCCTTCCAGGCCCAGCAAGCCTTCCTTGCGGGCGGTCAGGCTCCAGTTCACCACGCGGTCGATGCCACCGGCGAGGTCGACTCGCGGCGGGAACAGAATCCAGATGAGCACCTGCATGGCGCGCTTGAAGGCGCTCATGGGGGACTGCAACAGCGCCGCGCCCACGGTGCCGCCGATCACGATCAACGCCGCCGGGCCGTTGGCCAAGGCCCCCAGGTGACCGCCTTCCAGGTAATTGCCACCGATAATGGCGACGAACGCCATGATGATGCCGATCAGGCTGAGCACATCCATTACAGGCACGCCTCGACCAAGTGTCTACCAATGTCGTCCAGCCCGTACACCGCGTCGGCCAGATCCGCTTTGACAATCGCCATCGGCATGCCATAGATCACGCAACTGGCTTCATCCTGGGCCCAAATGGCGCTGCCGCCCTGCTTGAGCAGGCGTGCGCCTTCGCGACCGTCGGCGCCCATGCCGGTGAGCACCACCGCCAGAACTTTGTCGCCGTAGGATTTAGCTGCGGAGCCGAAAGTGATGTCCACGCACGGTTTGTAATTGAGGCGCTCATCGCCGGGCAGGATTTTCACCGCGCCGCGACCATCGATCATCATCTGTTTGCCGCCCGGCGCCAGCAGCGCCAGGCCCGGACGCAGGATGTCGCCATCCTCGGCCTCCTTGACGCTGATACGACACAGCTTGTCGAGGCGCTCGGCGAACGCCTTGGTAAAGGCTGCGGGCATATGCTGGATCAGCACGATCGGCGCCGGAAAGTTGGCCGGCAACTGGGTCAGAACCCGCTGCAACGCCACCGGGCCGCCGGTGGACGTACCAATAGCGACCAGTTTGTAGGCTTTGCGCTTGGGGGCCGGCGACGATGACGTACTGGCTGGCGCGGAACGAGTTGGCACTGGGGCCGGGGCACTGCGCGCAGGGGCCGGGTTGAAGCTGCCCGACGAAGCTGGGGCTGGCGCCGGTGCAGGCGTTGGCGCAGGTGTGCTATAGGCTCCAACACGCCGGTTGCTGCGGGAAATACTGTGGACCTTCTCGCAGAGCAACTGCCGAACCTTGTCAGGGTTGCGCGAAATGTCTTCGAAATTTTTCGGCAGGAAATCCACTGCCCCGGCGTCCAGCGCATCGAGGGTCACCCGCGCGCCTTCATGGGTCAGGGAGGAGAACATCAATACGGGGGTCGGGCAGCGCTGCATGATATGCCGCACCGCCGTGATGCCATCCATCATCGGCATCTCGTAGTCCATGGTGATCACGTCCGGCTTGAGCGCCAGCGCCTGATCGATTGCCTCTTTGCCGTTGGTCGCCGTACCGACGACCTGAATACTCGGGTCCGCCGAGAGAATTTCCGAGACGCGGCGGCGGAAAAAACCCGAATCGTCCACCACCAGGACTTTAACTACCATAAACACTCCGTTAGACAAGACGCGGCTGCAGGCCGCGCCCCTCCAGAATCAAATACGCCGTGCGGCGTAACGCTTGAGCATGCTTGGCACATCGAGAATCAACGCGATGCGGCCGTCGCCGGTGATGGTGGCGCCGGACATGCCCGGGGTGCCCTGGAGCATCTTGCCTAGCGGCTTGATGACCACTTCTTCCTGACCCACCAACTGATCGACGACGAAGCCAATCCGCTGGGTGCCCACCGAAAGGATCACCACATGGCCCTCGCCCTGCTCGACATGAGCGGCGGAGCTGACCAGCCAGCGCTTGAGGTAGAACAGCGGCAGTGCCTTGTCCCGCACGATCACCACTTCCTGGCCGTCCACCACGTTGGTGCGCGACAGGTCGAGGTGGAAGATCTCGTTGACATTGACCAGCGGGAAGGCGAATGCCTGGTTGCCCAGCATCACCATCAGGGTCGGCATGATCGCCAGGGTCAGCGGGACCTTGATGACGATTTTCGAGCCCTGGCCCTTGGTCGAGTAGATGTTGATCGAACCGTTGAGCTGGGAAATCTTGGTTTTCACCACGTCCATGCCCACGCCACGGCCCGACACGTCGGAAATCTCGGTCTTGGTCGAGAACCCCGGGGCGAAGATCAGGTTGTAGCACTCGGTGTCGCTCAGGCGGTCGGCGGCGTCCTTGTCCATCACACCGCGCTTCACCGCGATGGAGCGCAGCACGTTCGGGTCCATGCCTTTGCCGTCGTCGGAGATCGACAGCAGGATGTGGTCGCCTTCCTGCTCGGCGGCCAACACCACCTTGCCGCTGCGGGGCTTGCCTGACTCTTCGCGCTCTTGCGGCGACTCGATACCGTGGTCGACCGCGTTGCGCACCAAGTGGACCAGCGGGTCGGCCAGCGCCTCGACCAGGTTCTTGTCCAGGTCGGTCTCTTCGCCCACCAGTTCCAGGTTGATTTCTTTCTTGAGCTGGCGTGCCAGGTCGCGAACCAGGCGCGGGAAGCGCCCGAAGACTTTCTTGATCGGCTGCATCCGGGTCTTCATGACCGCCGTCTGCAAGTCAGCCGTGACCACGTCCAGGTTCGACACGGCCTTGGCCATGGCTTCGTCCTGGCTGTTGAGGCCCAGACGCACCAGGCGGTTACGCACCAGCACCAGTTCGCCGACCATGTTCATGATCTCGTCCAGGCGAGCGGTGTCGACCCGTACAGTCGTCTCGGCTTCGCTGGCTGGCTTATCCGCCGGCGCGGCCGCCGGTGCACGGGCTGGCGCCGGGGCGGCCGCAGCGGCAGGCTTGGGCGTCTCAGCCTTCGGTTCCGGTGCCTTGGCGGCGGGTTTGGCCGCGGCCTTCTCCGCTGGCGCAGCCGCTGTGGTGGTGGCGGCAGGCGCAGTGGCTGCTGAGGCGGTGCCGACTTCGCTGAACTTGCCCTTGCCGTGCAGTTCGTCGAGCAGTGATTCGAACTCGTGATCGCTGATCAGGTCGCTGCCCGCTGCGGCGGCGGCAGGCTTGGCTGGGGTCGGCGCCGAAGCGATGGCCGAATCCAGTGCGTCCACGGCAAAGTTGCCCTTGCCGTGCAACTGATCGAGCAAAGCCTCGAACTCATCGTCGGTAATATCGGAGTTGTCGCCCGCTGCTTTCGGGGCGGCCGGGGCACTCGGGGGGACGACTGCATCCACGGCGAACTGGCCCTTGCCGTGAAGCTGATCGAGCAGCGACTCGAACTCGGCGTCGGTGATTTCATCGCTGGTGGCGGCATCGGCGGCCGGCGCAGCCGGGGCAGCAGGCGCCGCCGGAGCCTGGGCTTGGGCCTTGACGGCGTTCAGCGAGTCCAGCAGTTGTTCGAATTCGTTATCGGTGATGTCGCCTGATTCCTCGGCGACCGGTTCCTCAACCACTGGCGCGGCTACCGGTGCAGCCTCGTCAGCCGACTGCGGCTCGGCCAGGCGCGACAGCGCGGCGAGCAACTCAGGCGTAGCAGCGGTGATCGGTGAGCGCTCGCGCACTTCACTGAACATGCTGTTGACCGCATCCAGCGCTTCGAGCACCACGTCCATCAATTCCGAGTCAACGCGACGCTCACCCTTGCGCAGGATGTCGAACACGTTCTCGGCAATGTGACAGCACTCCACCAGCTCATTGAGCTGGAGGAAGCCGGCGCCTCCTTTTACAGTGTGGAAACCGCGAAAAATTGCATTGAGCAGATCCGCATCATCCGGTCGGCTTTCCAGCTCGACCAGTTGTTCGGAAAGTTGCTCTAGAATCTCGCCGGCCTCAACCAGGAAATCCTGAAGGATCTCTTCATCGGCGCCGAAGCTCATTAATGGCTGCTCCTAAAACAGGTAGGTCGTGATGACGGTTAATGCCGGATCGCGTTGGAGCTGTGAGCGTGCCAGGCAAGGCGCGAGACGCCGGTAAGGGTTGTTTCCTTACCAAGTCTCGCAACGCGGCATGGCGCGCTCACAGCTCCAACCCTTCGGGCCGCGCCCCACAAGGCGCAATCCGTCGTTACTCGTCGTTCATTTGGAAAGACCAAACCACACTCCTCGTGCCTAGTCTTGCGTCTTGTGGGGCGCGGCGCGACCGGCATTAACCGTCATCACGACCTACCAACTCAGAATCCAAGGCTGGACAGCAAATCGTCCACATCGTCCTGACCGGACATAACGTCTTCTCTTTTATCGGCATGAATCTGCGGACCTTCACCCTGAGAGAGATGTTTTTGTGGATCTTTTTCAGCAAGTATCGCTTCACGGTCGTGTTCGATGCCTGCAAAGCGGTCGACCTGGCTGGCCATCAACACCAGTTTGAGCAGGTTGCTTTCCACTTCGGTGACCAGTTGGGTTACCCGTTTGATCACCTGGCCGGTCAGGTCTTGATAGTCCTGAGCCAGCAGAATGTCGTTGAGGTTGCTCGCCACGGCACGGTTCTCGGTGCTGCTGCGCGTCAGGAAACCGTCAACCCGACGGGCCAGGTCCCGAAACTCCTCAGCGCCGACTTCACGCCGCATGAAACGGCCCCAGTCGGTGCTCAAGGCCTGGGCTTCATCGCTCAGGCCATTGACCAGCGGCGTTGCGCTCTCCACCAGGTCCATGGTGCGGTTGGCCGCGGCCTCGGTCAGCTTGACCACATAACCCAGACGCTCGGTCGCATCAGTGATCTGCGAGACCTCCTCGGCCTGCGGCATGTTCGGATCGATCTGAAAATTGACAATCGCGCTGTGCAGTTCACGCGTGAGCTTGCCCACTTCCTGATACAGACCGCGGTCACGGGTCTGGTTGAGCTCATGGATCATTTGAACCGCATCGCCAAAGCGGCCTTTTTCAAGGCTGTCGACCAGTTCGCGGGCATGTTTTTTCAGGGTCGATTCGAAATCACCCATTGAAGATTCGTTATCCATAGCTCCCCCGTGGCGCCGTTAACCGATGCGTTCGAAGATTTTTTCGATCTTCTCTTTCAACGCCTGGGCCGTGAAGGGTTTGACCACGTAGCCGTTCACACCGGCCTGGGCCGCTTCGATGATCTGCTCGCGCTTGGCTTCGGCAGTGACCATCAGCACCGGAAGGTGCTTGAGTTTTTCGTCGGCGCGCACATGGCGCAGCAAGTCGATACCGGTCATGCCAGGCATGTTCCAGTCAGTCACCAGAAAGTCGATGCTTCCGCTGTTGAGAACCGGAATGGCAGTGGTGCCATCGTCGGCCTCGACCGTGTTGGTGAACCCAAGGTCACGCAACAGGTTTTTTATGATCCGCCGCATCGTTGAGAAGTCATCAACGATGAGGATTTTCATGTTCTTGTCCAATTCGACCTCCAAGCAGTCTTAAACGCGCCCAGCACCTGAACGCGCCATTTCAATCATTCCGGCACAACACTCGACAACGGTCTGGAGGACAACGGAGAAAGACTGGCTCAGCGCATACCAGGCCAGACTCGTTCGCAGTGTCCCCACACTGCTGTCAGCGCGCTCGCCACTCCCCCAAACGCCCCCGCAAACGGGCCGCGCACTGGCTGTGTAACTGGCTGACCCGCGATTCGCTGACCCCCAGGACCTCACCGATTTCCTTGAGGTTCAGCTCTTCGTCGTAGTACAGCGCCAAGACCAGTCGCTCACGCTCCGGCAAATTGGCAATCGCATCCGCCAGCGCGCTCTGGAAACGTTCATCTTCCAGGTCACGCGATGGCTCCATGTGAGCACTCGCGCCGTCCTCGTGCAGCCCTTCGTGTTCGCCGTCCTGCAACAGGTCGTCGAAACTGAACAGGCGACTGCCCAAGGTATCGTTCAAAATCCCGTAATAATCGTCGAGACTCAATTGGAGTTCGGCCGCAACCTCATGATCTTTAGCGTCACGCCCGGTTTTAGCTTCAATGGCGCGAATGGCGTCACTGACCATGCGGGTATTGCGGTGCACCGAACGCGGTGCCCAGTCGCCCTTGCGGACTTCGTCGAGCATCGCTCCGCGGATGCGAATACCGGCATAGGTCTCAAAGCTGGCGCCCTTGCTCGCGTCGTATTTGTTCGAGACTTCGAGCAGGCCGATCATGCCCGCCTGGATCAAGTCCTCGACCTGGACACTGGCCGGCAACCGCGCCAGCAAGTGATAGGCGATACGCTTGACCAGAGGCGCATAACGCTCAATCAATTCGTACTGGGCGTCCCGTGCCGATTTTTTGTAGAGATGGTTGTAACCGCTGGCTGTCATAGCACGGGCCCTGCTGTTTGTTGCACGAGACGCTCGACGAAAAACTCCAGATGCCCGCGAGGGTTGGCCGGCAATGGCCAGGTATCAACCTTCTGGGCAATAGCCTTGAACGCCAGTGCGCATTTGGAACGGGGGAAAGCTTCATAAACCGCACGTTGCTTCTGGACGGCTTTACGTACGCTTTCGTCGTAGGGCACTGCGCCGACGTATTGTAGGGCGACGTCCAGGAAGCGATCCGTGACCTTTGTCAACTTGGCGAACAGGTTGCGTCCTTCCTGCGGGCTCTGGGCCATGTTGGCCAGGACGCGGAAGCGGTTCATGCCGTAGTCACGGTTCAGTAATTTGATCAGGGCATAGGCGTCGGTGATGGACGTCGGTTCATCGCAGACCACCAGCAACACTTCCTGGGCAGCGCGTACGAAACTGACGACCGAATCACCGATACCGGCAGCCGTGTCGATCACCAGCACATCGAGGTTGTCACCGATGTCGCTGAAAGCCTGGATCAGACCCGCGTGTTGAGCCGGAGTCAGATGAACCATGCTCTGGGTGCCCGAGGCAGCCGGCACGATGCGAATCCCGCCGGGCCCCTGCAGCAGCACGTCACGCAGTTCGCAGCGCCCCTCTATCACGTCCGCCAGCGTGCGCTTGGGAGTGAGCCCCAACAGCACATCGACGTTCGCCAGGCCCAGGTCGGCGTCCAGCAGCATGACCCGTCGGCCAAGCTCTGCCAGAGCCAGGGACAAGTTCACTGACACGTTAGTCTTGCCGACGCCACCTTTGCCGCCGGTCACCGCGATCACCTGTACGGGATGCATGCTGCCCATGTTCGTTCTTTACCTTGTCTTACTTAGACGGAGGCCACATTACTGGCTGCGCGTTCACATTCGGAACAATGCATGGCAGACCATCGATGTAGGTACAAAAAATATTCATGATTACCTCAGCCGACCTGCTTGGTCGGGCTGTGGTAGATGTCAGCGAACATATCAGCCATGGCTTCTTCGCTGGGTTCTTCCTGCATTTGCACACTCACGGCACGACTGACCAGTTGATGACGGCGCGGCAGATGTAAATCATCCGGGATCCGCGGCCCGTCGGTCAGGTAGGCCACCGGTAAATCATGACCGATCGCCAGGCTCAACACCTCGCCCAGGCTTGCCGTTTCGTCCAGCTTAGTCAGGATGCAACCGGCCAGTCCGCAGCGTTTGTAGCTGTGGTATGCGGCGGTTAGAACCTGTTTCTGGCTGGTGGTTGCCAACACGAGATAATTTTTTGACCGGATACCACGCCCGGCCAGGCTTTCAAGCTGCATGCGCAGGGCCGGATCGCTGGCTTGCAGGCCGGCGGTATCAATCAGCACGACCCGCTTGCGCAGCAGCGGCTCCAGCGCCTGGGCCAGGGACTGGCCCGGATCCACATGGGTCACCGACACATTGAGGATCCGACCCAAGGTCTTGAGTTGTTCCTGGGCACCGATACGGAAACTGTCCATGCTCACCAGGGCGATGCTCTGGGCGCCGTACTTGAGTACATAACGCGCCGCGAGCTTGGCCAGGGTGGTGGTCTTGCCCATGCCGGCCGGGCCGACCATGGCAATGACTCCGCCCTCTTCCAGCGGCTCGACTTCCGGGGTGGCGATCATCCGCGCCAGGTGCGCCAGCAACATGCGCCAGGCCTGACGGGGTTCTTCGATATCGTTGATCAGCGCCAGCAGGTCGCGGGACAACGGGCCGGACAAGCCGATGCGTTGCAGGCGACGCCACAGATTAGCCTGGGCCGGACGGTTGCCTTGCAACTGGTTCCAGGCCAGGGAGCCGAGCTGAACTTCCATCAGTTCACGCAGGCTGTTGAGTTCGAAGCGCATCGAGTCCAGGGCGCGCGGGTCGACGCCACCGCCTGACGCGGCCTGAACCGGTGCCGGACGACGCGGCTCGGCCTTGGCCTGCTCGACCAGCGGCTCGGCGGCGGTCAACGGCAGTCCGGCGGTCAGTGGCTGGCCGGCGAACAATTGACGATTAGTGCCCGCGCTGGCTTCGCCGTCGGTGCTGCGCAAGCTCAATTCGGCCTGAGCACTGGCGATGCGCGACTGGGTCTTGCGCAGCTCATCCTCGAGTTCCATGTTGGGAACCCGCGGGGCCAGCGCCGACAATTTGTAATCCAGAGCCGCCGTCAGCTCGACACCGCCGGCGATCCGACGGTTGCCGATGATGGCGGCTTCAGCGCCCAGCTCGTCACGAACCAGCTTCATGGCCTGACGCATATCGGCGGCGAAAAAACGCTTCACTTGCATAAACCACTACCTCAGCCGTTGGGCCCTACTGTCGCAACGATGGTCACTTGCTTGTTGTCCGGTATTTCCTGGTACGCCAGCACATGCAGCCCCGGAACCGCGAGGCGCCCGAACCGCGAGAGCATCGCGCGAATCGGACCGGCCACCAGCAGGATCACCGGTTGGCCTTGCATCTCCTGCCGCTGGGCTGCATCGATCAGCGAACGCTGCAGCTTCTCGGCCATGCTTGGCTCCAGCAGAACGCCCTCTTCCGAGCCTTGTCCTGCCTTCTGCAGACTATTGAGCAATATCTGTTCCAACCTTGGCTCCAACGTGATCACAGGCAGCTCCGACTCAGTGCCTACAATGCTTTGGACGATTGCGCGGGATACGCCAACCCGCACCGCAGCCACCAGAGCGGCGGTATCTTGACTCTTGGAAGCGTTGTTGGCGATCGCCTCGGCAATGCTGCGAATGTCGCGCACGGGCACCTGCTCGGCCAACAGCGCCTGCAACACCTTGAGCAATTGCGACAACGAAACCACACCGGGCACCAGCTCTTCGGCCAGCTTTGGCGAGCCTTTGGCCAGCACTTGCAGCAATTGCTGGACTTCTTCGTGGCCGATCAGCTCACTGGAGTGCTTGTACAGAATCTGGTTCAAGTGGGTCGCAACCACGGTACTGGCGTCCACCACGGTATAGCCAAGGGACTGGGCCTGGGCCCGCTGGCTGATTTCGATCCACACCGCTTCCAGGCCAAAAGCCGGATCCTTGGCGGTAATGCCGTTGAGCGAACCGTAGACCTGCCCTGGGTTGATCGCCAGTTCACGGTCCGGGTAGATCTCGGCTTCGGCCAGAATCACGCCCATCAGCGTCAAGCGATAGGCACTGGGCGCCAGATCGAGGTTGTCGCGAATATGGACGGTGGGCATCAGAAACCCTAGGTCCTGGGACAGCTTCTTGCGCACGCCCTTGATCCGCGCGAGCAATTGACCACCCTGATTGCGGTCCACCAAGGGGATCAGACGGTAACCGACTTCCAGGCCGATCATGTCGATTGGCGTCACGTCGTCCCAGCCCAGCTCCTTGGTTTCCATGGCGCGAGCCGGCGATGGCAGCAGTTCCTGCTGACGCTTGACCTCTTGCAGGGCCTGGACCTTTTGCACGTTCTGCTTCTTCCAGAACAGGTAGGCAGCCCCCGCCGCCAGGGCGGCCATGCTCAGAAAGGAGAAATGCGGCATCCCGGGGACCAGGCCCATCACGGCCATCAGCCCGGCTGCAACGGCCAATGCTTTGGGCGACGCAAACATCTGCCGGCCGATCTGCTTGCCCATGTCTTCGGAGCCGGACGCACGGGTCACCATGATCGCGGCGGCTGTGGATAACAACAGTGATGGCAATTGCGCCACCAAACCGTCACCAATGGTTAACAGGGCGTAAACCTTGCCGGCCTCGCCGAAAGTCATGCTGTGCTGGAAAATACCGACAGCCATGCCACCGATCAGGTTGATAAAGAGGATCAGCAGACCGGCGATGGCGTCACCGCGCACGAATTTGCTGGCACCGTCCATGGAGCCGTAGAACTCGGCTTCCTGAGCCACTTCCAGGCGACGGGCCTTGGCCTGGCCCTGGTCGATCAGGCCGGCGTTGAGATCAGCGTCGATTGCCATTTGCTTGCCGGGCATTGCATCGAGGGTGAAACGCGCGCTCACCTCGGAAATCCGCCCGGCACCCTTGGTTACCACCACGAAGTTGATGATCATCAAAATGGCAAAGACGACGATACCCACCACGTAGTTGCCGCCAATCACCACCTCACCAAAGGCCTGGATCACCTTGCCAGCGGCATCATGACCGTCATGACCGTGGATCATCACCACCCGGGTGGACGCCACGTTAAGGGCCAGACGCATCAGCGTCGCCACCAGCAGAATGGTCGGGAACACTGCAAAATCCAGTGGCCGCAATGCGTACACACACACCAGCAGTACAACGATGGACAAAGCGATGTTGAACGTGAAGAACACGTCCAGCAGAAACGGTGGCACCGGCAGCATCATCATGGCGAGCATGACCAGCAGCAACAACGGCACGCCCAGATTACCCCGGCTGAGGTCGGCTACGTTGCTGCGTGCGGTGCTGAATAACTGAGAGCGATCCACCAATAATCCCCGTGCCTGTGAAGCAAACTTTTGACGCCCGAAACGGGCGCAGACGGGGTATTGCAAGAAGCCTTCCAACTTTCGTCGGAGGCTGAAATAGAGGCGCTAGCCAAGGCGCTGAATGCCATCGAGTGGGAGCCCGAGTCAGGAGTCGCGGCGCAAATCCGGTGGAATCGGCAAATCCTTGAGCGGCTCGGGGCGCTTGCCCTTGCCGGCGCGGTGTTGACGGATCTGATAGACGTAAGCCAGCACCTGGGCCACGGCCAGGTACAGGCCGCCAGGAATTTCCTGGTCGAGTTCAGTGGAGTAGTAAATCGACCGCGCCAAAGCCGGGGATTCAAGCAGCATCACTTCGTTGGCTACGGCGATCTCACGAATTTTCAGCGCCAGGAAATCACTGCCCTTGGCCAGCAACACCGGGGCATTGCCTTTATCGGGGTCATACTTGAGCGCCACGGCATAGTGGGTCGGGTTGGTGATGACCACGTCGGCGTCCGGGATCGCCGCCATCATCCGGCGCTGGGACACTTCACGCTGCAACTGGCGAATCCGTTGCTTGACCTCCGGTTTGCCCTCCTGGTCCTTGTGCTCGTCGCGGATCTCCTGCTTGGTCATCAGCAACTTCTGCTTGCTCTGATACAGCTGGATCGGCACGTCGATGGCAGCAATCAGAATCAAGCCGCAAGCCATCCACAATGTACTCCAGCCCACCAACTGCACGCTGTGGATGATCGCCTGCTCCAAGGGTTCATGGGCGATGCGCAGCAAGTCGTCGATATCAGCCTGCAGTACCGTCAGCGCTACGAACAGGATCAGGAGGAACTTGCCGAGCGCCTTGAGCAGTTCAATCAGCGCCGTGCTGGAAAACATTCGCTTGAGGCCGTTAGCCGGGTTCATCCGACTGAACTTGGGGGCCAGGCTCTTGCCGGCAAACAGCCAACCTCCGAGGGAGATCGGACCAATAATGGCCGCCAGCAGGAGAAAGATCAGAACCGGTTGCACGGCCAGGATCGCGATCTTGCCGGAGTGCAGCAGGTATTGCCCCATGGCACCGGGACTGAGCAGTACCTCGCGGGGCAGGGAAAAATTCAGGCGCATGATTTCCAGCAGATCCAGGGCCAGCCCGCCGCCATAAATCAATAAGCCACCGGCCCCGGCCATCGTCACCGCCAGAGTGTTGAGCTCCTTGGAGCGCGCAATCTCACCTTTGTCCCGGGATTCTTTCTTGCGCTTCTCCGTGGGGTCTTCTGTCTTGTCCTGACCACTCTCGCTTTCGGCCATGGTTCAGCGCGCCTGTGCCATGTCGCGTAACAGCTGCAGGGCTTGGGTCGCCAACGGCTGGTACTGATTGAGAATATCCCCCAGGGTAATCCAGAAAATCACCATGCCAAGCACCAGGGTCAACGGAAACCCAATGGAGAAGATGTTGAGCTGCGGTGCCGCCCGGGTCATCACGCCAAACGCGATGTTGACCACCAACAACGCGGTGATCGCCGGCAATACCAACAGCATCGCGGCTCCCAGGACCCAACCGAGCCTGCCGGCGATCTCCCAGAAGTGATTGACCAGCAACACACTGCCCACCGGCAACGTGGTGAAGCTCTCGGTCAACACCTCAAACACCACCAAATGACCGTTCATGGAGAGAAACAGCAGCGTTACCAGCATCGTCAGAAACTGTCCGATCACCGCGGTGTTCACACCATTGGTGGGGTCGACCATGGAAGCAAAGGCCATACCCATCTGAATCGAAATAATTTGTCCGGCCACCACGAACGCCTGGAAAAACAGTTGCAACGAGAAGCCCATCAGGGCGCCGACGAGGATCTGCTCAGCCACCAGCATCAGCGCAGTGAGATCCAGGGCATTGACCGGCGGCATGGACGGAAGCCCTGGCGCAATGACCACCGTGATCGCCAGAGCGAAATACAGCCGTATACGGGTCGGCACAAGCGTCGTGCCAAAGACCGGCATGCTCATCAGCAGCGCGGTAACGCGAAACAGCGGCAGGATAAATGACGCCACCCAGGTACTGATCTGGGTATCCGTCAGTTCGAGCATCGACATCAGGTCAACCGATCAACTGCGGAATACTGCCGTAAAGCTGCAGGATGTATTCCATGAAGGTTTGCACCAGCCAGGGACCGGCGACGATCAACGTCACCAACATCACCAGCAGACGCGGCAGGAAGCTGAGGGTCTGTTCGTTGATCTGGGTCGCGGCTTGGAACATCGCCACCAGCAAGCCCACCAGCAGGCTGGGTATCACCAGCACGGCGACCATCATGGTCGTCAGCCAGAGCGCTTCGCGGAACAGGTCTACCGCTACTTCAGGCGTCATATTCTTGCTACCCGCACAAATGGCCTAAACACCGCCGAAACTGCCCGCCAGGGTGCCGATGATCAGGGCCCAGCCGTCCACGAGCACGAACAGCATGATCTTGAACGGCAGGGAAATGATCAATGGCGACAACATCATCATACCCATGGCCATGAGCACACTGGCGACCACCAAGTCGATGATCAGGAACGGGATGAAAATCATGAAACCAATCTGGAACGCGGTCTTGAGCTCGGACGTCACGAACGCCGGCACCAGGATGGTCAGCGGCGCTTGATCCGGGCTGGCAATGTCAGTGCGCTTGGACAAGCGCATGAACAGTTCCAGGTCGCTGGTGCGGGTCTGGGCCAGCATGAAATCCTTGATCGGCACTTCAGCCTTGGCCACCGCGTCTTGGGCGGTGATGGTTTCCGCCAGATAGGGTTGCAGCGCATCCTGGTTCACCCGGTCGAAGACCGGTGCCATGATGAACATCGTCAAGAACAGCGCCATGCCGGTCAGAATCTGATTCGACGGCGTCTGCTGCAAGCCCAGGGCCTGGCGCAGGATCGAAAAGACGATAATGATCCGGGTGAAACTGGTCATCAGCATGACAAACGCCGGGATGAAACTCAGCGCGGTCATGATCAGCAGGATCTGCAGGCTGACCGAATACTCCTGAGCCCCTTCGGCGTTAGTGCCCAAGGTAATTGCCGGGATCGACAGCGGATCGGCGGCAAGCACCAACGGCGCGGCCAGCATCAGGACCACCGCCAACAGAATGCGCAACGGCATTACTTTTTATCCTTCTGATCTTTACCCAACAGTTCCATGAGACGCTGGGCAAACTCGGGGGTGGCCTGGTCGGTGGCAGGCACCTGCACCGGCTCCTTGAGAACATGCAATGCAGTGATAGTGCCTGGGCTAAGCCCCAGCAGAATCTGCTCGTTGCCAACCTGAACCAGCACCAGCCGATCCCGCGGGCCAAGCGCCCGGGAACCGACGATGTCGATGACCTGCCCCTTGCCGGCTGGCCCCGCCTGCTGCACGCGCCGCAGCAACCAGGCCAGGAAAAAGATCAACCCCAGCACCAACAGCAGACCGAGCACCAATTGCGCCAGTTGCCCAGCGATCCCGCTACTCGCCGCCGGTGCCGCAGCTACGGTGGCTACCGGCTCGGCTGCCAGCACGCTGAATGGCAGCATCAAGGCTGCGGCGAAAAAACCTTTCACTCAGCGCAGCTTCTTGATGCGTTCGCTCGGACTGATCACGTCCGTCAGGCGAATGCCGAACTTCTCGTTGACCACCACCACTTCGCCATGGGCGATCAACGTGCCGTTGACCAGCACATCCAGCGGCTCGCCAGCCAGGCGATCGAGCTCGATCACCGAGCCCTGGTTAAGCTGCAGCAGGTTGCGGATGTTGATGTCGGTGCTGCCCACTTCCATGGAAATCGACACTGGGATGTCGAGAATCACGTCCAGGTTCGGCCCGTCCAGCGTCACCTGTTCGTTGCTTCTAGGCACGCTGCCAAACTCTTCCATCGGCAGGCGGTTGGAGGCGTGAGCGCCAGTGTCGGCCGCCAGCAAAGCGTCAATGTCGGCCTGCCCGGCGTCGCCGGTTTCTTCCAGGGCTGCAGCCCACTCGTCGGCCAGCGCCTGGTCATCCTGGGTGTTCATATCGTCAGCCATCATTTGTCCTCGGCGGGCAAAAATTCAGTTAAAAACGTAAGGGTTCGACACCGCTCAGCGGCGTTCGATCGGCTCGATCACCTGCAACGCCAGGTTGCCTTTGTGAGAGCCCATCTTGACCTTGAAGGCCGGCACACCGTTGGCACGCATGATCATGTCTTCAGGCATCTCGACAGGAATAATGTCCCCCGGCTGCATGTGCAGGATGTCCCGCAGGCGTAGCTGACGCCGGGCAACCGTCGCGCCGATCGGCACGTCGACATCCAGCACATCCTGGCGCAAAGCATTGATCCAGCGCTCGTCCTGATCGTCGAGATCCGACTGGAAGCCGGCGTCGAGCATTTCCCGTACCGGCTCGATCATCGAGTACGGCATGGTCACGTGCAGATCGCCACCACCGCCATCGAGCTCGATGTGGAAGGTCGACACCACAATGGCTTCGCTCGGGCCGACGATGTTGGCCATGGCCGGGTTCACTTCCGAGTTAATGTACTCGAAGTTCACTTCCATGATCGCCTGCCAGGCCTCCTTCAGATCGACGAAGGCTTGCTCCAGCACCATGCGCACGACCCGCAGCTCGGTCGGGGTGAATTCACGCCCTTCGATCTTGGCGTGACGACCGTCACCGCCGAAGAAGTTGTCCACCAGCTTGAACACCAGTTTGGCGTCAAGGATGAACAGCGCAGTGCCACGCAACGGTTTGATCTTCACCAGGTTGAGGCTGGTGGGTACATACAGCGAGTGCACGTATTCACCGAACTTCATCACCTGCACGCCACCGACGGCCACATCGGCCGAACGGCGCAGCATGTTGAACATGCTGATGCGGGTGTATCGGGCGAAACGCTCGTTGATCATTTCCAGGGTCGGCATCCGTCCGCGAACGATGCGATCCTGGCTGGTCAGGTCGTAGCTTTTGACGCTGCCCGGCTCAGCAGCGTTTTCGGTCTGCACCAGGCCATCGTCGACACCATGCAACAGCGCGTCGATTTCATCCTGGGACAACAGGTCCTGCACGGCCATGTCGGGTTCCTACTGCAATACGAAGTTAGTGAAGAGCAACTGTTCGATCACCACTTTGCCGAGCTCTTTCTGAGCCACTTCCTGCACGCTGGCCGTGGCTTTCTGACGCAGCATTTCCTGGCCCACGGGCGTGGCCAGGGTGTCGAAATTCTGTCCGGAAAAGAGCATCACCAGATTATTGCGGATCAGGGGCATGTGCACCCGCAGCGCTTCCAGGTCAGCCTGGTTGCGACCCAACAGGGTGATACTGACCTGCATGTAGCGTTGGCGACCGTTCTGGGTGTAGTTGGCCACGAAAGCGGGCGCCATCGGCTCGAAAATCGCCGGCTGCTTGCCCACCGGCGCGGCTTCGACCGCCACGGCCGGCTTGCTTTGAGCGTTGTGCATGAAATACCAGGTCGCCCCCACGGAAATCCCCATGGCCAGGAGCAAGCCCACCACGATCAAGATGATCAGCTTGATTTTGCCCTTGGTTGCCGGGTCCTTTACAGCTGCTGCTTCGCTCTTCGCCATGCCAATAATCCGTCACTAATCGGGGTTTTCACTGTTGCACGGCAAGGCAGGAGCAAGTGTTATGCCAGAAGTGTCGGGGCACAAGGATCACGATTGGGATGCAATCTTCAGAACGCCACAAAACCAATGTGGGAGCGAGCCTGCTCGCGATAGCGGAGTGTCAGTCACCCATTTGGTACTGATCCACCGCTATCGCGAGCAGGCTCGCTCCCACAGGGGGGGCATCTTGGGGTCAGGCGTAGAAATCGACCGCGCTGGTGCCGATCACGCTGGTGGCAGTGGCTGCTACTTCAGCAATGCTGGCTGGCAGGTCTTCCTCTACCGAATCCACCCGCCCGCCGGACGATGTTGTGCGCCCAGCCTGAGCCTGTTGCTGCGCTTGCTGATCCTGCCCCTGGGAGCCACGGGACTGGTCGGACACGCTGACGTCGACCTGGCCCATGCCCTGCTGGGCAAAACTGTCGCGCAGGCGATGCATCTGGCCTTCGAGAGCTTCGCGAACGCCGGAATGAGCGCTCATGAACGTCACTTGGGTCTGCTGATCCGGAACCATGTTCACGCGGATATCCAGGCGACCGAGTTCGGCCGGCTGCAATTGGATATCGGCCGCCTTGAGGTTGACGCTCGACAGGTACATCACCCGGTTGACCACCTCTTCAGTCCAGCCGCTCTGATTCATCGCGATAGGCTGGTTGACCGGTATCGCATTGGCGGTTTTTGGTGTGGCGGCCTGGGTCAGCGCCGCCAGACGGTTGGCGAAGTCATCTACGCGAGTATCGCTGGAAGCAGCGGTCAGATCCTTGAGGCCCTCATTGAGCAAGCCGCTAAATGCCTTTTCACCACCCTGGCTGCCGGGGCCGGTACTGTTCTGGTCAGCCTGCACGGTGAGCATGCTTGCCATGCCGGCGGCAAAGGTTTGAGCAGATGTCGACTCACCGTCGAGTGATGCCGGCGCAGGTGTCTTGGACGGGGCCTGACTGGCAGCGGAAACATGGCCGCCCTGCTCCATCGCCAGACGCAAGGCAGGCAATGCATCGAGCGGATCGGCCGCCGGGTCGAATTCAGAATCGACCGCCACCGAAGCCTGGGCCGTGGTAACCAATGGAGCAACCGCCGGCGCTATCGCGGCGGCGACTTGAGGTGTCGGCGTGGTCACCACGGGCGCAGAGGTTGCCTCGGTTGCGACGACCGGTGCGGCCATATCCGGCAGCAACGCGGGATCCACTGCCGGATCGCCAGAAGCAACTTGCGCCGCTGGGGTTTCAGTCGTGTCGGCGCCGTCATCACTGGCCACCTTGTCCTTGTCCTTGTCCTTGTCCTTGTCCTCGGCCGCTGACGCTTTGTCGGCAGGCAAGGATTGGCCGCTATCGGCAACCGTCGGCTCGGGAGCGGCAGACGCTTCGTTGCCGTCGTCTTTTTTGACGGTGTTATCAGAAACATCGTCGCGCACCTGTTTAACCGAGGGTTCAGGCGACGTCGATGCTTTGGCGGGGGCTTGGCGGGCGAAGACCTGAGCGAAGCTGGAGGCTTTATTCCCGAACTCAGGGGCCGCTGCCGGTGAATTGACGGCGGCCTGAGGCTTGGCCTGGACGGTGGCCTGAAGCAGTGTATTGGGCGTTACTGGCATAAAAAGGTCTCCGCTGCACTGGAATCATAGGTACAGTCGAGAGAGGACAATGCAAGGGGCGGGCCAACCTATTGGCAATGCTCGAATCTCAGCAGTGGAACCCTTCACGCTCTTCCCTGCAAAGCTTGCGAACGTGGGCGAATTCATTGTCGATTTCGCTGACCAGCTTTTCAATCCCGCCTAACGACGGCTGCTTGGCACGCTGCTCCAGTTCGCCGCACAGTTCTGCCAGGCGGATGGCGCCCATGTTGCTGCTGCTGCCCTTGAAGCTGTGGGCCGTGGCACTGAGCTTTTCCGCGTCCCGAGCCTCATGCAGCACACGCAGGCGTGCTTCGGAATCGTTAAGAAAGGTATCCAACAACTCCAGATACCCGTCCTCCATGACTTCCTTCAACGTACTCAGTACGTCGCGGTCCAGATGAATCTCACTCACTTGTTCGCTCCCTGATCAAGAATGGCGCCGATTATGCCAGAGCCTCCCAGAAAAACTCCACGCGCGCACTACGACCATCGTCTGACCAGCAGGCCTGATGGCTCAACTGGCGCACCAGGCTCACGCCGCGCCCCGACAACCGGTTGCTGTCTGCAGGTCGCGCCAACACCCGGGCGACATCGAAGCCCTTGCCACTGTCTTCGACTTCAATGACCAGACGACCACCGTCACCGTGAGGCGTGACGTGCACATGAATCCGGACGTGACCGCTGTTCAATTCATCCAGGCGCTGGTTGCGCTCGCTGTAGTAACGGGCGAAACCCGACGCGTCGCGCTTGATACTCGAATCGAGCCCCAATACGCCATGGTCCAGCGCATTGGAGTAGAGCTCCGAAAGCACGCTGTAAAGGGCGCCACTCTGAGCCCTGAGCCCGTGAACCTCAAGCAACAGCTGCAACAGGTACGGCATCGGGTTGAACCGCCTGAGCGTCTGCGCGCGAAACTCGAAACTCATCGACCAGTCCAGCGGGCTGGACTGGCCGCTATCGGAATAGACCGGCGGCGGCGGGTTGAGTTGCGTCGGTGCGACCAAACGCACCTCGACCATACTGAAGTCATCCCGCGGCTCGCCGCGAAAGTCTCGCAAGGCTTGCTGGATGTCTTCGAAAAGACAGTCGGGCTCGCGATTGGCCGAAAAAACCTGTTGCAAACGCTCCACGCCAAACAGCTGCTCATTGTCGTCGGCGGTGTCGATCACGCCATCGGACAGCAGGAATACCCGGTCACCCAGCGACATGGGGTGTACTTCAGTGCGGTCATCGAACAATTGGGGAGTGAGCACGCCCAACGGCAGGTGCCGCGCCGGCAATGGCGTGCGCACGCCGCTGAGGCTGTCATGCAGGTAACCATCGGGCATGCCGCCGTTCCAGACTTCCACCGTGCAGCGCTGGAAACTCAGACATAACAGGGTCGCGCAACAGAACATGTCCACCGGCAGGATGCGCTTGAGCTTGGCATTCATCTCCCGCAGGATCTGCGCCAGGCCATAGCCTTTGGCGGTCATGCCGTAGAACACCTCCGCCAGCGGCATCGCGCCGACCGCGGCCGGCAAACCGTGTCCGGTGAAATCCCCCAGCAGGATGTGCATGTCGCCTGCCGGATTGAATGCGGCCAGCAGCAAATCGCCGTTGAACAGCGCGTAGGGGGATTGCAGGTAGCGGATGTTCGGTGCGCTCAGACAGCCGGAATGGGCGATCTTGTCGAACACTGCCTTGGCTACGCGCTGCTCGTTGAGCAGGTAGTCATGGTGCCGGGATATCTGGTCACGCTGCTCCACGACAGTGGCCTGCAACCGACGCAAGCGGTCCATGGCCTTGATCTTGGCGGCCAGGATGACCTGGTTATACGGCTTGGCCAGAAAATCGTCACCCCCCGCTTCCAGACATCGGGCCAAGGCTTCGCTTTCGGTCAGCGAGGTGAGAAAAATGATCGGAACCAACTGCTCCCCGGCCAGTTGCTTGATCTTTTGCGCCGCCTCGAAACCATCCATCACCGGCATCATCGCATCCATCAGCACGAGGTGCGGACGCTGCTGAATATAGATATCCACCGCCTCGGCACCGTCAGCCGCAGTGAGCACGTGATGGCCCTGACGACGGACAATAGTCGACAGCAGCAGTCGGTCAGCGGCACTGTCTTCGGCAATCAGGACCGTCAGCGGTTCGAGGTCGGACAACATGGCTGCAGGTCAAGCTTTTCCGGGATGAAGCTTGTCCTGGAGATGGCCTGCCTGTGGCTTGTCTTTTTCTCCCGCGCTGTCTTTCCCTGCGTCTTCTTTCGGATAGATATCGAACAGCTTGTCGAAGTTGGAGATCGCCAGGATTTTCTTGACGTCACTGTTGCTGTTCACGATCCGGATATCCGAATCTTCGCCGCCGGCATGATCGCGCAGCAACAGGAGCATGCCCAAGGCGGAACTGTCGAGATAGGTGGCTTCTTTCAAGTCCACCACAATGGATTCGGGCTTTTGGTTGAGCCGCTCGTAAGACTCGCGAAACTCTTGATGCCGGCCAAAATCGAAACGACCCTTGATCGAGATCGTCAGCTTTTGCCCATCGGGGGATACTTCGGTAACGACTGACATGTTCGGCTTCCTTGTCATGGACATACGTGTACAAGGTTTAGCACCTGGTAGAAGTCTGAGCAAGGTTTGCAACACTTGCCTCGCAAAATCCCGGCCCGATGATCAATACGGATCCTGACGCGGCAGACGCTGGGACAACTCATCCAGCAGTTTTTGCTCGCGTCTGTCCTCCAATCGCCGCGCTTCGTCGATATAACGCTGTACGAGTTTGCGCAGGCCTTCGACCCGGGCGAACGCTTCTTGCCAGCTCTGACGGGCCTTTTCCAGGTTGTTCTGGTGCCAGACCAGACTCTGGCGCTGCTGGTCGATGGCGGTGCCCAGTTGCGCAAGAAAGCCCTGGTAGCCCAGCAACCATTGCCCGGAAACGCCATGACTGCCACGGGCGATCCATTGTTCCTGATATTCGAGGCGAAAGTTTTCCAGATCCGCCAGTTTGCTTTCGGCGACTGCCACCTGGCCCTGGAAATAGGCCAGGCGCTGGACGGCGGTTTTTTCGGCCTTTTCCGCCATCTCCACCACGGGCGCCAGACGTGCCGCACGACTCGTGGCCATGGCCGGTTACCCGCCTGCGACCGGGGTGAAGATGCTCTGCAGGTGCGCTTCGCTGGCGCCCATGCCGATGTTGTCGTTCAGGCTCTGGCGCAGGTAAACCGCCATTGCCGGATAGAGATTGATGGCGGTATCGGTCTCACGATCACCGCCCGGCACGTAGGCACCCACGCTGATCAGGTCACGGCTCTGCTGATAGCGTGACCAGTATTGCTTGAACTGTTGCGCACGCTTCAAGTGCTCGGCGCTGATGACCGACGGCATGACCCGGCTGATGGAGGCCTCGATGTCGATGGCCGGATAGTGCCCCTCTTCGGCCAGACGCCTGGACAACACGATGTGACCGTCGAGCACGCCACGGGCCGAGTCGGCAATGGGGTCTTGCTGGTCGTCGCCTTCGGACAGCACGGTATAGAACGCCGTGATCGAACCGCCGCCCTTCTCCGCATTCCCCGCGCGCTCAACCAGCTTGGGTAACTTGGCGAATACCGAGGGTGGATAGCCCTTGGTGGCCGGCGGCTCGCCGATGGCCAGGGCGATTTCCCGCTGGGCCTGGGCGAAGCGGGTCAACGAGTCCATCAGCAACAGGACGTTCTTGCCCTTGTCGCGGAAATACTCGGCGATCCGCGTGCAATACATGGCAGCCCGCAGACGCATCAATGGCGCATCATCGGCCGGCGAAGCCACCACCACCGATCGTTTAAGGCCCTCTTCGCCGAGGATGTGCTCGATGAATTCCTTCACCTCGCGCCCCCGTTCGCCGATCAGCCCGACCACGATAATGTCCGCCTCGGTGAACCGGGTCATCATGCCCAGCAGCACACTCTTGCCCACCCCCGTACCGGCAAACAGGCCCAGACGCTGGCCGCGCCCGACTGTCAACAAACCGTTGATGCAACGGATGCCCACGTCCAGCGGTACGCTGATGGGGTCGCGCTTGAGGGGGTTGATCGTCGGGCCGTCCATCGGCACCCAATCCTCGGCCTTCATGCCGCCCTTGCCGTCCAGGGCACGCCCGGCGCCGTCCAGCACCCGTCCGAGCATGCTCATGCCCATGGGCAGCCGACCGGTGTCAGCCAAAGGCACAACCCGCGCCCCAGGTGCGATGCCGGCTACGCTGCCCACCGGCATCAGGAAGACCTTGCTGCCGGAGAAGCCCATGACTTCTGCTTCGACCTGGACCGGGTGATAACTGTCGTCGTTGATCACCATGCAGCGACTGCCCATGGCGGCACGCAGGCCCTCGGCTTCGAGGGTCAGGCCAACCATGCGCAGCAAGCGCCCTTCCAGGATAGGCTGTCCGGCCAGCTCGGTAGCCTCGGCGTAACTGCCCAGGCGCTTGCCGAAGCTGGTTCGCTCAAGGCGCATCGCGGCCGTCCAGTTCAGGGGCAGTGAGTTCAAGAGCATCCGATTCTGCGGCGTCTTGATCAATATGGGTGTCAACCGGGGGCTCGTCTGGCAATTCCAGGCTCAGGTCGGCAGCGGCCGGGTGCAGTGCCTGTTCGTGCAACTGGTCGAAGAGCTTGGCCATGATCTGGCTGATGCGGGTTTCGATGGTCGCATCAATGCGGCTGTGCTCGGTTTCCACACGGCAACCGCCCGGCAGTAGGGCTTCGTCCTCGACGATGCGCCAGGTTTCTTCATGACGCTCACGCAGCGCCTTGACCAGTTCGAAATCCTGAGGATTGATGTACAGCCGCACATTGCCCACGCCCAACGGCAAAAGCTTGAGGGCTTCGCGCATGACGTGTTCGATCTGGCTCGAATCAATGGCCAGTTCACGCTGGATCACTTGTCGAGTGATGTGCTGCACCAGCCCGACCAGGGACTTCTCGATCTGAGTGTCCTGCTCGGCGATAGGCTCGAACAGGTTGAGCATCAGCGATTCCAGCGCGCGGAGCTTGGCTGTCAGCGCTACGTCGGCTTCCTGGCGAACCTTGAGCGTGGTGCTATGGAAACCTTCTTTTTCACCAATGGCGAAGCCTTCGTTGTAGGCCTCCTGACGAATGCTTTCGACTTCTTCGAGGGTCAGTGGCTGGACTTCTTCCAGCGGCACCTCCTCCATTTCCGGCAGTTCTTCCTCGGGCTCAGGCTCGGGCTCGGGGACGTGGGGATCGAAGCTGGGCAGCGACCAGACGTCAAAACCACCGACATCCCGAGCGCGGATCAGGTCGCTGGGTGAATCATCACTCTTGGCAGACATAACGACCTTAAATCATCTCTTCGCCGCCCTTGCCACCGAGCACGATCTCTCCGGCTTCGGCCATACGGCGGGCGATGGTGAGGATTTCCTTTTGTGCGGTTTCCACGTCGCTGACACGTACCGGGCCCTTGGCCTCGAGATCGTCGCGCAACAGTTCGGCCGCCCGTTTGGACATGTTCTTGAAGATCTTTTCCTTGACGCCTTCGTCCGACCCCTTGAGGGCCAGTACCAGGACGTCGGAGGACACTTCGCGCAACAACGCCTGAATGCCACGATCGTCGACATCGGACAGGTTGTTGAAGACGAACATGAGGTCTTCGATCTGACCGGACAGGTCTTCGTCGAACTCGCGGATCGAGTCCATCAACTGACCTTCGATCGAACTGTCGAGGAAGTTCATGATGTCCGCCGCGCGCTTGATGCCACCCAGGGTGGTGCGCGAGGCATTGGAGTTACCCGAGAACTGTTTCTCGAGAATCTGGTTCAATTCTTTCAGGGCCGCCGGCTGCACGGTATTGAGCGACGACACCCGCAGGATGATGTCCAGGCGCACCTTATGATCGAAGTTGCCCAGCACTTCACCGGCCTGGTCCGGGTCGAGGTAAGCCACCACGATCGCCTGGATCTGCGGGTGCTCGTAGCGAATCACGTCAGCCACTGCGCGCGGCTCCATCCATTTGAGGCTGTCCAGGCCGCTGGTGTTTCCACCCAGCAGAATCCGGTCGATCAGGCCATTGGCCTTGTCTTCGCCCAGCGCCTGGGTGAGCATTTTGCGCACGTAGTCGTCGGAGCCGACGCCCAGGCTGGTCTGGTCGCCGACGATGTCGACGAACTCACTCATCACCTGCTCGACCTGCTCACGGTGCACGTTGCCCATCTGCGCCATGGCCACGCCCACGCGCTGAACCTCCTTGGGCCCCATGTGACGCAACACCTGGGCGGCGTCGGTCGATCCCAGGGACAGCAGCAAAATCGCGGCTTTGTCGACCCGGGACAATTTGGCAACAGCGGCTCGATTATCACTCATCTGCGTTAATCCACTCTTTCACGACCTGAGCCACACGACCCGGGTCTTCTGCCACCAGACTCTTGATAGCGTTCAACTGAGCGTCATAGCCTTCGCTCGGGCTTGGCAGCAGAATGCTCTGCGGCCCGCCGAGGCTGACGCGATCATTGGCCAATTCGCCATCCAGGCCGCCCATGCCTCCCAGCTCTACATCACCCAAGCCAGCCAACTGCTTGTTCTTGCCGCCACCGGTGATGTTGTTGAGCACCGGACGCAGCACGCCGAACACCAGGATCAGGATGAACAGCACACCCAATACTTGCTTGACCACATCCCAGAACCAGGGTTGCGAATAAAATGGAATGTCGGCGATCTCTTCGCCGCGCTCCTGGGAGAACGGCACGTTGATCACGCTCACGCTGTCGCCACGGCTGGCGTCGAAACCCACCGCGTCCTGCACCAGACGAGTGAATCGTGCCAGCTCGTCGGCACTCCACGGCGCACGGCTGGTTTCGCCATTGGCCGGGTTGATCTTGACCTGATCGTCCACCACCACCGCCACCGACAAGCGATTCAAACGGCCCTGCTGCTGCTTGGTGTGGCTGATGGAACGGTCGAGCTCGAAGTTCTTGGTCGACTGTTGGCGCTTGTCGGCCGGGTACGGCGCCAGCATGGGCTGACCGGTGGCCGGGTCCATGATCTGTTGACCGTTGGCGTCGATCAGCGGCTGGCCCGGTTGCACCATGCCAGCGGCCGCAGTGGCACCACCGGTGGTTTGGGGCGCGCTGGCCGGCGACGGCGGTTGGTTGCTAAGCGCACCAGGTACCCCTTGCGGGCCATTGCTGGCGGTGCGTTGCTCGTTCACCGACTGTTCGCTGCGCAACGCCGGTTGATCGGGGTTGAACTGTTCGGACGTTGATTCGACGGAGCTGAAATCCACATCGGCCGACACCTCGGCCTTGTAGCGGTCGTTACCCAGGATCGGTTGCAGGATGTTGTGCACCCGCTGAGTCAGCATGCCTTCCATGCGACGGCTGTAGTCGAATTGCTTGCCGGCCATGGTCAGAGCAGAGTTCTCCGCCTGATCGGACAACAGGTTGCCCTTCTGGTCGACCACGGTGATCTGGGACTTGCTCAACTCGGGAACACTGGTTGCCACCAGATTGACGATGGCCACGACCTGGCTGGGCTCCAAAGAGCGACCGGAATACAGTTCAACCAGTACCGAGGCGCTTGGCTTGCGCTCATCGCGCACAAACACCGAGCTTTTTGGAATCGCCAGGTGCACACGGGCACCCTTGACGTTGTTCAGGCTGGCAATGGTACGCGCCAATTCGCCTTCAAGGCCGCGACGATAACGGGTCGCCTCCATGAACTGGCTGGTACCCAGGCCCTGGTCCTTGTCGAGGATCTCGAAACCGATATTGCCATCGGTGGGCGTTACGCCAGCAGCGGCGAGTTTGAGGCGCGCGCGCGCCACGTCGTCGGCCTTGACCAGCAAGGCGCCGGAATTGGGTTCGACGGTATAAGGAATGTCGGCGGCAGCCAGGGTCTCCATGACTTGCTTGGCGTCCATGCCCTCCAGACTGCCGTACAAAGGACGGTAGTCCGGCTGCTGGGACCACAGCACCACGGCAAACCCGATCGCCACGCTCGCAGCCAGGCCGACCAACAGGCCCACCTGACGCAGCATGGTCATCTCGGAGAGGTTTTCCAGGAAGGACAGACCGAACAGCGGCGGTTTGCCGTCGGGCGGAGTGGCCTTGGCCGGAACGTTATCAGCGACTGCTTCTGCCATGACTCAATAATTTCCTTAGACCGGCATCTGCATGATGTCTTGGTAGGCTTGAACCAGCTTATTGCGAACCTGGGTCAACGCCTGAAACGAGACACTGGCTTTCTGCGAAGAGATCATCACGTCCGTCAGGTCGACGCCACTTTTGCCAATCTCGAAAGCACTGGCCAACTGACTCGACGCCTGCTGGGTATCGTTCACTTTATTGACGGCTTGACCGAGCATGTCGGAAAAACTGCTGGCACCCACTTCCGGGACCGCGACCGACTTAGGCTGTGCCATGGCGTCCATTTGCATGGCCCGCATGTCCAGCATCAACCGATTAAATTCAATACCTTGGCTCATGGTCTACTCTCTCTGGCGGCCCGCATTTTTTTGACACTTACTCAGCGGGTACACAGGTATTAGCAACAAGGGTGCCAGCTCCGTGGCGACAGAAAACAAATGCTCACATAAGCTCATGTGGGAGCGGGCTTGCTCGCGAAGACGATCTGTCAGTCACATTTGCATTGGCTGAACCACCGCTTTCGCGAGCAAGCCCGCTCCCACATGGATTTTCGGTGCATACCACTCAACTGGCGAAGAGATAAGCCTCCACGTCCATCCCCGCGTCACGCATTTGCGCCAGCTTGTAGCGCAGGGTGCGCGGGCTGATCCCCAAGCGCTCGGCCGCTTCCTTACGCCGGCCACGCTCGGCGCGCAGGGTGTCGATGATCATCTGGAATTCGCGACGACGCAGATCGTCTCCCAAAGCACCGGCCGATTCGCCCTCCACTTCCACCGGAGGGGCAAACGCCGGGACTGCGGTCGCTGCCGGCAATGGCGCGCAGGCCACCGGCCCGCTCAGACAGAAATCTTCCGGTTGGATCAAACCGCCCTGCTGCAGAATCAATGCCCGCTGAATGGCATTGTCCAGCTCCCGTACATTGCCAGGCCAACGGTAGGCAATCAGAAACGCCTGGGCCTCGGGGGACAGTCGGGCTGCCGCGTGCTTCATTTTATTGACGTGTTTGCTCAGCAGACGCTCGGCCAGCGGCAGGATATCGGCGGTGCGCTCGCGCAACGGTCGCCAGGCCAGCGGAAATACGGACAGACGGTAATAAAGGTCTTCACGAAAACGCCCCGCCGCCACTTCGCCGGCCAGGTCGCGGTTGGTGGTCGCCACCACGCGGATATCCAGGCTGATAGGCTTACGCGCACCGACCCGCTCCACTTCCCGCTCCTGCAACACGCGCAACAGCTTGGCTTGCAGGCCGAGGGGCATTTCGGAAATTTCATCGAGCAGAATGGTGCCACCGTCAGCCTGCTCGAACTTGCCGGCCTGGGCCGAGATGGCCCCAGTAAACGAGCCCTTCTCGTGACCGAACAGCGTCGCTTCCAGCATATTGTCGGGAATCGCCGCACAGTTGATGGCAATGAACGGTTCGCTGGCACGCCGGGATTGCTGGTGAATGTAGCGCGCCAGCACCTCCTTGCCGGTGCCGGACTCGCCGGAAATCAAAACAGTGGAGTCACTGCGCGCCACCCGCGCGGCCAACGCCAGCAACTGCGCGCTGGCCGGCTCGATCGCTATCGGGCCTTCGCCCTCGACGGCGGGGCTGCCCAAGGCATGACGGGCCACCAGGTCCAACAGCGCCTTGGGCTCGAACGGCTTGACCAGATAATCCGCAGCTCCTTGGCGCATGGCATCCACGGCGCGCTCGACGGCACCGTGGGCAGTCATCAGCAGGACCGGCAATTGAGGTTGGCGGGCGCGCAACAGACCAAGCAGTTGATGGCCATCCATGCCCGGCATGTTGACGTCACTGACCACCAGGCCGAAGGTCTCTTGAGCCACAGCCAGCAAAGCATCTTCCGCCGAACCGACGGCGGTGTAATCGTGCCCGGCCAGCACCAGGGTATCGGCCAGCGCCTCACGCAGGGCCCGGTCATCCTCAACCAGTAACACCTTGATCGTCATGCCCCTCACTCCACTCCCGGCGTACTGCAAAACAATGGCAAAAGCACCAGTGCACAGGTGCCACGCCCCAGACGCGAGCGCAGTTGCAATTCTCCCTGATGGGCACGCGCCACAGCCTTGACCACGGTCAGGCCAAGGCCCGTGCCTGTAGTCTTGGTGGTAAAAAAGGGCTCGCCCAAACGCGTCAGCACCGCCGGCTCGATGCCGCTACCACTATCACTGACGCATAAGCGCAAGGTATTGCCCCGCGTATACAAGTGCACCTTGAGCCGAACATCGCCGCCGCTGGCCTGGACCGCGTTTTCGATCAGGTTCAACACTGCGCCCACCAGGGTGTCGCGGTTACACAACACCTCGCCAGCATGGCTGTCGCATTGCCAGCGAATCGGCAGGTCCTGCACGTGGGTCAATGCGGCGGCCTGCAAGGATTGGAGCAAAGCCTTAGGGGTGACGCGATCGGTCAATGGCAACTCGCCTCGAGCGAACACCAGCATGTCGCGCACTTGATGCTCCAGCTCGTGCAGCCGCTCTTTCAGGCGCCCGGCGAAGCGTTGCTGGGTTTCCATGGGCAATTGCTGCTCGGTCAGATGACTGGCGTACAACAGGGCGGCGGACAGCGGCGTACGAATCTGATGAGCCAGCGAGGCCACCATCCGCCCCAGGGAAGACAGGCGCTCGTGGCGGGCCAGTTGATCTTGCAGGTGACGGGTTTCAGTCAGGTCATTGAGCAACACCAACTGCCCGGGCTCGGCGTCCAGTGAACGAGTGGAGATGGACAGGCGCCGACCGTCCTTGAGCGACACTTCATGGCCGTCGTCTTCACGCGGGGCGAAGCAGCGGGCGATGACGTGCCGCCACAACTCGCCCTCCAACGGCAGGCCGAGCAGCTCGCAGGCCGCCGGATTGGCTTCGCGCACGCGCCCATGAGCATCGATGACGATAACGCCACCGGGCAACAGGTCGAGGAGATTTTGCAGCCGATTGGCCAGCCGTTCCTTTTCCGCCAGCTCCTGCATGCGCTGGGCACTGACCACTGCCAGCTCACCCTTGAGCTCAGTGACGCGAGCTTCAAGCAGGCTGTAGGAATCGGTCAACCGGCTGGACATCTGGTCGAACAGCGAATAGGCCTGCTCAAGTCCAACCCGGCTTGCCTGTTCGGCGGACGGCATGATCCCCGGCTCGGGGACAGGGGAGATCTGGGCGGCTTGGGTCATCGTGCTCTCTCGCTTGGCTGACCGTCAGTTAAACGGAACGTTGCGAGGGATGTAGCAATACCCGTGCCGAAAAAAAACCGCCTGAAAAATCAGACGGTTGGAAAACAGGCGTCAATCATCCGCCTGTTCATCTCCTTCGCGACGGCTCATGCCGTACTTGCGCATCTTCTCCACCAGGGTGGTGCGACGGATGCGCAGGCGTTCGGCGGCGCGGGCCACGATACCGTTGGCATCGTCCAGAGCCTGCTGGATAAGGCCTTGTTCCAGGCCTCCCAGATAATCCTTGAGGTCAAGGCCTTCTGGTGGCAGCAGGGCATTGGCGGTGAAGTCCGGCGTATGGCCGTTGATTGCTACGCGCTCTTCCAGATCGCTGCGCAGGCTATCAACCATTTGCTCGTCTTCATCGTCGACATAACGGAATTTCTTCGGCAACTCGACCACGCCGATCACACCGTAGGGATGCATGATCGCCATGCGCTCGACCAGATTGGCCAGCTCACGGACATTACCCGGCCAACCGTGGCGACACAGGGACATGATTGCCGCCGAGTTGAAGCGGATCGAACCGCGCTTCTCGTGCTCCATGCGCGAAATCAGCTCGTTCATCAGCAGCGGAATGTCTTCGACCCGCTCACGCAGCGGTGCCATTTCAATCGGGAAAACATTGAGGCGGTAATAGAGGTCTTCGCGGAAACTGCCCACCTCGATCATGCTCTCGAGATTCTTGTGGGTCGCGGCGATGATTCTTACATCGACGCTCTGGGTCTTGTTGCTACCCACGCGCTCGAAGGTGCGCTCCTGCAAGACTCGCAGCAACTTGACCTGCATCGGCAACGGCATATCACCGATTTCATCGAGAAACAGCGTGCCGCCGTTGGCCAGCTCGAACCGACCAGCCCGGCTGGTGATGGCGCCAGTGAAGGCCCCCTTCTCGTGCCCGAACAGTTCGCTCTCGAGCAACTCGGCCGGGATCGCACCACAGTTGACCGGCACGAACGGCGCTTCGCGACGCTTGGAATGGTAGTGCAGGTTACGCGCAACCACTTCCTTGCCGGTGCCCGACTCACCCAGGATCAACACGCTGGCGTCGGTATCGGCGACCTGCTGCATCATCTGGCGCACATGCTGGATCGCCCGACTGGTGCCAACGAGGCTACGGAAAAGGTTGGGTTCGCGATGCCGACCGCGCTCACGCGCCTGGTCGTACATCTCGCGATAAACCTGGGCGCGGTGCAACGAATCGAGCAACTTGCTGTAGCTGGGTGGCATTTCCAAGGTGGAAAGTACCCGACGACGCTGGTCTTCAGGCAAGTCAATGGAAGAATTTTCGCCCATTAACAAAACCGGAAGGAACTCATCCCAGGTTGAGAGTGTCTTTAGCAAGCCCAAAAGTGTTGCGGGCGCATTTACGGTCCCAATCAGAACGCAAATGACTTCACGACTGGATGACAAAGAGCCGACGGCCTGCTGCCAGTCATGGCTTCCGCAGGGTAAATTTTCTTCACCAAGAAAATTTAGGATCACCGCCAAATCGCGGCGGCGGACGCTATCGTCATCGATCAGGAGAATTTTGGTTTCACGCCACATGCAATAGCAACTTCCCTAGTCAACTCAATGCCCGGAATTAGGGGGCAAGCTAGACGCTTGCAGACTTGTCATGCCTGTAGACGCCTGAAATCTGTAAACAGCCACTAGTTAAGTCAAAAATCCGTGCACAGTCAAATTTATGGCGCACTTTGTTCAGATTAACTGAGCGTTAACCGAACAGATGGTAAACCTTTGCCGCGTTCTGCGCTTGATGGATCTGCGACATCTCGTCGACGATCGCCTGACGCTCGCCAGTGGCCGCCTCCAGCAGTTGCCGATAGACCCCCAGCAACTCCTCAAGATTGCTCCGCAACGCCGCCTCGTCTACCTCAGGCTCGCTCAGAACGTCTTCCATGCAGGAACGGCAAGCCAGGTCCAATTGACCGATTGCCTCCCAGTTGCGCTCGGCCAGGGCACCGACCAGGGCATCACGGGTTTGTTCGATTCGCTGCAGGACAAGACTCATGAGCGTGCTCCTTAGAATTGCGGACCCGGTGCGGCGATGGCATCCCAACCTTCCTTGACCGTGCTCAGCAGATCGGCGACTTCGTCAAGGATCTTCGGTTCGGTCTTGGCATTGGCTTCGGCCAGGCGATTCATCATGTAGGTATAGAGACTATCCAGCTCGGCGACCGACTCAGCCTGGTTTTCCAGGTCCAGGCCTTCACGCAAGCCGCCAATGATGCCGATGGCCTTGCTGATCAGTACGCCTTTGTTGGCAATATCCTTGCGCTCCATCGCGCCCTTGGCCTGGGCAATGCGATCCAGCCCGCCCTCCATCAGCATCTGCACCAGACGATGGGGACTTGCTTCGGAGGTTTGCGCCTGGGCGCCAATCTTCTGGTATTGGCGAAGGGCTAACATCGGATTCATGTTCTACCTCATCAAAAAAACTTCGGTTCGTATAAACAGCGTATCGACGCCGCGTCAAAAAACTTTAGATCGAAAAAGCCGAAAGCCCGGAGCGCTGTCAAAACGCTGCCGGGCTTTTTTGTATCAGGCGAAATCAGCTGTTTTTCTGCTGCGCTGTCATCGCTTCGAACATGGAGGTGATGTTACTGGCGGTGGCTTTCAGCTTGCCGACCAGGGTATCCATGTCGTTGTACTTTTTGGTCAGTACCGCGGTGAGGGTTTCAATTCGGCGATCAAGGGCTTGCTGGTCTTCGAAGAGCTTCGTCTTGATGATATCGAGGTTCTTTGAGCGAGTGGTCAGGATAGCTTCGACATTCGACGCTCCACCCGAACCGGTCTTGCCTTCCGTATAGGGCTTGATTGCATTATCCATGCGTGCAAGCAGACCATTTTCTCCCGCGAACAGCGTCTGGACCTCCCCACCCAACTGCTTGTCATTCAACGCAGCGGTAAATTTCCCGCTGTCAAAATCCAGAGCACCGGTCGCTTGGTTGGTCGTGATACCCAACTGAGAAAGAACGGTCAGCTTGTCACCAGCACCAGTCTCGGACAAAGGCGCTCGAATAGCTGCCAAAAGCGAGCGTGGTAACGAGTCACCGGTCAATGCCGCGGGGACCGAATTACCTTCCGCATCCGTCGACGGCTTGGTCAGGGATGTCACAGCCCTGGCAACGGCGTTATAAGCATCGACGAATTTCTGAATTGAAGCTTTCAAGCCATCAGCGTTGGTGGCGACAGTGACCGTCGTTGGACCGGTATTGGCAACGAGCAACGTCATACTCAAGCCCGAGACCACATTATCCAACTTGTTGGTCGGGCTGGTCATTGCCAGGCCATCAACACTGAAAATGGCGTCCTTGGCAAACCCCAGGGAACCTGAAGAAGTTGCGGTTGGGGGGGTGGCCATCGCTACGGAGCCGTCAGCCGCAAGGCTGGCAACACCGCTAAGAGAGATATCGCTGCCTGCACCAGTCTTCGTCGACCCCACTACCAGACGTGAACCGAAACTGTCGGTCACGATGTTGGCGGTCAGACCGCTGGAGGAGTACTTGCTGTTGATTGCGTCCCGAACCGACTGCAGCGTCGAATCAGCAGGGATATCAAGGGTGTAATCCGTGCCCCCCTGACTGATGGTCAGCGTACCGGTTTCCACAGCACTGGAAGCACCACCTGCGAAAGCAGCCGTCGCAACTTTCGACGAGGTAGCCAACTGAGTGACGTTTACCGTGTAAGTGCCGCTCACCGCCGAGTTGCCGGCAGTCACCGTCAAGGCACTTGTATTGGCCGAAGTAGCGGCAACCCCTGTGAATTGAGGCGTGGTCGTGCTACCCAGGCTTTTCAGCGTGGACTGGAAGGTAGCCAACAGCGATTTCAGAGTGCCGATACCTGAAATATTGGCCGTATTGGTCTTGGTGGCACGGTCAATCTGACCTTGCTTGGCTGCTTTGTCAGAATCCACCAATGCCTTGACGATAGCACCGGTATCAAGGCCAGAGCCTAAACCCAAGCCAGGTAGAATTGGACTTGCCATGTGGGACTCCCTTCAGTGTGCCGCCGGCCTTTTGACCTTTACAACGCTCAAAAGACTAAAAGAACAAAATTCGTGCCAGCTATCAGGCTTGCGCGCTGAACAACAGGCTGCTTGCATCATTCAAACTGTTCGCCAGTTTAAGCACTTCTTCATTTGGGATCTGGCGAATCACTTCACCGGAGCCACTGGCAATCACTTTGACAACCACTTTGCCTGAAGGCTCATCGATTGAGAACTCCAGGTTACGCTTGACCGACTGAACGAAGGTTTCGATTTCCTGAACCGCCCTCTTCAGTTTTTCCTGCTCGGCCACAGCGTCTTTCGGTTCATCCTTGACCGGTACCACGGTGGCAGCATCGGCTCGAGGCTTCTCCACTGGCTTGTCGGCAATTGTCGTCGCCGGCTTCGCAGCTGGATAAGACAAGTTCAGCTTCACGCTCATATCCATGTCCATCACCTCATGAACTGAAAAAGCGGAAGAGCACGCAAGCGCACTCCCCCGCTAAAAACTCATCCGACTATTACTGAAGCAGCTTCAGTACAGCGGATGGCAGTTGGTTGGCCTGAGCCAGTACTGCGGTAGAGGCTTGTTGCAGAGTCTGTTGCTTGGTCAACTGTGCAGTTTCAGCAGCGAAGTCGGTATCTTGTACGCGACCCAGTGCAGCGGCGGCGTTTTCGTTGATGTTCTGCAGGTTGGAGATGGTGCTGGTCAGACGGTTCTGGGCAGCACCGAGGTCCGCACGGCTGGCGTTGATGGTCGCCAGAGCAGCGTCGATCGCGTCGATTGCAGCGGAAGTGTTGGTTTCAGCCTCAGCACTATCTGCAGCACTGATCGCGATGGCAGCAGAGTCAACGCTCAGGGTCGCAGCGTCGAAGCTGTCGCTCAGGGTCAGAGTGATCTGGTTGGTAGCACCGGTGTTGGAGCCGACCTGGAAGGTCATGGTGCCAGCGGAACCGTCGATCAGGTTCTTACCGTTGAGGTTGGTGGAGTTGGCGATACGGGTCAGTTCGTCCGACATCTGAGCAAATTCTTTGTTCAGAGCATCACGGTCAGCAGTGCCGTTGTTGTCGTTTCGTGCCTGTACTGCCAGTTCACGCATACGCTGCAGAATGTTGGTGGATTCCTGCAGAGCGCCTTCAGCGGTCTGAGCGATGGAGATACCGTCGTTGGCGTTCTTGATCGCAATAGTCTGACCGCGGATTTGCGAGGTCATACGGGTGGAGATCTGCAGGCCGGCGGCGTCGTCTTTGGCGCTGTTGATTTTCAGGCCGGAAGACAGACGGGTCATCGAAGTGGAGAGAGCATCGGAAGCCCGGTTCAGGTTCTTCTGAACGTTCAACGATGTGACGTTGGTGTTTACTGTTAAAGCCATGACGAATTCCTCGTTGGTTGGGTACTGCGGCTTCCGGCCCTGGCAACCGCCGGGTGTGGCCTAGAGAACCTTCGTAATAGTTATCGTCGTAATCGGAACTTGCTTTAGCGGTTTTTTCAAATAATTTGCCATCAGGGTGCCACCCCTCGTAAATCAAGGACTTGGCAGGGCCTGGAGGTAAAAAAATGACGTCAGGGAAATGCCAGGGCCGTCCTTCCATCAAGCAACGGCCTCAATTGAGAGAGAAATGGACTTAAACCGCCGGACCAGCGGTCAACAAGTCAACCAGCTCATACTCAAGATAATCCGCCAGCGAGAGCCAGTTCTGAGCCTGCTGATCGTGGAACATCAAGCCGAGCAAGCCGCTCCAGGATGACTGGACATCGCCTGGCATAAGCTCGACAAAAGGCTGCGCGGCCTCGATCACTGCAACCATCGCCAGCCCCGCCTCGACATCGCAGCCAAGACGAAACAGCCGGGCACACCGGCGCGCGTCTTCGATCACACCCTCAAGGCCGCTCATCGCACAAACTCCGGATGAAAAGCAGTCCCCACGATCATCGCCCCATCCCGGCTGCTGTTATAGAAACGCACCTGCGGGTGCCCAGCGATAAAACGCTCCAGCTCACACAAATAACTGCGAAAGTTGAGCTGAGTCTTGACGCGCTGACCATGGCCGTCCAAAACCCAGTGTTTTGCCACGCCCAACTGTGGCCCCAGGTCGCCGTCGCCCCAACCCGCATGGGTCTTGTCATGGGGAAAAGCGAAGTCAGCTCCGAACAAGGTGACTTGCGCCGCGCCCATCCTGACGGCCAGGTCCACGGCCGGATGAATCACGCTGCCACCTACGTACAGCTTGCCCCGAGGCAGTTGTTGGCGCATTTGATGATAGACAGGGCTGGCGGAATAACCGGCATAACGGCGCCCCTGCCAGGCTTCAATCACCGATGGATCCGCCATGGGCAGGTAAACCAGGGCAATGTCGCCTGTGTCTTCGGGCGGAAGGTGGCGTGCCGAAATGCGTTGATCAATGCTAACCACGATATCCGGCCGGATGCCCTGGGTGATCAGGGGCCGATAGGCCGTATCGACACAGATCAATAGCGGCCGCTCGGCTTGCTCATTCAGCACGCGCAGCCGCTCGAAATGTTGCTCGAGACTCGGCCCGGTGGCGATGACAAAAACTTCGCGTCCATTGAGGGTGCCAAACAGCTCGGCGACATCATGATCCCTTTGTACGAGACCGAAGGTGGCTTGCAAACGCTCGATGATCTCCGGGCTCCGGGGGTCAAATTCGCGGTTATTAAAGGCCAGATGGATTTCGCTGATCAATCGATCGCGAATCTTCGCGTTGAAATCATCGGCCAGCACCAGTTCGGCGGGCAGGGCGAAAAACGGTAGCTGGATTTCTGCCAGATCGCCGGCATAAAGCACTTCGACCCGTGTGTCAGCAAGCCATGACGACTGATCCAGCAACTGCAACACAAGGGCGAACACTGAGCCATTGAGGATATGCACGTGCAGGCGCTCGACCTCTACCCGCTGCAGCAGCCGGCTTTGCAGATCCCCCAGCCCGGTGCCATAGACATGCACCGAGTTGGCGTCCTGCGGCAGACTGGCGGCTTGCAGTTCGGCTTCGGCGAGACGGTCATGCCGGCTGGTCAGCTGGATGCCGTTGATGCTCAGGGTCGAACCCAGGCCCTCCACCAGATCGGCCTGCAACTCATCGGTATTCTCCAGCAGCAACCGCTGAGCCAGAGCCGGCCAGCGCTGCTCGATGACCTGGAAGTTGCGCTCAAAGAACTCGCTCATGGCGTCTCGCTTTTCCATCGGGCAAAAAAAATAGCGTTCAAGGTTACACCTTGGACGCTATTTTTTGTGCTCAGGCTTTAACGGCTCAAGGACGATAAATGATCGCCGAGCCCCAGGACAGGCCCACGCCAAAACCACTTAACGCCACGCGTTTCCAGTCGGAATCGAGCACGTGCTTTTCCAGCAGCAATGGAATGCTCGATGACACGGTGTTCCCGGTCTCGACCATGTCCTTGATGAACTTCTCCGGCTCACCTTCGAAACGCCGGGCCACCGCATCGACAATCGCTGCGCTGCCCTGGTGAATGCAAAAGGCATCAATGTCGCTGGCTTGCAGATCGGAATCGGCGAGCAATTCATGCAAATGGGCCGGCACCTTGATCAAGGCGAAATTGAACACTTGGCGACCGTTCATGAAGAACACGCCGTCGCTGACCTTCAGGTGCGGTGCACCGGAACCGTCGGTGCCGAACTTGGCCTTGCCCAAATGCCAGGGTGCATCCTCGCCCATCCAGGTAGCGGTGGCGGCGTCGCCAAACAACATCGTGGTGTTGCGATCTTCCGGGTCGACGATCTTCGAATACGGGTCCGCCGTTATCAGCAGGCCATTCTTCAGGCCGGCGGCCTCCATGAACCCCTTTATGGCGTAGATGCCATAGACATAACCCGAGCAGCCCAGGGAAATATCAAACGCCGCCACCGTGGTCGGCAAACCGAGCTTGTCCTGAACAATGGCCGCGGTGTGAGGCAAGCCTTCTTCGTCACCGTTCTGGGTAACGACGATCAGTACATCGACAGACTCACGCTTGAGGCCGGGATTGTTGGCAAACAGCGCATTGGCCGCTTCTACACACAGGTCCGAGGTTTCCTGCCCGTCATCCTTGCGCGGCAAGAAGGCGGAACCGATCTTACCCAGGATGAACTCTTCATCCTTGTCGAACTTCGCACCTTGTGCGTAATTGTCCACGCCGGCTACAGGAACGTAGCTCGCAATGCCTTTTATGCCAATCATTACGGCTTCCCAATTAAAAACAGCCCAATACCACCGCTCGTAAGGATTCGAGGGGCGCCGACAAACGGGAAGTGTAAAGGGCTATCACTGGGCCTGATAAGGGCCAGGCGCCATCTTCCCGGTCAATACAATACAGTGAAGATGCGCGTTATGACTCACAGGTCACGCGATTTTACTGATTAAGCTCGATCATAAAGCTATTCAACCAGTGTCCAGGCCAGGGGAGTACCCCGCGCGATCGCCTGGCGAGCGCACCGGCCCATCACGGCGTCCGCATGCTTGGGAGCCAGTCCCAGGCCCGGGCGGATGGCCCGCAGGTTCTGCGGTGTAAACGCATCACCAGGGTTCATGTCTTGTGTCACGTACAGCGACCGGCGATAGACCAGCGACTTGCGCTCAGCCTCCGTCACGCCATAGTGCACCTGCCCAAGCGCCTGCCAGGCGCGCTCGGTTTCGATCACCAACGCCGCGAGTTCCGCCGGTTCCAGCGAGAAACTGGCGTCCACTCCGCCGGCGGCGCGGTCAAGAGTGAAATGTTTTTCCACCACGGTAGCGCCCAACGCCACGGCGGCGACAGACACCCCGACGCCCATGGAATGGTCCGATAAGCCCACCTCACAGCCGAACAGTTCTCGTAAATGAGCGATGGTGCGCACATTGCTGTTGGCTGGCGTGGCCGGATAGGTGCTGGTGCATTTAAGCAGCACTAGATCCTTGCAGCCGGCTTGGCGGGCGGCACGCACGGTTTCGTCGAGTTCGGCGATGCTTGCCATACCGGTAGAAATAATCAATGGCTTGCCGGTGGCAGCGACCCGACGGATCAGCGGCAGATCCGTGTTTTCGAAACTGGCGATCTTGTAGGCCGGCACGTCCAGACTCTCGAGGAAATCCACGGCTGTCTCGTCAAACGGCGTCGAGAACGCCAGCATCCCCAGCGCCTTTGCCCGGGCGAAAATCGGCGCATGCCATTCCCACGGTGTATGGGCCTTTTTGTACAGGTCATACAGCGAGGTCCCGGCCCACAGGCTGTTGGGGTCCTTGATGAAGAACTCACCTTCGCTCAAATCCAGCGTCATGGTATCGGCGGTGTAGGTTTGCAGCTTCAAGGCGTGGGCACCGGCTCGGGCGGCGGCCTCGACGATCTGCAACGCCACCTCCAGGGACTGGTTATGGTTGCCGCTCATCTCGGCAATGATGAACGGTGGCACCTGCGCCCCGATGCTGCGGTGGCCGATTTTGAAACTACTCATGGGGGTGATCCTTCAATACACGCGTGAACACGCAGGTACTTTGAATAAAACCGGCCTGCCGAAACAGGTTCAGGGATGCTGGGTTGCCGGGCAATATTTGCGCAGTGAGAGTTCGTAGTTGAGGCCAATGGGTGGTAACAAAGGCTTCGCCATGGGCCAGCAGCGCCCTGCCCCAACCAAGCCCCAGGCGACTTTCGAACAGATAAATCGACACCAGCGCCTCGGTGCCTTGCAAGTCATAACGTAAGGCGCCCACGGGCCCGTCCGTGGTTTCACCGATCAGTAACAGACGCTGCGCGTTGACCAGGCTTGCTTGTAGCCATTGACAATGGCGGTCCCAGTCAATGATCGACGTATCCAGCGATACGCGGCGCACGGCCTCGGCGTTACGACCGTCAAAAAGCAGCTGGGCGTCGGCTTGCGTGGCCGGGCGAATCTGGAGCAAGGCACCGGCCAGCGTCGCTGCGACCCTTTTTGCACCCAAGCCATCGACCAATTGCCGTGAGCGCTGGGCCAAACTACAGCGCATGCCGTGATTGTCCGCAACGAACCCGATGGCCTGGCGCAACTGCTCGACGCTGACCACTTCCCGAGGGCCGAGATACACGTGTGCGCCAAACGTCGCCATCACCTCACCATTGGCCTGCTGATTGTTCGACACCGCAATGCAAATCGTCGGCAGGCCCATCGCGGCGCGCTCCCAACTGGTCCCGCCACCGGCCCCGATGAACAGGTCCGCCTCGAACATGAGTTGATGGAAGTTGCCCACGAAACTGTGCAATCGCCAACGCGGCCGACTCGCCACCATCACTTGCATCTGAGCCCAGGCGGGGTTGTCGGCTCCGGCGACAAAATCGACGTCAAGATCATGAAAATCCGCCAGCGCTCGCATGGCGTGATGGGTTTGCATCGCTGCATCAAACCCGCCGAAGTTAACCAGTACCCGTCTGACCTTGGGTTGTGGCTCAATCGCCCGACCACAAAACTCATCACGCAACAATGCGTACCGCGGCCCGAGCAGTGTCTGGCAGTGCTCGAGTAATAGCCCTGCGTACGCGGCCCGGGTGCCGGACAGGTTCTGATTGAGCAGTAGATCGACGCTATAGGTGCGTGTTGCCAGGTCGTCCAGGGCCATGATCCGGGGCGCAAAGCGCCGTGCGGCGGTTTGCCAATGATGGTCCAGGCCGTAATGGTCGACGATGATCCAGTCGAAACCCGGCTGACCGCTCAAAGCCTGTTCCAACGCAGTGATATCCGCCTGCCAGGGCAGCAACGACTCGATCGCCTGTAGCGGATCCTCGTCGGGATAGAGATCCGGCAAGGCAAAGGTTGCGAAGCCCTCGGTTGCCAATGCCTGTAATCGATGCCCTGACAGCGAGCGGCAGGCAAACGCCACGTGCGTCCCCTGCCCGCGCAGCACGCGAGCCAGCGTCAGGCAGCGAGCAATGTGCCCGCTGCCAATGGTTGGCGAGGCGTCCGCGCGAATCAGTACCCTCATTGCAGCTCCCCGCCTGCTTTCAAGGCGGCGTAGAGGTATTCGGCCCGTTTCCAGTCTTCAGGGGTATCGATGTCTTGCACCAGATGGCGGGGCAGGATCACCGGCAGGCTGTTGGGGGAAAACAGCACGTCACCCCGCAACCAGGCCTCCCGACGCCCCCAATAAAACTGGCCGGCATCCTGGAAAGCTTCCGGCAGGTCCTGAGAGCGAGTGTCGCGAAACTGCGGATAAAGCGGGGTCAGCGCGCCCTGCTCATCCAGGGTCAAGGCCCGTTGTACGGGAAAACCAAAACCGGTCACTGAAAACGCGAACGACTTGTCGGGGTGCTCGCGTAACAACTCAAATCCCTCACGCAGGAACCGCGCCTGCAACAGCGGAGCGGTGGCATAGATACAACAGGCGAAATCGAACGACCGCTCGCGCAACTCGCCCACCGCATGGGCGATCACCGCTGCCGTCCCGGTGAAATCATCAGCCAGCGCGCCCGGACGCATGAACGGTACCCGCGCGCCATGATCCTGGGCCAGCTCGGCGATTTCTTCGTCGTCGGTGCTGACAATCACCTCATCGAACAGCCGCGAGGCCAGGGCCGTGCGAATCGAGTGGACAATCATGGGCACGTCAGCGAACAGCTTCAGGTTCTTGCGAGCGATCCGCTTGCTGCCGCCCCGGGCGGGAATGATCGCGATGGCGTTCACCTCATTACTCCTCAAGCAATCGGCGCAGTTGCTCGACCACATAGTCCTGCTGTTCATCACTGAGGGAAGGAAACATGGGCAAGCTGATGGCTTCGCTGTAATAACGTTCGGCCTGGGGAAAATCACCTGCGGCAAATCCCAGGTCACGGTAATACGGTTGCAGATGAACCGGAATGTAATGCAGGTTTACGCCAATCCCGGCCGCACGCAAGCCCTCGAATACCTGAAGATGGCTGAGGGTGATGCCGTCAAGTTGCAAGCGCACCACATACAAATGCCAGGCCGACTCCGCGTCGGGCTGTAAGCCGGGCAAGGTCAATGGCAAACCGCCCAGCAAACGATGGTATCGCGCTGCCAGCTCACGGCGCCGTGCGATAAACCCATCCAGCTTGTTCAACTGCGAGAGCCCCAGCGCGGCTTGCAGGTCTGTCATGCGGTAATTGAAACCCAACTCGACTTGCTGGTAATACCACGGCCCATGGCTGGGCTCGGTCATTTGGCCGGCCTCGCGGGTCATTCCGTGGCTGCGCAGGCGTTGCAGGCGCTGTGCCAGTTCCGGGCGATTGGTCAGGACCATGCCGCCTTCGGCGCTGGTGATGATTTTCACCGGATGGAAACTGAACACGGTCATGTCCGCGAATTCGCCACAGCCCACCGGCCGGCCCGCATAAGACGCCCCCACTGCATGGGAAGCATCCTCGATCACTGTAAAGCCGTACCGCTCCGATAGCTGGCCGATTCTGCGCATGTCACAGCTTTGCCCCGAGAACGCCACCGCCACCAGCACCTTGGGCAGCCTCCCATCGCGCTCGGCCTCTTCAAGTTTTGTGGCAAGGGCAGCGGCATCGAGATTCCAGGTCAGCGGATCGATATCGACAAAATCGACCTGCGCGCCGCAATAACGCCCGCAGTTGGCCGAGGCCAAGAAGGTATTGGGGGTGGTCCATAAACGATCACCTGGCCCGAGCCCCGCCGCCACGCAGGCGATGTGCAGCGCAGAGGTCGCATTGCACACCGCCACGGCGTGAGCGGCCTGGCAACGCAGGGCCATGGCCTGCTCGAAACGCTCAAGAGCCGGCCCCTGGGTCAGCCAATCGGAGTGCAATACCGCGACCACCGCATCGATATCAGCCTGATCGAGACTTTGCCGACCGTAGGGAATCATGTCGGCAACCGGGCATGAAGGTCGGCAATCTGATCCACCGACAAAAAGTGCGGATTGGTGTCGGAGCGATATTCGAAGTCCTCCGCCACAGGCTTGCCGCGCTCACCCAGGTTGTCCAGCGCGAAATCCACATCCACGCTGGTGAAGCGAATCGATGGCTGGATGGTGTAATGATCGGCAAACTCAATGGTCATGCGCGCATCATCGAGCGGCACCATCAGCTCATGGAGTTTTTCGCCGGGACGAATACCGACGTTCTGGTGAGGTAAATGCCCAGCCATCCCCGTCGCGAGATCGACGATGCGAATTGACGGAATCTTCGGTACGAAGACTTCACCACCATGCATACGGGCAAAGCTGTCGAGCACAAATTGCACGCCGTGATCGAGGGTGATCCAGAAGCGGGTCATACGCTCATCCGTAATCGGCAACTGCGTCGCACCCTCTGCGATCAATTTGCTGAAGAACGGCACCACGGAACCTCGCGAGCCGGCGACGTTGCCGTAGCGCACCACAGCGAACCGGGTTTGCTGTTCACCCGCGATATTGTTGGCTGCCACGAACAGCTTATCCGACAGCAACTTGGTCGCGCCGTATAGATTGATCGGGCTGGCCGCTTTGTCGGTGGACAGCGCAACGACCTTTTTCACGCCATTGTCGATGGCTGCGGCAATAATGTTCTCGGCGCCATTGACGTTGGTGCGTATGCATTCGGTGGGGTTGTATTCCGCTGCCGGCACTTGCTTGAGAGCCGCAGCGTGCACTACATAGTCAATCCCGCGCATGGCCTGACGCAAACGGTCAGCATCACGTACGTCCCCCAAAAAATAACGCATGCAAGGGGCGTTGAACGTCTGCTGCATTTCGTATTGCTTGAGCTCATCGCGGGAAAATACCACCACGCGCTTGGGCTGGTATTGCTCCAGCAACCGCCGGATGAAATTGCGCCCGAACGAACCGGTGCCACCGGAAATAAAAATCGATTTACCGTTGAACATGCCTTGAGTCCTTTTGCCTGACAACCAGGCCTAAGCCAACAACCGCGCCCAGTCCACCGCC
This sequence comes from Pseudomonas sp. NFACC39-1, assembly GCF_900110355.1. NCBI lineage: Bacteria > Pseudomonadati > Pseudomonadota > Gammaproteobacteria > Pseudomonadales > Pseudomonadaceae > Pseudomonas > Pseudomonas sp. NFACC39-1. The sequence continues at coordinate 393,063 of NZ_FODL01000004.1, read as the reverse complement.
GAGGCGGTGCCCAGCGCAAAGCCGGTACCGGTCAAGGCCAGGTTGGGGTTACGGGCCGGGTCGTGTTCGAAGCGCGCCTGCCATTTGTCCTGCAGGGCGCCGGCAGCCTGTGGCGCTTCGACGAATGTGCCGGGGTGCAGCATCTGGGCCTGCGGGGTCCAGACGGTGAGATAACCCGCATCGGCCGCTTTCAGGCACAGATCGACGTCGGCAAACGCGTCAGCGAAGTGCTCCTCGTCCAGGCCGTCCACGGCTTCGAACAGGTCCTTGCGAATCATCAGGCAAGCGCCCGACACCGCCGAATAGCTCTGCTCCACCTGATGGCCATTGAGGTAGCCCTTGGCGTCTTTGCGTTCGCCTACAAACACCGAGCCCACCTGGCCGTCGGGTTTAAGCACCAGCCCGGCCTGGGTGGTGACACCGCGGATGTCCATCTGTTTGCTGCCGACGATCCCCACCTCAGGCCGCTGGGCCTGGTTGAGCAAACTGTCGAGCCAGTTGGCATTGACCACTTGCACCTGGGCCGACAGCAGCACCAGATAATCACCTTTGGCCTGACCGCTGGCCCAGTTGTACAACGCAGAAGCGCTCAAGCGGCGGTCGCTGCGCAGAATGCGAACCCGTTCGCCCTTGCCTTCCAGGCTATCCAGCCATTGGATCAGGTCTTCGGATTGGCTGTGGTTGTCAGCGATCAGAATTTCATGACGCTGATAACGGGTACGTTGCAGCACGCTGACCAACGCCTGTTGGACGTGTTCAAAGTTGTCGCGACTCTCGAGGATGATCGACACCAGAGGTCGCTCGGCGTGCTGGTAATCGATCTGGTAGGTCAGCGGCTGGGCCGAAGTGACCTGGGCGCGGTAGCCCCGGGCAGCCAAGTGACGGGTCAGCACCTGACGCTCTTGAGGGTTTTCTTCCTGCGCCGGGGCGTTGCAGATCAACAACGGTTCGGCCAGATGCGCCAGACCGCTGAGCCCTTCGTCCTCGATCAGGCGCAACAGCAGGTCCAGTTCCAGCGCCTGGGTGTATTGCGCGGTAAAGCCACCGGCCTGGGTCAGCACCTCACGGCGAATCAGCCAATGCCGCGCCATCAACGAAGGCACCGATTGCAACAGATCAAGGTTGACCCCCGGACGGAATACGTCGGTGAGGCCGCCATCGGTCTTGCGCTGGATTTCATCCATGGCTACCGCACGCACACCCTCGGCACCGATCAGTTCGAGGCTGGCGCGCAGCAGGCCGCTTTGGGTGAACTGGTCACCGGCTTCGGCCAGCAACAGCCAGTCGGCGGTGGATTGCCCGACGACCTGATTGATGCGCTCGACGTAATTGGCGGTGCTGACTTTGACGAAGTGCACGGTGTCACGCACAGAGGTGGTCGCCGGCAAATCACCGGTGGTGAACACCACTACGTTGAATGCTTTGCAATGGCCATTGACCAGGCTGTCGAAGGAGGCCTGCAACTTGAACATGTCAGCGTCCAGATCCAGCAACAGGATGCCAAACCGCGGCCCGCCCTGACGCTCGGCCAGGTGGGCGGCGATGGACTTGAGTTGCTGTTCATCAGGGTTACGTGCCTCAAGCCAGCTCAACAAGCGGCCGGAGTGCATGTTCTCCAGTAACCGGCGACCCTGCTGTCCCGGCACCGAGTCCAGGCGCTCGAGCCAGGCCTGCAACTTCACCGCCTCCTCAGGCTCGTCGCTGTTCTTCAACGACTCGGCCAGGCGCTTGACCACGGTACGGTTGAACGCATAAAGACCTTGGGCTTCCCACAAACGGCTGCGTATCGTGCGTTCGTTGTCGTTGGGTTGCACCTGCATCAATTCGTGCTGGCGCAGCAGGATGCCTTCCAGTTGCTGAAGCTGAAGGCGACCGGCCGGCATGGCATGCAGCAGGAATTCGAACTGGGTCAGCAGATCGAATACCCGTTGGTTGTAGAAAGGCATCTCGACAAACTGCTGTGGGCCAAACGAACGTATCGGCTCGCCCCCTGCTTCCAGCCAGGCCGAACGAATGATCTGTGTGCCCTTGAGTGAACGCCCCTGCTGCAGGCAGTCAGCCATGGCCGCGAAGCTGTCCAGAGCGATCTGCTTGGCACGTCCCGGCGCTTGCTCGCGCAGCGGCGTTGGAAGGGACGCCAGAAACTCGGCGAATTGCTCGCGCTCGGCAACGCTTTTGGCGTCCTTGTAGCTAAGCACGGTCAACACATTGGTGTTGTGTTCGGAACCGCCGTAGTTGAGTTCGCGCACGGCGAACGGAATCGGCAGGATCCGCGCCTTGGCGCACGCCAGCAAGTAAAAGGTATGACCGATTTCCTGCCATTCGAAACTGGTGCCTGGCGGCAGCATGCCGTACCACTGCTGCAGCAGGTCGGTGCGGGTCACGGCATAGAACGGCGGCAGGAACTGATCCATGAAGCGGATCACCCGGTCTTCGGACAGTTCGCTGTTGTAGTCCTCATGAACCTTGCGATCACGACGGAAATAGTTCACTTCGGTCGCACAGGACAGGTACATGATCCCGTAGCCATGGCACAGGCCATAGTCAGGATTGGCTTCGAGGAACTCCACCGACTCGGTCAAGGCATCGTGCAGCAGGAAATCGTCATCGGCGGCGAACACCATGTAGGGCGTCGAGACCTGATTGACGCCGTACACCAACTTGTCTTGCAGCCCCTTGTAGGTGAACTGCGGCAAGTGCCGGTAATCGACCGACGGAAAGTCCCGGGCAATTTGCTCATCGCGCTCGACCGATGAATCAAGCACCAGCACCGAACACGGATAACCGCTGTAGTAATGCAATGTCCGGCGCAGGAACGCGCTGCGGTTGTGGGAGATCACCACCACCGTGAACCGCTCGTTCAGCGGTGCCACGTTGCTTTGAGCATTGTTTCGAACCTGCATATTTCCTGTCCCCACAACCTGCCAGACGCCAATGATTTGATACGGATGAATTAACGAACCCGGCGCAGATAGCCATCCGGTGCAACGGTGATCAGCAGCTTGTTCTGCAACTGCCGGTCAATTTCGAAATCGCCATTTTCCTCAAGGTATTTCCACACCGCGGTTTTCGGGTTGTCGCCCGGGCCCCATGGACGATCCGGGAAAAAGTCCGCCGGCATGTCCTCGACCACGGTGTCCATCACCACGCAATAGCTGCCCACCGAAACCAGCGGTGCGTACAGGCGCAGTTCTTCGAGGACATGGTCGTGGGTGTGGTTGGAATCGAGCACCAGGATGACTTTTTTGCCTTTGGCCGCAGCATGGACCTGCTCGGCGATGGCCGGATCGATGCTCGAGCCCTCGATCATCGAGATGCGTTTGCTCATCGGGTGGTTTTCGATGGCTTCACGGTTATGCGGGCGGATATCCAGGTCGATGCCCAGCACTTCGCCGTGGCCTTGCAGTTCCAGCAACGAGGCGTAATAGATGATCGAACCGCCGTGGGCGATGCCGCACTCGATGATCAGGTCAGGCTTGATCTGCCAGATCAGTTCCTGCATGGCCATCATGTCCTGCGGCAGCTGGATGATGGGGCGGCCCATCCAGGAAAAATGGTAGCTGTACTTGTGACGGGCCGATTCGTTGAAAAACTCCTTGGCCAGGCCAACGAGTTTCTGGTCTTGGCCTTGACCGGCGATTTCGGTCTGGCATTGGGCTTCGAAGGCTTTATGGATCGTGTTGTCGGTCATGTTCGAATCTCGTGGTTATTGGAACGAAGCACTGTCAACGGCGTGGTAGACGTAACGCCCACCGGTCATCCGCTTGATCTCTTCAAGGTAATTGGAATTCATCACAAACACGTGCGCCCCTTCAGGCAAGGTATCCAGCGCCTCATCCGGTGAACAGACGCGCGCGCCGCTCAAGGGCAGATATCGTCCCTGCTTGGCCGGGTTGATATCCACCACGCAGTCCACCGCCACACCAGCGCGTTGCAGGAACAGCGAATAGATCACCCCTTTGGACGAAGCCCCCCAGATCGCCGAGCCCTGCTGCGGCGCAGCCTGGATAATCTGCACCGCGCGCCCGAGACTGGCAGTGAAGCCGTCCGGCAACGCAAGTTCCGCCGCGGGTTCTTCCGGCGTCAGGCGCAACGTAGCCAGGTCAGCCACGATGTACAGGTACTGGCCGCCGAACAGATGTCCGGCCTCATGTACCGTGCCGAACATTCGGCGCAGGTCATCAAGGCGGAAATAATTGACATGTTCGTAGAACAGGTCGAACCAGGCGCGATGCTCCAGAATCCAGTCCAGGCAAGGCACTTCGATGTAGATTTGTCCGCCCTGGTTGGCCGCTGCGATTTCGGCGAGAAAGCTCAGCGGGTCCTGGATGTGCTCAAGCACATGACGAAGCACCACTGCATCGGCCGACAGGCCCAGGTCACGAGTGAACGGCGCCTTGATCACATCGGTGTTATCGCCCTCGTAGGCCGGGTCGATGCCCGTGATGGCGTAGCCTCGTTGCTTGAGCAGCTCCAGGAAATAACCCTTGCCACAACCGACCTCGATCAGCTCCTGAGCGCGGAAATGCCGGGCAATGATGCCTTCTACCTCAGACAGATGCTGCTGGAACTGAGCTGAGTGGGCCTGTTCGTTCTGATAATCACTGTCGTAGCTGAGCTTGTCGGCATCGAATGCCTGGTTGAAGACCAACCCGCTCACTTCGTCCTGGACGAGTACCATATCGGCACACGCCGAGGCTTTGGCCGACTGCTCATCGGCAAAGGTTCGGTTTTGCAGCACCGGAAGACCGGTGGCCCGGTACAGCTCACGCGTCATGTGCGGCTCCCAATAAGGTTTGCAAACGGTCAGCCACGCCCCAGAACGCCATGGGTTCGTGAGTCGGATAAGGATAATGGCCCAGGTTCAGGCGAAGGACGGCACCACGCTCGCGCAGGTGTGCTTCCACCAGCGCGCGCACCGACACCGGCTCGCCGCTGGAACAATTGACCACGCCATTGAATCGCCGCCGCAGCAGCAGGCCAGCCAAATGGGCGACCGCAGTCTCGATGGGCAGGTAATCGCGCAACTGCTCCCCCCCAGACATATCGAATACCGCTGCTTGCGCATCGATCGCCCGGTCCAGCGCCGCCAGCAGACTGTTGGGGTTCTGGCCAGCGCCATGCAGGTAGAACAGACGGGCCCACTGCAAGGTAAAGGGATGCTCGCGTTGCAGGTGTTCGAGAAACAGGCGCAAGGTATTTTTCGCCAAGCCGTAAGGATTGGCCGGTTGCGGCGCAGTCTGCTCGTCGAGCGGCCCGCTTTGCAGGCCATATTCGAAACAGGTGCCAGTGACCAGCACTTGGGAAACGCCTGCCTCGACGGCCTTTTTGATGAAGCGATAATCAGCCATCAAGTTGTGTTCGAAATGAAACAGTGCCTGGTAATTCGGCAACCCAGGCCATGCCAGGTGCGCCAACGCATCGACTCCTTCGGCCAGCGCCGCGACGTCCAGCGCGTCATCGTGAACATCAGCCGCCACGAACTCGACCTGGTCGAACCAAGGCAATGCTCTCGCCGGTTCGACCCGACGGGCAACAGCCCTTACCTCACAGCCACGCGCTAGCAACGCCTGGACCAGATGACGGCCGACGAACCCCGTAGCGCCAGTCACCAGGACCTTCATAGCACCGTCAACTCAGGCACGGCGATCACGAACTGCCCACCCCACTGGCGAACCTCGGCCAACTGCTGGCTGACTTCGCTCAACAGGTTCCAGGGCAGGACGAGGACGTAATCGGGTTTCTCCCGCGCGATACGCTCAGGCGACACCACAGGGATTCGACTGCCCGGCAGGTACTTGCCCTGTTTGTGCGGGTTGGCATCGGCGACCCAGGCCAATAGGTCGGGTTTGACCCCAGCATAGTTGAGCAACGTATTACCTTTGGCGGCCGCACCATAACCGACCACATGCTTGCCATCAGCCTTGGCCTGCAACAGGAAGCGCAGCAAACCATGCTTGATGGCCTCCGCGGCTGGCGCCAGGGTGGCGTAATACGCAGAAGTTTTCACGCCAGCAGACAGCTCAGCCTGCAACTGCTGTTGCACCGTGGCCTGCACCGGACGCTGCACGCCATCGGCACGCTGGACGAACACCCGCAACGAACCGCCGTGGGTCGACAGTTGGCTGACATCGAATACTTCCAGCCCGTTGCGCTCGCACAGTGTTTGTACGGCCGTCAGCGACAGGTAGGAAAAATGTTCGTGATACAGGGTGTCGAACTGCTGCCCGGCCATTAGCGTGAGCAATTGCGGAAACTCAAACGTCGCTACGCCCGTCGGCTTCAGCAGCGTGGCGAAACCGGCGAGGAAATCATTGATGTCCGGCACATGGGCGAGCACGTTATTGGCCGCCATCAGGTCGGCTGCCCAACCCTCCCCCATGAGTTGCAACGCGGTATCGCGGCCAAAGAACAGCTCGCGAATGTCCAGACCCTTTTCACGAGCCGCTTCGGCGGTGCTGCGGGTCGGCTCGACGCCCAGGCACGCAATGCCGCGCTTAGCCACGTACTGCAACAGGTAACCGTCGTTGGCGGCAATCTCCACCACGCGGCTGTCCGGGGTCAAATCGAAGCGTTCGACCATCTCGGCCACATAGCGCTCGGCATGGGCCAGCCAGGTACTGGAGAACGAACTGAAATAGGCATAGTCGGCGTCGAACAGACTGTCGGCGCGGGTGTAATCCTCGGTCTGTACCAGCCAGCACTGCTGGCATACCGCAACCTTGAGCGGCACCCACTGCTCGGCCTGCTCCAGTTGGTCGGCCCGCACGTATGCGTTGGACGGCGGCGACGTGCCAAGGTCAATCAGTGGCAACACCAGGGCAGTCCCGCAACCTCGGCAATTCATACACGCACTCCAGCGAAATGCTCATCGAGCAAGGGATGGCTGCTGTCCCGGATCGACAGATTATTGACAGGCAGCGGCCAGGCAATCGCCAGCCGCGGATCATTGACCGACACGCCACCCTCATGCTCCGGGGCGTAATCGGCACTGTGCAGATACAGGAGTTCGGCATCGTCAGTCAGAGTCTGGAACCCGTGGGCAAATCCGGCCGGGATCAACAGGCTGCGTCCGTCACCCGCCGTTAAATGCTCGGCATGCCAGCGCAGGAACGTGTCGGAATCGGGGCGCAAATCCACAGCCACATCCCAGACCTCACCGCGCAGGCAAGTGATCAATTTGGCCTCCGGTTGCGCCGCGCTCTGGTAATGCAGACCTCGCACACTGCCTCGCTCGCGGGTGCAGGAATGGTTGATCTGACGGATATGAAAGGGTTGGCCGAACGCGCTCAGACTGCCCTCGCAGAACAGCCGGGCAAAATGCCCGCGCTGGTCTTCGAAGCGTTTGTGCTGGACGCTGAATAGCCCGGCAAGAGGCAATGCCTTTAACAAAAACTCGCTCACAACGCGCCTCGGTACAGGTTCAATTGGCCGAGGGTGACCTGACGCATGTCATCGCCGTTCTGCCACGCCAAATGCCAATCGAGGGTCTGGGCCAGACACTGCTGCAACGACCAACGCGGCTGCCAACCCAACAACTGCCGGGCGCGGCTGCTGTCCAGGCGCAACAGGCCGGCTTCATGCAAATCGCTCGGTTCGATCCGCAGGCCCGGCGCCAGCGGCCAGCGTTCGGCGAGCAACTGGACGACTTCGCCGACGCTGCACATATCAGCCTCGCCGGGGCCGAAGTTCCAGGCACCGGCGAACTCCGGGCCTTGCTCAAGGAGCCGCGCGGCCAATTGCAGGTAACCGGCCAGCGGTTCCAGGGCGTGCTGCCAGGGGCGTACGGCCTGGGGATAACGCAGCGTCACCGGTTCGTCCGCCGACCAAGCCTTGAGCACGTCCGGGATCAGCCGTTCAGGGGCGAAGTCACCGCCGCCCAGCACGTTTCCGGCCCGGGCCGTGGCCAGGGCCAGGCCGTGTTCGGCGTAACGATCGGCGGAGAAAAACGAGGCGGCATAAGATTGCGCCAGCAACTCGCAGCAGGCCTTGCTGCTGCTATAAGGATCATGGCCGCCCAGAGCTTCGTTTTCGCGGTAGGGCCACAGCCATTCCTGATTGGCGTAGACCTTGTCGGTGGTGACCAGGACACAGGCTCGCACGCCGCCGATCTGACGGACCGCTTCGAGCAGGTTCAGGGTGCCCATGACATTGCTGGAGTAAGTGCCCAGCGGATCGCGATAACCTTCACGCACCAACGGCTGGGCCGCCAGGTGCAGGACAATCTGCGGCTGCACGTCGGCGAGCACTTCCAGCAAGGCACCGAGGTCGCGCAAATCACCGCGCCGATCATCGATGCCCTCGCCTACGCGGGCCAACTCAAACAGGCTTGGATCAGTGGCCGGATCCAGGGAAAAGCCACTGACCTGCGCGCCCAGGCTTTGCAGCCACAGCGCCAGCCAACTGCCCTTGAAACCGGTGTGGCCGGTAACCAGCACCCGCTTGCCGCGCCAGAACTCCGGACTCAACCCCATTGCTTCCATGGGGCCTCCCCGCTTTGCCACAGGGCCTCAAGATGATTTTTATCCCGCAGGGTGTCCATCGGGTGCCAGAAACCGTCGTGCTGGAACGCCTGCAGTTGCTGTTCCGTTGCCAACGCCGCCAGCGGTTCGGCCTCCCAGGAAGTCTGGTCGTCAGCGATATAAGGCAGGACCTTGGGCGAGAGTACAAAAAAACCACCGTTGATCCAGCCACCGTCACCCCGAGGTTTTTCGGTGAAACCCAGGACGCTATCGCCGTCGCGCTCAAGCGCACCGTAACGTCCAGGAGGCTGGACGGCGGTGACCGTGGCGAGCTTGCCGTGGGCCAGGTGAAAATCCACCAGCGCACCGATGTTGAGGTCCGAGACGCCGTCACCATAGGTAAAGCAAAACGCCTCTTCGTTTTCCAGATAACGCGCCGCCCGACGCAGCCGGCCGCCGGTCATGGTGTCTTCACCGGTGTCGATCAAGGTTACGCGCCACGGCTCGCTGTAGTTCTGGTGAACGTCCATGCGGTTGTTGCACATGTCGAAGGTGACATCGGAGGTGTGGAGGAAGTAGTTGGCGAAGAAGTCCTTGATAGCGTAGCCCTTGTAGCCCAGGCAAATGACGAAGTCGTGGATTCCATGGGCGGAATACTGCTTCATGATGTGCCAAAGAATTGGCTTGCCACCGATCTCGATCATCGGCTTGGGCTTGAGGTGCGACTCCTCGCTGATCCGCGTGCCGAGACCACCTGCCAAGATAACTGCCTTCATCGTCTCCCCTCTTGTCCATCACCGGGCTCGGCCAAGCGTTGTTTCGCTTTGCGGGCGCGGGGATTACACCTTCGATGCCGATCCGGGCGCCGCGGTATGCCGCAAGCGCTCGTTTTATGGCGATATGAGGGGGGCTTGCAGGAAACGCGCCAGCTCGCTGGAGGGGATTTGAATCAAAACAGGGATGAATACTGATCTTTGTGGCGAGGGGGTTTTATCCCTCGCCACAGACCTTCCGGCTCAAACAGCTCATGCTCAGTCCGGCAACCAGCCCCACAACCAATGCTGCAAGTTGTCGCCACTGAGCATGAAATCACGAAGCACTGCTTCGCGCAGTTCATCGCCCATGCGGTAGCTGGCGTCAGGGTCGGCCAGGTGCATGCGGATTGCCGCGATCCATTCCTCGGTGCTGTTGCTGCGTACCTTGGTACACGGCAGGAAGCCGTCGTAAGCCTTGGTATCGGTGCAGATTACCGGGTAACCGCAGGCGCCGTATTCCAGCAAGCGCAGGTTGCTCTTGCAGTCGTTGAAGATATGGAATTCCAGCGGAGCCAGGGCCAGGTCCAGGTTCAGGCTGGCCAATTTGGAAGGATAAGTGCTCAAGGCAACCGACCGGTGGAATTCATGGATGTACGGCCGCAGCGCATCCGGACACATACCAAAGAAGACCCACTCCACCTCGTCTGCCAGCTCGCGAACCACGTCCGCAATGATCTCCAGGTCGCCGCTGTGACTTGTCCCTCCTCCCCAACCCACCCGAGGCTTGGAGGACGTACCGCGACGACTGGTCAACCGACTCCATGGCTTGGGCGGCAGCATGTTGGGCACGATACGGATCTCATGGTGCATGCTGGACAACGCATCAGCGAGCGACGGCGTCGTCACCACAACGCGATCACACAATCCGATCCCTTCGCGCAGCATCTGCTCGATATTGACCGGCTTGTTGCGCGCATGAGTGTTTTTCTTGGGCGCATTGACGACGTAATCGTCAAGCTCGAAGATCCGCAGGGCATTGGAATACTTCTTCATCCTCAGGATATCGCCAGCGGCACCTTCACTGTAGCGCCCCTGCAAGACGATCGTATCCGGCGACAAGCGCTCGACTTCTACGGTCGAAGGCGACTCGTAGGCGACTCGGGCAATCACCCGTCCCGCAGCCTCCAATTCGGCCAACGGAGCCGTGACACGATAATGGCCGACCGCGGTGGCGTTGACCGGCAAGCCAAGCACCAGTGGCAACGCACGGGTGTAGAACGGATTCCAGTTGTTGCGCAGCGAAGGCTCCAGGCTGAAGCTCGATGCTCCCAGGCTCAGCGCAGGATTGTAGGCAGGATCCCGGGCAATCTGCGGTAACCACCTACGAGAGAAGATTTCGTGTTCGCGCTCCATTAACGTGGTTTCATCGAGCCGGACAACGCTTGATTGAGGGTCGACTTTCATCAAGGTGGCGTAAGGCGTCCAAACCACCAGATAGCCGTGCTGGCCAGCGCGCAAGCACAGGTCGACATCGCTGAGGCCGAGGGTAAAGCACGCTTCGTCCAGGTAGCCGAGTTCATCGAAAACCTGCTTGCGCACCATCAGGCAGTCGCTGCTCACCGAGCTCCAGTTCTGGGTCGTGTGCAAACGTTGCATATAGCCCCGGGAAGCCGCTGACTCACCGTAGAACGGCGTCCCCACCGGCCCGGCCAACCCGAGAATTTGCCCGCCGCCAACAAGGGCGCCTTGAGGGCTGAGGATCCTGGCACCTACCACCGCGACCTCAGGCCGCTGGGCATGATTGATCATCTCGTCCAGCCAATCATTATCGCGAACGATCATGTGCGCACTGAACAGCAGCAAGTATTCACCACGGGCTTGGCTGGCGGCAAAATTACGCACAGCAGCGTCATTGGCCTCGCCGACATGACGCAGCACCCGCAGCATGCTCGCCCCCAACTGAGCCATGTTCGCCAGCCAGTCGAGCATGGCCGGATCCTGGACGCCGCTGTCGACGATCAGGATTTCATAATGGGTATAGGCAGTACGCTCGATCAGGCTTTCGGTGCAGTGTTGCAACGCCGCAAGCGAGTCACCGGTACGCACGATAATCGACACCAGCGGACGCGCACCGTGTCGATAGGTGATGCGATTGATCAACGGCATCGTATCCGGTGAAATCTTGTGTTCGATGCCGATACGATCCAGATGCGCGCCAACCAACCGGGCATTGCCTTCGATGACCTCGGGCAGCGACAACCATTGGGCGAAGCTTAGGGCCGACTCGACTTGGATTTCCGGAATGTGTTCGATGGTCTGAGGGCCGGCCTCTTCCACCAGGCGCCAGAGCAGATCGTGGGGCGCCAGTTCACCCTGGGCCGGCTCGAAGCCGCCTGCGGTCATGAACCGCTCACGCTCGAAAGCCAAGGTCCGGCCGACATAAGGATAGGCCCGCATCAGGTCCAGGTTGAAGTCCGGCTTGAATACCGGCTCGAAGGACTCCCCGTCCACCAACGCACCTTCATCACTGTAGACGCAAAGGATGCCCTGCCTCCCGGCCACGCGCTCGGCCAGGATCAGCAATGCCGAATCGCGCAAAACGTCGCCCGCTCGCAGCAGGTAAAACCAGTGCGCGCCTTCCAGCTGTGGAATGATGGCATTGAGCTGACGCTGCCAATCGGCCTGATAAGGCAACTGCAGCACTCGCTCGTCGACCTCGCAATGCGCATCGGAAAGCACCACCACGGCCTGGGCGCGATACAGTTGGCCCTTGATGCTACGCAACGTCGCCGCAAGCGACGTCGCATCGCCAAGAGCATCGATGATCACAGGCACGATGTTCGGCTGAAACGACCAGCTATCGATACGCGCCGGCATGACACGCCGCTCAACCTCGCTGAACTGGCGGACGCTCAGCCACTCGCGGTAAAAGTCGGCGTAGCTCTCACTTTGCGCACCTACCCGACCATTGACGACGGTATTGCGGTTGCCCAGCACGCGGGTTACGCAGAGTTCCTGCCAGGCATGAGGCTGGTCAGTGATTTTGTTCAAATCGATGCAGCGCACCCAACCCGAGGCCGGAGCCGCTTCGCCGCTGCGCGCAACAAGCATTTGCGCCAGCCACCCCCCTTCTGCCTTCGCGGCCTTGAGCATTTCCGGAGTCTTGCTCAAACGCTCCGGGTACAGTCGCTCGACACTCAACACGGTATTCAAGGCAATCAAGTTGCCACGACGCATCAGGCAGACGAACAAAGCAAAGTCGAGCAAAGCGACAAAACCGGCACCGTCCTGAAGGAGCGCCGGCAGCAATTCCAGCACATCGGCCCGGCGCATCAGCGCGGAACTGAAATTACCAACGAAATTGGTCAGCGTGCTCTCGAAAATCGCCAGCATATCGTCGCCCTTGAGCAGGGCATCGTTGGGCGAGAAGCGGCAATTGTCCACACGGGGTGGCAGGATGAAGTTACCTGCGTCACACAACAACCGAAGCGCGAACACAACGCTGACGTCAGCATGATCCATCAACGCCTGGGCCTGCATGGCAATGCTCGGCGCAAACAGCCGATCATCGTCGCACAGCACTTTGATGAACTCGCCCCTGGCCTCCTCGACACAGCGCAACAGGTTGCCCTGAAGCCCCAGTCGCTGCGGATTTCGCAGATAGCGGATCGGATGGGACGGTTCGGCGAAGGAGTCGACAATCTGGCGAATTTCATCGCCTGACGAATCGTCGCAAACAACGATTTCGATCTGTTCGTAAGTCTGGGCCAGGGCACTGAGTAGTGCCTGATCGAAGAACCGGGGGTTGTACGCAGGAATGACAATACTGACGAGGGGCAATGGTTTCACGGCGAAAACTCTCGAGCGGCGGGCGCCGGCCTTTTCAGGCCAGCGCCCCAGAACCGCTTAAAAAAAGACGGTTGGCGGCTCGGTCGATACCGGCTCAGATCTTGTTGAACAGGCCCAGTTGGGTGATCTTGCTGAAAGCCAGTTGCGAAGCCTGCAACATGGTCTGCTGCAAGGTCAGGCGAGTCATCACTTCGGCCGCATCGGAATCACGAATCGACGATTGGGTCTGGGTATTGGCCAACAACAGGCTCTGGTTCGTGTCGCTTTGGGTTTCCAGAGCCTGACCACGCCCACCTACCGAACTCAAGGCGCTGGACAACTGATCGGTGCCGCTGGCCAGGTTGCCGATACCAGAGGCCAGCGAAGCCTGTAGCTTTTGCAGCGCAATCGGATCGTTGTTGGTCGGCGTGCTCAACGCGGTTTTCAACTGGTTCACGGTGTCCAGAATGTTCTGGGTTTCGTGAGTGTTGACCGCGATGCTGAACTGATCGTCCGCACCGGGCGTACCGTTCAGGGTGAAGCTCACGCCAGAGGCGGTGGCCACGTTGCCGGCCAGGGTGCCGCTGGACACTGGTTGACTGTTGGCGGTCAACGGCGCGGCGTACAGATCGAAATCGGTGGCGCTGGTGAATTTCAATACCGCCGAGCCGGTAGGGAAACTGGCGTGATACGCCACCGGGTCGGTGATCTCGCTCCCCGTGACCTGGACGGCGGTCGGGTTGCCCGGGCTACGGGTCGCGACAAAGGTGTCCGGCTTGGCGGCCAGAGTGAAGGTATGGCCTGGCAACACGGTATTGGCATCATCACCGGTTTGCAGATTGATGTTCAAGGTCAGTTCCAGACCACGGAACTGCACTGCCTGACCGCTTTTGCTGGTGGGGTCAAAAGCACCGCCCTGGCTGGCTTCGGCGGTGACGTCGTTGCCGCCGGAGTCGGTGATTCTCAGTTGCGTGCCACTGGTGAATTCAACGGTATACGGCTCGCCGCTGCGGAATTTGCTGTTGTAGCTGACACTGGACGAGACCTGACCGTCGGACAGCACTACACGACCATCATTCACCGCCGGCGCGGTCATGGTGACCTGGCTGCGACTGGTGTTGACGGCCTGCTGGAACACTTCCCAGCCGGTGCTGTTGGTGGCCATCGACATGGTGTCGCCGACTGGCAGGTCGAGGGTCACCTGATCACCGTTGTAGCTGTAGCTGCCATCAGTGTTGCGGGTGAACGGGATGGTGTCGCCCTTGGAGCCGGCGAAAATGTACTTGCCGTTTTCGTCCTTGCTGTTCATCAGGCTGAGCAACTGCTCTTCGATCTGCGCCAGCTCCGAGGCGTTGGCCTGGCGGTCGGCGTCGGTGTAGCCAGCGTTGCCGGCACCGACGGCCAATTCCTTGGCGCGCTGCAGCACGTTGCCAATGCTGGTCATCACCGCTTCGGTGGTGCCCAGGGTGGCCTTGATCGTATTGGCGTTGGTTTCGTACTGAGCCAGCATCGAGGCTTGTGTGCCCAGTTGCAGTAGACGCGAAGCCCCCACCGGATCATCGGCGGCGGTATTCACGCGCACCAGGCTGCTGGCCTCTTCGCTGGTCTTGACCACATTGGCGAAGTTTTTCTGATAGTTCGCAGCCGTGGATTCGTAAAACTGGGCGGTAGAAATTCGCATGGGCTACGACTCCTTAAAGACTGTTGATCAATGTGCTGAAGATTTCCTGCGCAGCCTTGATGATCTGCGAAGACGCGGTGTAGTACTGCTGATACTTGACCAGGTTGCCGGTTTCCTCGTCCAGGTCCACGCCCGACAGCGAGTCGCGAGCGCCTTTGGCGTTATCCAGGATCGCACCGGTCGCGGCGCTGTCGAGCTTGCCTTGAGCGGCCTTGGAGCCGACTCCTTCCACCAGCTTGCCGTAGGCATCGCCCAGGGAAATACCCTTGCTGGCGGAACCGGTGTCCACGGTCTTGGCGGTCTGCAAACCGGCCAGGACAGTACCGTTACGGTTGTCCAGGGTGCCGGCCTGGCTGACGCTCACATCGATCGCGGCACCGTTGGACGGCGCGCCCGCAATCGACATGTCGAAGGTGACGGTACGCTGCACCGGCGGTGCGGAAGAATCCATGATCGGGTTGCCGCTGGCATCCTTGAGCGGAACGCTCAGGTTCAAGGTATTGCTCTGGCCGGGCTTGATCGTGCCATTGCTGATCTCGACGCCCGTGGCATCGAGCAACTGATAAGCCTGGCTGGTGCCGTCGGCGGACGTCGCACCGAAGACCACCTTGACTGGCATCGAGGTCTTGATGCCGTTCTGGATGATGGTGGTGGTGGCTTCGTCATAGATATCCAGCTGCGACGTCATGGCCGGCTGGCCGCTGGCCGGAATGGTCAGCGTACCGCTGCCGCCCGGCACGATGGCGGCGCCCAGCGGGGCGGCAATCGCCAGCCGCTTGGAGTCGGTCATCTCGGTCTTGATACTGGTCGCTGCGTTGCGGGTCGGGGTGATCTTGAACGAATCACCAGCGGCAGCGGTGCCATTGGCGAAGGTCATCGAGAAACCGTCGATCACCGGCGGCGGCGTCGTTGCGGTATTGAACGACCCCATCGAAGTGCCGTCGGGCAGGCGCTGGACCGTGTAGTCGGTGCCGCTGGTGAACGTCACCTTGTAATCGTTGGTGGTCAGCGCGCCGGTGTCTTTGATGGCCACGTTGAAGTTGCCGGAACCGGCGCTGTTGTCCAGCGCGGCAATGCTGCGCTGGCTCATCTGCGCGGCACTGTTGATGTTGGTGAACAGGTTGGAACCGAAGGCGCCGTTCTTGTCGATGCCGGAGGCCTGGATCGCGTTCATCTGGTCGGCGACCACCAGGGCCACGCGGCCCAACTCATTCATGGCCGGGTCGAGCACGGTGCTGCGATAGCGCATCAGGCCGCCGATCTCGCCACCGGTGAGTACCTGGGTGAGGTCCATGACACTGGAGCCGCTATTGAGTTGGATCCCCAGGCGCCCCGGATCGTTCTTGTCCGGCACGGTTTGCAGGGTATTGACGGTATTGCCCATCACCAGCGGCTGGCCGGAACCCAGGTAGATGTCCAGGCTGCTGCCGTTCTCCACGACCTGAGTACCGGTGAACGCCGAAAGCTGGAGAATGGTCTGGTTGCGAGCATCGAGCAGATCGTTGGGAGCCCCGCCGGAGTTGGAGACTTCGGCGATCTTCTTGTTCAACTGAGCAACGGTGGTGGCCAGTTTGTTGACCTGATCGACCATGCTCGACAGGTTGCCGTTGATGTTCTGGTTCTGCTCCGTCAACTGGCTGGCGACCGAATTGAAACGGTTGCTCAGGGCCTGGGCATCGCTGAGCAACAACTGACGGGACGCATCATCACCCGGCTTGGCGTTGACGTTCTGCACCGACGCGAAAAACTTGGTCAGGGCGCCGTTAAGACCGGTGCCACTGTCCGAGAGCAGGGAGTCGAGCGGGGTGATCTGCCCTTGATAGGCCGCCGCATCGCTGTTGAGCGAGGTCGTGGTCTTCAACTGCGCTTCAAGGTAGGAATTATAGACCCGGCGCACATCGGCCAGGGTGGTGCCGGAGCCGATGAAAACGTTGCCGTATTGATTGGATGCCTTGGTGGTCTGCACGGTCTGCTGACGCGAATAACCGGCGGTATCAACGTTGGCAATGTTGTTACCCGTGGTCACCAATGAGGTCTGACTTGCGGACAGACCCGACATCCCGATGTTGAGCAAACTCATGGTTCAGACCTTATAAAGTCGTAGTGGCGCCAGCCGAAGCGTAGTTTTGGTAACTGGTCATCTGCCGGGCTATATTCGAAATCTTGCTGGCGTAGTTCGGGTCGGTGGCGTAACCGGCCTTCTGCAACTCACGCACAAACTGTTCCGGGTTATCGGCCGACTTCAGTACATCTTGATAGCGACTGTTGCTTTGCAGCAGATTGACCAGATCATGGAAGCTGTCGCGATACGAGGCGTAGGAACGGAACTGGGCCGTCTCCTTGACCATCTCGCCATTGCGGAATTCGCTGGTGATCGCCCGCGCCGAATCGCCCGTCCAGTTCTTGCTGGCCTTGATACCGAACAGGTTGTGGCTGCTACTGCCATCGGGCTGACGCATGACCGACTTGCCCCAGCCGGTTTCCAGGGCCGCCTGGGCCACCAGATAACGCGGGTCTACGCCGATACGGTCTGCGGCTTCCTTGGCCATTGGCAGCATGGCATCGACGAACTCATCAGCATCGCGGAAGGCCTTGCGAGCAGGAGCCAGGGGTGGCTGCGCCACGGCGCGACCGTACACCTGCATCGATCCGCTCGGTTCTGCTGCCTTGAGCGCGGCCAGCCAGTCGCCATTGGCCAGTTCGCCGGTGGCAGGCTTGACGGCGGTGATGGCACGATCCGGCAATATGTTCTGCGCCTTGACGTCAGGCGCTGCGGCAGCCGAAGGCACCAGCCCGGCAAGCAGACGGTCGGCCAGTTTCGGCGGCAAGGCCAGGCGGCGCTGGTTGAGCAATTCCATGTCGTTGCGATGAACGCCCTCGCCCGCCCCTTGCGGCGCACTCACGGCCCGCGAAGCCCACAACGGACGCTGGCCGTTGGAGCGCGACAATGGCCCGTCGGGTAATGTTCCGGCGGCAATGGGCGTCGGCACCGGGGCCTTGACGGCCTCGTCCAACGCTTGCTCCTGCTTGCCGGCCGCCAGTGTTGCCGCCTCGCCTGACACCAGGGGTTTGTTCTTGGACATCTGGCGCAGCAGCACGTCGGCCAAGCCGATACCACCGCCCTCGCGAGACATGGAAACGGCCAACTGCTGGTCGTACATTTCCTGGTACTGCTTGGCTTCAGCGGTATTGAGCGGGTTGTCCTTGCCCATCGACTCGGTGGCCGCGCGCATGGACTTGAGCATTTCACCGATGAACAACGACTCGAATTCCTGCGCCACTTTGCGCAGGTTGCCGTCACTGTTCTTGTCGCCGACCTTGAGCTGGTTCAGGCGATTGAGGTCCGAGTAGGAACCCGAATCCCCGCTGATCAAAGCGCCCTTGCGCATATCCATGGCTCGTTCCTTAAATCACGATCAGGTCGGCTTGCAACGCGCCGGCCTGCTTCAAGGCTTCGAGAATCGCCATCAAGTCGCCCGGCGCCGCGCCGACCTGGTTCACCGCCCGGACAATTTCATCCAGGGTAGTGCCCGGGCCGAACTTGAACATCGGCTTGGCTTCCTGCTCGGCATTGACCCGCGAACGGGGCACCACGGCGGTCTGGCCATTGGACAATGGTCCAGGCTGGCTGACGATCGGGTCTTCGGTAATGGTTACGGTCAGGCTGCCGTGGGTCACCGCAGCGGGTGAAACCTTGACGTTCTGGCCGATCACAATGGTACCGGTGCGCGAGTTGATGATGACTTTCGCCACCGCCTGGCCCGGATCGACTTCAAGGTTTTCCAGGATCGACAAATAGTCGACCCGCTGACTCGGATCCAGCGGTGCAGTGACGCGCACCGAACCACCGTCGATGGCCTGGGCCACGCCTGGGCCAAGCATGTCGTTGATCTTGTCGACGATGCGCTTGGCGGTAGTGAAGTCGTAACGGTTGAGGTTCAGGGTCAGGCTGTTGCCCTGGTTGAAACCGCTCGGTACCGCACGTTCCACCGACGCACCGCCAGGAATGCGGCCAGCCGACGGAACGTTGACGGTGATCTTCGAACCATCGCGCCCCTCGGCGTCAAAGCCGCCCACCACCAGGTTACCCTGGGCGACGGCGTAGACGTTGCCGTCGATACCCTTGAGCGGCGTCAGCAGCAGGGTGCCGCCGCGCAGGCTCTTGGAGTTACCGATGGACGAAACAGTGATATCCACCTGTTGCCCGGGCTTGGCGAACGCCGGCAGGTCGGCACTGACCGACACCGCCGCGACGTTTTTCAACTGCACGTTGCCCGACCCCGCCGGCACCTTGATACCGAACTGCGACAGCATGTTGTTGAAGGTTTGCAGGGTGAACGGGGTCTGGGTGGTCTGGTCACCCGTGCCGTTCAGACCCACGACCAAGCCATAACCGATCAACTGGTTGGAACGCACGCCGGAAATGCTGGCGATGTCCTTCAGACGCTCGGCCTGAGCGGTGAAGGCCGCCGTCATCAGCAACGCGCCCATCAACAGCTGCTTGAGATTCAACCGCTTGAGATTCAACTGGGCCACCTAGAAAGGGAACTTCGGGCTGAGGAAGAAACGGTCGAACCAGCCTGGCTGACTCGCATCGGCAAAGGCACCGGTGCCCGAGTAGGTAATACGTGCGTCGGCTACACGGGTCGACGATACGGTGTTGTCGGTAGCGATATCATCGGCGCGAACCATGCCGGCGATACGCACCAGTTCGTCACCGGTGTTGAGGGTCAGCCACTTCTCGCCCCGCACAACGATGATGCCATTGGGCAACACATCGGCGACGGTCACCGTGATCGAGCCGGTCAAGCTGTTGCTCTGGCCAGACTTGCTGTCACCCTTGGTAGCCCGGTCGGAGCCATAACCGGCGTTGAGGCTCAGGTCCCCGCCACCGATGGGATTGTTGGTGGTCAGGCTGGAGCCGAACAACGACGTCAGGCCGACGCTGGTCTCGCTGGTCTTGTCGATCTGCGAGTTGGCGTTCTTGCTGGCCTGGGTCCGCTCGTTCAAGGTGATGGTGATGATATCCCCGACCCGGAAAGCCTTGCGGTCGCTGTACAGGTTCTGCTCAAAACCGGCCTGGTAGATCGAACCATTGTTGGCGGCGGCCGGCAACGGTGTGCGCGGCAACACCGGAGCGTAATACGGGTCATTGGCCTTGGGCGTTGGCGCGACACAGCCCGCGAGCGCGGTAATCCCACTCAGTGCCAGAACAGATACGAAGCGATTCATGACCCTACCTCTTGGTGTTGCAGGCGACCTCAGGCCGCCTTATAGACGTGATTACAGATTCTGCGTAACGAACGAAAGCATCTGGTCGGCGGTGGAAATCACCTTGGAGTTCATCTCGTAGGCGCGCTGGGTGGTGATCATGTTGACCATCTCCTCCACCGTACTCACGTTGGACGTTTCCAGGGTGTTCTGCAGCGTGGTACCGAAGCCGTTCAGGCCTGGCGTACCGACTTGTGGCGCGCCGCTGGCGGCGGTTTCCAGGAACAGGTTGTTACCCGCCGCTTGCAGGCCGGCCGGGTTGATGAAGTCAGCAGTCTGCAGGTTGCCGATCACCTGAGAGGCCGGGTTGCCCGCCACGGTGATGGACACGGTGCCGTCGCGGCCCACGGTGAACGTTTGGGCATCATTCGGAATGATGATGGCCGGTTCCAGCGCAAACCCGCTGGCGTTGACAATCTGGCCATTGGAGTCAAGGTGGAACGTACCGTCACGGGTGTAGGACGTGGTGCCATCGGGCTGCAGAATCTGGAAGAAACCGCGACCGTCGATCGCCATGTCCAGCGGCTGCTCGGTGGTTTGCAGGCTGCCGGCGTTGAAGTTTTTCTGGGTGCCGACGATGCGCACACCGGTACCCACTTGCAAGCCCGACGGCAGTTCGCTGTCCTGGGTCGATTGGGCGCCTGGCTGGCGTTTGACCTGGTACAGCAGGTCCTGGAACTCGGCACGATCACGTTTGAAACCCGTGGTCGACACGTTCGCCAGGTTGTTGGAAATAGTAGAAAGATTGGTGTCCTGGGCGGACAGACCTGTTTTGGCAACCCAAAGAGCCGGAAGCATTCGATTCTCCTCGTACGCCTGTTTTTCGGCGCGACGCTGTAATTAATGATTAGATCTGCAAGACCCGAGCCATGGCTTCGTCGCCTTCTTTGGCGGTGTTCATCATCTTGACGTGAAGCTCGAACTGCTTGGCCAAGGCCAGCACCGACGTCATCTCGTCCACGGCATTGACGTTGCTCGCTTCCTGGAAACCCGACACCAACTGCACGTTGGCATCAATGACAGCCGGCTGGCCGTCCTTGGTACGGATGGTGCCGTCCAGGCCCTTGGTCATGTTGCGAAGATCCGGGTTGACCAGCTTGATGCGGTCGACTTCAGCCATCACGCGCGGACCTTCGCCCATGGCGCGGATGCTGATGGTGCCGTCCTGGCCGATTTCGATTTTCTGCTCTGGCGGCACGGCGATCGGACCACCGTTGCCCATTACCGGCATACCGTTGCCGGCCCGCAGCACGCCCAGGGCGTCAACGTTGAGGCTGCCGGTGCGCACGTAGCTTTCACCGCCTTCAGGGTTCTGCACAGCCATCCAGCCCGGCCCGCTGACTGCCACGTCGAGGTCGCGGCCGGTTTCCACCAGCGCGCCAGGGGTGAAGTCGGTGGCTGGACGCTCGGACATGGCAAATGCCCGCGCCGGAAAGCTGTCGCCAAACACCGGCATCGAACGAGCCTGCTCCAGGTCCTTCTGAAAACCGTTGGTGGAGATGTTCGCCAGGTTGTTGGCATGGGCCCGCTGCGCCAGTGCGTTCTGGCTGGCGCCGGTCATTGCCACATAAAGGTACTTGTCCACTGTCGTTCCTCTGCATGCCGGACGTTTGCCGTCCACTGCTGTACTGCTGAGCACTAAGCAATTTGCAGACCAACTTTTTTCTGGCGCCGTCGAGCCCTTAAAACAAAGGGTTTAAGGGTTCTGGAGGGAATTGGGAGAAGGCACTGAAGACGGAAAACCGGCGATGTCATGCCGTTTGGCGGCAACTCGTGCTAAGACCACTGACTCTTGTAGGAGCTGCCGCAGGCTGCGATCTTTTGATCTCAACCGGAGAAAATCGGGATCAAAAGATCGCAGCCTGCGGCAGCTCCTACATGTTTTGATCTTCAGCCGGTTTTTTGCCAACCTCATACTCACGCAACTTATTGGCGATGGTGGTATGGGAAACCCCCAGCCGCTTGCCCAGTTGCCGGCTGCTGGGGTGTTCGGAATACAGCCGCTCAAGCACCGCTTTCTCGAATCGCCCGACGATGTCGTCCAGTCCGCCCTCCAGGGAAAAGTCCCCCAGGGGCTGACGCACGCCGTAGTCCGGCAGACGGATATGCTCGGCCTTCACGGTTGCGCCATCACACAGGGAAACGGCCTGGAACAGCACGTTTTCCAGCTGCCGAACGTTGCCTGGCCAGTGATAGTGGCTCAGACGGTCCATCGCCGCCGGGGCCAGTTTCGGTAGCGCACAACCAATCTGCCGACTGGCCTGGTCAAGAAAATGTTCCACCAGCGGCATCAAGCCGTCGAGGCATTCGCGCAGGGGCGGGATGTGCAGCGAAAGGACGTTCAAGCGGTGGTACAGATCCTGACGGAATTCCCCTCGGGCGCAGAGTTCGGACAAATCCACCTGCGTTGCACAGATCACCCTGACATCCAGGTACACCTCTTCATCGCTGCCGACACGACGGAAGCAACCGTCCTGCAAAAAGCGCAGCAATTTCACTTGCAGGCGCGGGCTCATTTCCCCCACCCCGTCGAGGAATAACGTGCCTCCGGCGGTCAGCTCCAGCAAACCGAGCTTGCCTTCGGCACGGGCGCCCTCGAAAGCACCGGGGCCATAGCCGAACAGTTCGGTCTCGGCCATGGACTCGGGCAACCCCGCGCAATTGAGCGCCATCAACGGAGACTGCCCGCGCGGACTCGCCAGGTGACAGGCGCGAGCCAGCAACTCCTTGCCAGTGCCGGTTTCGCCCTCTATCAACAGCGGCGCATCCAGTGGCGCCATGCGTCGGGCCTCGCGAACCACCGCAGCCATCACCTTCGAACTCTGGAAAATGCTGTCAAAGCCGCGCAGCTCCTGCTTGCGCACGTTATAAATGCGCTCGCCGACCCGGTCCGCCCGATGCAGCGTCAGCACCGCACCGGCCATGGCCTCGCTGTCGTCGTGCTCCGATTGCAGTGGCGCGATGTCCGCCAGAAACACATCGCCCCTGACCTTGACTCGCAAGCCGTTGATGCGTGACTGATTGGCCCGCACCAGCTCCGGCAGGTCAAAATCCTCGGCGTACCGGGACAGGGGGATTCCTGGCACTTCGTCCACTCGCACCCCGAGCAACTGCGCCGCTGCCCGGTTGGCGGCGACGATGGAGCCTGCCATGTCGATGGACAGCACCGGAAATTCCAGGGCGCCGAGCAGCGCGTTGAGCTCCATGTGCCGGCGCTCACTGGGCATCAACCCGACGCGCTTGACGCCGAACACCCCGGCAATACCTTCGAACTTCGGACGTAGCGCCTGAAACTGGATGTTGATCAGATTCGGGCAGTGCAGATAAATCGCATTGCCGTGCTCACCACCCACTTCCCCGCGGGCGACGTTGATGCCGTACTCCACCAGCAAGTTGAGAATGTCCCGCAGGATGCCGATGCGGTTCTGGCAATGGACTTTGATGCGCATAAAAAGACCCGATGTGTATTAGGAATTCGTGGCGAGGGCACTCGCTCCCGCTTGTAGGAGCTGCCGAGCGAAGCGAGGCTGCGATCTTTTCCGAAACACTTGAGTCCCAAAAGATCGCAGCCTTCGGCAGCTCCTACGGCACAGCCCCAGCGGGAGCACGCGCCCTCGCCACAAAGAATTTCTGCAGTGGCGCGCAAATAGTCGTCAAGATTATGTGACAGTTGTAGGCCGATTCCCACTCGAAAATCTCCAGAACATCGCCACGCCAGCCGATACGTAACGAAAACTTTACGTTATTGGCCTTTATCAGAGACTGATCTCTGCGTCTCGTCGCTGCGCCGACGCCTGCTTCGGGTTATCTCTAATGCATCGCTGGACATAACAACAAACAAGCCGTCCCCCAGAGGGAAATCAGCAGGAGAGCAGCATGAAGCAGACGCAGTACGTGGCCCGCGAGCCCGATGCGCAAGGTTTTATCCACTACACCGCCGAAGAACACGCGGTGTGGAACACGCTGATCACCCGCCAGCTCAAAGTCATCGAAGGCCGTGCGTGCCAGGAGTACCTGGACGGTATCGACAAGCTGGGCCTGCCCCACGACCGTATCCCGCAATTGGGTGAAATCAACAAGGTGTTGGGCGAAACCACCGGTTGGCAAGTGGCGCGGGTACCGGCGCTGATCCCCTTCCAGACCTTTTTTGAATTGCTCGCCAGCAAGCAGTTTCCAGTCGCGACGTTTATTCGTACCCGCGAAGAACTGGATTACCTGCAAGAGCCGGACATTTTCCACGAGATATTTGGCCACTGCCCGCTGCTGACCAACCCCTGGTTTGCCGAATTTACCCACACCTACGGCAAACTCGGCCTACAGGCTTCCAAGGAAGAACGCGTCTACCTGGCGCGCCTGTACTGGATGACCATTGAGTTCGGCCTGGTGCAAACCCCGCAAGGCCGACGCATCTACGGTGGTGGCATCCTGTCTTCGCCCAAAGAAACCGTTTACTGCCTGTCGGACGAGCCGGAGCATCAAGCCTTCGATCCGCTGGAAGCCATGCGCACGCCGTATCGCATCGACATCCTGCAGCCGGTGTATTTCGTGCTCCCCGAGCTCAAGCGACTGTTCGACCTGGCCCACGAAGACATCATGGGCATGGTCAAGCGCGGTCGCGAACTGGGCCTGCACGCTCCGAAATTTCCGCCAAAAGCTGCGTGAACCGCGTCTTTTAATCTCAATTGAGTCTGTTGCACAACGCGGCTTTGCTTTAGCGTGAGTGCATCGACGTTTTTCAAATATTCGATCCGGGAACACACCATGAACACTCTGAACCAAGCCCATTGCGAAGCCTGCCGCGCCGACGCGCCACAAGTCAGCGACGAAGAACTGCCGGTACTGATCAAGCAGATCCCGGACTGGAACATCGAAGTGCGCGACGGCGTGATGCAACTGGAAAAAGTCTTCCTGTTCAAGAACTTCAAGCACGCCCTGGCCTTCACCAACGCCGTCGGGGAAATCTCCGAGGCCGAAGGGCATCACCCGGGCCTGCTCACCGAATGGGGCAAAGTCACCGTGACCTGGTGGAGCCACTCCATCAAAGGTTTGCACCGCAATGACTTCATCATGGCCGCCCGCACCGATGACGTGGCCAAGACCGCCGAGGGCCGCAAGTAATGCATTTCGATGCCATCGGCCGGGTGCCCGGCGATCCGATCCTCGGCCTGATGGAGGCTTACGCGGCGGACAGCAATCCGGGCAAGTTCGACCTGGGCGTGGGCGTCTATAAAGACGCCCAAGGCCTGACGCCGATTCTTGCGGCAGTCAAACAGGCCGAGCAGCGCCTGGTGGACCGCCAGAGCACCAAGACCTACATCGGCGGTCATGGCGACGCCGCGTTCGGCCAGTTGATCAATGAACTGGTGCTGGGCGCCGACTCGACGCTGATCAAGGACAATCGCGCCGGAGCTACCCAGACGCCGGGCGGCACCGGCGCCCTGCGCCTGAGTGCCGACTTTATTGCCCAATGCCTGCCGGGCCGCGGCGTATGGTTGAGCAACCCGACCTGGCCGATTCACGAAACCATCTTCGCCACTGCCGGGGTCAAGACCAGTCATTACCCCTACGTGGGCACAGACAATCGCCTGGATTTCGACGCGATGCTGGCGACCCTCAGCCAGGCACCCAAGGGCGATGTGGTGTTGCTGCATGCCTGCTGCCATAACCCCACCGGCTTCGACCTGACCCAGGAACAATGGCGCCAGGTACTGGAGGTGATGCGCAGCCGCAACCTGCTGCCGTTGATCGACTTCGCTTATCAAGGTTTCGGCGATGGGCTGGAGCAGGATGCCTGGGCCGTGCGGCTGTTTGCTCAAGGCTTGCCTGAAGTCCTGATCACCAGTTCCTGTTCTAAGAACTTCGGCCTGTACCGCGACCGCACTGGCGCGCTGATCGTCTGCGCCGGCGATGCCGACAAACTGGTGGACATCCGCAGCCAACTGGCGAACATCGCCCGCAACCTGTGGTCGACGCCGCCGGATCATGGCGCAGCCGTCGTGGCGACGATTCTGGGCAACCCGGATCTCAAAAGCCTGTGGGCCGACGAAGTGCAGACCATGCGCCTGCGCATTGCGCAGTTGCGCAGCGGCCTGCTGGAAGCGCTCGAACCCCACGGTTTGCGTGAGCGCTTCGCCCATATCGGCGTACAACGCGGGATGTTTTCCTACACCGGCCTGACGCCGGAACAGGTCAGGCACCTGCGCGAACGTCACAGCGTGTACATGGTCGGCACAGGCCGGGCCAACGTGGCCGGCATTGATGCCACGCGCCTGGATTTACTGGCTGAGGCGATTGCTGACGTGTGCAAGTAACATGTAGGAGCTGCCGAGCGAAGCGAGGCTGCGATCTTTTGATCCTGACCTTTCGCTCGGAACTCAATGGGGATGGGGAAAGATCGCAGCCTCGCTTCGCTCGGCAGCTCCTACAAGCCAGTCCACTCGCTGACAAACTCTGCCGTTTCCGCCTTCGGCGCCGTGCGCGCTTCTTTCTGCGGGGTCCCCAGGTAGAGAAAACCGATCACCTCTTCCCCGTCCTCAAGGCCCAGCCCCTTGGCCACATGAGGTGAATACGCCAGCTCACCGGTACGCCAGACTCCGCCCACCCCTTGGGCATACGCCGCCAACAGGATTGCATGGGCCGCGCAGCCGGCCGCCAGCATTTGTTCGGACTTGGGGATTTTGAAATGGTCCTGCAACCGTGCAATCACCACCACGACCAGCGGCGCGCGCAACGGGCCGTTGAGCGCTTTCTCCACGACCGCTTCGGCTACCAGCGGATCATTGAACCGTGCCGCTTCGGCCAGGAGCTCGCCCATGCGATGACGCGCCTGCCCTTCGACCGTCAGAAAACGCCATGGCCGCAACTGGCCATGATCCGGAGCCCGCATCGCAGCGGCGAACATGACCTCGCGCTGTTCAGCGGTAGGCGCCGGGTCCACCAGGCGCGGGACGGAAACACGGTTGAGCAAAGCGTCGAGAGCCTGCATCGGCCACCTCCTGAAAAAATGTCCCGCTATTCTAGTGGCTTGTACGGCGAGTTCGTTAGCTCAAATTCCGCGACCAGACGTCCATTGCGCAGACCACTGGCCTCACGCGCCACCGGGTGCCGGTTTACATGCCGCTTGTCGCGGGTAGAATGACGCCCTTCCCTTTCAGCCCGAGCGGACTTCATGGCGTTGCCGACCCTACGGATCATTGGTTTCATCATCGGCATCTTCCTGATCACCCTGGCGATCTCCATGGTCGTGCCCATGGCCACCTTGCTGATCTTCGAGCGCACCAACGACCTCCCGTCGTTCCTCTGGTCGAGCATGATCACTTTTGTCGCCGGCCTGGCCCTGGTCCTGCCCGGACGCCCGGAACACGTGCATCTGCGCCCCAGGGACATGTACCTGCTGACCGTCAGCAGTTGGCTGGTGGTGTGTATCTTTGCCGCGTTGCCGTTCCTGCTTACCCAGCACATCAGCTATACCGACTCGTTCTTCGAAAGCATGTCCGGAATCACCGCCACCGGCGCCACGGTCCTGAGCGGTCTGGACAACATGTCCCCCGGCATCCTGATGTGGCGGTCGTTGTTGCACTGGCTCGGCGGGATCGGCTTCATCGCGATGGCGGTGGCGATCCTGCCACTGTTGCGCATCGGTGGCATGCGGCTGTTCCAGACCGAATCCTCCGACCGCTCGGAGAAAGTCATGCCCCGCTCCCACATGGTGGCGCGGCTGATCGTGGCGTCCTATGTGGGCATCACCATTCTCGGCACCCTCGCACTGTGGTGGGCGGGGATGAGCCTCTTCGATGCCATCAACCATGCAATGTCGGCGATTTCCACCGGTGGTTTCTCGACGTCGGACAAATCCCTGGCCAAATGGACCGAGCCGGCGGTGCACTGGGTCATTATCGTTATCATGATTCTCGGTAGCCTGCCATTTGCCTTGTACGTCTCGACGCTGCGGGGCAATCGCCGGGCGCTGATCAAGGACCAGCAGGTCCAAGGCCTGCTGGCGGTGCTGCTGGTGACCTGGGTGGTGCTGGGCACCTGGTACTGGGCGACTACCGACCTGCACTGGCTGGAGGCCCTGCGGCACGTGGCGATGAACGTGACGTCGATCGTCACCACCACCGGTTTCGCCCTGGGGGACTACAGCCTGTGGGGCAATTTCTCGCTGATGTTGTTTTTTTACCTGGGGTTCATCGGTGGCTGTTCAGGCTCGACGGCCGGCGGGATCAAGATCTTCCGCTTCCAGGTCGCCTACATCCTGCTCAGGGCCAACCTCAAGCAACTGATTCACCCGCGCGCGGTGATCAAACAGAAGTACAACGGCCACCGCCTCGACGAAGAAATCGTGCGCTCGATTCTCACCTTCTCGTTCTTCTTCGCCATCACCATCTGCGTGATCGCCCTGCTGCTCTCGCTATTGGGGGTGGAATGGATGACAGCCCTGACCGGCGCCGCCAGCACCGTGTCCGGCGTTGGCCCAGGGCTTGGCGAGACCATCGGCCCGGCCGGCAATTTTGCCCCGCTGCCGGATGCGGCCAAATGGATTCTGTCGGCTGGCATGCTACTGGGCCGACTGGAGATCATCACCGTGTTCGTGCTGTGTATCCCGGCGTTCTGGCGTCACTGACCGGCCTGGCCGTTTGACCGCGCCCGGTATTCGCCGGGCGTCGTGTCGAACCAGCGTCGAAAGGCCCGGAAAAAATTACTCGGGTCGGCGAAGCCCAGCAGATAGGCGATTTCCAGCAGGGTCAGGGCCGGCTGCGCCAGGTACTGTTCGGCCAGTTCGCGGCGGGTGTCATCGAGCAGGCTCTGGAAACTGGTGCCCTCTTCCTGCAAGCGTCGCTGCAAGGTGCGCTGGGACAGGTGCAGCGTCTGCGCCACCACGTCACGCTTAGGCTCGCCCCGTGGCAGTAGCCGGCATAATACCTGGCGGGTCTGGTGGGTCACGCGGCTTTCGGAAAAACGCGCCAGGTATTCACCGGCAAACCGGTCGTGGAGCTGCGCCATGGCCTCGTTGGCGGTGGGTAACGGCGCCTCCATGTCGCTACGCTCGAAGATCAACGCGTCGTAGGGCGCGCCGAATACCAGCGGCGCGGGAAACGCCTGCTGATAAGGTGCCAGATCAACCGGTTCGGCGCCCTGGAACAACACCTTCATCGGGTGCAGGGTGCGTCCGGTCAACCAGTTGCACATGGCCAGCGCACAGGCCAGGGAAGCCTCGGCGCTTTGACGGGTCGGCGGGAGGTGATCACCATGCACTGTCAGCACCAATCCGTAGCCCCCCTCCATCTGACGAAAGCTCAGGTCGGCGCTTTCAGCGATGATCCGCTGATAACGCACGAGCCGCTGAAAACCCTCGACCAGCGTGCGGCTGGACATCAAGGCATACCCGACCACGTGAAACGACGCCGGGCGCACCACTTTACCCATGTTCAAGGCGATGGCCGGGTTGCCCGACAACTCCACAGCTCGTTGCCAGAGGCGGGTCATCGAATCTTGGGGGAAACGTGCATCCGGATCTTCCAGCGCGTCATAGTCCAGCCCCAGCTGTTTGAACAGCATCCGACAATCCAGGCCGTCCATTTCCAGTGCCTTGACAATCCCCATCGCCCAGCTTGAAGAAGTCGTTCGTTCGCTCATGACGTTTTACTTGCATGACGAGCCGCAGGGTACGGCTGGATTTGCGAAGGATACTAAAGTGGCGCCCATTGTCACTGGTCGTTGCAAGTGATCGCTCTAGACTTCAATCAAACCGTTGGTCGCCCAGAATCAACAGAACAATAACCACAGAGCCCGCAGTCGTGGAAAACACCAGACGCTTCAATACGTTCGCTGAGTTCTATCCCTATTACCTCAGCGAACACAGCAACAGCACCTGCCGGCGCTTGCACTTTATCGGCACCTCCCTGGTCATCCTGATTTTCGCCCTGGCCCTGATCGTCGGCAACGCCTGGTGGCTGATCGTCTTGCCCATTGCCGGCTACGGCTTTGCGTGGGTCGGGCATTTCTTCTTTGAAAAGAACCGTCCCGCCACGTTCCAGCACCCGTTCTACAGCCTGCTCGGCGATTTTGTCATGTACCGCGACATGCTGCGGGGCAAGGTTGCGTTCTAGCCACGCTCAAAGGACTGCCCATGAACTCTCAAGCGAGCTTTACCCACATGAAGGACGGTACTGAGGAAGACTGGGCAATCATCGCCGCCGACTTCAGCACCTATGCCCGGCAATTACCGGGTCGAATCCTGACCCATTTGAAGTTGCTGGACGGCGATTTCGGCGGTTTTCCGGTGGATCGCCTGACCCATTCCCTGCAAACCGCCACCCGCGCCTATCGTGACGGACGGGACGAGGAATATGTGATCTGCGCCTTGCTTCACGACATCGGCGACACCTTGGGCAGCTACAACCACCCGGACATTGCCGCCGCCATCCTCAAGCCGTTCGTCAGCGCCGAAAACCTGTGGATGGTGGAGAAACACGGGATATTCCAGGGCTATTACTTCTTCCACCACCTGGGCATGGACCGGCACCTGCGCGAGCAATTCAAAGCGCATCCCCAATACCAGGCGACCATTGATTTCTGCGCCCGATACGACGCCGCGGCGTTCGATGCCGAGTACGATACCCTGCCGTTGAGTTTCTTCGAGCCGATGCTCGAAAGGGTGTTTGCTGTGCCGAAGCAGTCGATCTACAAGGCGGCGATGGCTGAAACACCGGCCTGACAGACATCAAACGCCTGCTGTAGGAGCTGCCGAAGGCTGCGATCTTTTGATCTTGAAGCTTCGGTTGAGACTCAAGCGGCAGGAAAAGATCGCAGCCTCGTTGCACTCGTCAGCTCCTACGGGTTCAAGCAGGTTCGGCGACTTTCAGTGCTTTCAACTGCGCCTCCCGCGCCTGGGCATCGGCCAACCGATACAACTCGATCGACCCGTCCCAGTGCTCGATCAGCGCCGTGCATGACTCGACCCAATCGCCACAATTGAGATACTCCACCTCGCCCACCCGGCGCATCTCGGCATGGTGGATGTGCCCGCACACCACGCCGTGCAGTTCACGCTTCACACATTCATGGGCGATGGCTTCTTCAAAATCACTGATAAAGCTGACCGCCGTCTTGACCTTGTGCTTGAGGTACGCCGACAACGACCAGTAACCGTAGCCATAACGGGCCCGCCAATGGTTGAGCCAGCGATTCAGGGTCAGGGTGAACTCATAGGCCGAATCGCCCAGGAATGCCAGCCAACGGTGGTACCGGGTGATGACATCGAACTGATCGCCGTGGATCACCAGCAAATGTCGGCCGTCTGCGGTGACGTGCACCGCTTCGTCCACCAATTGGATATTGCCCAGAATCAGCTTGGAGTAACGCCGCAGGAACTCGTCATGGTTGCCGGTGACGTAGATCACCTCGGTGCCGCGCTTGCTCATGGTCAGCAAGCGACGAATGACGTTGGTGTGAGCCTGTGGCCAGTACATCCCGCCGCGCAGCTTCCAGCCGTCGATGATGTCACCCACCAGGTAGATCTTGTCAGTATGGTAGCCCTTGAGAAACTGCGACAAATGCTCGGCCTGGCAGTCCCGGGTGCCCAGATGCACATCGGAAATCCATAGGGTGCGAACACGCTGTTTGCGGCTGGGTCTGGCGAGCTCGGCGCTGGTCATGGGCAACCCTCTGATCGTTTTAGCCACTGTGCCTGCCTGCGGTTAATACCCCATGACAAAAACAAGTCCGTTACATGACAGCGCGAAGCTGCGTGGCCTCGGTGTATGCTGACGGCCTGCCCCGGGAGACCGAGATGAGACCGATCCTCACGCTACGCCAGTACAGCCACGACCTGATTGTCCACAGCCACGACCACGCCCAACTGGTGTTCGGGTTGTCCGGCCTGTTGGATTTCGAGGTCGAAGGTTGTGGCAGCCAGGTCGTGCAGCAGAGCTTCGTAGTGATACCGGCCGGCGCCCATCACGCCTGCGGCAGCCCCCGTGGCAGCCGTTGCCTGGTATTGGATGTGCCGAGCGATGACTGGATCGGGCAAGCCTTGGGTGATCACGCCGACGCCAGCCGCCGATTGCTCGACAATACCGCTCGCAGGCCCCTGGATGCGGGGCAAAGCCAGTTGGTCAACTGGCTGGCGGGCAGCCCGGTGGACGACCCACTGATTGCCCAACAAGGGGCGGTGCTGCTCCTGGCCAGCCTCAATGGCTCTGGTCAGGACACAATCGGTGGCCGGCGCCTGCCCTATGCGGCGCTCAACGCCCACATTGACCAGTACGCCGCTTATCCGCTGCAAGTGGCGGACCTGGCCCAGGTCGCCGGGCTCTCCAGTGCCCGCTTGCATGCACGTTTCGTCGCCGAATGCGGGCAAACCCCGATGGACTACATCCGCAGCCGCCGTCTACACAAGGCGGTAGGGCTGCTGCGTGACTCACAACTGCCCATCGGTGAAATTGCCCACCGGGTCGGCTATAGCTCGCAAAGTGCGTTTGCCGCCGCAGTGCTGCGCGAATTCGGCGCTTCACCGGGCAAACTGCGGCGCCAGCGCTAGCTTCGCGCTAAAAAACGCTAGGATCGCGACAGACAGGAACGGCCGGTAACGGGTTCAATACCCTGACGCTCAACCGTTGGACAAGGATCGCAATGACTCCCCGTACCGCCCTCGGCGCCCTGCACATTGGCGCACTCATGTTTGGCCTGACCGGTGTGTTCGGCAAGCTCGCCGCCGCCTCGCCAGCGGTCATCGTGTTCGGTCGCGCCGTATTCGCGGTGCTGGCCCTGGCAGTTTTTGCCCGTTTCGCCAGCAGCGCCCGCTGGCACAAGCTCCACGCACAGGACGTTCGACGCTTGCTGCTGGGCGGGCTATTGCTCGCCGGCCATTGGGTGAGCTTCTTCATCGCGGTGAAAGTCGCCGGCGTGGCGATCGCCACGTTGGGCTTTACCAGTTTCCCGGCCTTCACGGTGCTGCTCGAAGGGGTGATTTTCCGCGAGCGGATCCGCGTCAATGAAATCCTGCTGGTGGTATTGGTGAGCATCGGCCTGGTGCTGGTCACACCGCACTTCGACCTGGCCAGCGGCGCCACCACCGGCCTGCTGTGGGCCGTGCTTTCGGGCTTGCTGTTCTCCCTGCTTTCGCTGGTCAACCGCGCCGGTTCCACACGGGTGCCGCCGGTACAGGCCGCTTTGTGCCAGAACCTGGTGGTCGGGTTTTGCCTGTTGCCAATGGCAGCGCCACAACTGATTGACGTGCGCCCTGTCGACTGGCTGTGGATCGCCCTGCTGGGGGTGTTCTGCACCGGCCTGGCCCACAGCCTGTTCGTCGCCAGCCTGGCGGTGATCAAGGCCCGCACGGCGGCGGTGGTGTTTGCCATGGAGCCGGTCTATGGCATCACCATGGCCTGGTTGCTATTCGATGAAAATCCCACATTGCGCATGCTGCTGGGTGGCGCGCTGATCATCGTTGCGATCGTGGTGTCGAGCCAACTCAGTGGCGGCACAAAGAAACCGGGTGTAGGGGCCCAAGCCACGTCTCACTGAACCCGGTCGTTATGGCCCAGATCCCGCTCCGGGTCGATCCGGTCACGGACCCGCTGCTTGAGAACCTTGGCCTCGGGAAAACCACCATCGGCCTTGCGCTCCCAGATCTGCGTGCCATCGCAACTGATATGAAACACCCCACCGGTGCCCGGCACCAACGACACCTTGCCCAAGTCGTCGCTAAACGTGCTGAGCAGCTCCTGAGCCAACCAGGCGGCGCGCAGCAGCCACTGGCATTGGGTGCAATAGGTAATGACGACTTCCGGTTTGTGTTCGGTCATTGCGGGGGAACTCCTGGGGGCAAAGGCATCGCTATAATACCTGCCTTTGATCGCCCGCCCCGAGATTGACGATGCGCCGCCTGCTGCCTTGCCTGCTTCTGTTACTGCTGCCCTTGTTCGCCGACGCCGCTCAGGCCCCGCGTCCGAAAGTCGGCCTGGTACTGTCCGGCGGCGCCGCCCGGGGCCTGGCCCACATCGGGGTGCTCAAGGCTCTGGAGGAGCAAGGCATCCAGATCGACGCCATCGCCGGCACCAGCATGGGCGCCGTGATCGGCGGGCTGTATGCCTCGGGCTACAAAATCGACGAGCTGGAAAAACTCGCCCTGGGCATCGACTGGCAACAGGCCCTGTCCGACGCCCCGCCGCGCAAGGACGTGCCGTTCCGGCGCAAGCAGGATGACCGGGACTTTCTGGTGAAACAGAAACTGAGTTTTCGCGACGACGGCAGCCTCGGCCTGCCCTTGGGCGTTATCCAGGGGCAGAACCTGGCCCTGCTGCTTGAAAGCCTGCTGGCCCACGCCAGCGACACCCGGGATTTCGACAAACTGCCAATCCCGTTTCGCGCCGTGGCGACCGACATCGCCAGTGGCGAGAAAGTGGTGTTTCGCAAGGGCCACCTGCCCAAGGTGATCCGCGCCAGCATGTCGATCCCGGCGGTGTTCGCGCCGGTGGAACTGGACGGCCGATTGCTGGTAGATGGCGGCATGACCGACAACATCCCGCTGGATGTGGCCCGGGAAATGGGCGTGGACATGGCCATCGTGGTGGACATCGGCACCCCGCTGAGCACCCGCAAGCAATTGGTCACGGTGATCGACGTCCTGAACCAGTCGACCACTTTGATGACCCGGCGCAACTCCGAAGAACAATTGGCAACGCTGAAAAAAGACGATGTGCTGATCCAGCCGGCGCTGGCGAGCTTCGGCGCCACAGACTTTGGCCGTGCCCAAGAGATGATCGACGCCGGTTACCGTGCCACCCAAATACTCGAGGCTCGCCTGGCGCACCTGCGCCCCACGGAACCGGCCGACCCCGAACTCATGGCGGCGCGTACCCCGAGTGAGCGCACACCGGTCATCACCGCCATTCGCGTGGAGAACGACTCGAAAGTCGGCGACGATGTGATTCGCTATTACGTTCGCCAGCAAGTCGGCGAGCCACTGGACCTGGGTCGTTTGCAAACCGATATGGGCACGTTGTACGGGCTGGATTACTTCGAACAGGTGCAATACCGCGTCGTGCACAAGGCCCCGGAGCATACGCTGGTCATCAGTGCCCGGGGCAAACGCACCGGCACCGATTATCTGCGGCTGGGGTTGAGCCTGTCGGACGACATGCGCGGCGACAGCGCTTTCAACCTCGGCGCCAGCTATCGGGTCAATGGCATCAACCGCTTGGGCGCGGAGTGGCTGACCCGGGCGCAGATCGGCGGCAAGCAGGAACTGTACAGCGAGTTCTACCAGCCGCTGGATGTCGGCTCGCGCTACTTCATCGCACCCTACGGGCAATTCGAATCCCGCAACGTGGAGTCCATCCTGGACAACGATCCGGTGGCCCAGTACCGCGTCGAGCGTTATGGCTTCGGCTTGAACCTGGGCCGGCAGATCGGCAACAGCGGCGAAATCCGTTTCGGTGTCGGCCAAGCCTGGGGCGAGGCAGATGTACGTATTGGCGATCATGACCAGCCCAGCGAAAGCTTCAATGAAGGCTTCTACGACCTGAAGTATTCATTCGACTCCTTCGACAATGTGTACTTCCCCCATGAAGGCGAAGACATCGGCCTGACCTGGCGCCAGTATGAGCCGGGATTGGGTTCCGACCAGCGTTACCGCCAATGGGAACTCAACCTGGACAAGGCGCTGAGCCGCGGCCCGGACACCTTCATCCTCGGCGGGCGTTACGGGCGTACCCTGGACACCGCCGATGTGGTGACTTCAAGCTTTGTACTCGGCGGTGCGCGGCAGCTGTCGGGCTTTCGCGAAGACGGCATATCCGGGCAGAACATGAGCCTGATGCGCGCCGTGTATTACCGAAGGCTCACACCGCGAGCCTACCTGCCGCTGGATTTCCCGCTGTACATCGGCGGCTCCCTGGAACGGGGCCGGGCGTGGAACAACGACAATGAGTTCGACAGTGGCTACATCAATGCCGCCAGTATTTTCCTGGGGTTTGATACGCCGCTGGGGCCACTGAATTTCAGTTATGGGTTTAACGATGATGATGAACAGGCGGTGTATCTGAATCTGGGGCAGACGTTTTGATGGCCATGCAACAAACCAAGGGGAGGCGTAGACACACCCCTGTATCCGCAACAGCTACTGTGTGGGAGCGAGCCTGCTCGCGATCGCGGTGGTTCAGTTGCAATGATGTCGACTGTGCTGCCGCTATCGCGAGCAGGCTCGCTCCCACATTGGTTTCGTGTCGGGCGCAGCATTGGCGTTCACCGTCCCCCCCCTGTGGGAGCGGGCTTGCTCGCGAAGGGGCCGGTAGGTTCACATCAATAAAGGACTTCAGCGAATCCCCGCCAGCAGCACCCGCGCGGTTTGCTTGAGGGGTTCGTTGCCCTCTTCGAGCAACTCTTCCAGCAGTGCGACGGCGGTTTTCAGATCACCATCGTCGATGCAGTTCTGCGCCTGCTCCAGCTTGTCGGAGTGTTCCGCTACCTGAGGCTCTTGGCGAACAGGTTCGAGGGCCATCGGCT
Source organism: Pseudomonas sp. NFACC39-1 (assembly GCF_900110355.1). NCBI lineage: Bacteria > Pseudomonadati > Pseudomonadota > Gammaproteobacteria > Pseudomonadales > Pseudomonadaceae > Pseudomonas > Pseudomonas sp. NFACC39-1. Next base: position 356,557 of record NZ_FODL01000004.1, on the reverse strand, counting down.
CCAGTTCCAGCGACTGTTCTTCATCGGCAAACCCATCGAGAAATGCATCGTCCAGCGATTCGGTTTCCGACGGTGCGCTCCACTGCAGCTCCGGCTCGTCGAAACTCGAAAGCGACAAGTCCCCAAAGCCTTCCGGCGCAATAGGTGTTTTTTCAGCGGCACTGTCCGGGGGCTCGGCAAGGTCCCAACTGGTTTCCATGGACAGCGCATCCAGATCGAGCTCGAACTCGTCACTGGACACAGGGACGGCGTCAGGCAGCGGCGCCAGCGGCTGAGGCTCTGTCACCATGGGCGCGGCGACCGCGGCGACCTTCGGATAACGCCCGCGGATCTCCTCCAGTGTCCTGACATCAATGCCCTGCGCCAACAAATGATGTTCCTGGGCCTGGAAACCGATGGTATCGCCCTGCTTGCCCAGCACCTCCAGCAACTTGAGGCCCAGGTCGGTACGCGCGGGCTCCGTCAGCAACGCGGCGCGCAGCAATCCCGCCGCTTCGGTGAAACGACCGTAGGTCAGGTAAATCCCGACTCCTTCCAGCACGTCCCCCAAAGGTGCATCACCGTTACTGAACGATGTGGCGGCCTCGGGCTGCTCCGTATCGGCGGTCGACGCATAGGTTGGGCTGTCGTCTTCAAGCATCGGTTCAGGACGCTCGGGTATGGGCTCCATTTCGGCCTGTTCTTGCTGCCGTCGACGAAGGAACAGCAATAACCCCAGCAACCCCAATAGCCCCACCAGCGCCGTCATCCACAACCAGTTAATGCCCTCCTCTGGTTCCGGGACCGGTTCTGTGACGGGTTGTGCTTGATCTGCCGGCGCGGGTGATGCGGCTGATGCGGCAGGCACCGACTCCGGCTGCGCAGATTCAGCAGGGGCCGGCGTGACCTCGGCCAGTTGTGTCTGCAACTCGCTGATCTGCTCGCGCTGGCCGGCGATTTCTTCGTCCTGCGCTTGAAGCAGCGCCTGCAGTTGCTCGATGGTTTTTTGTTGCTGCTCGGTCTGCAGCACGCTGGCGGCCAGTTGCTCGTCAGACTCGGCGGCGGCCGGGGCCGCAACCGCTTCTGTCGCTGATGGCAGCACCGCAGAATCGGGCAGCAATAAACGCTGGCCCACGGAGAGCCGCTCGCTGCCGGGGTTCAGGGCCTGGATGCCCTGCATCAGCTCATTGACCGAAGCATTGCTGCCGGCGTCATGCAGGCGTTTGGCGATGGACCAGGGGTTGTCTCCCTGCACGACGGTATAGCGCTTGCCTTGAGTAGCCGCAGGCGGCTTGATCGCAGGCGTTGCCTGGACCGTGGCGGAAGGCTCGTCCCGGGCCGGCACGATACCCGGCGTGCCCGGTGGGTCGATCAACACGGTGTATTCGCGCAGCAGGCGCCCGTTGGGCTGGTTGAGCTGCACCAGGAAATTGAGGAAGGGTTCCTCCACCGGTTTGCTGGAGGTCACCCGAATGTAGCTGCGCTCGCCGCGCAGCACTGGCGTGAAGCGCAGGCTATTGAGAAAAAACACCCGCTCCACGCCGGCACGGCTGAAATCGTCCGGGCTCGCCAGGCTGGCCGATAAATCGCTTTCACTCACCCCAGCCACATCGACCAGGGCGATATCGGCACGCAACGGCTGATTCAGGGCGGAATGGAGGGTGATCTCCCCAAGCCCCAGCGCCGATGCAAACGCCGGATACCCCATGGCTGCCACGACGACCAACACGTTGACCCAACTGCGCAACGTGCACTGCAAACTTACAAACATGGGCATCCCTTTTGATTACCAGACTGAGCGCCTAAGTACTGGTTATAGTTCGCGAACCGCCGAATCTCAAAAAGTCTGACCCGCAGGATATGCCTCAGGATTTTTCCAGATTGGCCAGAATCGTGCCGTGGACCCGCATGCACACGCGCATGTCGGCTTCATCGACTCCCTCGAACAACTCGCGGCGCAGTTGCGTGGCAATGGTTTCGATCTGTTCGATCAGCGGCAACGCCGGTGCACAAAGCACGATTTTCTTGGCACGACGATCCTCGGCCACGGCCTGACGCTGCACCAGGCCCTGAGCTTCCAGGCTGTCGAGCAACCGGGCCAGGGTCGGGCCTTCGACAGCGACACTCTGAGCCAGTTCACGCTGGGTCGGCGCCTGTTCGAAACGGGCCAGGTGCAGCAGCACCAGCCAGCGGGCCTGAGACAGACCCAACCCGGCCAGGCGACGATCCAGCTCGGCACGCCAGCCTCGAGACATTTGCGCCAACTGCATGCCAAAACGGTGTTGATCGGTTAACGGCATAAAAAAACTCATCAGATCTGAAATAGAGAAAAACTAATTATTAGTCAGCTAAGCATGAGCTTTGGATTCAGGCAAGGTTTCCCCTGTAGTGAATCGTTAAAGGACCGTAACTCACTGATCAGACTTCAAATTCAGACTGCAACGCAGCTCTGACACAATACAGGACGCCCTCTGGGACCCGACCGACAAACAACGCAGAAATTTCCGACACTGGCGGCAACTCGCCTTCGCCATCCAGAAATGCATCCTGCACCTCGCCCATCAACTCCTCGGGTAAATCCAACGCCTGCTCCAAAGACAACTGCTGCTTGCCGATGGCCTCGGCCAGCATCGTATACACGTTCTTTTCCGAACATTGCAGTTGCCCGGCGATCTGCAACGGGGTCATGCCAGCGCGGGCCAGGGTGATCAATTCGTGACGAACATCGGCCACCGCTTTCGGCGCTTCGGCCTCGCCGCCCAGCACCTGGAGGAAGGCTTCACCGTAACGCTCCAGCTTGCGCGCACCCACGCCGCTGACCCGGGCCATTTCCGCCAGGGAGGTCGGTTGGCTGCGGAGCATTTCCAGCAGCGTCGAGTCGGGGAAGATGACATACGGCGGCACGCCATGCTCTTCGGCCAGCTTGCGACGCAAGGCGCGCAAGGCTTCCCACTGGTCCCGCTCTTCGCCGCGCACCAGTTGGCTGGCCTGGCTCTTGCTGCTCTTGATCGCCGTTGCCGGTTTGAGATCACGGCGCAGTTCGAGGGAGACCTCGCCTTTGAGCAACGGTCGGCAGCTGGCACTCAGGCGCAGGCCACCGTAGCCTTCCAGGTCGATATCGGCCAGCCCGCGGGCCACAAGCTGACGGAACAATGAACGCCATTCACTCTCCGTGCGTGCCTTGCCCACACCGAACACCGACAGATGCTGGTGGCCAAAGCTGCGCACCTTCTCGTTGTCCTTGCCCAGCAATACGTCCACCAGATGCCCCACGCCATAGCGTTGGCCGGTGCGATAAATCGCCGACAACGCCTGGCGGGCCGGTTCGGTGGCATCCCAGGTTTCCACGCCGTCGACACAGTTGTCGCAATGTCCGCAAGGCTGGGGCATGTCCTCGTCGAAATAGGCCAGCAAGGTCTGGCGCCGGCAGCGGGTCTCTTCGCACAGCGAAAGCATGGCGTCGAGCTTGTGCTGCTCAAGACGCTTGTGGCGCTCGTCGCCCTCGGAGTTCTGCAGCATCTGCTTGAGCATCACCACGTCCTGCAGGCCGTAGGCCATCCACGCGTCGGCTGGCAACCCATCACGGCCGGCGCGACCAGTTTCCTGGTAATACGCCTCGAGGGATTTGGGCAGGTCCAGGTGCGCGACGAAACGCACGTTGGGCTTGTCGATGCCCATGCCGAACGCCACGGTGGCCACCATGATCAGGCCTTCCTCATTGAGGAAACGCTTCTGATGGTAGGCCCGCAGGTCATTGGGCAGGCCGGCGTGATACGGCAATGCCGGAAAGCCTTGCTCGCAGAGAAACGCCGCCACTTCATCGACCTTTTTGCGCGACAGGCAATAAACGATGCCGGCGTCGCTGCGCCGTTCGGCAATAAACGCCAGCAACTGCTTGCGCGGCTGCTCCTTGGGCACGATGCGGTAGAAAATGTTGGGTCGGTCGAAGCTGGAGAGAAACCGCTCGGCGTTCTGCAAGTGCAGGCGTTCGACGATTTCTTCGCGGGTGCGTTTGTCGGCGGTGGCGGTCAGGGCGATGCGTGGCACGTCGGGAAACAGTTCGGCCAGTTGCCCCAGTTGCAGGTACTCGCGGCGGAAGTCGTGGCCCCATTGGGACACACAGTGGGCTTCATCGATGGCAAACAGGGCGATTTCCAGGCTCTGCAGGAACGCCAGCATGCGCGGCTGCACCAGCCGCTCCGGGGCCAGGTAGAGCATTTTTATTTCACCGCGCTTGATTCGCGCCGCCAGGTCCCGCTGTTGCTCGGCGCTGAGGGTCGAGTTCAGCGAAGCGGCGGCAACCCCCAACTCTTCAAGGGTCGCAACCTGGTCGTCCATCAACGCAATCAGCGGCGAGACCACTACCGCCAGGCCGTTGCGCAACAGCGCCGGCACCTGGAAGCACAAGGATTTGCCGCCGCCGGTGGGCATCAGCACCAGAGCATCGCCGCCGCTGGCCACGCGCTCAATGATGGCACCCTGGCGGCCACGGAAACTGTCGTAGCCGAAGATGTCCTTGAGGACGCGTTGAGCCTGTTCGAGCATAAAAACTCCAAAAATCACCGAAACATCCCTGCAAGGCTGGTTCAGATTCAAACACGCTGCACCGGCAAATCGTAAGTGCGCGTTTCGAAACGCCAGGACGCCGCAGGGCATCACAAAACGCGGCAGTATACCCGAGGCCTTCTCGGCAAAGGGCGCTGCTGACAAGAGGTGATCAAATAGGCGATTGCACGCTATGCGCCCTGTAGGAGCTGCCGAGTGCAACGAGGCTGCGATCTTTCCACTGTCCATTGAGTCGAGAGACGAAAGATCAAGATCAAGATCAAGATCAAGATCAAGATCAAGATCAAAAGATCGCAGCCTTCGGCAGCTCCTACAGGTATCGCGACCTGCCCGTGCGCCCAAGTCGAAGCAAATACGCCACGCGGCTGGCCTGGGCGCTCAAGAAGGCCTAGAATTCCCGCATTGTTTATTCCCCAAGGTAGCCTGTAATGTCCTTCGCTGAGCAACTGACCCGCCTGCAAGTCTTCCTCGACGCCGATGAGCTGCACGAAGAAGCGCTGGATTACGTGGCCGCTCACGGCTATCTGACCGCCCTGTCCATCTGCTCCGAACAGGTGCCGGAGCGTGAGTGGATCGATGCCCTGTTCGCCGAAGAGCCGCATTACGCCGACGAAGCCCAGCGCGCCGAAATCGAAGCCACGCTGGTTGGCCTCAAGGCCCACATCGCCCGTCAGTTGGCTTCCGACGAAGAATTCGAATTGCCATGCGAGCTGGACCTGGGCGATGACCCGGACGATTCGGAACTGCGTGGCTGGTGCATCGGCTTCATGGAAGGCGTGTTCCTGCGTGAAGCCGCCTGGTTCGAAACCGCCGAAGACGAAGTCAGCGAAATGCTCCTGCCGATCATGGTCGGTTCCGGCCTGTTCGACGAACAACCGGAGTTTTCCGACATCGCTGCCGACGCGAACCTGATGGACGACATGGTCGTACAGATCCCGGAAGCACTCACTGCCCTGTACCTGCTGTGCAACGCACCCGACGAGAAACCGGCGATCCTCAAGCCGCGCCACCACTGAGCCATCGGGTGCCCGCGCCCATCGGCAAGCGCCCGCTGATCCTGCGTTACGTTCTGCTGGCCATCGGCTGGCTGAGCGTGGTGCTGGGGGTCATCGGCATCTTCATTCCGGTATTACCCACTACGCCTTTCCTGCTGCTGGCTGCTGCCTGCTTCGCCCGCAGCTCGCCACGCTTCTACCGCTGGCTGGTGGGCCATCCGCGGCTCGGGCCCTGGATCGCCGATTACCTCAGCGGCAACGGCATCCCACTCAAGGGCAAGGTCTACGCCATCGGGTTGATGTGGGCGAGTATTCTGCTGTCCTGCTACCTGGTGCCACTGCCGTGGGCACGGGCGTTCATGTTGACGAGTGCGGTGTTGGTGACGGTTTATATCCTCAGGCAAAAAACCCTGCATAAGCCCTGAAGTCGGGACCCACGCCAGTCGCCACAACGGGCGCGTATACCCTACCCTCGCCGAGGGCAATTGCGCGGTCAGGTCTTTTATTACGCCACCCCGGCATCACGTGGTGCCGCGCTCAAGCTTCAATCTCATCGCCGAGAAGCAGAAGCAGTTGAAGGAATAATCCACTAAATCGGTGAGACGCCCCGAATGCCTGCTCGCTAACCTCAGCGAAACCCACTCTTCTTGAGGGAACGAGTCTGCTCGCGATGGCGCCCTGCCTGAGCCTGAAGTGCTGGATGTGCCGCCGTCTTCGCGGGCAAGCCCGCTCCCACAGGGGATCTGTGGCGAACCCTGGATCTGTGAGCAGCCGCAATCAACAACTGTGGGAGCGGGCTTGCTCGCGAAAGCGGTGTGTCTGGGGCGGTGATGGTGGATGTGCCGCCGTCTTCGCGGGCAGGCCCGCTCCCACAGGGGATTTTTTTGTGGCCGAATACCGGGCACCACCACAAGACCACTGTGGGAGCAAAGCTTGCTCGCGATGACTGAGGCACATTCAACCTCAATGCAACTTGAACCACCGCTATCGCGAGCAGGCTTTGCTCCCACAGGGAATCCGACACAGCCCCACCCCGAAATACAGAAAACCCGCCATTCCCAGTCAGGAAATGGCGGGTTTTTTCGTTTCAGCTCACCTCACACCGTATCCACCTTCAACGAGTGATCATTCAACATTCCGTTGATAATGGTCGCGGTATCCGCGCCGGCGATCATGCCGTCCACGCCCGGCGTGACGCCGTAGTAGCTGGCAAGGTTGACGCCAGCCAGGTCGATGGTCTGGTTCGGTGTCGCACCGGCTGTGCTGCTGACGTCGATGCTGGTCATGACCGACGCACCACTGCCTGTGACGCTGAAGTGCAGGTAGTCGTCCAGGGACGCGCTGCTGCCGTTTTCCCCCAGCAACAGTTGCGACAGGTCGAGTTTGTCCAGGCCAGGGGTGAAGTCCGTGACCAGGTCATGGCCGCTGTTGCCCACCTGCCATTGGAAGGTATCGGCGCCGCTGCCACCGGTCAGGGTGTTGTTGCCCAGGCCGCCGATCAATACGTCATCGCCGCCACCGCCATTGAGCACGTCGTCGCCCAGGCCGCCGTTGATGCGATTGCTGGCGCCATCCCCGGTGAGGGTGTCGTTGAAGTTCGAGCCGACCAGGTTTTCGATGCCCGTCAACGTGTCGATACCGGCGCCCAAGGTGTTCTGCGCCGCCAACAGGCCCAGGTTCACCGTGACGCCGGCATTGGCGTGGGCATAGCTGGCGGTGTCGTTGCCAGTGCCACCGTCAAGCAGGTCGTTGCCGGCGCCGCTGTAGAGCAAGTCATTGCCCGCCTCGCCATGCAAGGCGTTGTTGCCCGAACCGGCGCTGAGTATGTCGTTGCCGTCGCCCGCGTTGAGGATGTTGTCCCCCTCGCCGGCCATCAGCACGTCGTCTCCGGTCGTGCCCGTCAGGGTGTGGCCGGCCTGATAGCTGATGCCGACCGCTGCGCTGTCGCTGCCACCGTGATTGTCGCTGGCGGTGTAGCTGCCGTGGTAGTCCGGCGTGCTGTCCTGGGCGCCGGCGTAGTTGACGGTCAAGGTCAGTTGGTAGTTTTCCGCGCCGTTGGGGTTGCCGCCGCTGGCATTGGCGATGTTGGTGACGTGGATCTGGTAGTTGCCATCGGCCGCCGCGGTGAACGAGGCACCGTCGGTGATCGCGATGAAAGGCCCGCCGTTGAGGGAGTACTCCAGGGCGATGCGTCCGGCCGCCAGGTTGTGGTCCAGGGTGAGGGTTTCACCCTGCTTGAGGCTGATATTGAGCAAGTCTTCATCGTTGCTGTTGTGGTTGGAGACCATCCCCAGTGCACCGCTGACCACCAGCACCGCGGTCATGGTCGCGGCATTGGCGACAAAGGCACCGCGGTTGAGGTTGATCGACTGCACATTGTTGCCGGTGAAGCTGGCCGTGCCGGTGCTGCCGGTAAAATCCCCGCCTTTGGCTGTCCATCCGGTATTGAAACTTGTGGGGGAGGCGGTGAGCGGATCACCGTTGGCATCACTGTCGTTGCCCAGCAGCATTTCTCCCGGGATCACGATGTTGCCCGACAGGACGTTGGTGATGATGTTGTCGTCGACTGCCACGGGCGGGCTGTTGGGGAGAACCTTGACCACCAGGCTGGAACTGGCCAGGTCACCGTCGTTGTCGCTGACAGTGAAGCCGATGGTCTCGGTGATCAATGTGTTGGTGGCGGTCTGGGAGGTGTAGCTGTACTCGCCGGTGTCGAGATTCACCACCAGTGTGCCGTCGTGGTCAGTGGCGATACTCAGCGTGTTGTTGGCGGTGTTGAAGGTGCCATGGTTGGCGCCGCCGCTCGCGGTCAGCGCACCCTGTCCGGCGTTGGCGGTCGGATCGTAGCTGTAGGTGGTGCCATCGACCACCAGGCTTTTGACAAACCCACCGTCGGCGCCGAACGAGCCGCCCTCACCCAGCAGGCTGCCAGTGACTGGCACACCTTGCACGGTGCCGGAGAGCACCGAGTTGAGCTGGTTCAGGTCGGTGACCAGCACCGCGTCGGTGTCGGTGTGGGTACTGCCGTCGTAGGCCAGAGGGTCGAGGTGAGTGTCACTGACCCCGCCGCCCAGGCCGATGGCGTAGTTCTTGATGCCATTGGCGTCGAGAAACGCTTTCCACGCCGCTTCGTCCGCCGCATCGATCCCCTGGCCCGTAGTGGGTTTGCCGTCGGAGAAGAAGTAGCCAATGTTCTGTGCTCCGGTCAGTTGCCCCGAGGTGACAAACGCGGTCTTGGCCGCCGCCACCGCCGCATCGTAGTTGGTCCCACCGCCCGCTGACAGGCCGGTGAGGAGCGACTTGGCGGTCGCCACGTCCACCCACACGGAAGTCTGGTCGGTGGCGCTGCTGCTGAAGGTGACGAGCTGGACTTTCACATCCCCCAGATCGTCGTATTTATCGAGCAAGGCACTGATGGCCTGTTTCGCCAGGTCCAGTCGCGAGAGCCCCGGCACACCAGAGGGATCAGCCATGCTGCCGGACACGTCGAGCACGATCAGCAGGTTCGAGTCGATCTCCACCGCCGTCACCGAACGCTCGGACGCGATGGCCGTAGGTACGTCGTCGACGATGCTCACCACCAGGTTGCCGGTGACACTGTTGCCCAAGGCGTCCGTAGCCTGGTAGGTGAAGCTTTCGCTCAATACATTCGGGCCGTCGTTGGCGTTGGGCGCCGTCGTGGCGGGCGAAGTCAGGGTGTAGGTGTACGAGCCGTCAGGGTTGAGCAACAACTGGCCGTAAGCGCCGGTGGCGTTGCCCACCAGACTGAACGTCAGCGCACCACTGGCACCGGTCACCGAACCGACAAGGCTACCGGTGGCGGTTTCGCTGGTGGCGCTCGGGTCGCTGCCAGTGACGGTGCCGGGAGCCAGGTCCTGGCCGTCCTGATTCAGGTCCAGGGCTTTTTCGTAGACGGTGATGTCCTGATCAGTTTCGGCGACGAGGCAGCTGTTGTAGACATCGATGGTGATGGTAGTGGTGCTTTCATCGCCGTCGGCATCGCGCACGGTGTAGGTGAATACGTCGGTGGCGCCCGGCACGCCGACGGAGTCCGGGTTACTGTGGTAAACGGCGTTGCCATTGGTGTCCAGAGTCAGGTAGCCGTAGGTGCCGTTGATCTGGGTGTTGAGACCACCTATTGCAGGGTTTGAGGTGTCGTTTCCGGCCCGTACGCCGATCACCGCGCCACCGTCCGCGCCGAGCACGTCGTTGTCCAGCACGTTGCCGCTGACCGTGCCGCCCTCCACCACCGAGGCAGTATCACAATGAGCGCTGGGCACGTCGTCGACGATGTTGATGACGATGGTGCTGGTGACGGTATTGCCCAGGGAATCGGTGGCTTGATAGGTGAAGCTCTCGCTTAACACGTTCGGGCCGTCATTGGCGGCGGGCGCACTCGTGGCGGGCGAAGTCAGGGTGTAGGTGTACGAGCCGTCAGGGTTGAGCAGCAACTGACCGTAGGCGCCGGTCGCATTGCCCACCAGGGCAAACGTTACAGCGCCGACGGCACCGCTGACCGAACCGACAAGGCTGCCCGTGGCGGTTTCGCTGGTGGCATTCGGCGCACTGCCGGTGACCGTGCCGGGGGCCAGATCCTGGCCGTCCTGATTCAGGTCCAGGGCTTTTTCATAAACGCTGACTTCCTCATCCGGTGTGGCAGCGAGGCAGCTGTTGTAGACATCGATGGTGATGGTGGTGGTGCTTTCATCGCCGTCGGCATCGCGCACGGTGTAGGTGAATACGTCGGTCGCACCGGGTTCACTGACGCTGTTCGGATGACTCTGGTAAACGGCGTTGCCATTGGCGTCCAGCGTGAGATAGCCGTAGGTGCCGTTGATCTGGGTGTTGAGGCCACCTATTGCAGGGGTTGAGGTGTCGTTGCCGGCCCGTACGCCGATCACCGCGCCACCGTCAGCGCCGAGCACGTCGTTGTCCAACACGTTGCCGTTGACCGTGCCGCCTTCCACTACCGAAGCCAAATCGGCGTGGGCGGTGGGTACGTCGTCGACGATGTTGATGACGATGGTGCTGGTGACGGTATTGCCCAGGGAATCGGTGGCTTGGTAGGTAAAGCTTTCACTCAGGATATTCGGACCATCGTTGGCCGAAGGTGCTGTGGTGGCTGGCGAAGTCAAGGTGTAGGTGTACGAACCATCGGGGTTGAGCAGCAGTTGGCCGTAGGCCCCCGTAGCGTTGCCCACCAGAGCGAAGGTGACGGCGCCGATCGCACCTGTGACCGAACCGACCAGACTTCCGCTGGCGGTTTCAGTGCTAGCGTTCGGCGCACTGCCGGTGACGGTGCCAGGGGCCAGGTCCTGGCCGTCCTGATTCAGGTCGAGGGCTTTCTCGTAGACGCTGATTTCCTCGTCCGGTGTGGCGACAAGGCAGCTTTCGTAGACGTCGATGGTGATGGTCGTCGTGCTTTCATCGCCATCGGCATCGCGCACGGTGTAGGTGAACACATCGGTGGCGCCCGGCGCGCTGACAGTGTTCGGGTTGCTGTGGTAAACGGCGTTGCCGTTGGCGTCCAGGGTCAGGTAGCCGTAGGTGCCGTGGATCTGGGTATTGAGGCCGCCAACCGCCGAGGTTGAGGTGTCGCTGCCAGCACGCACACCGATCACCGCGCCGCTTGCGGCGGGTCCGTCGGCACCGCCCACATCGTTGTTCAGGACGTTACCGCTGACCGTTCCGCCTTCATCCACCGAGGCGGAGTCAGCATGGGCGGTGGGCAAATCATCAACGATGTTCACGTCCAGGTTGCCGTTGGCCGTAGTGCCGTTGTCATCGGTGACCACCACGGCAAATTGCTCGCTCAGGCTGTTGGCGCCGTTGGCGTTTGCGTGGGCTTCGTTGTCCAGCAGGGTGTAGCTGTAACTCACCACACCCGTGGCGGCATTGAAGCCGGTGATGGTCAGCGTGTTGCCCAAGGCAGTGGTGATCGATTGTGGGAAACCGGCGGCAACACCACCGCTGACGACGTTGATACCGCCGACGCTCAGGGTCTGCACACCGTCCAGCGCGGTGATGGTGAAGGTGCCGCTTTGGGTCAGTGCTGAAGCATCCGGGCTGGTGCCGTCGCTAAGGTTTTTCTCCTGCAGATTCAGCTCGCCGCCTTCGGTGTCCAGGCCTTCGATGATCACCGGATCGTCGTTGTTGTGCACCTGCAACACCAGGTTGGCGGTGCTGGTATCGCCGTCGGCGTCGGTCAGGGTGTAGGTGAAGGTTTCAGTGCCGCTTCCGCCGCCGTTCAGGCCTTTGAAGTCAGCGTCGGCGGTGTTCAGCGTGTAGGTGTAGGAACCATCAGCGTTGAGAACCAGCGTGCCGTAAGTGCCGGTAAAAGTACCGGGTGTGATCGGGCCGGACGCCACCCGATCCGCGCCTTCGGTGTCGTTGGTCAGCACGCTGCCGGTCAGGGTCAGGTTGGTTTCCGAGGCGGTGCCGGCGTTGCTGTCGTCCACGGCTTGGGGCACATCATCAACGATGTTCACGTCCAGATTGCCGTTGGCGGTGGTGCCGTTGTCATCGGTGACCACCACGGCAAATTGCTCGCTCAGGCTGTTGGCGCCGTTGGCGTTTGCGTGGGCTTCGTTGTCCAGCAGGGTGTAGCTGTAACTCACCACACCCGTGGCGGCATTGAAGCCGGTGATGGTCAGCGTGTTGCCCAATGCCGTGGTGATGGACTGCGGAAAACCGGCCGCAACACCGCCCGTGACGACATTGATGCCGCCCACGCTCAGGGTCTGCACACCGTCCAGTGCGGTGATGGTGAAGGTGCCGCTTTGGGTCAGCGCCGGAGCATCCGGGCTGGTGCCGTCGCTGAGGTTTTTCTCCTGCAGATTCAGCTCGCCGCCTTCGGTGTCCAGGCCTTCGATGATCACCGGGTCGTCGTTGTTGTGCACCTGCAACACCAGATTGGCGGTGCTGGTGTCGCCGTCGGCGTCGGTCAGGGTGTAGGTGAAGGTTTCAGTGCCACTTCCGCCGCCGTGCAACGCTATGAATTGCGGGTCACTGGTGTTGAGGGTGTAGGTGTACGTGCCGTTGGGGTTCAGCACCAGGGTGCCGTAAGTGCCGGTGAACGTACCGCCAATGATCGGCCCGCTGTCAGGACCGGTGGGGATGCGGTCGGCGCCTTGGTGATCGTTGGGCAAGACGTTGCCAGTGAGCGTGACAAGACTTTCCGATGCGGTACTGGCGTGGCTGTCGTCGATCGCCTGAGGGACATCGTCGGTGATATTGACGTCCAAGGTCCCCGTAGCTGTGTCGCCATCGCTGTCGACGGCTACGACCGGGAACTGCTCGCTGATGGTATTGGCGCCACCACCGGCGGGATGGGTTTCATTGTCCGTCAGGGTATAGCTGTAGCTGACCACACCGGTCGCGGGGTTGTAACCGGTGATGGTCAACGTGTTGCCCAGCGCTGAAGTGATGGATTGGGGAAAACCTGCCGGTACGCCGCCGGTGATTACGTTGATGCCACCGATGCTCAGGCTGCTCAATCCATCGGGCGCGGAAATGGTAAAGCTGCCGCTCTGCACCAGCGCGCCAGGATTGCTGGCGGAACCGTCAGACAGGTTCGCCTCATTGGCGGTCAATTCACCGCCATCCACGGTCAAGCCATCAAGGGTAACCGGGTTGTCCGGCGTTTCAGGGTCGACCGGTGGCACGATTGCATCGTCGCCGCCGTCATCCGCATCACCGGCCAGACGCAGTTCTGGAAACTCGGGTATCCCGTTGAACCCGGCGGTGGGAAAACCGATCAGCGGGTCAACCTCCCCGCCGACCTCTTCCAGCAACACAAAACTGTGCCCGCCGCCCACGCCGCCCGGATTACCGCCCTCGGCGCCTGCAGCCGTTGCCTCGCCGGTCTGGGTCGGGTCGGCGCCGGCGGCGATGGCTTGTTGCAGTTTTTGCACATCAGTCAGTTGCGCATCGCTGGGGGTAGTCGCCTCAGGCGTGTCGCCAGCAGAGGCCTGATTGGCAAGCAGTTGCGGGCTCAGCGTCAGGTCACTTCCACGGCCCAGGGTCAACTCCTTGCCGTTTTGCAACTGCACAGCCACCGCCCCTTCGGCCCCGGTGATCAGGTGCTCGCCGGCATAGAGCCGATCACCTTCAACCAGAGGTCGCCGCAGACCGCCGACGGCTTCTGCGAAAACCTGTCCTACCACCTTGCTGACGGTACCGATGAGCGCTGCCATGTGCATTCCTCCATTGCCAACCGCAGTCGGCACCTGTGTGGGTGAAGAGTTGGCGCTCCGGTTGGCAGCCAGGAAATCTGGAAAATCTGCCAGCTTTGGTGGACGCAAAAGGCGCTAGCTATTCGCCACAATGACAAAAAACCGTCACTGAAAACCGCCTTGCAAATCGTCCTTTTCAGCACCTCTTCACATCGTTTCAAATTGATGATGGAACTTTATTGACGCCCAAAATCCGTCAGGACCCGCAGATTCAAAGGCTTTCGCTTTGAACAATGTGCCGCTTTTTTCCAAGCACATAAGTTTTTTTTGGCATAAGCGTTATGAGAAATTCTTCTTAGGTTTTGCGCAGGATGTTCTTAGCTGTGTTGTTACAAGCTTGAAACGGTTTTGATCTTAAATACGTCAATATATTGGCGACAGCGAAGTACAACAGACCTCAGGAGATGCACCCCATGCGCGTTCTTTCCCCCCTCTGCAGCGCGGTTTTGCTGGCCATGGCCTGCTCTTCTTCTGCGCAGGCCATGTCGTTGACCGAAGCGATCCAGAGCACCATTGCGACTCACCCGGAATTGGCACAACGGGTCGATAGCCGTCTGTCGGCCAATGAAGACGTCAAGGTCGCCAGAGGGGGGTTCTTCCCATCGGTGGATTTGAATGCCGGCTACGGGCGGGGCTACAGCGACAACACCAATACCCGAGCGCTGGGCAATCACCACACCAACATCCTGACTTACACCCAGTCGGAACTGCGCCTGCGGCAAATGCTGTTTGACGGGTTCAACACCGCCAATGAAGTGGAACGCACCAAAGGCGTGGTCAATTCCCGGGCCTACTACGCCCAAGGCACCGCCCAGGACCTGGCGCTACGCACCATCGAGGTTTATCTAGAAGTGCTCAAGCGTCGCGAGCTGGTGACCCTGGCCAAAAACAACCTGCAGGCTCACCTACGGGTCAACGACCAGATCGGCCTGCGCACCGAGCGTGGCGTGGGCAGTACCGCCGACTCCGATCAGTCCAATGCCCGTCGGGCCCTGGCGGAAAACAACTACGACACCGCCCAGGTCGACCTGGCCGACGCCGAGGCTAACTTCTACAGCGTGGTCGGGCGCATGCCCGATGAGCTGGAAACCCCGCCCTCGACCAAAGGCGAAATGCCCGCTGACCTGCGCGAAGCCCAGCAGAGCATGGTGGATAACAACCCCTACCTGAAATCGGCCCAGGCCGACGTGCAGTCCGCCGAAAGCCAGTATGAAGTGGCCAAGTCGCCGTTCTACCCGCGTTTCGACGCCGAGGCGGCGGTGGGCGCCAATAACAACCTCGGTGGCGAAGAAGGTCACGACAACAACTGGCGGGTCGGTGTGGTGATGAACTACAACCTGTTCCGCGGCGGCAGCGACAAGGCGCGGTTGGCGTCCAATGCTCACCAGATCAACCAGGCCATGGACATCCGCAACAACGCCCTGCGTCAACTCAACGAAGACACGCGCCTGGCCTGGAACGCGATGCTCAACGCCCGCAAGCAGACCCCTACCGCCCGGGAATACGCCGAAACCACCTCCCGTGTACGCGCCGCCTATCAGGATCAGTTCGGTCTCGGCCAGCGGACCCTGCTCGATGTGCTCGACAGCGAAAACGAGCTGTACAACGCCAACCGTCGCTACACCGAGGTGCGGTACACCGAGGAATACTCGATGTATCGGGTATTGGCGAACATGGGCCAATTGTTGAGCAAACAGCGGGTGGTGCTGCCGGCCGACGCAGTCGCCCAGACCGAAGTCAAAAACGAAGCGCAGCTGCCCGAACTGAAGTAGGCCCCCTCCAAAAAAATGGGAGCGATCAATGTGACCACGATGGAACCGGTAATCCCCGCCGATCCGCGGCTGAATTTCGATGATCCGTTGCTGGACGGTCTGTTGATCCTCTGCAAACTCCATGGCGCGACAGTCAGCCGCGCCAGCCTTGGCGCCGGGCTTCCAATGGCGCACCAACGTCTGAGCCTGGACCTGCTGCCACGCGCAGCGGCCCGGGCCAGTTTGCAGGCGCGCCTGCTACGCCGCGACCTGGCCGATATTTCGCCACTCAACCTGCCGGTGATGCTTATTCTGGCCGGTGGCCGCTGCGCCGTGTTGCGACGCTGGGGCGAGGACGGCCAGGCGCTGATCCTGCCCAGCGAAGCCGACGGTGGCGAGCAGTGGGTCAGCCGCGACGAACTGAACGCCGTCTACAGCGGCCAGGCGTTGTTCGCCCGGCCGCGCCATGAACTCGAAGACCTGCGCGCGCCCTTGGTTCCACGGGTCGAGGCCTGGTTTCGCGACACCTTGAAACTGTCGCGCTGGCTGTACAGCGACGCGATCCTGGCGAGTTTCCTGATCAACCTGCTGGGGTTGATGGTGCCGCTGTTCGTCATGCAGACCTACGACCGTGTGGTGCCGAACCAGGCCACGTCGACTTTGTGGGTGCTGGCCGTCGGTCTGTTGATCGGCACCGGTTTCGAACTGGTGTTGCGCGTGGTGCGCGCCCATCTGCTGGACACCGCCGGCAAGAAGACCGACGTGATCCTTTCCGCCACCCTGTTCGAACGCATCACCGGCATGGCGATGAAGGCCAAACCGGTCACCATCGGCGGCTTCGCCCAAAGCATCCATGACTTCCAGGGGCTGCGCGAATTCCTGACCGCTGTCACCCTGACCAGCCTGATCGACCTGCCCTTCGCCGTGCTGATGCTGGTAGTGATCGGCCTGCTGGGCGGCTGGCTGGTGGTGATTCCGGTGGTGGCTTTTCCGCTCACCATTATTTTCGCGATGATCATCCAGGCGCGTCTGCGCGACACCGTACAAAAAAGCCTCGCGTTGGGCGCCCAGCGTCAGGCATTGCTGATTGAAACCCTCGGCGGCCTGGAAACCCTCAAGGCCTGCAGTGCCGAAAGCGAGCGCCAGCACCAATGGGAAAGCACCCACGGTGCCCTCACCCGCCTGGACAGCCACGCGCGCAGCCTCTCGGCGCTGGCCACCAACGGCACGCTGTTCCTGCAACAACTGGCCGGCATGGCGACCATCGTCGCCGGGGTCTACAGCATCATCGCCGGCAACCTCAGCGTCGGCGCGCTGGTGGCGACCTACATGCTCGGCAGCCGGGTGCTGGCGCCGCTGGGGCAGATCGCCGGGCTGATCACCCGTTACCAGCAAGCCCAGCTCACCATGCGCAGCACCGATGCGCTGATGGCGCTGCCCCAGGAGCGCGATGCCAAACAACGGCCGCTGGATCGCACCCAACTGCAAGGCGCACTGGACGTCAGCGGCGTGACCTTCCATTACAACGACCAGAACGCCCCGGCGCTGGCGAAGGTGAGTTTCAGCCTCAAGCCCGGCGAACGGGTTGGGATCATCGGTCGCAGTGGCTCGGGCAAAAGCACCCTGGCGCGCCTGGTGATGGGCTTTTATGAGCCCCAGGAAGGCCAGTTGCTGCTCGATGGGCTGGACCTTCGGCAACTGGACGTGGCGGACCTGCGCCAGCAGATCGGCTATGTCGCCCATGACCTGCCGCTGCTGGCCGGCAGCCTGCGGGACAACCTCACCCTGGGTGCCCGCTACATCAGCGATGCACGCATGCTGGAAGTGGCGGAACTGACCGGCGTCACCGAACTGGCCCGCCAGCATCCCCAGGGCTTCGACCGTCCGGTAGGCGAGCGCGGGCAGTTGCTCTCCGGTGGGCAGCGCCAGGCCGTGCTACTGGCTCGCGCCCTGTTGCTCGATCCGCCGATCCTGCTGCTGGACGAACCCACCAGCGCCATGGACAACAGCAGCGAAGACGTGTTGCGGCAAAAGCTTCATACCCATGTGCAGGGCAAGACGGTGCTGCTGGTGACCCACCGCACGTCGATGCTTAGCCTGGTGGACCGGCTGGTGGTGCTCGACAACGGCCGGATTGTGGCCGATGGGCCGAAGGAAGCGGTGATTGAGGCACTGCGCAAAGGGCGGGTGGGGTCTGCGGCGGTTTAACAGCCCACACAACACCTGTGGCGAGGGGATTTATCCCCGCTGGGCTGCGAAGCAGCCCTAACCCTGACACCTCGGTGTATCAGACAGATTGAGTTGACTGTCTTGGGGCCGCTTCGCAGCCCAGCGGGGATAAATCCCCTCGCCACAAAAGCAGCACCTAGCTCTATTTCACTTAACCGACGGGTATCGCATCATGTCTGCTCAAACACCCGATTCTGCCGCCCGAAGCTACTTCGGCAGTTTCAGCAAAAGCGCTGAAAGCGAGTTCATGCCGGAAACCGCCGGTGCCGCGCTGCAGGATTCACCACGGCGCTCGCGGGTCACCGTGTGGCTGGCGGCCGGGTTGATCATCACCGCACTGGTGTGGGCCAAACTGGCAGTCTTGCAGGAAGTGACCACCGGCGAAGGCAAGGCCATTCCCTCGAGCAAGATTCAAGTGATCCAGAACCTGGAGGGCGGCATCGTCACCGAGATTTTCGTGCGCGAAGGCCAGATGGTGAACAAGGGCGACACCCTGCTGCGCCTGGACGACACGCGGTTTCTATCGAACAAGGGCGAAAGCGAGGCCGACCGTTATGCGCTGACCGCCCAGGTCGAACGCTTGTCGGCCGAAGCCGAAGGCCGGCCTTTCCAACTGTCCGCTGAAGTCATCAGCAAAGCCCCGCAGGTGGCCGAGGACGAACGCTCGCTGTATGAACAACGGCAACGGCGCCTGGCCAGCGAACAGCGGACGCTGACCGAACAACTGCGGCAGAAAACCCAGGAACTGGCGGAGTTTCGCTCCAAGCAGGGCCAGTTCAGTTCCAGCCTGGCCTTGCTGCAAGAGGAAATGAACATGTCGGCGCCGCTGGTGCGCACCGGGGCCGTGTCGCCGGTAGAAATCCTGCGGCTCAAACGCAGCGCGGTGGAAATCCGTGGCTCGCTCAACGCCACGACCCTGGCGATTCCTCGGGCCGAATCGGCGATCAACGAGATCAAGAGCAAGATCGACGAATCGGAACAATCCTTCCGCTCCGAAGCGGCCAAGGAACTCAATGAGAAACGCACGGAGTTGTCAAAAATCACCGCTTCGAGCATTGCCATCGACGACCGCGTGACCCGCACCACCGTGGTCTCGCCGGTACATGGGGTGATCAAGCAACTCAAGGTCAACACCATCGGCGGCGTGGTCCAGCCGGGCAGCGACATGGCAGAAATCGTGCCGCTGGAAGACAACCTGCTGATCGAAGCCAAGGTCCGTCCCCAGGACGTGGCCTTTCTGCATCCGGGCCAGAAGGCCATGGTCAAGTTCAGCGCCTACGACTACACGATCTACGGCGGGATGAGCGCCAGGCTCGAACTGATCGGCGCCGACACCATCACCGATGACAAGGGCAACAGCTTCTACCTGATCCAGGTGCGCACCGATAAAAACCACTTGGGCGGCGATGCCAAACCGTTGTTGATCATTCCAGGGATGGTGGCGACGGTGGACATCATTACCGGGGAGAAAAGTGTGCTGGATTACTTGCTTAAGCCGGTGTTGAAAGCGCGGACTGAGGCGATGCGCGAGCGCTGATTTTTGCTGGGATATGCGGTGATTGAGCGGCCGCCTTCGCGAGCAAGCCCGCTCCCACAATGGATCTGCGACGAATACAAATTTCGCGGCCGCAGGAGATCACCTGTGGGAGCGGGCTTGCTCGCGAAGAGGCCAGCGAAGACACCCCTTATTCCTGAGCATGGTTACGCTGGAAGGTCTGCTCCCCCATCGCCGCAATCTGCCCCTCGATCAACGCCTCGAACGGCCTCAGCAACGGCTCAAAACTTGTTTGCGCCTCAAGGGTTTGCAGTGCCTGGACAACTGCTTCCACCGTCGACAACGCCCCCGGCCCTGGCGCCTTGCGCAAGCGGTAACGAGACACACCGGTTTCGGCCAGCGTCACCCTCGGCAGCGCCGCCAACAGAGGGTTGAGGTGCAGCAACTTGCGCGCCTTGCGCCAGGTGCCGTCCGGCACGACCAACAGCAGCGGATCGTCAGACGGCGCATACGCCTGCATGGGCTGCGCCTCTTCGCCGGGAAACAACAGCCGCGCCTGATAACCCGGTTGATTGAGCAACCCGGACAAATCCTCGAACACCTCGCCCACGATCAACTCGGCATTATTGAGCCCCAACGCCGCCAGCCGTGCGGTGTTCAGGGCATGGTTCACCTCGCTGGGATGCTGCAACAACAGCACCCGAGTGCGGCTGTCGAGGCTGGGGATCAGCGGGCACAGGCAATGGCTTTGCGGCCTGTGGCAGCGCGGACAATGAATTCTGGACATGACGGCACCTCAGGCCTGGTTGAGCTGCGCTTTGAGCAGGTCGCGAAACGTCTGGATCAGCGGCTCTCGGCTGCGGCCACGGCGTACGATCATCGAAAACGGTGCCTGATAACCAAAAGTGGCCGGCAGCAGCACGCGCAAATCGCCCTTGTCCACCCAGGCCTGAGCGTAGTGTTCGGGCAGATAGCCGACGTAGGCGCCGGACAATACCAGGATCAACTGCGCCTCCATGCTCTCCACCGTCGCCGCGCTGTGCTTGAAGCCGTGGCGGGCCAGCTCGGCCTGGCTCCAGTAACCGCGTCCGACCATGCGCTGCTGCGTGATGACTTGCTCAGGGATACGCCGCTCGTTGAACAGCGGGTGACGGTTGCTGCAATACAACCAGTGCTGCTCACGGTACAACGGCATGTAGACCAACCCGCTCATGCGCGTGGAAAACGCGCCGATGGCCAGGTCCAGGCGGTTGTCCTGCACGCCCAGTTGCAGTTCGTACGGGCTCATGACCGACAGGTGCAGGTGGACTGCCGGATGCTCCTGGCTGTAGGCGCCGATGGCTTCGGCGAACGGCAGGGCTTTGTCGCTGACGGTGGAATCGATCACCCCCAGGTTCAGCGTGCCGCGCAACTCGCCCTTCAGCGCCGCGGCGTATTGCTCGAACCCTTCAAGCTCACCCAACAGACGCAGGGTTTCCTGGTGGAACAACTCGCCCTTGCTGGTCAGGCTGAACCCGCCCCGCCCACGATGACACAACACCAGGCCCAAGGCTGATTCGAGCTGGCTCATGTAGGTGCTGATGGCCGACGTGGAGAGGTTGAGCTCATGCTGGGCATTGGCGAACCCCTGGTGCCGCACGACGCTGACGAAAATGCGCAGCAGTTTCAGGTCGGGTAGAGCGTTGGCCATTGGGTCTCCCGTTGAATGTGGAACCCTGTAGGAGCTGCCGAAGGCTGCGATCTTGTGCCGGACAATTGGGTCTCGAGTAAAAGACTCAAGATCAAAAGATCGCAGCCTTCGGCAGCTCCTACCGAGTGCGTCAACCAAGAGTCTATCGCTGCCTTGGTCATTAGTTTAGAAAAATCTGAACTAAGTATTTGCCCCTAGCGATTCTTCCGCTCCCAGGCTTTTCGCAAAATCGGCCCCTGATAAATAAAACAACGATGAGGCCCTACCCGTGGACAAGATTCTTCACCAACCACTGGGCGGCAACGAAATGCCGCGCTTCGGCGGCATCGCCACCATGATGCGACTCCCCCATTTGCAAACCGCTGCCGGCCTGGACGCTGCTTTCGTCGGCGTGCCGCTGGACATCGGCACCTCCCTACGCGCCGGCACCCGTTTCGGGCCCCGCGAGATCCGCGCTGAATCGGTGATGATCCGTCCCTACAACATGGCCACCGGTGCCGCGCCGTTCGACTCATTGTCGGTGGCCGATATCGGTGATGTGCCGATCAACACCTTCAATCTGCTGGACGCCGTGCGGATCATCGAAGAGTCGTACCACAAGATCCTGGAACACAACGTCATTCCCCTGACCCTGGGCGGCGATCACACCATCACCCTGCCGATCCTGCGGGCTATCCACAAGAAACACGGCAAGGTCGGCCTGGTGCACATCGATGCCCATGCCGATGTGAACGATCACATGTTCGGTGAGAAAATCGCCCACGGCACCACCTTCCGCCGCGCCGTGGAAGAAGGCTTGCTCGATTGCGACCGCGTGGTGCAAATCGGCCTGCGGGCCCAGGGCTACACCGCCGATGACTTCAACTGGAGCCGCAACCAGGGTTTCCGCGTCGTCCAGGCCGAAGAGTGCTGGCACAAATCCCTCGCACCGTTGATGGCCGAAGTGCGCGAAAAAGTCGGCGGCGGCCCGGTGTACCTGAGCTTCGACATCGATGGCATCGACCCGGCTTGGGCGCCCGGGACCGGCACCCCGGAAATCGGCGGCCTGACCACCATCCAGGCCATCGAAATCGTGCGTGGTTGCCAGGGCCTGGACCTGGTCGGTTGCGATCTGGTAGAAGTCTCGCCGCCTTACGACACCACCGGCAACACCTCGCTGCTGGGCGCCAACCTGCTGTACGAGATGCTCTGCGTACTGCCCGGCGTGGTTCATCGCTGAGGCGCGGTCATGAACGATCAGGATCAAGTGCTCAAGGCCGTTGCCGACCTGGTGTCGGCCTTCGCCCGCAATGACCGTGACGCCTACTTCGGCGCCTTCACACCCGACGCGAGTTTCGTGTTCTACACCCTCGAACAACCTCTGCTGTCGCGCGATGCCTACCAGGCGTTGTGGGATCGCTGGCGGTCCGAGGATGGCTTCGAGGTGCTGTCGTGTACCTCGAGCAACGCCTTCGTCAACCTGCAAGGGGACGTGGCGATTTTCATCCATGACGTGGCCACCGAGTTGCGCATGCAAGGGGAGCGACACTTTAGCCAGGAGCGCGAAACCATCCTGTTGCGCAAGCAGGACGGACGCACACAAGAACAACAGGGCCTATGGCTGGCCTGCCATGAACATTTGTCCGCGATGCCGGAAGGGCTGCCACCCCCTTAGCCAAACAGGCGACGCCTCACACTCGATGAGCGCGCCTTTATGATCGGAGCAGATCATGCATAACAATAACGACAACAGCCTTACGCAAATCGAAACCAACGGGGTCGAACAGATCCCGGACCATGAACGGACCGCTGGCCCGACGGATCTGTTTCGACTGATCTTCGGCGGCGCCAACACCTTTGCCACCGCCGTGCTCGGCAGTTTCCCGGTGCTGTTCGGCCTCTCGTTCCAGGCCGGGGTCTGGGCGATTGTGCTGGGGGTGGTAGTCGGTTCGATCATCCTCGCGCCCATGGGTCTGTTCGGCCCGCTCAACGGCACCAACAACGCGGTGTCCTCCGGGGCGCATTTCGGCGTACACGGGCGGATCGTTGGCTCGTTCCTGTCGCTGCTGACGGCCATCGCGTTCTTCTCCCTGTCGGTGTGGAGTTCGGGCGATGCGTTGATCGGTGGCGCCAAGCGCTTGATCGGTTTACCGGAAACCGACCTGAGCCTGGGCCTGGCCTACGGCCTGTTCGCCCTGCTGGTATTGACGGTGTGCATCTACGGCTTTCGCTTCATGTTGTGGGTCAACCGCATCGCCGTTTGGGCCGCCAGCCTGCTGTTTCTGCTCGGTATCTTTGCCTTTGCACCCAACTTCGACAGCCAGTTCGCCGGCACCGTCGGCCTCGGCCAGCCAGGCTTCTGGGCGGCGTTCATCGGCGCGGCACTGGTCGCCATGAGCAACCCGATTTCCTTCGGCGCGTTCCTCGGTGACTGGTCGCGCTACATCCCGCGCAACACGCCCAAGCGGCGCATCATGCTGGCGGTGATCGCCGCGCAACTGGCGACGCTGATCCCGTTCCTGTTCGGCCTTGCCACCGCCACCATCGTGGCGATCAAGGCGCCGGACTACATCGCGGCCAACAACTACGTGGGCGGCCTGCTGGCGGTCTCGCCGGGCTGGTTCTTCCTGCCGGTGTGCCTGATCGCGGTAATCGGCGGCATGTCCACTGGCACCACGTCGCTGTATGGCACCGGGCTGGACATGTCCAGCGTGTTCCCTCGAGTTCTGTCGCGGGTCAAGGCAACGCTGCTGATCGGCGTGCTGTCGATTGCCTTCATCTTCATCGGGCGCTTCGCCGCCAACCTGGTGCAAAGCGTATCGACCTTCGCCGTGCTGATCATCACCTGCACCACGCCATGGATGGTGATCATGATCATCGGCCTGCTGGTGCGCCGCGGCTTCTACTGCCCGGATGACCTGCAAGTGTTCACCCGTGGCGAAACCGGCGGGCGCTACTGGTTCAGCCACGGCTGGAACTGGCGCGGCCTGGGGGCCTGGATTCCCAGCGCGCTGGTGGGGCTGTGCTTCGTCAACCTGCCTGGGCAGTTCGTCGGACCGCTGGGTGAGCTGGCCGGCGGCATCGACATCGGCCTGCCGGTGACCCTGGGCCTGGCCTCGGTGATTTACCTGGTGCTGCTGGGGCTGTTCCCAGAGCCGGCGGCGGTGTACGGGCCGGACGATCCGCGTAGCAAGGGTTCGGTCTCAACGAGCGCTGAACCTGTGGCGAGGGGATTTATCCCCGCTGGAGCGCGCAGCGCTCCCAAACCCTGACATTTCAGTGTGCCTGACAGATTGAGTTGACTGCCATGGGGCGGCTGCGCAGCCCAACGGGGATAAATCCCCTCGCCACAACGGCAACGCTCGACTCAATCTGCCCATGGCGCCATCTCGACCTCACTATAAAAAAGACAATCGGAGACACGCCATCATGGCTTTGGATTTAATCGTCGTTCTCATCTATGCCACCGGCATGATTGCCCTGGGTTGGTACGGCATGCGCCGCGCCAAGACCCGTGACGACTACCTGGTCGCCGGGCGCAACCTCGGCCCGGGCTTTTACCTGGGCACCATGGCCGCCACCGTTCTGGGCGGCGCCTCCACCATCGGCACGGTGCGGCTGGGCTACGTCCATGGGATTTCCGGGTTCTGGCTGTGCGGCGCTATCGGTCTGGGCATCGTCGGCCTGAGCCTGTTTCTTGCCAAACCGTTGCTCAAACTCAAGATCTACACCGTGACCCAAGTGCTGGAGCGCCGCTACAACCCGGCCGCGCGCCACGCCAGTGCGCTGATCATGCTGGTTTATGCGTTGATGATCGGCGCGACCTCGACCATCGCCATCGGCACGGTGATGCAGGTGTTGTTCGGCCTGCCCTTCTGGGTTTCGATCCTGGTGGGCGGCGGCGTGGTGGTGCTGTATTCCACCATCGGCGGCATGTGGTCGCTGACCCTCACCGACATCGTGCAGTTCTTGATCATGACCGTCGGCCTGGTGTTCCTGCTGATGCCGATGTCCATCAGCGATGCGGGCGGCTGGGACGCGATGGTGGCGGCCTTGCCGGCCAGCTATTTCGATTTCACCGCGATTGGCTGGGACACCATCCTCACCTACTTCCTGATCTACTTCTTCGGCATCTTCATTGGCCAGGACATCTGGCAACGGGTATTCACCGCTCGCAGCGAAGGTGTGGCGAAGGTAGCCGGCACCGCCGCCGGCCTGTACTGCGTGCTGTACGGCCTGGCCGGGGCATTGATCGGCATGGCCGCCAAGGTATTGCTGCCGGATCTGGAAAACGTCAACAACGCCTTTGCCAGCGTCGTTCAGACCAGCCTGCCCAACGGCATTCGCGGGCTGGTGATCGCCGCGGCCCTGGCAGCCTTGATGTCCACCGCCGCGGCCGGCCTGCTGGCAGCCTCCACCACCGTGGTCCAGGACCTGCTCCCGCGTCTGCGCCAGGGTCGTGAAAGCGGCAATGGCGACGTTCATGAAAACCGCATCGCGACCCTGCTGCTGGGTGTGGTGGTGTTGGGCATCGCTTTGGTGGTGAGCGATGTGATCAGTGCCCTGACCCTGGCCTACAACCTGTTGGTGGGCGGCATGCTGATTCCGCTGATCGGTGCCATCTACTGGAAACGCGCAACCACCGCCGGCGCGATCACCAGCATGTCACTGGGCTTTCTCACTGCGCTGTTCTTCATGATCAAGGACGGCCTGGATGCCAACACGCCGATCTACTACAGCCTGAGCGTGGCGCTGGTGAGTTTTGTGCTGGTCAGTCTGTTGTCGCCACGGTCGAAGGTGATGGCCAAGGCGGTCTGAAAGCAGTTTTTCTTCGAGGGTGTGGCGTCGGTGGCCACACCTTTTTTTGCCCTTTTGTATCGCTCAGTTCCGGACGATGAAAAACCTGTGGGAGCGAGCCTGCTCGCGATGGCGGTGTATCAGTCAATATCAATGGTGGCTGATCCGCCGCTATCGCGAGCAGGCTCGCTCCCACAGAGATTTTCCTTCAAAACAAAAAAAGATCGCAGTCTCAGGCTGTTTCAACTGAAACAGTCTGAGACTGCGATCTCTCCAATATTCGCGGTGTCTTTACCGCCGGCGCGGCTGGCGGCGCTGCTCGTCATCGGTGCGGATAGGGATCGGTTGCATGGGCGGCTCGATCAGGCCGAGCGCGACACCCAAGTCGTGAAGCCAGTTCTGGATTTTCTCTTTCATCGTGGTGCCCCCTTCAGGGTGGTACGAGCGGCAAAATTCTGTGGCCCCTTCGCACTGATAATAGTCCGAAGTCCTACGCAATGCTCGTCACACATTGCAATGATCTGTTACTGAATTGATCCAAATCCACCTCCCGGAGTTCAAGCTGATCGCGTCGTCATCATGGGCGCCCGCGGCCAGGCCTGTTGCTGCAGTTCAATCCAGGCAGTGAGATTGGCCCCCACCATGCCTTTGCGCCACATCAGCCAGGTCGTGGCACTGGCAAATGGCTCGGCCAACGGATGCATCCTCACACGCTCGCGGCCCGGCAGGCTGGCGAGCATCGACTCGGACATCAGCGCCACCCCGGAACCGGCGATCACACAGGCCAGCATCCCCTGATAAGACTCAATTTCCATCGCCCGGCCCATGGCCGCATGGTCATGGGCAAACCAG
This sequence comes from Pseudomonas sp. NFACC39-1, assembly GCF_900110355.1. Lineage (NCBI taxonomy): Bacteria > Pseudomonadati > Pseudomonadota > Gammaproteobacteria > Pseudomonadales > Pseudomonadaceae > Pseudomonas > Pseudomonas sp. NFACC39-1. The sequence goes on along the minus strand of NZ_FODL01000004.1, from coordinate 329,990 downwards.
GCTTCCAGCCGCATGCGGTAGGAACAGCCCTGGCGAAAGGTGAATACCGAGCGGCCCTGGACATCCAAGGCACTGCGCACTGGCGGGTGATCGGCCTCGGTGATCAGCACCAGCCGCTCGTCGCACAACGGCACGCCATCCAACCCCGCCAGCTCCAATGGGCCGTCCACCAGTGCCGCGTCAAGGCGCCCGGTGAGCAAGCCTTCGAGCAGTTCACCGCTGGGCGCCGACTGCACCTGCAAGTTCACCGCCGGGTACGTGCGGTGATAACCAGCCAGCAGGTCCGGCAGATGAATCGCCGCCGTGCTGTACATCGTACCCAACACAAAATCCCCGGCCGGTTGCCCGCCCTGCACGGCAGCATGGGCTTCGTCGTGCAGAGCAAAAAGCTTGATCGCGTAGTCCAGCAGGACTTTTCCCGCTGGCGATAGCTGCAAACGCTGACGCTCGCGCAGGAAAAGATCCACGCCCAGTTGCTCCTCAAGCTGCTTGAGCCGGGTCGAGAGGTTCGATGGCACCCGGTGCAACCGCTCGGCAGCGCGGGTAATGGAGCCTTCCTCGGCCACGGCCTGGAAAATCCGCAATTGGCTGAACTCCACGACACTCTCCAAAAATGAACAAGTTACTCACTATTATTCATTTTTAATGAAAGTCAATCGGTCCTAGCCTGACGGTCATTCGCCTCAACGCCGGAGACCCCGACATGTCACCTCTGATTCGCCTGCTCGGCAGCTTTATCGCCCTGATGATGGCCATGGGCATTGGCCGCTTCGCCCTAACGCCGCAGTTACCTCATTTAATCGGCGAAGGTCAGATCGACTTGACCGCCGCCGGTCTGATTGCCGCCGCCAACTACCTGGGGTATTTCCTCGGAGCGCTGGACGCCATGTTCGCCCACCGCCCTGAGCAGGTGCGGCGGCGTTTGATCGGGGGCCTGTGGTTGTGCGTGTTGCTGACCCTGGCCTCGTTCTGGGCCTGGGGCTTCTGGCCCCACTTGGCGCTGCGCTTCGGCACCGGTGTGGCCAGTGCCTGGGTCATGGTGATGATCACCGCCCTGAGCCAACCGCTGGCCGCAGCGGCGGGACGGCCACGCCTCGGCGCTCTGGTGTTCGCCGGGCCGGGGTTGGGGATATTCCTCACAGGTTTGCTCGCCCTGGGCTCGAACCTGCTGGGCCAGACGTCCGCCATTTTGTGGCTGGTGTATGCCGGCGTAGCATTGGCGATGTTGCTGGTCATCCTGCCGATCTTGCCAAAACCCACCGCCGCCGCGACCGTGGCTGTCCCGGTCACACTGTCGCCCAACCGCAGCATCGTCCGGCTCGGTGTGGTGTACGCCCTGTACGGCTTGGGTTACATCATTCCCGCCACCTTCCTGTCGCAGATGGCTTCGACGCAGTTTCATGGGCAATGGCAGGCCGATCTGTTCTGGCCCTGCTTCGGCCTGGCCGCCGCCCTCGGCGTGGTGCTGGTGAGCTTGCGGCGGCCCAACCCGGCCACCACTGGCCGCTGGCTGATCGGTACGTTATGGCTGCAAGCCGCTGGCGTATTTGCCTGCCTGCTCGGCAGCGGGCCGGGGCTGGCGTTGGGGGTCATCCTGTGTGGCACGCCATTTCTGGCCTGCATGCAACTGGCCGTGCTGCGCTCCCGCGAACTGGCACCCCACAGCCTTCAACGCAACGCCGCACTGCTCACTGCGTTCTTTGCCGTCGGCCAGCTCAGCGGACCGTTGCTGGCGGCGCTGAGCAGCCACTTCGGCGGTGGTTTGCATCCGGCGCTGATCGTTGCCGGCAGCGGTTTCGTGCTGGCGGGCGGACTCTTGCTGCGGCCCGCCGGTCGGGACGCAGCGAGCCCTTGCGCTCGGACCGCCCTGCGTTGATCAGGCTTGACCGGCCGGGCTCAACGATGGCTGCGGCGCCAACTCACGCCGCGCCAAGGCGAAGTACAACACCCCGCCCAGGAAGCAACCGGTGAACCAGGCAAAATTAGCCATCGCTTGCAGCATCGGCGTGAACGTAATCGCCACGCCCATCAACGTCGCCGGCACCAGTGCCTTGACCGCCGTCCAGTTGATGCCGCCACTGTAGTAATAACGCCCGCTTGGGCCGTCGTTGAACAACGCATCCACATCGATCTGCTGTTTTTTGATCAGGTAGTAATCCACCAGCAGAATCCCGAACAGCGGACCAATGAACGCTGCCAGCACGTCCAGGGTGTAGTGAATCACTTCGGGGTTGTTGAACAGATTCCACGGTGTGATGAAAATCGACGCCAGCGCCGCAATCATGCCGCCGGCACGCCAGCTGATCTTGCTGGGCGCAACGTTGGCGAAGTCGAACGCCGGGGATACAAAATTGGCGACGATATTGATGCCGATGGTGGCCGTCACAAAGGCAAAAGCCCCCAGTAACACCGCCACGTCGTTATCAATACGCGCCACGGTGGCGATCGGGTCGTGGAGCATTTCGCCGAACACTGGCAAGGTCCCGGAGACAATCACCACGGTCACCAGGGAGAACGCCAGGAAATTCACCGGCAGCCCCCAGAAGTTGCCACGGCGCACGTCAGACATGCTCCGGCAGTAACGACTGAAATCGCCAAAATTCAGGGTCGGGCCGGAGAAGTACGACACCACCAACGCGGTCGCTACGATCACCTGACCAAACGCTTGCCAGCCGGACAACGACTTCTCCGCCAAGGTGAAATTGATGTTGCTCCAGCCGGCTTTCCATACGATCCAGCCGGCCAACAGAAACATAACGGCGTACACCACCGGTCCGGCCCAGTCAATAAAACGGCGAATCGACTCCATACCGGCCCAGAACACCAGCGCCTGAACGAACCACAAGCTGAGGAAACCGAACCAGCCCAAGTAGGACAAACCAGCAAATTGCGGCGTGGCGTAGGCTTCCATCGAAGGAAAAAACCGCAACACCACGATAATCAGCGCACTGGAGGCCAAGTACGTCTGAATTCCATACCAGGCCACCGCGATCAAGCCGCGGATCACCGCAGGAATATTCGCACCGAATACCCCAAACGCCAGGCGACAGATCACCGGATACGGCACCGCCGCTTGCTGGCTCGGCTTGGCGACCAGGTTGGCGATCAACTGCACGATGCAGATGCCGCAGAGCAACGCAATCAACACCTGCCAACTCGCCAGCCCCAACGCGAACAGGCTGGCCGCGAACACATAACCGCCGACGCTGTGCACATCACTCATCCAAAACGCGAAAATGTTGTACCAGTTCCATTTCTGCGGCAGCGGGCCCAAGTCTTCGTTATAGAGACGAGGGCTGTAGCCGTTGGGCAATTGCTCAGACATTGCGGGGCTCCTTTTGAGTACCGCCGTGCCCCCGCATCGCCCAGCTCACCATACTGCGCACGGGAGCCGGCATGGTTTGTATACGGATTACTACGCAGAATGCGTGCCATAGGTTGGAAATGTGAGACAAACTGCGGTGTGTGGCGGGGATGAACGCCGCGCAGGAACAGGCATGCGCCCACGAACAGGGCGCGGGTGCATGCTAAAGGTGCAGGATTTTGTATACAGACGAAAGGCAGACACAGTTCCTGTGGTGAGGGGTAGACCTGTAGGAGCTGTCGAGTGCAACGAGGCTGCGATCTCTCCCCAGACACTTGAGTTTCAAGCGAAAGATCAAAAGATCGCAGCCTTCGGCAGCTCCTACAGGTCTACCCCTCGCCACAGGAACTCCTTTTGGCACAGGAAATCCTTTTGCCACAGATTCCGTTGTTTGCTGAAGATCAGCTCAACTCAATCCGATCAGCATGAATAACAATCTGCCCATTCTTGTACAGCGCGCCAATGGCTTTCTTGAAGTTGCCCTTGCTCACGCCGAACAGGCTGCTGATCAGCACCGGGTCGCTCTTGTCGCTGACCGCCAGCGTGCCGTTATTTTCGCGCAACTTGGCGAGGATCTTGGCGTTCAGGCTCGTCGCAGCTTCCTGACCCACCGGTTGCAAGCTCAGGCTGATCTTGCCGTCCGGGCGGATTTCCTTGATGAAGCCTTTTTCCTGCTTGCCGGCGCGCATGAACTTGAAGATTTCGTTTTTGTGAATCAGGCCCCAGTGCTTGTTATTGATGATTGCCTTGAAGCCCATGTCGGTGGCTTCGGCGACCAGCAAATCGACTTCCTGCCCCGGCGTGTAGTTGGCCGGGGTCTTGTCCAGATAACGGTCCAGGCGCGCCGTGGCGGTGATGCGGCGGGTGTGCTTGTCGAGGTAGACGTGCACCACGCAATATTCGCCGGCGGTCATCTGACGTTTTTCTTCGGAGTACGGCAGCAGCAAATCCTTGGGCAGGCCCCAGTCCAGGAACACGCCGATGCTGTTGACTTCAACCACTTTCAGGCTGGCAAATTCACCGACCTGAACCTTGGGTTTTTCCGTGGTAGCGATCAGTTTGTCGTCGCTGTCCAGATAAATAAAAACATTGAGCCAGTCTTCATCTTCGCTGGGAATATCCTTGGGGATATAACGGTTAGGCAGCAGAATTTCGCCGTCCGCCCCGCCGTCCAGATATAAACCGAAGTGAGTGTGTTTAACCACTTGCAAACTGTTGTAGCGCCCGACTAAAGCCATTTCCAATACCCTCATTGCGTGGGCGGCATTCTACCCGGTTTTGCGGCGTGTTTCGTGGCCTCTGCCGCGCGCGGCCGGGAAGACCTTGCGCAACCATTGATTTCTCTGGGTTTTCGTCGCACAGGCGGCCATTCGTCAGGCGGACGCTGCCCCGCGAGACCGCTTCGGCCATCCACCTTGAAGTTATTTATCCCAGAGGGTTGCTATTTAAAACAGCGACTTAGGGCAATAATGACGGCATAAACAGGGCATTATTCCAACGCCGCGCGAGATAATTGAGGGGGATATTTGCCAAGCAATTGTCAAGTATTTCCTGTACGATGCCTGGCCCAATTAATTATTTACAGGTTAATGGCCGTCATGCGCGTAAAAGCCTCCAACAGCAAATCAAAGCCAGCTCCAGCCGTTGAAACCAGCGAGTCGATCAACGACCAGATCGCTGCGTTCCTTAAGTCCGGCGGGGAAATCCAGCAAATTGCCAAAGGGGTCAGCGGCCAGACATTCGGCCCGTCCAAGCAGATCAGCCTGGGCAAGAAGTAATCATCGCGTCACCTGGTCCCAAAGCGCTTTGAGCTTCGAAGCGCTTGGACTGGAACCTCCCCGCTAGCCCTCATCCCTGCAAAAATCGACGAACGGCCTTCGCTGCCAAGCATTCGCCGGTATGCTTGCACCTCTCTAGCTCAAGTGTTTCAGCTTGATGTCCGTTACTGCTCCTCGCTATCCATGGAGTGAAGCATGCGCATCCCCATTGTTGCCCTGACGCTCAGCCTGCTGGCGTGCCCCTTCGCCCATGGGCAGGTGTTCCAGCGCGAACTCGGCGACTTCGACCTCAAACTCGGCACCACGCCCAGCCGCAGTATGGCCGAGGGGCTGGTCACACCTTCGAGCACCGGCTCGTTTCATGGCGGCCTGGACCTTAGCCACGACAGCGGCTGGTACGTGGGCCAATGGTCGCCAAGCGTTGGCCTGAGCCCTTCGAGCAAACTTGAGGTCGATTCCTACATGGGTTTCAAACAGCCCTTCGACCAGACCCTGGGTTACGAAATCGGCCTGATCCACTACAGCTACCCCACCCTCGACACGCTCGACAGCCAGGAGTTCTTCGGCGGCCTGACCATGCTGGGCAGCCGTTTCGGCGCAGCCTTCAGCAACGACCCGGACAAACAGAACAGCACCTTGTTTGCCGACTTGGGCGGCAACGTGCCGTTTGGCATTGGCGTCAGCGCCAAGTACACCACCCACCAGTACAACTCACCCGTCTCGGTGGAGGACGGTTATGTAGGCAGTTTCAGCGATTGGTCGTTGAAAATTTCCCGCCCTTGGAAGGGTATTGACCTGGACCTGATCTACAGCGACTCAAGCTTGAGCGGCAGCCGTTGCTCAGCGTACTCCGGCCACAACAGCGAATGCGACGGCCTGCTGACCCTCAAGATGGCACACCCTTTTTACTAACCCTTTTTACTAAGCGTTACTTATTCGATCGGCTGAACTGCCGCGCACCTGCCATGCTCAAACAAGACAGTTACGCCTTTGCAACCCATGCCTTCGCAAGGACTCGCTCATGTCGCGCTGGTTCACCCGCATCGCCCTGTTCATGGCCCTGCTGCTCACCGTCACCGCCTGCAGCCGCGTGGGCCTGGCCTACCGCAATCTCGACCTGATCATCCCCTGGACGCTCAACGACTATCTGGACATCAATGGCGAGCAAAAGGACTGGTTCAACGACCGTCTCAATGAACACTTGAACTGGCATTGCACCACACAACTGCCCGGCTACCTTGACTGGCTGGACCGCTTGAAGAACATGGTGCAGACCAATCAGGTGACCGACCAGGCCCTGCAGCAGCGTGCCCGGGAAGCCAAGGCCGCCATCGCCGAAACCGCTCGGGAAATCACGCCATCGGCCATCGAGCTTTTGCAGGGGTTGAACGACGATCAGGTCGCGGACATGGACGCCGCGTTCGTCAAAGACCAGCGCAAACGCCAGCAGCAATACCTCAAGCCGACCTTGCAGCAGCAAATCCAGGAACGCAGCGAACGCATGGAGAAACGCCTGAATGACTGGCTCGGCCCGCTCAGCGAAACTCAGCGCCAACGCGTGCAGGACTGGTCTCGCGCCTTGGGCGATCAGAACCAGCAATGGATCGCCAACCGCGCGCACTGGCAGAACCAGTTCAGCGAAGCTGTGGCCCAGCGCCACCGCCCCGATTTCCCCAAACGCATCGAGCAACTGCTGGTCGACCGCGAAAGCCTATGGACCCCCGCCTACCGCGAAGCCTTCGACAAAACCGAAGCCCAGGCCCGCAGCCTGCTGGTGGACGTAATGGCCGACAGCACCGCGACGCAACGCGAACACTTGCTGAGGAAGATCGACCGGGTGAAAAAGGATTTCAGTGATTTGAAGTGCCTGAAAGCAGCTCGCGCCTAAGAGCCCCAAAAAGCCAATGTGGAGTGAAAAACAAATGTGGGAGCGGGCTTGCTCGCGAAAGCGGTATGTCAGTTAACAGTTATGTCGACTGATACACCGCTTTCGCGAGCAAGCCCGCTCCCACAGGATCTGTGTTCGGCTCTAGGCAATCTGCGCCTTCGAAGCCACCTCATCAAAAGTAAACTCATCCAGCGCATCGTCCTGCTCATCCAGCACCTGGCGCGGATGATCATTGCCCGGGATGCTGCTGTCGATCAGGCTCAGCAACCGCGAGCCACGAGGCGTCAGCACAAAGTTTTCACCATTACCGCCCTCTTCCTCCGGCCGAGGCTCAATATAGCCACGCTCCAGCAGCAACTTTTCGTACTCCCCGGCGACCGCTTTCAGATGATCGAGGTTCTCGATCTCCTCGCCTGCAGCCGCTTTCTCAGCCGCATACCGCTCCGCATAAGGCCGAGGGGTAAAGCTGTGGCCGGCACCGTTCTGCACTTCGTGCAACAACAGCTCGATCAAGTCCCAGTTATAAGTCGTCATCTTGGTCCATCCTCCAAAGAGTGAGATGCCTACTTAAAATGTGACCCAGGCGCTGCGCCGCCGTTCAGCCGGGCTTACCGGTGGGCTATTTCACAAGCCGACCAACGGCCTGTCGAATTCACCCAGGGCCAAACGACCACTGACAGAAGTGCCGAATCAGCGGCTCTGCCACGCAGGAGAATTCACCATGAACGTAGAAAATCATGCCGTCGTCTCGCGGGAAGAATGGCTCGCCGCCCGTCGCCAGCACCTGATCCACGAAAAAGCCTTCACCCGCGAACGCGACAAACTCAGCGCCGAACGCCGCGCCCTGCCCTGGGTAAAAATCGAAAAACCCTACCGCTTCCAAGGCCCCCACGGCGAACTGAGCCTGGCCGACCTGTTCGGCGGCCGCAGCCAACTGATCATCTACCACTTCATGTTCGGCCCCGGTTGACAGAAGGCTGTGATGGCTGCTCATTCCTGTCCGACCACATCGACGGCGCCAACCAACACCTGGCCCACCACGACGTCGCCGTGGTCGCCGTCTCCCGCGCCCCGTTCGCCGAATTCCAGCCGTTCAAACGCCGCATGGGTTGGACCTTCGACTGGGTCTCGTCCAACGGCTGCGACTTCAACTACGACTTCGGCGTCAGCTTCAAGGCCGAAGATGTCGCCGTTGGAAAAGCCTCCTACAACTACGAAAAATCCGACACCACCGAAGGCGAACTCCCCGGCCTGAGCGTCTTCTATCGCAACGAAGCCGGCGACATCTTCCACACCTACTCCACCTACGCCCGCGGCCTGGACATTCTGGTCGGCACCTACAACTACCTCGACCTCACGCCCAAGGGCCGCAATGAAGACGAAATCATGGATTGGGTGCGGCATCATGATAAATACGACGAGGCCAAGCCGCACAGCTGCTGCCACGGCTGATGCGCCAACCCGCCCAGTCGAGCGAGATCCCCGTGGCGAGGGAGCTTGCTCCCGCTCGACTGCGTGGCAGTCGCCTTCTATACCTGCCAACGTAAATAGCGAAGTAATGAAAGATGGGCAACTGAGGACCACCTGTTTTCCAGGCGAGAACCGGACCAGATCACGATTGAAAAAGACAGGCCGATCTCGATTGGTCTGTCTCAAATCCCCACGTCCGGAGACGTTCGAGGTTGATTCAGGCGAAAGCGAGCTTTCTTACCTGCAACAAATCAACATGCTGACGAGCCACCCACAGATCATAAGCATCCTGCATCGCCAGCCAACTCTCCGGCGAACGGCCAAGCGCTACAGACAGCCGCAGCGCCATTTCAGGCGAAACACGGCTAGTGCCCTTTAAGACACGGCTCAGTGTCGAGGGAGCTACACCGAGCTTTTCCGCCAGCTCACGACCACTGATACCGTTCGGCTCCAGATAAATCTCGGCAATGAACTCCCCGGGATGGGGAGGGTTGTGCATGTTCATCAGTGATAATCCTCGTAGTCCAGGACGTAAGCGTTTCCGTCGCGAAACTCGAACGTCAGCCGCCAGTTGCCGTTCACCATGACTGACCAGCGTCCACGCATTTCGCCTTTTAGCGGGTGAAGGCGGAAACCGGGGATATCCATGTCATCAATCGTCATGGCTGTATTCAAGGCCGCTAGCTGCATTCGTAGCCGCTTGGCGTGAGCGGGTTGCACGCCTGCCGTACTACCCGTTTCGAAGAGCTTGCGTAGCCCTTTGTGTTGAAAAGACTTGATCATGGGAAAGCCTAGCATGTTGCGCAACACGCAACAAAAATATGATATCCCTCAAGACGCTCAAGACATGTATTTAACGACGAGCCACATTGAGGGGGGATCGAAGAGGGAAACTATGGCCTCCGGCTTAGTGGCTTTTCGGGGGGAGATGATGTGGATCACATTGCCGCCCCGTTCGGTGGACACGACCACGCCAATCAACGCTTTGATCGAGACGATGGTTCGACGCGGGTGTCTGTTTACCGAAGACTACTGTCGAAGCCGTCCTTCTAAAATCAGACGCATCCCGTAAAAAAGTACGAAAGATCCTGCACAGAGGTGGAAAACTCCTGCGAAACGGACAGATAGGATTACAACAGGTCGTAGTAAAGGAAACGGGGATTTGTTCCGTTATCGCGATGAGGTATGAAGAGACCAAGCCCACATGGCTGCTGATACGGCTAAAACACAATACTCAGGCCGAGCACCGCCCCGTGGCGAGGGAGCTTGCTCCCGCCCGACTGCGCAGCAGTCGCCTGCGTTGCCTGACCCAAAGCCGACAACCGCTAGGCCAAAGGTCCTACATGAAGCACGGAAAGCGGTGTCTTGTAGCTCAAGAGCAGATCGCCCTATAGTCCCTCGTCGCCCAAAAAGGCGGCCGGGTTTGGCGACCCGATCTACAGAGAGACTCATCACTTTCGAGGCTCTGATTATGACCAGATACATGCCCATCACTGGAATCGACTGCACCCCGGCCACCCTGCTCATCGACACCGAAGCCCCCCTCGACGTCCTTTTCGAAACCGCTGATTACCGCATCCGAACCGTGACCCAGTTATTGGAAAACATCGCGTTTCGTTCGGATATCAGCTCCGACACTCTGGTGCTTTCTGACTTTTGCAAAATGTTGACGATAGCGTTGCGGGATGGGTGTGATGTGATGTGATGGACGTGATTGGGAGGCGGTTACGGGCGCAGGCTGCGGAATAAAGGGGAATAAAGGAAAATGGGCGACTTGGCGGTCGCCCGTTTCAGACAGTCAGTGTGTGTTCGCAACTATCACCGTAGACCAAGGCCAGCCTTTTTTCATTTTTTGAAGCGCTACGACGGTTTGAAGCATTCAGACGACAAGGATGATGCGGTATTTCTCGCGCATTTGCTGCGACTCGGGATTCTACCGACGGGCTATATTCATCCGCCTCAGGAGCGTGCGTTGAGAGACTTGGCGCGTAAACGCATTCAACTGGTGCGCACAAGAACCCAGCATATCCTGGCTGTCGAGAACATTGCCGCACGCCAGTTCGGCCATGGTTTGAGCTGTAATGAAATCAAAGGCTTTTCTGCCGTATCCGTTGACAGGCTGGGCCTGCCAACAGATGTGGCTTTGGCAATGAACGCCAATGTGGCGGTCATCCAGGCGCTTGATGCGCAGATCGCCGGGCTTGAAGCGCGACTGCTTCAACAGGCCAAATTACGACCTGAGTATTTGTTGCTAAAAACGATGCCAGGCGTCGGTGAAGTACTGGCAACAGTCATCATGTTGGAAACCGGTGACATAGAACGTTTTGCAGAGGTCGGTCATTTTGCCTCCTATGCTCGGTGCGTAAAAAGTGCGCGCTACTCCAACGGCAAAAAGAAGGGTGAAGGCAACGCCAAAAACGGTAACGCGTACCTGATCTGGGCCTTTATTGAAGCGGCCAATTTTGCGCGGCGATTCAGTGACGATGCCAACCGATTTTTTGAGAAAAAGAAAGCCAAGACCAATGGCGTGGTGGCGACTAAAGCACTGGCTCACAAGCTAGCTCGAGCGACCTACCACATCCTTAAGGAGAAGCAGCCTTTTGACGCTAAACGCTGTTTCGCCTGAAGGGCGAGTCAGGTGATGATCGGGCAATCGAAAGGGGACTGGACGTGAGCCAAAAATCCGAGTGGCGTCCGATCATCACCGCCTGAGTGCGTTGTAACCGGGTCGTCCGCTAAGTGAGCCAGTAGAGACTGGACGTGCGCTTTGCGCACGAGCCACAGTTCTGTGACACGTTTTGAACACATTGGCGGTACCAACGTTTCTCTGGGGCAGTTCACTGCCAGGGCGGTGCGTGTTGTGTTGCTACCGCTTGATCCATATGGGTGTCAGGCACGACTCGGTCGTAGCCATTGATGAGAAAACGGGTACGACGGGTTCAACCGAGCAGGTTGAGACAAAAGGAAACCCTACAGTTAAAAGCTGCAGGGCGAGTTGGCTTTTAGCCTTGACTTGAGACCGGCTAATGGGTGTCCCCTTTTTCCTTTTCCCTTTTTCCCGCCGCCTTTTTATTGATTAAATGACCATACTCTTCTTGTACACAACACCCTCTCCCTCATTGAACGCATAGACGCTATCGTATTGAAAAGATAGAACAAATCGCATCGAAGAGCGCAAGGATAATTCCTCCATGACATATTTTATCTCCTTCCAACTCTGCTCCAGTTTATGTAGAGGGCAATGGAATGCTCCCATGACACCTACTAGCCAATCAACCCCCCACCCCTCAGCAAACACAACACTGGGGGGATCAACCAATTCGAAATAAAAGAAGCCATTCGAATCGGAAAAATAACCTTCTAAGTAAGTTTTCTCCAGCGTTACAACACTTGCAATTTTTTCCACAGCATGCCGAATAGTTTCCAGCGAGGCGCCGGCTTCGATTTCCATGAACATAGTGATCGTCATCGCTGGACCTCAAATACCCGTTTATTGTCTCCCTTCATCACAAACAATCGCTTCAGCTTGTCAATAGGATTCAATTTAAGTGCCTGCTCTATTGCCTCGATACTCAAGGGTGAGTCCGCAAGATTGATGACAATATTATCAGCTTGCTTTTGTACTTTATAAGCAACTGTTTTCAACACCGAAATGGCGCTCGTCGTAGTAGGTGAATATACATCAGCAAGCTCTCCATTTATTCGAAGGTCAGGACGCGATTCGCCTTTACTCCCTTGGTTGGGTAATTGCTCGACGTCATACCCAGCTTTAGCAAACGCTTTAGCAGCCTCGTTCTGCCGTTGAATAGATCGAACCATATCCGGCGGAGCATTTGGTGGGGGAATTTCCGCCTCCCCCTTCAATGAACCGATTTTAGGCAAGCCGCTTACCGCAGCCTCTGAGTCGGTGACGGCGCTCCAAGAATTGCTATTTTTACCCGGAGCCCTCCCTGCACGTGTAGCCCTGGCCTCCAAAAACTTATCAAGAGCCGCCTGAATCCTAGGTGAAACTCCACCTTCAGCCGCAAGCCCACGGGCGCCACCGGCGCCGGGGATCACCAACGAGGCCACGCTTGTTGCGTTTTCCCACGTGTCAGTAACCTTCGCCAAGTTCGTCAGGTCGTTCAACGCACGCTCAGTCAGGGTGTCCTTGTATTGCGTACAAGTCGCCGTCGTGCAATTAAGGTCATTCAGTGCGGTCAGCCCGCCCTGGATCGAGGTCAGCAAGGATTTCGCGAATGCACCACTGACGGCCTTCTCCGACCAATCGGTGATTTGGTCACTGATCTCTTGGTACTTACCCCCATCCCACGTGTTCTTTTGACAAGTCTCGCTGCTACCACAGGCATTCATATCCCCGACAAAGTCACTCATGTCGTGGTGGTTGAGGTTGTTGTACTGGGTCGCGTTGCCAGCCACAAATGAGCCTGTTTGCAGGCTATTGGCGTCATCACCAGCCACGGCGGCAGCGGCCACCACGCCTAACAGTTGCGAAGACATGAGCATCAGGTGGTCGCGGTTCTGCGGATTCATCTGGGCCGACATTCGCCGCAACTGGTTGGCAAACGTCTCGTTCACACCCGCGGCCATCGCACCCACAGCGAAATCGCTGCCCGATGCTTCGGCGATCATGCCGCCTACCAGCGCATGCAGAGCGATCTTCTCCGGGCTGCCAGTCTTCAGCGAGAGGTTGCCCACCTGGTCGAAAGAGTAAGCCGACAAAGTGCTGTAGACCGTCGACTGGAGGATACCCGCCAACGTAACGTCCCTACCGAAAGCCTTGGCGATCGCAGCAGCGGATGCGTTGTTGATCAACTGCTGGCCTGCAAAATGACTAACGGCTTCGACCGACCCCAAGTCGATCACTGTCTTACCATTGACCTGCTTGGTCATGGTCATATCGCCAAGATAGTTCTCGGCTACACCGGCAGTGATGGCTGCGATCGCGGCGTTAGTAAGGCCATCTTTGCTAAGAACGGCTTTATAACCGGCGCCTATATCTCCTTTGTTGTTGATGGTCGCAACCGTGCCGGTGGTTGCCAAGCTGGACGCACCTGCCAGGGCCCAGCCGCCAAGGCCTGCACCCGCAGGGCCGAGCATGACGGTCATGAGAATAGCGATTACCATCTGCGCAGCCGGGCCCAGACCGGAGTTCGCGTACTTGAAGCTGGTGTGGACCTCCTGCACTTGCCGCCAGTCAACATCGCCCTGCGCATCCAGCTCCTTGAGCCACGCCAGTTTTGGATCGGCCTGGACCATTGCATCGATGGACGCGCTTACCGTCTGCTTGTTCACCTGCCGCACGTCAGCGTGGATCTTGCCCACAGCGTTGATCACCAGATCGCCCTGGGCAGTCAGTTCGCTCTGGCGAAGGGTCTCATCAGTGCGACCTTTACCCTTCATGCTGAACCAAGCTGCGCTGGACTTGCTCTTCTCGTGACTCTCCTGATGCAGATCCTTCACGCCCTCAAAAGTGATGTCGCCACCACTACTGACGGTCAGGTCATTGCCGCTTTCGAGCTTAGCCGCCTGGTATCGCTGATCGCCTCCGCTCTCCAGAGTCAGGTCGCCGCCCGTGGTGATCGCGCTGCCGACATGACGCACGTCGGTCACTTCGTCACGCTTGGTCTTCTTTTTCCCCCAACTGCCCTTACTCTTTTTCTGGTAGAGCGAATAGTCGCTGTCGGTCTCGGCGATCAGTTCGAGCTGGTCGCCGGCGTAGAGATAAGCCTCGTCACCCGCACTGACGCGACTGGAGATCAGGCGAAGATCCTCACCCGCGGTCATAGAAACATCACCGCCGGCATTCACCTGAGTGCCGACCTGGCGGACGTGATCTTCCTGGCGGGTGACCTTTTTACTCTTGGAGTAGAAGTGATCCTCGTTGGCTGCCGACGCCAGAGTCATGTCGTTGACCGCGTCAATGGCAATGTTGCGCTTGGCCTCGAGATTGCTACCGATGGCGGCAAAATCCCGCCCTGCCCCCATATCCAGATCGCGACCGGCAGTGATCTGCGAGCCGGACTGCTTGATGGACTCACTGCGATTGCGGGTACCGTTCTGGTAGCTGTAGGTCTGTTCGGCAGATCCGATCAGCAGGTCACGCCCAGTGCGAATCTCCAGATCGCGACCGGCCTGCATCACGCCCCCTATATTGAGCATGTCGCGACCGACGCCGAAGGTCAGGTCGTTGGTCGCTTCGATGCGCGCGGCATTGTCCAGTCTGCCTTCAACGACGTAACCCCCTTTCTGCACCGTCTGGGTACGTTCGTTGATCACATCGCCCAACAGGCTATTCATGCTGATGTCACGCCCGTTGATGATGCCTCCGGCACCGTTGAACAGGGTGTTGCCTGCCAGCAAGTCGACGCGACCGCCTGCTTGGATCAAACCACTGTTGACCAAGTCTTGGCCGGCGCTGGCCGACAGATTGTTCTTGGCTCGCAGGGTCCCACTGTTCTCCAGGTTCTGACCGGCGATCAGGTTCACATCCTGGCCTTCGATCAGCGCGCCGGTTGGGGCCAGACGGTCGTTGGCGTGGGCCAGGTAGAGCACCGGCACCAGCACTTTCTCGCCCATGACTTCGTGCTCTTCAAGCCAGACGATGTCGTGGGTCAGAGCTGCCACTTGAGAGGCGGTCAGAGTAACGCCCATCGACAGCCCCAGTTGCTGCTTGCTGGCGATGGCGTTGTCCATCAGATACCGGTAAAGCGCCTCGTCAGATGTCTGGCCATCAATAAAGCGCTTACCGGTACGAGCTGTCACCGCCTGCTGGATCATCTGCTGCTCGAAGAATCCATCGCCCAAGCGTTTCCAGCTGGCGTCCGAGTCATACCCCAGCTTGTCCAGAAGATAATCCGAACTCATGAATTGCTTGAGATCAGCCAATGCGGGATCGGTCTCGACCAGGTACTTATGCGGCTGCGGTCCACGGCTGTTGACTGGAAGGCCCTGCACTCGAGCAATGCTCTGCGCATTGACCACGGGAACCGTGCTGGAGACGCCCTGTGCTGCTGTGGGAAGTACCTGCGGCAGCATCGCTGAGGCGCCAGGCTGGAAGATCGGCCCATTGCCGCCGCTCAGTTGGATTGGACTGCCGGTCTGCGCCAAAGGCTGCTGACGCTGGGCGAGGTCGATGCGGGCATCTCCCAAGGCCCAACTGGCTGGCGACGGTGCGGCGCTAGTGGCGTTGGCCTGGCTCGCAGCTTGAGCGCTCAGACGGAACAAACCGCTACCGCCCGTGGGCAGGACGAAACCTGGCAGGTCCAGCGGGTTGACCTGACGCTGGGCCAGGTCTGGCGGTAACTGCGCATTAATGCGCGCGGTATTGGGATTGACCTGGCTGCCGGCCTGAGTGTTTGCCGCGCTCAGGGCTTGGCTGGAATAGCCGGTGTTCTGGCGCGTAACGCCGTTGCCCAGCGTCTGGCTGGCGGTGATGTTAACCGCGCCACCGGCCTGAATGACGGCGTTGGCGGCCACGCCCGTGTTGGTTTGTGTCTCGCGTGTATCGATCAGGGTGTAACCCAGAATTTTGCTGGGTACTGCATAGCCTGAGTTAGGCCGGTAGTTGGGGTTGGCTATACCGGTGTCCTGTTTCGCTCGGTCCACCGGTGTTATGTAACTGCCGTCGGGGTCATACCATTCTTGCTGGTAGACGTACTGGGTCTTTGAGTTGTATTTGGCGTATTCGGCAATTGCCCCGCCCTCACGCGTCAGGCTGTCCCAGACGGAGCTTCGCTCGCTGTCGTTGGGATTGCGGAACTGCCGGGTGCGCAGCACGCTCTCGGTGGACGCCCCCTCGTTGTTGAAGTTATCTGCGCGGATGTCGATTGACGACGCGGCGCTGACAGTACTGTGCTTGTTCTCAAAAAGTGACGACTGCACTTTCAGCGCAGCGCCAGCATTGATTGATGCCGCTGCGGAGTCCGCCTGCACTGAACGCACAATTTCTTCGGTCAGGTAATAGAAGAAGTCGTAGTGCCGTCCCTTACAGTTGAGACACTGATAAGTGATGGTGCCGGAAAGCAACTGTTCACTGACGGAGAACGCGTCCTTGCGGTTGCTGACCGTGTTGGCGTACAACCCCATCGCCCCACCGCTCTGCAAAGTGGCCGATACGTTGTCGATGCGGTTGGCACGATTGAGCGCTGCATCGCCAGCCACCAGCAAACCTCCCAGGCTATACACCGTAGCGAAGCGGTTGGTGAAGTCGCCAACCAGCAGGCGCATGTCGCCGCCGCTGGAAATCAAACTTTGACTACCTGCATCGGCGCCTTCGTTGCGCAGCACCTGGCTGACCAAGTCAAGCTTGCCGGCACTACCAATCGTGCCGCTGTTGCTCAGATTGGCCGAATTGAGGGTCAGGTCCCGGGCCGAGGTGATGCGCCCCTGGTTGAGCAACGTGCCAGCCGCCCTGACCTGCACATCGCTCGCACCGGCGATGCGTCCAGCGCCTAATACCTGTACACCTGCGGCGCTCAGGCCGAGATTGCCGACGCTAGTGGCTTGGCCGCTACCCGCGTATAACCCGGTCAGGGCAACATCCAGTGTGCCGTTGCTGGCGATAAGGCCGTTGTTGGTCCAGTTGCCTCCACGCCCCACTAAGCTGTCGGTCGCCAACAGTTGGCCGCTGCCCGTCAACGTCAGTTGACCGACGTCGATGTTCAACCGCGCGGCCTGGACCACGCTGCTGTTGGTCCAGTTGGCGGCGCTCAGGGTCAGGCCGCCGAGAGTAACAATGTCACCACCGGCACCGCCCAGGTTGGCCAAGTCAATCTGGAAATCCCCTTTACCGCCATGCAGCAAGCTTCCGCCAGTGTTGAGGAAGTTACCGGCCTGTAAGATCAAGTCCTGGTTGGCGACTTCCATCACGCCATTGCGGTTGTCCAACACACCCGTTACTTGCAAGCGAGTACTGCCACTGCTGGCCAGAGTACGCAATTGGCCGCTCTGGTTGTTTAAGCTGGCCGCGCTCAAGCCGATGCGGGTGTCGCTTTCGAGGACGCCACCGACGTTGCTCAGAACGCCGCCGAGGGTGAAATTCAAGGTCTCGCCCGCCACCTGTCCACCCGCGCCGTTATCCAGGTCGGCAGCGCTGATGCTCACCTGGCCTTGGGCGTAAAGACCACCCCCGCGGTTGTTCAGGTCGGCGGTGTTGATGACGACATCGCCAGCTTGAGCCGCGATTCGCCCACCGTTGTTGTTCAGCCCCGCCAAGGCGCGAATGTTCAGGCTCTGCGCCTGGATCACACCCCCCTTGTTGTCCACGTCGAAACCGTTGCGCAGCACGCCCACGGTGCGCGCTTCAAGGGCGCCCTTGAGGGCGGCAAGCGTTCCGCCGCGGTTGTCGATGTTGGCCGCGGTGAGGCTGACATCGCCGGTCTGGGCGATGAGTTTGCCGCCCTGGTTGTCCAGGTTACCGCTCAGCTCGACGGTCAGGCCGGTCTGGCCTTGCATCTCGCCCTTGCCGCTGGCCAGGCTCGCGGCTTTCAGTGTGACGTCGGCTGCCTGGCTGTAGATGAGGCCGTTGGTATGGTTCTGCACGGCGCCAGTGGCGGTGATTGCCAGGGCGTTTTTGGCGGCGACGGTGCCGGTGTTGCTGTTGTCCAGGGAGCCGGTGGTCAGGGTCATTTGATCCTGGCTGGCGATTTGGCCGCCCTGGTTGTTGATCGCTGTCGCGCCTTTAACGGTCAGCGGGCCGGCGCTGGCGAGCTTGGCGCCGCTGTTGTCGAGGGCACCGTTGAGGTTCAGGTTGACCGCCGCGTTACCGATCAGGCTGCCTTGGCGGTTATCCAGTTCGTTGGCGTTAAGGGTCAGTGCTTGTTGAGCGTTGATGGCACCACTGGCGTTGTCCAGGGCCGTGGTCTTGATGGTCAGGCCCGCGCCGCTGTCGATCAGGCCGCCCTGGCCGTTGTCGAGGGCTCCGCTGAGGATAAGGTCTTGGGCGCCGCCGCTGCTGAGAATGCCTTGGGTGTTGTCCACCGAAACGGCTGTCACACCGAGACTGCCCTGGCTGACCAGCGCACCGCCATTGCTGTTGAGCAGGTTCCCCAGCAGCGTCAGGTTCACGTTACCGTTGCGGCTGGAAAGCGTGCCGTTGTTGCGGTTGTCCAGGTGGGTGCCGTTGACCTGCAACCCTTGCCACCCGGAGATCAAGCCGTTCTGGTTGACCAGGGTTTTGCCGTCGAGGCTCAGGTTCTGGCTGCTGATCAGCTTGCCGCCGCTGTTGTCCAGCGTCCGGCCGCCCAGGTTGAAACTTTGGCTGCTGGAGATTTCGCCACCCTGGTTGTTCAGGTCGCGCAGGGCGTTGAAGGTCAGCGGGCCTTTGGCGGTGATCAAGCCATTGCGATTATTCAGGTCGCCATTACCCAGGTTCAGGGCGACGGCTTTTTCACCCAACAGGCGGCCGCCGTTTTGAGTCAGCGATGCGAGGGTCAGGCGGATGTCGCCCTTGGCCGACACTTCACCGTCGTCACTGGAGTCCAGCGAATCGGCACCAAGAGTGAGGTCGCCTTGGGCATTGATCAGGCCATCGGCGCTATTGTTCAGGGCCATGGCGTTGAGGACCAAGGCACCGCCTGCCAGCACGCTGCCGCCCTGGTTGTTCAGATCACCGCTGTTGAGCGTGAGCAATTGCGCGGCGCTGATCAGGCCTTGGGCTTGGTTATCCAGTTGTTGATCGACGGTCAGGACGAGGTTGCCACGGCTGGTGATTGTGCCGCTGTTGTTGGTCAGGCTTTGCGCTTGGGTATCGACGGTGGCCGCGCCGATCAGGCCTTTGACGTTGTTCAATGCCTGGGCGATGCGTAGGGTCAGGCCCTGGCTGCTGAGCAACCGGCCACCGTCGTTGTTGAGATTCTTGGCCGCGAGGGTAAAGGCTTCGGCGCTGGAGATTTCACCGCCCTGGTTGTTCACGCCGTTGAGGTTTTTCAGCAACAGCGCGCCGGGGGCATTGATCAGGCCGTTCTGGTTGTTGAGCTGGCCGTTGTTCAAGTCCAGGCTCAGCGAGGTGTTGCTGAACAGCTTGCCGCCCTGCTGATCCAGACTGGACACCGACGCGGTCAACGCGCCTTGGCTGCCGATGCTCCCGCCCTCCTGATTGGTGACTTGGCCCGCCACGAGGTTCAGCGTGCTGCCGCTGTTGAGGCGACCGCTCTGGCTGTTATCGAACGCACCCGTGGTGACGCTCACCGCGCCTTTACCGCTGATGTTGCCCTGCTGACGGTTGTCCAGCGCCGCGCTGGTGAGCAGCAGCGCGCCGTCGGTGACCAGTTCGCCGCCCTGGTTGTCGAGACGCCCCAGGCTTTGCACCGTGAGGTCGGCGGCGCTGGACAGACTGCCGCTGGTGTTGGTCAGGTTGGCCGCAGTGACATTCAGCGTGCCTTCGCTGCTGAGTTGGCCCTGGGCGTTGAGCAGATCGCGGCTGAGGTTGATGCGTTGGTTCTGCTGGCTGATCAGGCCGCCGCCACTGTTGTCCAGGGCGCCGCCGTCCAGACTCAATTCGGTCTTGGCACTGAGCAAGCCTTTGGTGCGGTTGAGCAGCTTGTCCACCGTCAGCTTCAGCGCTTGCCCGGCGTACACCAGGCCGCCATCGCTGTTGTCGAGGTTTTGGCTGATCAGCGTGACGTCGGCGTTGCTCGTCAATTCACCGCCACGATTGTCGAGTTCGTCAACGTCGAGATCCAGCGCCTTTGTCGCACCGATCAAACCGGCCTGACGGTTGTCGAGACTGGTCGCCTTGAGCGTCAAGGCCTCGGTGCTGATCAGCGTGCCTTGGCGGTTATCCAGCGAGGTGACGGTAGCCTCAAGCCCAGTCTTGCCGGCGATGCTCCCGGCGCGGTTGTCCAGATGATCAGCGGCGAGCAGCATCGCGCCATCGGCGATCAGCGAGCCGCGCTGGTTGTCGAGCAGCCCGTCGACTGTCAGGTCGAGTTGACCGCGGCTGCTGATCAGGCCATCGCTGTTGTCCAGGCTGGCGCTGCGACTGTCCACGGAGGCCGCCGAGATGACACCCCGGGCGTTGTTCAGGAGCTGGGCGGTTCTGAGCACCAGACCTTGATTGCTCAGCAATTTGCCGCCGCTGTTATCGAGGTTCTGCGCCGCCAGGGTGAACGCTTGCTGGCTGGAGATTTCACCGCTCTGGTTATTGACGTCCTTGAGGTTACTCAGCAGCAACGCACCCGAGGCGTTGATCAGGCCGCCCTGGTTGTTCAACTGGCCCTGGTTCAGGTCCAGGCTGAGGCTGGTGTTGCTGAACAACTCACCTTGTTGTTGATCCAGACCGGTAACACTGGCGTCCAGCGCTTTTGCGCTGGCGATACGGCCAGCAGCGTTATTTACCTGGCCGGCCTTTAACGACAGCGTGTCGCTGCTGATCAGGCTGCCCGAAGCGTTGAGCAGTTGCCCAGCCAGGTTCAGGTTCAGCCCTTGTTGGGCAGAAAGCGATCCCTGGCGGTTGTCCAGCGACCCGGCGCTCAATTGCGCGTTTTTACTCGCAGTGAGGCGTCCGCTTTGGTTGTTTATCTGGCCGCTGGCAGTGATGTCCAGGGACTGCCCCGCCGCCACCAGACCCGCAACGTTATCCAGCGAGGCAACACGCAACGTGACGCTGCTCAAGCTGCCAAGCTCGCCGTCGTGGTTATTCAACTGCCCGACCTTGGCCGTCAGGTTGCCGTTGCTGCTGACGATGCCTTGGGTGTTGAGAAGCTTGTCGGCGGCGACGCTCAGCGCGCCGCTGCTCAGCACCCGCCCCTTGTTCTGGTTATCCAACGCCCCGGCTTTTACCGTGCCGGTTTGCCCTGCGCTCAAGGTTCCGCCCTGGTTGTTCAACGTCTGCGCAACATTGGCCGTCAGATTACGGCTGGCAACGATGCTCTTGCCGTTGTTGCTCAGACTTTGCGCGGTGAGGCTCACATCCCCCGCCGCATTGCGCGAATTATCAGCATTGACCCCAGCCTCAATGATGCCGTTGTTGCTCAACTGCCCACCGGCGTTCAGGGTGATGGAGTTGCGCGCCACGAGGGTTTTCTGGTTGGTCAGGTTGCCCTGGGTTTGCGCGTTCAACGTGGTGCCGGCGTAGACCGGACCACGGGCGTCGAGGCTGGCGACCTTGATCTTGACGGCGCCGGTGGCTGAGGTATCAACCATGCTCAAATGCCCATTGGCATCAAGTTGAATATCCCCACCACTGGCGATCAGCTTGCCGTCCAGCTTCACACCAACCCCGGCCTCGGTGCCCACCAGTTTGATGGCGCCTGCATACATGCCGCCCAAGGCCGAGGAATCAATAGCCAGTTGCGGCTTGGCGCTGCCGTCATCGGCCCGGGCAGTGGCGTTGAGGGTGGTCGCGTTGACGTCATTGCGACCGGCCACAATCGTCAGGTTTTTCGCCTGGATCTCGGCGTTGATCTTGGCGCTGCGGGTGATGATTTCGAAGTGATCAACGTTGTTGGCGTTGAGGCCTGCGCCTTCGATGGCAACGCTGCCTTTATCCACCTGGTAGCGATCCAGCCGGCCGTTTTCCACCACCGGTTTGCCGGTGCTCAGGGTCACCTTCGGGCTGTTGATGAAACCGCAACCGTTGCAACTGATGCCGTAGGGGTTGGCGACGATGACGTGGGCCGATTGCCCCGCCACTTCGGTGTAGCCGCGCAACTGGCTAGGGTTGCCGCCGTTGACTTCGTTGAGGATGGTCTTGGCCGCCGCGCCGTTGAGGTTCGAGTTGCCGAGGATGATCCCGCCCAACTGGGTGGACTGGGTGCGCGAGGTGGCGTTGTTGAGGATCACGCCATTGCTGCCGACGTTGTAGTCCTTGAACTGATTGTGGGACAGGCCGCTGGCGTTGGGTTTGGCGATGTTGACGATGGGCACGCCGTTACCGGCCCGGTCCAGGCCGGTGCCCGGTGCGCTGACGACGATCCCCTCGGCCTGGGCCCACAGCGGTTGCCAGAACATGACATTGGCCAACAGAAACGCCAGGCCACGCTTGGGCATGCCCCAGAAGTGTTCGCGGGTTTGCAGGGCAGCAGAAGGCTGGCGGGCCAGGAAGGCGTGTTGACGGTCGTCCATGATCGAGTCTCGTTGCAGCAGGAATTAGAGGAATACATCCATGCGGAAGTAGATCGGCGCTTCGCGCTCGGTCAGGGCATCCGGGCGTTCCAGGGAATGGGCGAAGGTGACGCTGGCGCTCAGGTGCTGGCCGCGGGCGAACAATTCCAGCGAGTGGCTCGACATGCGCCCGTGCTGGTCGCCGTTGTAGCGGTCGCCGCGAATCACGCCCTGGTCGTAACCGAGGCTGGTGCCGTATTCAGCGAACACCGGTCGCAGCCACTCCAGGGTCACCGGACGGCTCCAGCGCAGGTCGTTGCGCCAATAACCACCGCTGTCGCCGGACAGCGACTGGTCCTTGTAACCGCGAATCGACGATTGCCCGCCCAAGCTCATGCGCTGGGGGCTGAACAGCACGTCCTCGCTGCGCTGGCCGGTCATCAGGCTGCTGAAGCTGAAGGACTCACCCCACAATTTGAACGGTTGCAGGTAGCTGACGGTGGCGGTGTATTTGCGATAACGGGCGTCGGCCTGACCGGGACCCGGATCGTGATCGCCCTGGGCATCAAAGGCGCCGATGCCTTGCTGCACACCCAAGTCCAGGTTGACGAAAGCACTGCCGACCCGTCGGCCATGGTTGATGCCGAACTGTCCTTCACTCAGACGATTGCTGCTGACGTCCAGTTTGCTGTCTTCGATGAAGTTGTTGCTGCGCAGGTAGGCCAGGCCGGTGTTGAGGGACGTCTTGCTCAGAGCGTCGCGGTGAACCACCCGCTCGACCCGCAACTGATGGTTCTGGCTGTCGCCGGTCTGCTTGAAGTTGAAACCGTTGGCCGGGATTTGCGAGCGGTACTCGCTCTGGCTGTAGGTGTAGCTGAGGTTCCACCAGCCAAACGGCAGGTTGTAATAGAGCATGGCGTTGCGGGAGGTGTGCTGATGGTCGGTCATCGCATCATGACCGCCGCGCAACATCAACTGGTCGGCCAGGCCCAGCGGGCTGTCCCACTCGAAGCTGCTGCCCCACTGCTGCTCACCGGTACTGCGCTGGCCGTCGTTGCTGCGCGACAGTCCGGCACGCCAGGGCTTTTGCGCTTCGTTGGTGACACGTACTTCACTGCCGCCGACGTTCTTGCCAGGAGTCAGCTCCATCTTCGCCTGATTCGATGGCAGGCGATTGAGCTGATCGACCATCTGCTCGATCTCCCGCAGGTTGATCAACTCGCCGGTCTTGCCGGGAAAGGCCATCGTCAGCTCACGGTCCGAGAGTTGGCTGTTCTCGGCACCTTTCAAACCTTCTAGCCGTCCCTCGACAACCAGCACTTGCAGATGACCGCCGGACAGATCCTGTTGCGGCAGATAGGCACGACTGGTGACCAGGCCTTTTTCGATGTAGTGATCGGTGATGACTTTGAGCAGTTCATTGAGCTGCGTCACGCCCAGGCATTGGCCGATGTAAGGCTTGAGCAGCCGCTCGCGCTCGCCGGCGGAAAGACTGTCGGCACCTTTGAGTTCAATGGTCTTGATGGGGAAACATCGGGCATCGGCAGGCGCTGTCGGCTGGGCCGACTTTGCCTCCTTGCCGGGTAATTCCTTGAGCTCTTCCAGGCGTCGACGCTGTTCTTCGAGCAAACGATTCTGACGTTCGCGAATCAGGTCGGTTTCGCCCGGGGTGGGGGCGGCGTGAGCAAGTGTCAGGGGAGAAAGGCACAGCAAAGCTACGCACAACCTCGCCCAAATCATGGGTGAGGACATGTTAGATCCCTCTACAAAAACGATATCAAAATAGTGGCGCGATACTAATTAGCCATCAATTTGACGTCAATGATTTGTTTGATCTGTGAGGCTATTATCGAAACCATTCATCTGAAACCAGACGCCTCTCGTATGAGAGTACGAAAGGTCTGATGAGCACCCGGAAATCTCCTGCGCAACGGACAGACACAGTGCCGGCCGCACCTCGCGACACTCAGCCAATGAACTTTCCCCCCTCGCGCGGCCTCAACCTCTTATCAGCCCAACAAGGAATACGAGGCCCTGCCATGAAAGCGCTCTTGAAACTGACCCTAGCCGCCTCCTTCGCCTGCGCCCTCCCCGCGTGGGCCACCTGTACCCCCGAGGAAGCCACCGCCAAGCGGGAACAACTGGCCCAGGAAGTGACCAAGCTCACCGAGCAGGACCCGGCCAAGGCCAAGGAAATCAATGACGAACTGCAGGCAATGGACCTGGAGACCGCCAGCAAAGATGTGCCGGATAAGTGCCAGTTGATTGATGAGCGCCTTCAAGAGCTCAAGGATGCGGAGAAGAAAGCGGGGTGATGCCTGAACGCTACTCCCGCTGGACTGCGTAGCAGCCTGTAGGAGCCCTGTAGGAGCTGACGAGTGCAACGAGGCTGCGATCTTTCCCTCAGACACTTGAATCTCAAGCGAAAGATCAAAAGATCGCAGCCTCGTTGCACTCGTCAGCTCCTACAGGCTCCTACAGGCTCCTACAGCTCTCACAGGGCGGAATTCCTCGTCACAAGGGTCTGGGCATACTGGAGTGTAATTTTCGCCTATAAAAAAACCGGACCCAAAGTCCGGTTTTTTTATGCAGCACTACCGCCGTTTCACTCAGCCGCCGGCGCCTCTGGCTTGCGCCGCTTGAGCGGGGCCATGCCATCCTTGCTGACCAGCGAGAGGGCGTCGGTCTTCGGGCGATTAGCGATTTTGCGTTTGGTCGGGGCCTTGGCGCCGGTTTTCTTTTTGTCGCCCTTGGCGTCGACCTTTTTCTTCTTCACGCCAACGGCCTTGCCCGAGGCCTTGACCTTTTTCGGTCCGCCGTAGGTGCCTTTGACTTCCTTGATGGTGCGGCGCTCGAAGCTCTGCTTGAGGTAGCGCTCGACGCTCGACATCAGGTTCCAGTCGCCGTGGCAGATCAGCGAGATCGCCAGGCCATCGTTACCGGCGCGGCCGGTACGACCGATGCGGTGCACGTATTCATCACCGCTGCGGGGCATGTCGAAGTTGATGACCATGTCCAGGCCGTCAACGTCCAGGCCACGGGCGGCAACGTCGGTGGCGACGAGGATTTTCACGCCACCTTGCTTGAGGCGGTCGATGGCCAGCTTGCGGTCTTTCTGGTCCTTCTCGCCGTGCAGCACGAACGCCTTGTAATCCTGGGCCACCAGGCGACCGTAGATGCGGTCGGCCATGGCACGGGTGTTGGTGAATACGATGGCTTTTTCGTAGGTCTCGTTGGCCAGTAGCCAGTTCACGATCTGTTCTTTGTGCTGGTTGTGGTCAGCGGTGATGATCTGCTGACGGGTCGTGGCGTTCAACTGGCTGACCGCGTTGAGCTGCAAGTGCTCCGGGTTGTTCAGCACCTTGGCGATCATTTCCCGCAGGCCCGACCCGCCGGTGGTGGCAGAGAACAGCATGGTCTGCTGGCGATTGACGCATTCGTCCACCAGGCGCTGCACGTCTTCGGCAAAACCCATGTCGAGCATGCGGTCGGCTTCGTCCAGCACCAGCACTTCGACTTCCTTGAGGTCAAGGTTGCCGGCGTTCAGTTGCTCGATCATCCGCCCCGGGGTGCCGATCAGAATGTCCGGTACTTTGCGCAGCATGGCGGCCTGGACCTTGAAGTCTTCGCCGCCGGTGATCAGGCCGGACTTGATGAAGGTGAACTGCGAGAAGCGTTCGACCTCTTTCAGGGTCTGCTGGGCCAGCTCAC
This sequence comes from Pseudomonas sp. NFACC39-1, assembly GCF_900110355.1. Taxonomy (NCBI): domain Bacteria; kingdom Pseudomonadati; phylum Pseudomonadota; class Gammaproteobacteria; order Pseudomonadales; family Pseudomonadaceae; genus Pseudomonas; species Pseudomonas sp. NFACC39-1. Next base: position 303,733 of record NZ_FODL01000004.1, on the reverse strand, counting down.
GGGTCGGCAGCAGGATCAGGGTTTTGATGCTGACGCGCACCTTGGCCGGGCCGATCAGACGGTTGAGGATCGGCAGCACGAACGCCGCGGTCTTGCCGCTGCCGGTCTGCGCCGTCACCCGCAGATCACGCCCCTGGAGCGCGAGCGGAATAGCCGCTGCCTGCACCGGCGTTGGCTCGACAAATTTAAGCTCGGCCACGGCTTTGAGCAGGCGTTCGTGCAGGGCGAATTGGGAAAACACGGGTGCTACCTCGAAGAAATGCAAAAAAACAGCTGCATAGGGTAACGGTTTCGAGCGCGAAGGCCGAGTTTCTTTATACGAACGGCGCTAATCAGTGGCTTTTTTGTGAGCCGATTCGTCATCAAGGGTCACTTAGCCTGGCTTAAATGCTCTAATCGCACCGTCGCGTTTTTATAGAAGAACCGTTTCGTCCATGGACATCAAACAGCTCTGGGTCAACATTCAAGACTTCTGGGGTGCCCTTGAGCAGCACCCGCTTCTGCAGTCCAGCCTTGCCTTGTTGTTGCTGCTGGTCATTGCCCTGGTGCTCGGGCGCGTGGCGCGCTACCTGATTTTGCACGGTGCCAAGTTGCTCGGCCGCCAGCCGGCCCTGCACTGGGTCAACGACCTGCGTCATAACAAGGTTTTCCATCGCCTGGCGCAGACGACGCCCTCGCTGGTCATCCAGTTCGGCCTGCACCTGGTGCCGGAACTGAGCAAGACCAGCATGATTTTCCTGGGCAATGTCGCTCTGGCCTTCACCATCCTGTTCATGGTGCTGGCCACCAGTGCCCTGCTCAGCGCCTTGCTGGACGTCTACGCCCGCACCGAGCATGCCCGTACCCGCTCGATCAAAGGCTACGTGCAACTGGCGAAGATGGTGCTGTATGTGTTTGGCGCGATCATCATTGTCGCCACCTTGATCGACCGCTCGCCGCTGTTGCTGCTGTCGGGTTTAGGTGCCATGTCGGCGGTGATTCTGTTGGTCTACAAGGACACCTTGCTGTCGTTCGTCGCCAGCGTGCAGCTGACCAGCAACGACATGCTGCGGGTCGGTGACTGGATCGAGATGCCTCAGGTGGGGGCCGACGGTGACGTGGTGGACATCACGCTGCACACCGTCAAGGTACAGAACTTCGACAAGACCATCGTCTCGATTCCCACCTGGCGCCTGATGTCCGAGTCGTTCAAGAACTGGCGCGGCATGCAGCAATCCGGCGGGCGACGGATCAAGCGCAGCCTGTTCATCGATGCCAGCGGTGTGCGTTTTTTGCATGACGAGGAAGAACAGCGCCTGACCCAGGTTCATCTGCTGACCGACTACATCAGCCGCAAACAGGCCGAACTCAAGGCCTGGAACGAAGCCCAGGGCAACGTCGCAGCGATGTCGGCCAACCGCCGACGCATGACCAACCTGGGCACCTTCCGCGCTTACGCCCTGGCGTATCTGAAAAGCCACCCGGACATCCAGCCCAACATGACCTGCATGGTCCGCCAGATGCAGACCACGGCCCAAGGCATCCCGCTGGAAATCTACTGCTTCACCCGCACCACTGCGTGGGCCGACTATGAGCGCATCCAGGGGGATATTTTCGATTACTTGCTGGCGGTGATGCCGGAGTTCGGGTTGAGCTTGTACCAACAGCCCAGCGGCACGGATTTACGGGCGGGGTTGTTGCCGGCGGCGTTGGGGGCGAGCCACCTGCCGGAGCCGCAGAAGCAGGTGATCTGATACTCACAACAGGTTTCCTGTGGGAGCGAGCCTGCTCGCGATAGCGGTGTAACAGTCATAGATATGTTGACTGACATACCGCCATCGCGAGCAGGCTCGCTCCCACAAGGTTCATCAGTGTGCGGGCAACGGTTGGCGTATCCCCAACCGACTGATCCACACCGCCGCCAGTATCACCGACCCGCCCAACAGCAACCGCCCCAGTTCCTCGCTCTGGTTCCAGATCAGCAGGTTGACCAGTAGCCCCACCGGTACATGCAGGTTGTTCATCACCGCCAGCGTGCCGCCGTTGACCATGCACGCGCCTTTGTTCCACCAGTACAGCCCCAACGCGGTGGAGACCAGGCCGAGAAATATCAGTACGCCCCATTGCAGCGGTGCTTCTGGCCAGAAATCCGCCTTGCCGAACAGCAGGAAGGCCGGCAACGCCACCGCCAGTGCACCGAGGTAGAAGTAGCCGAAACGCCGGTAGTGCGGCAGGTCGCTGGGATGGCGGGCGACGAGGTGTTTGTACAGCACCTGCCCGGCCGCGTAGGTGAAGTTGGCCAATTGCAACAACAAAAAGCCCATGAAGAAGTCCGGGTTGATCCGGTCGTAACGAATCACCGCCGCGCCGGCCACGGCCACCAACGCCGCGATCAGGGCCCAGGGATTGAAGCGACGATTGAGCGCGTCTTCAATCAGGGTCACGTGCAGCGGCGTCAGGATGGTGAAAAGCAGGACCTCGGGCACCGTCAGCACGCGAAAGCTCAAGTACAGGCACACGTAGGTCACGCCGAACTGCAAGGCGCCAATCAACAGCATGCCACGCATGAACGACGGCTCCACCTGGCGCCAGCGGGTCAGCGGAATGAACACCAACCCCGCCAGCACAACCCGCACCAGCACCGCAAAGTAACTGTCGACATGCCCGGCCAGGTATTCGCCAATCAGACTGAAGGAAAACGCCTGAATCAGTGTGACAAAAAGTAGATAGCCCATACGCCCCTCGTTTCGGATGGCGGCGAAGATAGCGGTTTTGAAGGGTGGGAGCGAGCCTGCTCGCGATAGCGGCATGACTGTGACGCAAAGGTCACCTGACACACCGCTATCGCGAGCAGGCTCGCTCCCACAAGGGATTACGCGGCAGGCATGGAATCGCGGGCAAAAAAAAGCCCGATCTCGCTAAAGCGTTCAATCGGGCGACTGCACTCAGGAGCAACAAGTGCCAAGGGAGGTTCGATGCGCAAAACAGCTTGAAGGGAGCGCCAGGCCACTAGACCACCTGGCGATTACCTGAGGATTAACGGATCAGGCGACCTGGGACAGCTTGGCGTTGGCCTGATTCAAGCCCTTCTCCTGGAAATCACCGCCCAGGTTCATGCCCTCGGCATGGATGAAGGTCACGTCGTGGATGCCGATGAAGGCCATGACCTGACGCAGGTAGGGTTCCTGGTGGTCAGAGCTGGCGCCAGCATGAATGCCGCCGCGGGCGGTCAGCACGAAGGCGCGTTTGCCAGTCAACAGGCCTTGAGGGCCGGTGGGGGTGTACTTGAAGGTCACGCCGGCACGCAGTACGTGGTCCAGCCAGGCTTTCAAGGTACTGGGGATGGCGAAGTTGTACATCGGCGCGGCCATCACCAGCACGTCGGCGGCCAGCAATTCATCGGTCAACTGGTTAGAGCGTTCCAGGGAGGCGTTTTCGATGTCGTTGCGCTGCTCGACGGGCTTCATCCAGCCACCTAGCAGATGGGCGTCCAGGTGCGGCACCGGATTGATGGCCAGGTCACGAACACTGATTTGATCGGCCGGGTGCGCGGCTTTCCATTGGCTGATGAAGGTCTGGGTCAATTGACGGGAAACCGAGTCTTGCTGGCGGGCACTGCTTTCGATGATCAGAACGCGGGACATGGGATGTAGCCTCCATCGGAAAATGTTGTCAGTCGATGGAGTGAAGATTAAACATGGTTACATCGATCAAAAAGCGCAAATAATTGCTGCAAAACATCGATAAATTCGTTTATAAGCGGAGCACGGATTGCCTCGCTACTGCGCCACCGGCTTATTTCGGCCGGCAGGTCAGGGTGATGCGCAGCTTGATGATGTTGCGATTGAACTTGGCGGTGGCGTTTTTGAACTTGCCGGCGGCGACTTCGATCTTGCGGGTACGCGGTGCTTCGGGACCGTTGCGAAACACCACGGTGCAGGCCGCATCGGTGCTGCCGTAGTTGTTGACCTGGATGGAACCGATGTCGGCATCGGTGTCATAGGCGGTGTAGTCGATGCTCAGGCCATTAAGGTGTTTTTCCACATCGATCGGGTAGGCAAACGCAGTCAGCGGCAACAGCGCCAGCAGCACACAACAGATTTTCTTCATTAGGCAGTCTCCACCAAGGGACCGCCAGCTTAGGACAAGAGGAGCTCAATATGAAAGCGCCCCGCGTGACCCTGGATCAATGGCGAACCTTGCAAGCGGTGGTCGACCACGGCGGTTTCGCCCAGGCTGCCGAGGTGCTGCACCGCTCCCAGTCGTCGGTGAGTTACACCGTGGCGCGCATGCAGGACCAGCTCGGCGTACCGTTGCTGCGCATCGATGGGCGCAAGGCCGTACTGACCGAAGCCGGCGGCGTACTGCTGCGTCGTTCCCGTCAATTGGTCAAACAAGCCAGCCAGTTGGAAGACCTGGCCCATCACATGGAGCAAGGTTGGGAAGCGGAAGTGCGGCTGGTGGTCGATGCCGCCTATCCCAACGCCCGCCTTGTACGTGCCTTGACCGCGTTCATGCCGCAAAGCCGTGGCTGTCGGGTGCGCCTGCGCGAAGAGGTGCTGTCGGGTGTCGAGGAAGTGCTGCTCGAAGGCGTGGCGGATCTGGCCATCAGCGGCTTCAGCATTCCCGGTTACCTGGGCGCTGAACTGAGCGATGTTGAGTTCGTCGCGGTGGCCCATCCCGAACACGCCCTGCACCGCCTCAACCGCGAGCTGAACTTCCAGGACCTGGAAAGCCAATTGCAGGTGGTGATCCGCGACTCCGGTCGCCAGCAACCCCGCGATGTCGGGTGGCTGGGCGCCGAGCAACGCTGGACCGTCGGCAGCCTGGCCACCGCCGCGACGTTCGTCGGCAGCGGCCTGGGCTTCGCCTGGCTGCCGCGGCACATGATCGAGCGGGAACTCAAGGAAGGCTTGCTCAAGCGTCTACCCTTGGAGCAAGGCGGCAGCCGCAACTCCACGTTCTATCTTTTTTCAAACAAGGAAAAACCCCTGGGCCCGGCCACGCAAATCCTCATCGAGCTGCTGCGCACCTTCGACACTGCGCCGCTGGATGCGCCGTTCGCCGCCCCTGAACAAGCCTGACAAGGACTTTGCCAATGGCCTATTTCGCCCACGAAGATTGCAACCTGCACTACGAGGAATACGGCCACGGCACGCCCTTGGTCCTGGTCCACGGGCTGGGCTCCAGCACCCGCGACTGGGAAAAACAAATCCCGGTATTGTCCGCCCACTACCGTTTGATCGTGGTGGACGTACGCGGCCATGGACGCTCCGACAAACCTCGTGGGCCTTACAGCATCGAAGGTTTCAGCGCCGACCTGATCGCCCTGATCGAACACCTGGACCTGGGCTCGGTGCATCTGGTGGGCTGGTCCATGGGCGGCATGATTTGTTTTCAACTGGCGGTGGACGAACCCGGGCGGATCAAGAGTCTGTGCATCGTCAACAGCGCGCCGCAAGTCAAAGTCCGCACGCCTGATGACTGCTGGCAATGGTTCAAGCGCTGGAGTCTGATGCGCCTTCTGAGCCTTGAAACCATTGGCAAGGCCCTGGGCGCCAAGTTGTTTCCCAAACCGCAACAGACCGAGTTACGCCTGGAAATGGCCCGGCGCTGGGCAAAAAACGACAAACGTGCTTATCTCGCCAGCTTCGATGCCATTGTGGGTTGGGGGGTTCAGGAACGACTGTCGCAGGTGGCCTGTCCAACCCTGGTCATTTGCGCCGACCACGACTACACCCCCGTGGCATTGAAAGAAGCCTATGTGAAACTGCTGCCCGATGCCCGGCTGGTGGTCATTGCCGACTCACGGCACGCGACCCCGCTGGATCAACCCGAACGCTTCAACCAAACCCTGCTCGAATTTTTGACCGCAGTCGACTCAACTACTCAGGATCACTGAACCCATGCTGAAAAAAATCGCCCTCGTCGCCGGCTCCGTCCTGTTTGCCGCTAACCTGATGGCCGCGCAGCCAACCAAGGCGCCCCACGTATTGCTGGACACCACCAACGGTCAGATTGAAATCGAACTGGATCCGGTCAAGGCGCCGATCAGCACCAATAACTTCCTTAAGTACGTGGACAGCGGCTTCTATGACAACACGATTTTCCACCGTGTGATCCCGGGCTTCATGGCCCAGGGCGGCGGTTTCACCCAGCAGATGCAACAGAAAGACACCAAGGCACCGATCAAGAACGAAGCCAGCAATGGCCTGCATAACGTGCGCGGAACCTTGTCGATGGCGCGTACTTCCAACCCGAACTCGGCCACCAGCCAGTTCTTCATCAACGTGGCCGACAACGCCTTCCTCGACCCGGGCCGTGACGCCGGTTACGCGGTGTTCGCCAAAGTGGTCAAGGGCATGGACGTGGTGGACATCATCGTCAACTCCCAGACCACCACCAAACAAGGCATGCAAAACGTGCCGATCGACCCTGTGATCATCAAGTCGGCCAAGCGCATCGACTAAACAGCACAGGGCAAGCCTGAGCGGCGGCGGCAATCGCGCGCCGCTCACAGGAAAAAAAGGAGAGCCCTGCCCGGGCTATGTACCCCATGGTTTATCGCCGTTTCGAAACACTGATCGATATTTTCCGCGACGCCCCGACCTCGGCGCCACCGAACCGTGTCCTGCCCTTCTACACCTATTACCTGAAACAGGTCTGGCCCAGCTTCGCCGTGCTGCTGGTGGTGGGCCTGATTGGCGCGCTGATCGAGGTGGCGCTGTTCAGCTACCTGAGCCGCATCATCGACCTGACACAGGGCACGCCCAACGTCGACTTCTTCAAGATCCACGGTCTGGAGCTGGCCTGGATGGCCGTGGTGGCGCTGGTCTTTCGGCCAATATTTGTGGCCTTGCATGACCTGCTGGTGCACCAGACCCTGAGTCCAGGCATGACCAGCCTGATCCGCTGGCAAAACCACAGCTACGTGCTCAAGCAGAGCCTGAACTTTTTCCAGAACGACTTCGCCGGACGCATCGCCCAGCGCATCATGCAGACCGGCAATTCCCTTCGCGACTCCGCGGTGCAGGCCGTGGACGCGCTGTGGCACGTGCTGATCTATGCCATCAGCTCATTGGTGCTGTTTGCCGAAGCCGACTGGCGCCTGATGATCCCGCTGCTGATGTGGATCGCCGCTTACATCGGTGCGCTCTGTTACTTCGTGCCGAGGGTCAAGAAGCGCTCCGTCGTGTCGTCCGATGCCCGCTCCAAACTCATGGGCCGGATCGTCGACGGCTACACCAACATCACCACCTTGAAGCTGTTCGCCCACACCAATTTCGAACAGCAATACGCCCGCGAAGCCATCGAAGAGCAGACCGAGAAAGCCCAATTGGCCGGCCGCGTGGTGACCAGCATGGATGTGGTCATCACCAGCATGAACGGGCTGCTGATCGTCGGCACCACGGCGCTGGCCCTGTGGCTGTGGACCCAGTCGCTGATCAGCGTGGGTGCGATTGCCCTGGCCACCGGGCTGGTGATCCGCATCGTCAACATGTCCGGCTGGATCATGTGGGTGGTCAACGGCATCTTCGAAAACATCGGCATGGTCCAGGACGGTTTGCAGACCATCGCCCAGCCCGTCAGCGTTACCGACCGCGACCAGGCCAAGCCTTTGGCCGTGGCCCGTGGCGAAGTGCGCTTCGAGCATGTGGATTTCCACTATGGCAAGAAAAGCGGTGTGATCGGCGACTTGAACCTGGTGATCAAGCCGGGGGAAAAGATCGGCCTGATCGGCCCATCCGGCGCAGGTAAATCCACCTTGGTGAACCTGCTGCTGCGCCTCTATGACGTGCAGGGCGGGCGCATTCTCATCGACGGCCAGGACATCGCAGAAGTGGGCCAGGAAAGCCTGCGCGAGCGCATCGGCATGATCACCCAGGACACCTCGCTGCTGCACCGCTCGATTCGCGACAACCTGCTTTACGGCAAGCCCGACGCCACCGATGCGCAACTCTGGGAAGCGGTGCACAAGGCCCGAGCCGATGAGTTCATTCCATTGCTGTCGGATGCCGAAGGTCGCAGCGGTTTTGATGCCCATGTGGGTGAACGCGGGGTGAAGCTGTCCGGCGGCCAACGCCAGCGCATCGCCATTGCCCGTGTGCTGCTCAAGGACGCGCCGATCCTGATCATGGACGAAGCGACGTCAGCGCTGGACTCGGAAGTCGAAGCGGCGATCCAGGAAAGCCTCGAGACCCTGATGCAAGGCAAGACCGTGATCGCCATCGCCCACCGCCTCTCCACCATCGCGCGGATGGACCGGCTGGTGGTGCTGGAAAACGGCCGCATCGCCGAGACCGGCAGCCACGCCGAACTGCTGGCCCATGGCGGGTTGTATGCGCGGCTGTGGCAGCATCAGACCGGGGGCTTTGTCGGGATCGACTGAATCAACCAGACGCCACCGCCCAGAGAGCTTGGAGCCCTGTGTAGAAGCTGTGAGGAGCCTGTAGGAGCCTGTAGGAGCTGTCGAGTGCAACGAGGCTGCGATCTTTCCCCAGACACTTGAATCTAAAGCGAAAGATCAAGATCAAGATCAAAAGATCGCAGGCTTCGCCAGCTCCTACAGGGGCCGGGTTTAAATCGCCAGATCAGTGCAGCCCCAAGTCTTTCTGAAAAAATCTGTCCGGGATCCATCCTACGCGCACCACAGCGACATACTCTCCACCGTCCACGGCCAAAACCGCCACAGTCCCTGACTCTGGCGGTTTTTTAATGCCACTGGATTTGTCGCAACGTTCTGCTGTACTCAGCCCAGGTTCTGGAGATGAACCTGTCGTAATTCTGCTGGATGCATAACCGATTATCACGACTGTTTTATCAAGGATGCTTATGTCTTTACTCAAACGTTCAACGACTGAGTTGTTGGGTACGTTCTGGCTGGTATTAGGCGGATGTGGCAGCGCTGTATTGGCCGCTTCCGGGATTGGCGTGCTGGGGGTTGCCCTGGCGTTCGGCCTGACGGTGTTGACCATGGCGTTCGCCATCGGCCATATCTCGGGTTGCCACCTGAACCCGGCCGTGTCGGTGGGCTTATACGTAGGCGGGAGGTTTCCGGCCAAGGAACTGCCCGCCTACATCATTGCCCAGCTCATGGGTGGGGTGCTGGCCGCCGCGTTGATCTACTTCATCGCCAGCGGCAAGGAAGGCTTCGACCTCGCCGCTTCCGGCCTGGCGGCGAACGGTTATGGCGAACATTCGCCCGGTCAGTACTCCATGGTGGCCGGCTTTGTGACCGAGCTGGTCATGACGGCCATGTTCATCCTGATCATCCTCGGCGCCACCGATAAACGTGCACCCGCCGGACTGGCACCGATCGCCATCGGCCTGGCCCTGACGCTCATTCACCTGATCTCGATTCCGGTCACCAACACCTCCGTCAACCCGGCCCGTAGTACCGGTCCGGCGCTGATCGTCGGCGGCTGGGCCATCGAGCAACTGTGGCTGTTCTGGGTGGCACCGCTGCTGGGCGCTGTCGTCGGCGGTGTGTCTTACCGCTGGCTAGGCAAGGAAAACAGCTGAGCCACCCCGGCGAAGATCAGCACTGCCGATAAGGCAGTGCTGTCTTCGCTTCTTCGGCGTACGCCAACACGCCCTCCTGCTCCCGGATCAGAAAATCTGCAACCGCCGCCTTCAGACCAGGATGGCGCAAGTAGTGCCAGGAACGGGTGATCACCGGCTCGAAACCGCGAATCAATTTGTGCTCGCCCTGGGCACCGGCATCGAAACGCTGCAAGCCGTGGGCAATGGCGTAATCCATGCCCTGATAAAAACAGGTCTCGAAATGCAAACGGTCGAATTCCGCCAGGCAACCCCAGTAACGCCCATAAAAACTGTCACCGCCCACCAGGCTGAACGCCATCGCCACCGGCCGTGAACCTTGCTTGGCCAATACCACGCGAATGGCCTCGGGCATGCGCTCGGCCAGCAGGCTGAAAAAACTCCGAGTCAGGTACGGCGCTTGCCGACGCACCGCGTAAGTGTTGGCGTAACAGGCGTAGACAAAATCCCACTGGGCCTGGTCCAGTTGCTGACCTTCCAGCCATTGGAACTCGATGCCCTGCCCCGCCACTTGCTCACGCTCCTTGCGCATCTGCTTGCGCTTGCGGGAACTGAGCACGTCGAGAAAGTCCTGAAAGTCCCGATAACCGCGATTGCGCCAGTGATACTGGCAGCCGATCCGCTGCAGCCAGCCCGGTTGCCCGGCCAACGCTGCGTCGGTGAAGGCATCGGTGAAGTTGATGTGGGCACTGGAAAGCGATTCGATTTCCAGATAACCCGGCAGGCTGCCAAGCAGCTCCAACCCGTCTTCCCCACTCGCCGCCAGCAGCCGCGGACCACTGACCGGGCTGAACGGCACCGCCGTCAGCAATTTGGGGTAATAGTCGATCCCGGCCCGGGCGCAGGCGTCGGCCCAGGCGTGGTCGAACACGTATTCGCCGTAGGAATGCCATTTGCGATAACTGGGCAGAGCCGCCAGCAAACGACCGTCTTCAATATGCAGCAAATGCTCGGCCTGCCAGCCGGATTGCGGGCCCAGGCTGCCACTGTCTTCAAGGGCCGTGAGGAAGGCATGGCGCAGGAAGGGTTGATTGGCCGGAACCAGTGCGTCCCACTCGTGCGGCGCGATGGTGGACAGGCTGTCCAGAACGTGTAGCGGCATGCAGTTCCCCGAGATCCAGAATGCGGATGGCGCGAGTATCGCCGATTCTGACCGGGCAGATAAAAAAACCCCGCCAGAGGCGGGGTTCAAAGGAGCTATAACGGATGAAAGGTGAAGCTTTGCATCAAGTCAGCACGACTTAGAACACGTACTGGGCGCGCATCACGAAACCGTCGCCATCGTCATCGCCGTTGGCATTGGTCACGTTGTCGGCCTTGGCCTTGACGTAGGCAGCGGAGATTTTCACCGCTTCGTTGGCGTACCAGTTCACGCCCAGGTTGTGCACCTTGGCTTCGGCATCGCCTACGTCACGGGTCGCGGAGGCAGTGGTGATGTTGTCGTCTTCGACGGTCATGCTGTCGTAGCGATAAAACACTTCCCAGGCGCCGATAGATTTGTTCTGAGGTTTGATTGCGTCGAACTTGCCGACTTTATAACCGCGGGATTCACCGGTGAGGGTGTAGGCACCCTGAACATAGAAGCCGTGACCTTTGATGTCTTCAAAGGCGTCGCTGTCAGCCTTGGTTTTGCGGGAGATGTATTCACCCTGGATCGAGGCTGGGCCCATGGCGAAAGCGGCTTCCAGGCCGAACGCCGTGTCGGTGTCGTACGAACCGGCCGGCGAGTTGTTCGCGCCACCCAGCAACGGACGGTTGCCGTTAGGGCCGGCATCGTTGCCACCCAGCGTTTCGACGCCACGCATGCCCAGGCGGGAACGATAACGTGCATCGAATACGGTGTCGGAGACGTCACGGGAAGCAACGTTCACACCGAAGTGCAGGACATTGCCGGAATCGTGCATCGGCGCGAATACGAAGCGACCGTTGACCTGTTTGACGCTGTCGCCATCGGTATCGTTGTTGTCCTTGGCGAATACGCCAGCGGAGGCATAGAACGAATCAGCGAAGGTGCTGGACGCTTGCAGGCCCAGACCGTTCTGGTGGCCGTTGGCCCAGTCGATCAGATCGTAGGCGGCGTTACGCTCCGGCGCGGTCACCCACTTGGAACTGGTGGCTTTTTCCAGGCCGAAATCCGGGTCAAAACGACCGAATTTGATCGAGACCGGCTTGAAGCCGTTGTAGGCCATGGACGCTTCGTCAAAGTAACCGTCGTCTGAACTGCCGGCGTTATGAGAGAAGTCGTAGCTGAGGGTGTAGGCCCAATCCGTGTACAGCACGCCGGACAGTTCCAGGAAAGCGCGACGAAAGTAAGCGGCGTCGGCCGAATTGCCATTGTCGGTGTAGAGACCGTCAAACTGGCTGTAGTCAGCCTGCAAACGACCGCCAAGCTTGAAGCTGAACTCTTTGTCAGTGGTAGCGACCTCAAGGCCGCCCTTGGTTTTGACCACGATATCGGCGCCGTCGGTAGTCACGGTGCCGGCGAAAGCCTGGGCGGTTACTGCCATTGCCAGTGCGCTGGCGGCAACACCTGCGAAGTGCTTACGGATCATCGAAGAATTCCCCTGTTGGTAGTCTATGCCGTTAGAAAACACGCGGAACTGAGCCCGCTGGTGTTGGAGGGGATCTTGGCGATGGGTTGTGTCAGCGCAGTTGCTGTCAGATAAAGATTTTATGACAGGGGAACTTTTTACTTCGAAAGGGAATAACAGTAGGAGCTGGCGAAGCCTGCGATCTTTTGACTCTTCACTGGATATTCAATCGAGAGGGGAAAGATCGCAGCCTCGTTGCACTCGTCAGCTCCTACGGGTTTAGCGAATATTTTTGCGGCGTTCGGCGGCGAGTTTTTCGGCGAGGTGATCCAGGTTGGGAATCGGGGGCTCAGGGAGCTTTTTGAGGGTCGCCTGCATCAGGCGCATCTGGCGGATGAACCGCCGGCATTTGGCGCAGAACATCAGGTGATGACGCATCATCAAGCGTTCACGCAAGCTCAATTGGCCGTCGAGAAAGTCGCTGGAGCGCGCCACTTGTTCCTTGCAGGTCAGCATTCGCCGGTTTCCTCGAAATGTTCCACGGTGGCAAAGACCTTCAGCCGTGCCCGATGCAATAGCACACGTACGTTGGAGAGCGAGATGTCCAGAAGATTACAGATGTCTTCCAGCTCCAGGCCTTGACGTTCGCGCAGGCTCAGGACACTGCTTTGCAGTTGCGACAGGCTGAGCAGCGTGTGCTCGAGGCATTCGCGCAGTTCGCTCATGGTGAGCAGCGCCTCCGGCGTGTCCTGATGCCAGGCGAACGGCGCCAGCAGCCAATGGCCATCCGCGGCGAAACGATCATCCCCAAGCGTGCCGTGGGGCGACGGCAGATCATCGAGCAGCACTTCCCGGCGGTTCTGCTTGTAGCGGCCCTTGGCGGCGTTGGCGGTGATGGTCAGCAGCCAGGTCTTGAGACTGGAGCGGCCTTGGAAGCCATTGAGGTTGCGCACCACTGACAACCAGGCGTCCTGCACCACTTCGTCAGCATGCCGACTGCCCACGATGGCGTAGGCCACGGCGCGCATCGGGCTCTGGTAGGTGCTGACCAGTTCCTTGAAGGCTTGCTGCTCACCGGCCAGGAGGCGTTGGAGCAGTTGTGTTTCGTCGCTGACGGTCATTCAACGCCCATTGCTGAATAGATCGCGGTTGTGGCGAGGGGGCTGATGTGGGAGCAAGGCTTGCCCGCGATGCGGGCAACGCGGTCCTTCATAAGCCGAGCTGCCTGTTTCGCGAGCAAGCTTTGCTCCCACATGACCTTGCTCCCACAAAAAATTCGTCGCCGCCAGAGGATCAATGCTTGCGCAAAATCACGCTGCCAATCGAATACCCGGCACCGAACGAGCTGAGTACGGCCACTGAACCGCTGGGCAAATCATCCTGATAGGTGTGAAACGCAATCACCGAACCCGCCGAGCTGGTGTTGGCGTAGCGGTCTAGGATCACCGGGGCTTCCTCTTCGGTGGCTTCGCGACCCAGCAGCTTGCGCACGATCAGGTGGTTCATGCTCAGGTTGGCCTGGTGCAGCCAGAAACGCTTCACCTCACCGACACTCAGCTGATTTTCTTCCAGGTGGACGCCGATCAGCTCGGCCACCATCGGACAGACGTCGCGGAAGACTTTGCGACCTTCCTGGACGAACAACTTGTCACGGCTGCCGATACCCTCTTCCCCGGCGCGGTTGAGGAAGCCGAAGTTGTTGCGGATGTTGTTGGAGAATTTGGTGAGCAGCTTGGTGCTGACCACGTCGAACTGATACGGCGAGGTCGCCAGGTCCGCCCGTTCGATGATCACCGCGGTGGCCGCGTCGCCAAAGATGAAGTGGCTGTCGCGGTCGCGGAAATTCAGGTGGCCAGTGCACACCTCAGGGTTAACCATCAGGATTGCCCGGGCCTGGCCCAGTTGTACGCTGTTGGCCGCGGCCTGGATGCCGAACGTCGCCGAGGAACAGGCCACGTTGATGTCGTAACCAAACCCTTCGATGCCCAGCGCTTCCTGGACTTCAATGGCGATGGCCGGGTACGGACGCTGCAGGTTGGAACAAGCGACGATCACGCCATCGATGTCGGCGGCGGTGCGCCCGGCGCGTTCCAGGGCCTGTTTCGCGGCACCGACGGCCATTTCGCACAGCACCGACCACTCCTCGTTGGAACGCTCGGGCAGGCGCGGGGTCATGCGTTGAGGGTCGAGAATGCCATCCTTGTCCATGACAAAACGGCTCTTGATGCCGGAGGCTTTTTCGATGAACGCCGCGCTGGATTCGGTCAACGCCTCGACTTCCCCCCGCTCGATGGCTTGGGCATTGTCGGCGTTGAATTGCGCGACGTAGGTATTGAAAGACTGCACCAGCTCTTCATTGGAGATGCTGTTGGCCGGGGTGTACAGGCCGGTGCCGCTGATGACGACGTTATGCATGGTCGTGTCTCTGATCTGTTCAGGCAGAAAGCGTTGGCACCGACGTACCAACACACAAAGGGTCTTTTCCCATCCAGGGGAAGCAGACCTGGCAGTGCTTTATTCCGATCCGCCCGTGGCCGTTGAGGCTCAAAAACCACGGGACCGGCATTTATAGGCGCGAAGTTTGCCATAAACGCTGGCGTTTGGTGCATTGTCCATTAAATACGACACAAAACCCTGTGGGAGCGAGCCTGCTCGCGATAGCGCTGTGTCAGTCAACATCAATGTCGGCTGATACACCGCTATCGCGAGCAGGCTCGCTCCCACAGGTCTTGCGCCGATCTCAGGGTTCCACTTGCGCCCACTGCTTACTCAGGCGCTTATCCGAAATCGGCACCTTGGTGCCCAGTTGCTGGGCGAACAGCGACACCCGGTACTCCTCCAGCCACCAGCGGTACAGCTCCAGTTGCGGATCGCGCTTGCCTTCCTGAGCGTGTTTGCTGGCGCGCACCTGGTATTGGGCCCAGAGGCTCGACAACTCGCCGCTCCAGACCCGATCCTTCTGCACCTGGCTGCCGAGTTTCTCGAAGCGCTGCTCGATGGCCTTGAGGTAGCGCGGCAACTCCTTGAGCCACTGATGCGGGGTTTCGCGCACAAAGCCTGGGTACACCAGATGGCTGAGCTGTTGCTTGATGTCGTTCAAGGCCACGGCCTGGGCCAGGTCGATCTTGCCCTTGAAGCGTTTTTGCAGGCCATGCCAGAGCTTGAGGATGTCCAGGGTCAGCTTCGCCAGGCGTTCGGCGTGGTCGGTCCAGCCGCCGCGTTTGCGCTCGGCCAGGGATGCCAGTGCGGCGCCATCACGGGGCAGGTTCGGCTCGCCTTCCAGCACGCAGCTGTCGAGACTGACCAGCAGGATGTCTTCCACCAGGCTGTCGATGCGCCCCAGTTCACGGTACAGCAGGCCCAGCTCCGTCAACCCGGGCAGTTTGCCGCGCAGGAACTTGGCCGATTCAGCCAATTGCTGCATCAGCAAGCGCTGCAAGGCGCGACGGTGCTGGAACTCGGCTTCGGCCGGGGTCGGGAAACGGCCTTCCTTGACTACGCCGCCCTCCTCCACCAGCGCCGGGTAGACCGTCATCGACAACCCGGCGATCTTCTGTTGGGTTTTCTCGGCCACCGGGGCAAAGATTTTCGCTTCCACCGGCGCCTGGCTTTTCGCCGTCTGCGGCACGGCCAAGGCGGCCTGGCTGGCTTCGGCAAAGCGCGCCGTCAGTTCAGCCAAGTCACGGCCTTCGCCAAGAAACTTGCCCTGGCCGTCGACAATTTCCAGATTCATGCGCAGATGGCTTTCCACCTGCTGCGCCGCTTCCGCCCAGGCTTCGTCGCTGACCCGCGCGCCGGTCATGCGCAGCAGCTCGCGGCCCAGGGATTGCGGCAGCGAACCCTCAGCAAAGGTGATGCGTTGCAGCGCGGCCTTGACGAAGTCCGGCACGGGCACGAAGTTTTTGCGCAGGGCCTTGGGCAGGTTGCGCACCAGGGCGATGCATTTGGCTTCGATCATCCCGGGCACCAGCCATTCCAGACGCTCCGGCGGCAGCATGGGCAGCAGCGGTGCCGGCACGCGCAAGGTCACGCCGTCGCGAGGATGGTTGGGCTCGAAGTGGTAGCTCAGCGGCAAGGTCAGCTCACCGACGCGCAACGTGTCCGGGTAATACGCGGCAGTGACTTCACTGGCCTCGCGGGCCAGCACGTCTTCTTCGCGCATGATCAACAGTTGCGGGTCTTTCTGGCTGTTGATCCGGTACCAACTGTCGAAGGTCGCGGTCTGGTGGATCTCGGCGGGCAAGCGCGCATCGTAGAAGGCGAACAGGGTTTCCTCGTCCGCCAGGATGTCTCGACGGCGGGCCTTGGCTTCCAGTTCGTCGAGTTGCTCCAGCAGTTGGGTATTGGCACTCAGGCACTTGGCCCGGGACTGGATCTCGCCGCGCACCAGCGCCTCGCGGATGAACAGTTCCCGCGACACCACTGGGTCCACCGGCCCGTAATGCACCGGCCGGCGGCCGACCACGATCAGCCCGAACAGGGTGATCTGCTCATACGCCACCACCTGCCCGCGCTTCTTCTCCCAATGGGGTTCGAAGTGGTTTTTCTTGATCAGGTGCCCGGCCAGCGGCTCGATCCAGTCCGGTTCGATCTTGGCCACCATGCGCGCGTAGAGCTTGGTGGTTTCCACCAGTTCGGCGGTCATCAGCCACTGCGGACGCTTCTTGCCCAGGCCTGACGAGGGGTGAACCCAGAACCGTCGTTGACGGGCACCGAGATAGTCGCCGTCTTCGGTTTTCTGGCCGATCTGGCTCAGCAGGCCGGAAAGCACCGCCTTGTGCAGTTTCGGGAAGTCGGCCGGCTCTTTATTGAGGCTCAGTTGCATGTCACGGCAGATCAGGCTCAATTGGCGATGGGAATCGCGCCACTCGCGCAGGCGCAGGTAGTTGAGGAAATTCTTGCGGCACCAGTTGCGCAGCGGGCTGGCGGTCAGGGCCTGGCGCTGCTCTTCGAAACCGCGCCACAGATTGACCAGCCCGGCGAAGTCCGAGTCGGGGTCTTTCCACTGGGCGTGGGCCTGGTCAGCCGCCTGCTGACGCTCGGGTGGACGCTCGCGCGGGTCCTGGATCGACATGGCGCTGGCGACGATCAGCACTTCCTGCAAGCTGCCCAGCTTCGCCGCTTCCAGCAGCATGCGGCCCATGCGCGGGTCCACCGGCAAGCGCGCCAACTGGCGGCCCAGCGGGGTCAGTTGGCTATTGCGGTCCACCGCCGACAGCTCTTGCAACAGGTTGAAGCCGTCGCTGATGGCCTTGCCGTCCGGCGGTTCGATGAACGGAAAATCGGTGATCTCCCCCAGGCGCAGGTGCAGCATCTGCAGGATAACCGCCGCCAGGTTGGTGCGCAGAATCTCCGGGTCGGTGAATTCCGGCCGGCCGAGAAAATCCTCTTCGCTGTACAGCCGCACGCAAATCCCTGGTTCAACCCGCCCGCAGCGGCCCTTGCGCTGGTTGGCGCTGGCTTGGGAAATGGCTTCGATGGGCAGGCGCTGGACCTTGGCACGATAGCTGTAGCGACTGATGCGCGCGGTGCCGCTGTCGATCACGTAGCGGATGCCCGGCACGGTGAGCGACGTTTCAGCAACGTTGGTCGCCAGCACCACACGCCGGCCTGGGTGGGTCTGGAAGATCCGCTGCTGTTCGGCTGGCGACAGCCGCGCATACAGCGGCAGGATTTCGGTGTGCTTGAGCTGGGCCTTGCGCAGCATTTCGGCTGCGTCGCGAATTTCCCGCTCGCCCGGCAGGAACACCAGCACGTCACCGGGGCTGCGGCGTTCGCTGCGCTCAAAGGCGGCGATTTCATCCAGCGTGGCGAGGATCGCCTGGTCGACGGTCAAGTCGTCCTCGACCCGGTTGCCCTCCTCATCCTGCTCCAGGGTCAGCGGGCGATACCAGGTGTCCACCGGGAAGGTGCGGCCCGAAACTTCCACGATCGGCGCGTCATCGAAGTGCTTGGAAAAACGCTCCAGGTCGATGGTCGCCGAGGTGATGATGACCTTGAGGTCCGGGCGGCGCGGTAGCAGGGTCTTGAGGTAGCCGAGCAAGAAATCGATGTTCAGGCTGCGCTCGTGGGCTTCGTCGACGATGATCGTGTCGTAGCGTTCGAGGTAACGGTCATTCTGGGTTTCGGCCAGCAGAATGCCGTCGGTCATCAGTTTGATCAGGGTGTTGGCGTCGCTCTGGTCTTCGAAGCGCACCTGATAACCCACCAGTGCGCCCAGCGGCGTGGCCAGCTCCTCGGCGACCCGGCTTGCGACGCTGCGCGCGGCGATCCGTCGCGGCTGGGTATGGCCGATCAAACCGTGCTGGCCGCGGCCGATTTCCAGGCAGATTTTCGGCAGTTGCGTGGTTTTGCCCGAGCCGGTTTCGCCGGCGATGATCAGCACCTGGTGCTTGAGCAGCGCCTCCTTGATTTCGTCGCGCTTGGCGGCGATCGGCAAGCTGTCGTCGTAACGAATGACCGGCAGGCTGGCCTTGCGCGCCAACACCTGATCGCACGACGCCTGCATGCGCGTCACCCACTGGGCCAGCTTGGCCTCGTCGGGTTTCTTGCGCAGCTCGAGCAACTGACGCCGCAACCGATAGCGGTCAGCGAGCATGGCGTGGTCGAGGTTTTTCAGCAGCTTGTCGATAGCGGGAGCTTGGTCAGTCATCAGGTACGCAAGGGTCGTCGGTTTGTGCAGGGGGCCGATTGTCGCAGATTTGCGCAGGTTGCGCCGACCCATGGCAGCCTGCCCGCTCCCACAGGAGATTTGCGTCGAGAATGCTTTTGTGGCGAGGGAGCTTGCTCCCGCTCGGTTGCGCAGCAGCCGCAAGATCTTGGGGCCGCTTCGCAGCCCAGCGGGAGCAAGCTCCCTCGCCACAGAGGCTTCACTCACCCACGCAGGTTATTCGCTGTCCAGATCTTTACGCCGATACGGGAACACGTCGATCACCTTGCCCGCCCGAATCGCCTCTTGCAGGCTTTTCCAGTAATCGGCGTTGTACAACTCACCGTGCAGTTGATCGAACAGCTTGCGCTGCCCCGCATCGGCGAACAGGAACGGTGGGAACTCTTCGGGAAAAACGTCCAGCGGCCCGATGGAATACCACGGCTCGGAGGCCATTTCGTCTTCCGGGGTCCGCGGCTGGGGGATGTGCCGAAAGTTGGCTTCGGTGAGAAAGCAGATTTCGTCGTAGTCGTAGAACACCACGCGACCGTGGCGGGTCACGCCGAAGTTCTTGAGCAGCATGTCGCCGGGGAAGATGTTGGCCGCCGCCAGTTGCTTGATCGCCAGGCCATAGTCTTCCAGCGCCTCGCGCACCTGGTCCTGGTTGGCGTTTTCCAGGTAGAGGTTCAGCGGGGTCATGCGCCGTTCGGTCCAACAGTGACGAATCAATACCGTGTCGCCTTCCACCGACACCGTGGACGGTGCTACGTCCAGCAGTTCCTCCAGGCACGCCGGTTCGAACTTGCTCAGGGGAAAGCGGAAATCGGCGAACTCCTGGGTATCGGCCATGCGCCCGACCCGGTCGACGCTTTTCACTAGCCGGTACTTTTCGATCACGGTCGCGCGGTCGACGTTTTTCGACGGCGAGAAACGATCCTTGATGATCTTGAAGACGGTGTTGAAGCCCGGCAGGGTGAATACGCTCATGACCATGCCGCGCACGCCTGGCGCCATGATGAACTGGTCGTCGGTGTTTGCCAGATGGTTGATCAGCGCCCGGTAGAACTCGGATTTGCCGTGCTTGTAGAAACCGATGGAGGTGTACAGCTCGGCGATGTGCTTGCCCGGCAGGATGCGCTTGAGAAAGCCGATGAATTCCGCCGGCACCGGCACGTCCACCATGAAGTACGAGCGGGTGAACGAGAAAATGATCGACACCTGCGCCTCGTCGGTGATCAGCGCATCGATCTGGATGCCCCGGCCTTCGCGATGCAGCAGCGGAATCACCAACGGCCATTGGTCATCCTGCGTATAGATCCTGCCCACCAGGTACGCGCCCTTGTTGCGATAGAGCACCGATGAAAACAATTCCACCGTCAGTTGCGGGTCCTTGCAGACCCAGTCGGGCAGGTTCTCCCGCAATTGGGCTTCAAGGCGCTGCAAATCGCCCGGCAAGTCGGCGTAATCCTCGCTGAAACGGTAATCGGCGAAGATCGCCGCCAGCATCCGGTCCAACTGGCCCTCGGGTTTGTAGGTACGGGTCTGGGCGGCTCGGGCGCGGCGCAGGCTGGGCCGGGTGGTATGGATGAACATGGTGCCGTCGCTGATCAGGTCATGGCTGAACAGCCCGCAGAAGATCGAGTTGTACCAGGTCTCGGACAGCTCATCGTCGAAACGCAGGTCGATCAGGCTGATGTAGGCGCTTTTGACCAGCGGCCAGCAACTGACGTCCATCAGCGCCTCGGCTTCGAAAGCCTTGCGCAAGCGGGCGACGGTTTCGAAGACTTTTTCTTCATACAAGTTGATCCGCGCCGCAGAGGCCTCTTGCGCCTCCTGCCAACGGGCCTGCTCGAACCGGGCGCGGGCGCCATCGGTGATCTGCCGGAAATGCTCACGGTAATCGTCAAAGCCTTCGAGGATCGAACGGGCGATATCGGCGGCGGGCCATGGCTGCGGCATAGGGTAAACCTCGGCGGGTCATGCTTGTTATTGGCGACTGAGCTTAGAGGCCAATCGCGCGGCAACGCAACCATTGCCATCGGTCTTTGGCGGGGCGACACTTGCGACCCGATCAAGGAAGGAATGCGCTGTGAACCCCGTTGATATCCTGCGTTTGCTGTCATTGGCCGCTATCTGGGGCGCCAGTTTCCTGTTCATGCGCATTATCGCCCCTGTCATTGGCACAATCCCCACTGCCTTTTTTCGCGTCTCCATCGCTTTTGTCGGCTTGCTGGTGATCCTGGCATTGATGCGTATCGACTGGGATTTTCGCGGCAAGCTGAAAATCGTGATGGTGCTGGGCCTGATCAACTCGGGCATTCCGGCCACGTTTTATTCGCTGGCGGCCCAGGTGCTGCCGGCCGGTTACTCGGCAATCTTCAACGCCACCACACCATTGATGGGGGTGTTGATCGGCGCGTTGTTCTTCAGCGAAAAACTCACCATGACCAAGGTCAGCGGGGTGTTCCTGGGATTGTTCGGTGTCGGCATCCTGACCGGCGCGGGGCCGGTGGCCTTCGACCTGCAATTGCTGATGGGCGCCCTCGCCTGCCTGCTCGCTACCACCTGCTACGGTTTCGCTGGATTCCTCGCCCGCCGCTGGCTCGACCATCAAGGCGGACTGGACAGCCGTCTCGCGGCCCTGGGCAGCATGTTCGGCGCCACGGTGTTGCTGTTGCCGCTGTTTGGCTACAGCGTCATCAGTCACCCTCCGCCCAGCTGGGGTGGCTGGAGCGTCTGGCTGTCGCTGCTGGGGTTGGGCCTGGTGTGTACGGCGCTGGCGTACATTCTGTATTTCCGGCTGCTCAGTTCCATTGGCCCGGTCAAATCCATGACCGTGACCTTCCTGATCCCGCCGTTCGGCGTGCTCTGGGGAGCGTTGCTGCTGGATGAGCCGTTAGGGATGGCGCACCTGTACGGCGGCGTGCTGATTGCGGCGGCGTTGTGGCTGGTGTTGAAACCAGCGGCGAGCGCGACCAAGGAGCCGCTCCCAGGCCAGCGTAACTGAACATCCCCCACCCTTGTGGCGAGGGGATTTATCCCCGCTGGGTTGCGAAGCGACCCCATAACTGACACCTCGAGGTGACTGAGCTGTTCTGGGGACTGCTGCGCAGTCCAACGGGGATAAATCCCCTCGCCACAATAACGTTCGCTCACCAGTCGCTGGGGGGCACGATTACTGCTGAGTCTCCTGCTCGGTAAACAGATCACTGAACAACATGCTCGACAGGTAGCGCTCACCCGAGTCCGGCAGGATCACCACGATGGTCTTGCCCTGCATTTCGGGCTTTTCCGCCAGGCGCACGGCTACAGCCATCGCCGCGCCACAGGAAATGCCGCACAGGATGCCCTCCTCCTGCATCAGGCGCAGGGCCATGGCCTTGGACTCCTCATCAGTGACCCGCTCGACCTGATCGACGATCGACAGATCGAGGTTTTTCGGCACGAACCCGGCACCGATCCCCTGGATCTTGTGGGGGCTGGGCTTGATCTCGTCCCCCGCCATCGCCTGGGTGATCACCGGCGACACCACAGGCTCCACCGCCACCGACAGAATCGGTTTGCCGCAGGTGTTCTTGATGTATCGCGAAACCCCGGTAATGGTCCCGCCGGTGCCGACGCCCGCCACCAGCACATCCACAGCGCCGTCGGTGTCGTTCCAGATTTCCGGCCCGGTGGTTTTTTCATGAATGGCCGGGTTGGCCGGGTTATCGAACTGCTGCGGCATGAAGTATTTGGCGGGGTCGCTGGCGAGGATTTCGGTCGCTTTCTCGATCGCACCCTTCATGCCCTTGGCCGGATCGGTGAGCACCAGCTCCGCGCCCAGGGCCTTGAGTACCTTGCGCCGCTCGATGCTCATGGACGCCGGCATGGTCAACATCAGCTTATAGCCGCGGGCGGCGGCCACGAACGCCAGGCCGATCCCGGTGTTGCCGGAAGTGGGCTCGACGATGGTCATGCCGGACTTGAGCTTGCCCGAGCTTTCGGCGTCCCAGATCATGCTCGCGCCGATCCGGCACTTGACCGAGTAACCTGGGTTGCGCCCTTCGATCTTGGCCAGGATGGTCACGCCACGGGGGGCAATGCGATTGATCTGCACCAGTGGCGTATTGCCGATGGAATGGGCGTTGTCAGCGAATATACGGCTCATGACTGGGTCCTTAATGCAGCGGGGATTTAGCGCTTAAAGGTATGCCTGTTGCCCATGGGCGTCCAGTTGCACCGAACGTTCCAGTTGTTACAACAGTCAATGTTTTAACAACGCCGGAGACTGACTGAAATGAAGCGTCGATACAGCTGGCCACTGTGGACTTTCGCCGCCATCGTTGCGGTGCTGGTGGCCCTGCATTTCACCTTGCCTTATCTGGTGCGCGACTACCTGAACGACAAATTGGCCGACATGGGTGACTACCGCGGCCAGGTGGCCGATGTGGACCTGGCGCTCTGGCGCGGGGCCTACCGGATCAACGGCCTGGAGATCGTCAAGGTCGACGGCAAGGTCCCGGTGCCGTTCGTCGAAGCACCGTTGATCGACCTGTCGGTCAGTTGGCATTCGCTGTGGTACGACCATGCAGTAGTGGCGGAGGCGGAGTTTATCCGTCCCGAAGTGAACTTCGTCGATGGCGGCGCCGACCGGCAAAACTCTCAGACCGGTCGGGGCACCAACTGGCGCGAGCAACTGAGCAAGTTGCTGCCCATCACTTTCAACGAAGTGCGGATCCGGGAAGGCAAGGTGACGTTCCGCAACTTCAATTCCAAGCCTCCTGTAAACCTGCGGGCCACCGACGTCAATGCCAGCTTCTATAACCTGACCAACGTGGTCGACACCGAAGGCAAGCGCGACGCTCGCTTTGAGGGCAAGGCTCTGGTGGCTGAACATGCGCCGCTGGAGGTGCAGGCGACCTTCGACCCGTTGAGCGACTTCGAGGATTTCGACTTCCGCCTGCGCGCCACGGACATTGAGCTCAAGCGACTTAACGATTTCGCCGCGGCCTATGGCAAATTCGATTTCAATGCCGGCCATGGCGACCTGGTGGTGGAAGCAGAGGCCGAGAACGCCCAACTCAGCGGCTACATCAAACCGCTGCTGCGCGACGTTGACGTGTTCGACTGGCAACAGGATGTGGAAAACGAGAAAAAGAACATCTTTCGTTCGGTCTGGGAGGCCTTGGTGGGCGCGGGTGAAACGGCCCTGAAAAACCAGCGCAAGAACCAGTTCGCCACCCGGGTTGAACTCAGCGGCAATGTCCATCAGCAGGACATCAGCGCCTTCGAAGCCTTCCTGCAAATCCTGCGCAACGGCTTCGTCCAGGCCTTCAATGCCCGCTATGAGCAGCCGCCGCCTTCGGCTGACTAGGCATGTGACCTGTGGCGAGGGAGCTTGCTCCCGCTCGAGTGCGCAGCGCTCGCAGGCTTTTGGGGCCGCTTCGCAGCCCAGCGGGAGCAAGCTCCCTCGCCACAAGAGCGGCTGACCGTTAGAAAAGCATGAACCCAGAAACGTATCGCCAAATTGGCGATACGTTTCTGGCAAGCCGCCGAGACTGAGTCAACATGTGACGCTCCATTCAGAGACTGAATACAGCGTCTGCGTTCACAGTCGCCGGGGCGTCGCGTTATAGTCGGGTACGACATTTATTTCGCGCGCCCCGCCTCGTCCGGGCCGGCGACACCGTTCGAGGATTTGCAGATGAAGTTCGAAGGCACCCGCGCCTACGTGGCCACCGATGACCTGAAGCTGGCCGTCAACGCCGCCATCACCCTGGAACGTCCCTTGCTGGTCAAGGGCGAACCGGGCACCGGCAAGACCATGCTGGCCGAACAACTGGCTGAATCCTTCGGCGCGCGCCTGATCACCTGGCACATCAAGTCCACCACCAAGGCCCATCAAGGCCTCTACGAATACGATGCGGTCAGCCGTCTGCGGGACTCGCAGTTGGGCGTGGACAAGGTGCACGACGTGCGCAACTACCTGAAGAAGGGCAAGCTCTGGGAAGCGTTCGAGTCCGAGGAGCGGGTGATTCTGCTGATCGACGAGATCGACAAGGCCGACATTGAATTTCCCAACGACCTGCTGCAAGAACTCGACAAGATGGAGTTCTACGTCTACGAGACCGATGAAACCATCAAGGCCAAACAGCGGCCGATCATCATCATTACCTCCAACAACGAAAAGGAACTGCCGGACGCCTTCCTGCGCCGCTGCTTCTTCCACTACATCGCCTTCCCCGACCGCGTCACCCTGCAGAAAATCGTCGACGTGCATTACCCGGACATCAAGAAAGACCTGGTCAGCGAAGCACTCGACGTGTTCTTCGACGTGCGCAAGGTGCCGGGTCTGAAGAAAAAACCTTCCACCTCCGAACTGGTGGACTGGCTCAAGCTGCTGATGGCCGACAACATCGGCGAAGCGGTGCTGCGCGAGCGTGATCCGACCAAGGCCATTCCGCCCCTGGCCGGTGCCCTGGTCAAGAACGAACAGGACGTGCAACTGCTCGAGCGCCTGGCGTTCATGAGCCGCCGTGGCACCCGCTGAACCCGCTTCGTTTCAACAAGAGCGAGGGCGATTGCCATGCTGCTTAACCTGTTCAATGAAATGCGCGCCGCCAAGGTGCCGGTGTCGGTGCGTGAACTGCTGGATTTGATCAACGCGCTGAAGCAGCGGGTGATCTTCGCCGACATGGACGAGTTCTATTACCTGTCCCGGGCAATCCTGGTGAAGGACGAACGGCATTTCGATAAATTCGACCGCGCCTTCGCCGCTTACTTCAATGGCCTGGAAAGACTCGATGATCACCTCCAGGCCCTGATTCCCGAAGACTGGCTGCGCAAGGAATTCGAGCGCTCGCTGACCGACGAAGAGCGGGCGCAGATCCAGTCCCTGGGCGGCCTGGACAAGCTGATCGAAGAATTCAAGAAGCGCCTGGAAGAACAGAAGGAACGCCATGCCGGCGGTAACAAGTGGATCGGCACCGGTGGCACCAGCCCGTTCGGTTCCGGCGGTTTCAACCCCGAAGGCATCCGCGTCGGTGACGCCGGCAAGCGCCAGGGCAAAGCTGTAAAAGTCTGGGACCAGCGCGAATACAAGAACCTGGACGACCAGGTGGAACTGGGCACCCGCAACATCAAGATCGCCCTGCGCCGCCTGCGCAAGTTCGCCCGTCAGGGTGCCGCCGAAGAGCTGGACATCGATGGCACCATCGACCACACCGCCCGGGACGCCGGCCTTCTGAATATCCAGATGCGCCCGGAGCGACGCAACACCGTCAAGTTGCTGTTGCTGTTCGACATCGGCGGCTCGATGGATGCCCACGTAAAAATCTGCGAAGAACTGTTCTCGGCCTGCAAGACCGAGTTCAAGCACCTGGAGTATTTCTACTTCCACAACTTCGTCTATGAGTCGGTGTGGAAAAACAACCTGCGCCGCACCTCGGAACGCACCTCGACCCAGGACTTGCTGCACAAGTATGGCGCCGATTACAAAGTGATCTTCATCGGCGACGCCGCCATGGCCCCGTATGAAATCACCCAGGCCGGCGGCAGCGTCGAGCACTGGAACGAAGAACCGGGCTACGTGTGGATGCAGCGCTTCATGGAGAAGTACAAGAAACTCATCTGGATCAATCCTTACCCCAAGGACACCTGGGGCTACACCGCGTCGACCAACATCGTGCGCGAACTGGTGGAGGACCGGATGTTCCCGCTGACCTTGCGCGGGTTGGAAGAAGGGATGCGGTTGCTTTCCAAGTAAGATGCTTGGGATCTTCGTCACAAGAGATCCCTGTAGGAGCTGGCGAAGCCTGCGATCTTTTGATCTTGATCTTTCGCTCAAGACTCAATTGTCGGTGCAAAGATCGCAGCCTCGTTGCACTCGGCAGCTCCTACAGGACTTCGCTAGATCCCATCGCTCAACTGGTTACAACCCGCGCAAATCCCGCTCTTCAATCGGTCGGCTCTGGCGCAGACGCCTGCCGCCCAGCACCACCCAGTCGATCAGGCGGAACAGGCACTCCAGGCCGAATGACAGCAACATGGCGCCACTGAGGCCCCAGATCATCGCCTCGGGGGTCAGGAGGATCTGGTAGCTGTAGCCGTTCCAGGTTTCCTTGCGAATCTCCGGGTCAGCGGCCAGTGCCACTTGCAGCAAACGGATGTACCACGGCCCCTGCATTGCCTGGAATTGCTTGTCCAATGCCTGCTGACGGACGAGCAAGGTGTTCAGGCTGTCAGCATCACTGCGAAAGATCGGGTCTTCGCTGGCACGGTAATGCGCCACCAGCGCCTGCATGTCACCCTTGAAAAACTGGTTGGCGGTGCCCTGAAAACCTCGCAGGCCGGTCTGCGCTTCGATCAGGTGCGCCTCGACCCGCTTGGCGTAATCGCTGATGAAACCCGGCACCTGCACCCCCACCAACAGGCCTACCGCGAACAACACCAGTCGTAGATAACTGAGCAACATAAGCGTGACGTCCTTATTCGGTCTGGCCATGGCTGACGCATTCGCCGCGCCGCCACAGGCTCCATTGGCCCGGTTCGTAGCGGGTCCAGGTTTCGTTTTCGGTCAAGGGTTCGGTGGCAATTACCGTGACCACGTCATTGGGCGTGGTTTCGGCGTGGAAATCCACGATCACGTCCACATCCTTGAGCCGCGCCGGGCCGAACGGCGCGCGACGGGTGATATGGACCAGTTTGGTCGAGCAAAAGCAGAACAGCCAGTCACCATCGCTGAGCATGCAATTGAACACGCCCTTGCTACGGTATTCGGTGCAGGCCTGAATCAACGACGGCAGCAATTGCTCCACCTCTACCGGTTCCGGGAACGCCTGGCGCACGCGGTTGAGCAAATCACAGAACGCCGCTTCGCTGTCGGTATCGCCCACCGGACGATAGAAGCTTGCGCCCGGCTGGAAATCGGCAAGCTGGCCATTGTGGGCGAAGCACCAGTTGCGGCCCCACAACTCACGCACGAACGGGTGGGTGTTGGACAGGCAGACCTTGCCGACATTGGCCTGGCGGATGTGTCCGATCACCACTTCGCTCTTGATGGGATAGCGCTGCACCAGGTTCGCCACTTCCGACTCGCTGCTGGCGGCAGGGTCCTGGAACAGGCGCAGGCCACGACCTTCATAGAAGGCAATGCCCCAGCCGTCCCGATGCGGCCCGGTCTTGCCGCCACGCTGCATCAGCCCGGTGAAGCTGAACACGATATCGGTCGGCACGTTGGCGCTCATGCCCAGTAACTCACACATGCTCGGACCCTCGCTTCAATGGGACAAGCCTGTTTACAGCCGCGGCTCGATACGCGAACGCTGAGGATTGCTCGGTACCGGCGGACGACCGTAACGGTCATCCCCCGCCACACCGAACGGTTGCTCATCCTGCAACTCATCGGCCGCAGCAGCGGCTTTGGCGGCAGCGGCTTTTTCCTTGCGAGCGCTGGCTGCACGCTCGATGGGGAAGCGGATCAGCACGAGAATCAAATAGAGGCCAAAGGCGATCATGCCGTACATGAACAGATCGGACACCGCACGCCAGGCGTTGTTGCCGACTTTGAACAGCATGTCCAGGGCGACGATAGCCAGGGCCGGGGCAACCTGTTCCTTCACGGGGTCGACGATAGTGGGGCTGAACAGCAATACCGCCATCAGCAGACGCAGCGGTTCGCGCAACCCGCGCCACATCCAGCGGGTCATGCGCATCCATACCAGCAGGCAGCCCAGGGCGGCGAAGGCATAGAGGCCCCAGGCGATCAGATAGTCGTTCTCGGTCATGGTGTCCATGGCAAGGCAGGCAAGTCGGGTAGAGACAGACCATTTCTGGTCTGCCTCCCCCTAAGAACCGTACGTGCGCCTTTCAACGCATACGGCTCAAGTCTCTAGAAAGCCCCTTGCGGAGCCGGCTTGTTTACTGTCAATCCACGGCTGTGAAGCTGCTGATGACAAACTGGGTGCAATAGTACTCGGTTATCCAAGGTGTCTCCACCGCCATGGGAGCGTTGGGTTATGTGATGGTCGTGCCATCCAGTGACCTTGGTGATGGGCTGTTTGCACAGCGGGCAAAGACCTCGTTGGCCTTGGAAGAGCCTGACAATTTGCTTTCGGTACTTCAGCTTTTTGAGCATCCGTTCCATTCGTAGCTTCTCGCCCATTTCTTCCATCGAAGGGTCAAAGGGGTTGTATTCCCCACTCACCTTCCTATGCCTCTCAATCGGAGTACTCGCTAGCAAGTACAGAGGAGCTAGTATTTTTGTCCCATCCGCCTTCAACTTCGTGGTGGCGAATACCCAACTCCTGCTCTCGTGTGCCTGAAAGTAATTCCTCCGGACCCATTCGAGCGATTTGTTAGGGTGTCGCCGTTTCGCCCAACGCCATAAAGCATGGAAAATTGAGTTGTCCATCCGGCTATACGCCTTCTTGGCAACTACGGGCTGGTGATACAGCGCCCAGCCTTTCAGCATCGGATTCAGCCTTCGGATCAGATCTTCCTGCTTCGCCGTTTTGTTGGTGCTGATGGCTTCCTTGACCTTGCGGTAGAACGCTTTCATGTTCTTCTTGCTCGGCTTGATCAGGAGTTTCCCGTCGTACTTGCGGAAATTCCATCCCAGAAAGTCGAAGCCTTGATCAATATGGACGACATGGGTTTTCTCGGGTGACAGCTGCAGTCCTCGCATAGCCAGGAACTGCTCCACCCAAGGCTTGACCTCATTTTCCAGCATCTCTTTCGAGCTTCCGGTAATCACAAAATCATCCGCATAGCGCACCACATTGATCTTCAGCTTTTTGGCTTTTGTCACGCCCAGATGTAGCTTGAGCTGTGACTCCAGTCCATCCAGCACCATGTTCGCCAAGGTGGGCGAGATAATCCCGCCCTGTGGCGTACCGGCGTCCGTTGCCTGTAGCTGGCCCTTATGAACCACACCAGCCTTCAGCCATTTCCGAAGAACCACTTTGTCCGTCGGGACATTGGTGATTAACCAGTCATGGTTGATATGGTCAAAGCAGCCTTTGATGTCCGCCTCCAATACCCATTGGGCCGAGACCTTCTTGGATAGGCAAACGAACAACTGACCCATCGCATCTGCCGTCGAACGTTCAATCCTGATGCCGTAGCTGTTCGGATCCCCGGTGGTTTCTGCGATAGGCGCCAGCGCCAGCAGGTACAACGCCTGCATGGCCCTATCAGTCATGGTTGGGATGCCCAGTGGGCGCTCCTTCCCATTTGTCTTTGGAATGAAGACACGTCTTAAAGGCCGTGGCTTGTATCCGTGGCGCTTCAACCCATCTGCCGCTTTCCATTTAGCATCGGGTGTATCCCAGAGCACGCGGTCGACTCCCGCCGTGCGCTTGCCCTGGTTTTCAGTGACTCGTCGTACAGCCTGGTATCTGGCCGAACGAGAGCGGGTCAGCATCCGTTGTAGAGTTTTCACCCTGCGCCAGTCACCCTCCCGACAAGCCTTCGCAATCCGCAACTGCATCCCCCGAACATTCCGCTGAACACGACACCAGTCGATGTCTTGCCATTGTTGCGGTACGCCAGAAGGCGCAGACACGGCCGGCTGACTATGTACTTTCATGCTGCCTCCCTCTCAATTGGCCTGAGTGGAAGACGTACGCATTCCCTGACGGGAATGGACGCTCCCGTCAGGGCCGGATAAATGGGAAACCCAAACCTCGGGTTTCTAAGATTATTGAGACAGGTTCATTCAGAGTTCATGCGACGAAAGACCACGCAGAAGTCTGCCCGGTTTCCCGTGAGGTGATGTTTCAACCCCTATCCGAGCCATTACAGCTCGGCTTTCGCTTTCTCTGCGATCCCATACCCGCACCGCCAACAGCTCACCTTACGGTTCACCTGCCCGAAGGCAGCCATACGGGCTTACCACGTTCCCTGCCTGTCACACGATTGGTTTAGGACCTGCCTTTTCGCCGGTGATCTAGATGACGACGTACCTCCAGCCTCTACAGAGGTATCCGATCACGTGCCTTTTGGCTCAAGCCTGATAGCAGTTTCGGCTTGTTTATAATTACGACGTTTATCAGCAGTTCACATATGTTGCCCATGCCAACCAGCCTGGCGCCTCAACCCGGTACTGCTCCGAGCATCCATGCCCTGCCTCGCGGCAAGAACATGCCTGTAAAGGGGCTACGTTGTCAGAAAAGCTTCACACCTCACCGTTACCGATGACGCATGTTTTCTTAGGCTATCGTTGGTCGCACAACGAGTCCGCTGTTAGCTTGAAAGCAAGCTAAATGGACAATGACAGACAGAGCTTTCGCTCGCGTCTTCAGATAGATGGAGGGCAGGAACTGGCTAGCAGCATGCCCGAAGAATTATTTCCTCCTGTTTCGAAGCAGGAGAAAACCCCTGCGGGGATTCTCTCCCGCATGGGTAAGGTTCTAATAAGAACCGATGATTTGGTGTGCGCTCCAGGACCAGTGAAATCTGTCCTGTGATCGAATCGCAGAGCGCTGATCGACCTTGGGCTGCCACCGCCGCAGCGGTAAGTCCTTGAAGGCTATGGACTTATGGGAGGGTTTTGTTTCTTGGGGCTGGGTACCCAAACCTCGGTTTCCTTTCGGAAACCCCTTCAAGATGACCTTACACCTCGAAGTCTTGAAGACACGCTACGCGTGTCGCACAGAGGCGCTTATAGTAACGGCTTTTCGCTCGTCAGGCTGCCCCGGCGTCTGTCGAGTGGTCTGTGCCGCAGTATCTGTCGGTTAATTTCTGCCGCCGCAGGTGGCTGACCGAACTAACCACACCGGCCATCAGTCCCTATTTCGTACAACGTTCGAGAGCCTTTCATGCCCCTATCTGCCCACGTTTGCAACGCCCCGATTGCCCGCAGGGACGCCGGTGTTGACCCCTACGCCTGGCTGCAGGAACGCGACACCGACGCCGTGCTCGACTACCTCAAGGCTGAAAACAGCTATCAGGACGCGCAACTGGCTGACCAGGCCGAACTGCGCGAAACGCTGTTTCAGGAAATCAAAGGCCGGATCCTGGAGACCGATCTGTCCCTGCCCTCGCCTTGGGGTCCGTACCTGTATTACACCCGCACCACGGCCGGCGACGAATACCCGCGTCACTACCGCTGTCCGCGCCCGGCGGACGACAGCCTGACGGTGGATGAAAGCCGCGAACAATTGTTGCTGGACCCTAACGTGCTGGCCGGCGGCGGTTTCTTTTCCCTGGGTGCCTTCAGCATCAGCCCCGACCACCAGCGACTGGCCTATAGCCTGGACACCACCGGCGACGAGATTTACACCCTGTTCGTCAAAGAGCTGGCCAATGACAAGGTCAGCGAACTGTCCTTTGAGGATTGCGACGGCAGCATGACCTGGGCCAACGACAGCCTGACGCTGTTTTTTGGTGAGCTGGATGACACCCATCGCCCGCACAAATTATGGCGCTATCGCCTGGACGGAACGGCGGCCGAAGAAGTGTTCCATGAGCCGGACGGGCGTTTCTTCCTGCATTGCTACCGTTCAAGCTCCGAGCGGCAGTTGATCCTGTCCCTGGGCAGCAAAACCACCAGTGAAGTCTGGGTCCTGGACGCCGCACAGCCACATCAGCCTTTCACCTGCCTGGCGCCACGGGTGGAGAACCATGAATACGACGTCGACCATGGCTTGCGCGACGGTCAGTGGAGCTGGTTGATCCGCAGCAACCGCGACGGGATCAACTTCGCGCTGTACCAGGCTGCCGACACGGGCCTGGCGCCGACCGAGGCCGACTGGCAGAACCTGATCCCCCACAGTGACGCGGTGATGATCGACGGCTTGAGCCTGAACGCCAGCGCCATGACCCTGAGCCTGCGTGAAGGCGGCCTGCCGATCATCGAAGTTCACCCACAAGGTTTACCGGCGTATCGGGTGCAACTGCCGGACGCGGCCTACAGCCTGCATGTGCAGAACAGCCTGGAGTTCGTCAGCCCCCGCATTCGCCTGCGCTACGAGGCGCTGAACCGTCCGGCGCAGATTCGCCAGCTGGACCTGGCCAGCGGCGAACAGGTCGTACTCAAGCAAACTCCGGTGCTCGGTCCGTTCGATGCCGATGACTACGTCAGTCAACGGCTGTGGGCGACGGCGCCGGACGGTACGCAAGTGCCCATCAGTCTGGTGGTCAAACGCGAAGCCCTCGGTCAGCCGGTGCCGCTGTACCTGTATGGCTACGGCGCCTATGGCGAGAGCCTCGACCCGTGGTTCTCCCACTCACGACTGAGCCTGCTCGATCGTGGCGTAGCGTTTGCCATTGCCCATGTGCGTGGCGGCGGTGAGCTGGGGGAAGCCTGGTATCGCGCCGGCAAGCAGGAGCACAAGCACAACACCTTCAGCGACTTCATTGCCTGCGCCGAGCACTTGATCGCCAATGGCGTCACCCGCGCCGATCAACTGGCAATCAGCGGCGGCAGTGCCGGAGGCTTGTTGATTGGCGCGGTGCTCAATCAACGCCCGGACCTGTTCAAGGTGGCGATTGCCGAAGTGCCATTCGTCGATGTGCTGAACACCATGCTCGACCCGGACTTGCCGCTGACCGTCACCGAATACGACGAATGGGGTAATCCCGAGGAGCCCGCCGTCTATGATCGGATCAGGGCCTATGCCCCGTACGAAAACGTCAGGGCCCAGGCGTATCCGGCGCTGCTGGTGATCGCCGGTTACAACGACAGCCGCGTGCAGTATTGGGAAGCAGCCAAATGGGTGGCGAAATTGCGCGCCACCAAGACCGATGACAATCCCTTGCTGCTCAAGACCGAACTGGGCGCTGGCCACGGCGGAATGAGCGGGCGCTACCAGGGGTTACGTGACGTAGCCCTCGAATATGCATTTGTTTTGAAGGTTTTGGGGTTGGTCTGAGGAACTCTGTGGGACGGTCGGGTCTTAGCTCCATGCGCAGGCCCTGACACAACCACAGTCAGTGTGGGAGCGAGCCTGCTCGCGATAGCGCCGGATCAGCCAACTTCAATGTTGACTGACACACCGCCATCGCGAGCAGGCTCGCTCCCACGGGGATCTTCTATGCCCAGGGCACCGCGAAACCGTAGAGACCACAAGAAAAAGACCGTGACGACATGTCAGAACCGACCTTACTGAACAACGAAATCCGCGACTGGCTGATGGACTGCGGCCTGTTCGACCAGTTGCAGCCTGTCGACTTCGCCGCGGCGTCGGGCTACTTCAGCATCAGCGCCATTGCCCAAGGGGAAGCGATTTTCCGTGAGGGCGATGCCGGCAGCTTCATGTGCATCATCCATTCAGGGCAAGTGGCCGTGCAGAAAACCGGCCCCGACGGCCAACCCGTCACCATCGCCACGCTGCGCAGCGGCCGGGCATTCGGGGAAATGGCAGTGCTTGACGGTGAACGGCGCTCGGCCAGTTGCATCGCCGCCAGTGATTGCCAATTGCTGAACCTGGGCAAGGATTCCCTGGAAAAAATGCTCAACGATGCACCGAAGATCGCCGCCAAAATCATTCGAGCCCTCGCCGTCTCCCTGTCCAAGCGCCTGCGCATGGCCGATGGGCAGTTGCTGGCGCAGCAGGTCTGACAACAACCATAACCCTCTGTGGGAGCGGGCTTGCTCGCGAAGGCGGTGTGCCAGTCAACATCAATGCTGACCGATCCGCCGCCTTCGCGAGCAAGCCCGCTCCCACAGGGTTTTGTTATCCAGAAGATTCAGGCCTACCCACCCGGCGACTTGGCCTTTGGCGGTTTCGGCTCCATGCCCGGTATCGGCTGGTCCTTGGGCGGCTTGGGCATTTCGATGGGCGGCAGCAACGGCGATCCGCTTCCAGGGCCGGGCGTGGGCACGCCGCTGGGCGTGACCGGCGGGTATGGCATCGGTGTAGGCGTGCCGGGCGAACCGGGAATGCTCGGTGGGCTTACCGGAATCGTGGGCTGCTGGGCCTGCACCCAACTTATCGAGAGCGCTGCCAGGGCAATGGCCGTTAGAATGGTGCGCTTCATCAATGGCTCCGTGGCGATTGTCTGTCTTCAGGCTAGTCCTTACCGCGCTGCTTTGCCCCTCCTTTGCATGAGACATCCATGAAACGTTTCGTTCTGCTGGACACCGCCCCCATCCCTGACAACGGCGGCGCCCTGTGCCTGTTCGAGTACGGCGACGACTTCGTTATCAAGATCCAGGGCGGCGACGGTGGCCAGTTGATGAATACGCGCATGCACGGCTCCGAAGACGCCCTGGCAGAGATTCCTTGCCGCAAGGTTGCCGGCCGTCCCGGCTCGCGTGTACTGATCGGTGGCCTCGGCATGGGTTTCACCCTGGCCTCGGCCCTCAAGCACTTGGGCAAAAGCGCCGAAGTGGTGGTAGCCGAACTGGTGCCCGGCGTGGTGGAGTGGAACCATGGCCCTTTGGGCGAAAAAGCCGGTCGCCCCCTGTCGGACCCGCGTACCGTGATCCGCATGGAAGATGTGGCCAAGGTACTGCAAGCCGAACCCCAGGGCTTTGATGCCATCATGCTGGACGTCGACAACGGCCCCGAAGGCCTGACACAGAAAGCCAACAGCTGGCTCTATTCAACCGGCGGCCTGGCCGCCTGCGCCAAGGCCCTGCGGCCCAAGGGCATACTGGCGGTATGGTCGGCCAGCGCCGACCGGCAGTTTTGCGACAAACTGAAAAAGGCCGGCTTCAAGGCCGAAGAGGTGCAAGTCTTCGCCCATGGCAACAAAGGCACCCGCCACACCATCTGGATTGCCGAGAAGCTCAAGGGCTGAGCTAAACTCTGTTCAACCGTCATCAGTCTTTTTTACAAAGGTGAACCCATGAGTTCGTCAACGCCACCGTCCAACACCGCCAAGCTGGATCGCATCCTCGCCGATGCCCAGCGTGACCGGGAAATGGGTTACCGCGACAAAGCCCTGAAAATGTACCCCCACGTCTGTGGCCGTTGCGCCCGTGAGTTTTCCGGCAAGCGCCTGAGTGAACTGACCGTTCACCACCGCGACCACAACCATGACAACAACCCGCAGGACGGTTCCAACTGGGAACTGCTGTGCTTGTACTGCCACGACAACGAACACTCGCGTTACACCGACCAGCAATATTTCGGCGACGGCTCCCTGAGCACCCCGAAAATCGCCAAGGCGACCCACAACCCGTTTGCCGCACTGGCGGGGTTGATGAAGAAAGACGAGTAATTCAGCCAGCCAGCCCCTCATCGCGAGCAGGCTCGCTCCCACAGGAGGGTGCATTCCAAAGTGAAAGTAAGCCTGCTTCCACAGGAGAATGCACTCCAATGTGGGAGCGAGCCTGCTCGCGATGGCAATCTAACGTTCACCATCAATCTACAAACTGACCACCTTTCCCCATTCCCCGTATAATCGCGCCTTTTCCCCAAAGGCACCCCGCCCGTGGCCAACAAACGCTACAGCTGCATCGGTTTGTTCAACCCCAAATCTCCGGAAAACGTCGGTTCGGTCATGCGTGCCGCCGGCTGCTACGGCGTGGCGTCGGTGTTCTACACCGGTAAGCGCTATGAGCGCGCCGCAGACTTCGTCACGGACACCAAGAAAGTCCACTACGACATCCCGCTGATCGGGATCGACGACCTGAAGAAAATCCTGCCCTTGGGTTGTGTGCCGGTGGCCGTGGAACTGGTGGACGGCGCCCGCCCCTTGCCTGAGTACACTCATCCGGACCGGGCGCTGTATATCTTCGGCCCGGAAGATGGCTCGCTGGATAAAGACATCCGTGACTGGTGCGAAGACGTGGTGTACATCCCCACCAGCGGTTGCATGAACCTGGCGGCTACGGTCAATGTCGTGCTGTACGACCGCATGGCCAAAGGCAACAACACCCGTTCGGGGCCGCAATTCCGCTGATCGGTGCGCAATTGGATTGAACAAGGGAATCGCTCGGGCAGTCAGTTTTATACCAACCCCCACACCGGAGACAGATCATGAGCGATAACAACCCGTTCGAGCCGATTGAGACCACCCCTTTCCAATCTCATCCGCCGCAAAACGTGCATGGCTGGGAACGCATTGGCTCACTGGCCGGAGGCGTACTGATGATGGGCAAGGGCCTGCGTCGTGGCGGCGTGATCGGTCTGGCTCAACTGGCCATTGGCGGCATGGCCCTGGCGCGCGGCATCACCGGGCACTGCTCGGCCAAGACGTTGCTGGAAAAGAATCGTCAGAACCTGCACCACGCCCGTGCCCGCATTGAGCAGGCCGGAGAAGAGTTGAGCCGCATGAAGGCCAGTGCCGAGGCCGCGACCAGCACGGCTACAGTGACGGGGAATGATTCGCTGGTTTCGCCCAAGGTTGGGCTTTGATTTTGCTGTGCGGCTGATGGCCTCATCGCGAGCAGGCTCGCTCCCACATTGGTTCTTCAGTGGACATATCATTTGTGTACGACTCGATCAGTGTGGGAGCGAGCCTGCTCGCGATAGCGGTATTACTGAAGTAACTTGCTATCCAGAACGGTAGAACTCTCCCCCAGAACGCTCTCGCTGAGCTGGACAAATTCCTCGGTATCAACCGTCTCCAGGCGCATTGCAGCGTGCAGCACATCATCGAGCGAGCGTTTGTTGCGGGTTTTCAAACGAATTTCGCGGTCCAGCTCCTGCAACAGCAACACCGCCTTGGCCTGCGTCGCGGTTCCGATCTGCTCACCGCGCAAGGTGGTGACGCCTTTGCTGTCACGGGCGAGGCGGTCATTGAGGGCCTGATAGCGCTCATCACTCATTCCGCCGGCCCGGCGCAGCAATTCGATGGCGTAGTACTCGGCCAGCCCTTCGCTGATCCAGTCACTGCGCTCACGATCGTTGACGCGCGCCAGCATCTGCACAAGCTCCCGCAACATCGGGCTATTGCCGCGCTCGCTGACCAGCGGAGGACGACTGTGCAGATAAATCGATTCATGCCCAGCCTGAGCACCACGCCACATCGGATCTGACGCGCCGATGATCAGCAGCTTGCCGGGATGACGCGGCACCAGCGCCTGCACCTGCGGCCAGACGAACGTCAGTAGCGTCAGCACATCCATCCGGCGCATGCCCTGGCCTTGGGGCGAGGCCACCGTCACCTCGGTCTCTCCCAGGCGTGTGCGACGGCTGCCGAGTTTGCCGGCGAGCATCCAGCCAGTGGGACGATCGAACAGCCGCGCAGGGTTGTCGATGCGAAAGCGTTGTTTGCCGATGCGCGGCCAGGCCGTTTCGATGCTTTTCCAGCCGGCGGGCAGTTCAAATTGCAAACGTGACACCAGCTCAGTGCCATCCTGCTGATCCAACTTGGCCGGCGGCACAAGATCGTCGCCGCGCAGCAGCCCCCATCCCGGGGTCATACGGGTTTCAAACGTCCCGTTCTTGCGAGTATTACTGATGCGCACGCGATAGCTCAGGCTCGCCTTGTCGGCACTGGGACGCCAAATGCCGCGTGTATCCTTGCCCGGGA
This sequence comes from Pseudomonas sp. NFACC39-1, assembly GCF_900110355.1. NCBI lineage: Bacteria > Pseudomonadati > Pseudomonadota > Gammaproteobacteria > Pseudomonadales > Pseudomonadaceae > Pseudomonas > Pseudomonas sp. NFACC39-1. Next base: position 265,603 of record NZ_FODL01000004.1, on the reverse strand, counting down.
TGAGCTGCCATTGACCGTCGGCCTTGAAGTGGCTGTAGCGGCTGCCATCGCCGAGGTCGAAGTCCAGGCTGCGCACTGCCGAACCCCGCGCCAGGGTCAGGCGCACTTCCGCCTGATCGCTCTGCGGCAACAGATGCACGTGATAATCCAGATCGACTTTCTGCGCCGCCCATAGCGGCCCACACACCGCCCATAACCCGGCTGTGAGCATCCTTTTCAATCCTGCTGCCATGGGTTCTCCCTGATGGTGCGATGCCCGGCATTCAGCCGGCGCGAAAAATCAGATGATCTTCCCAATCATCCTCGGGCACGCTGCCTTCGGCCAGCATGCGCCCGGATTGGGAAATGCGTTCGTGGTGCACGGCATCGCGATCGCCACAGACCAGGTGGTGCCATAACGGCAGATCCTTGCCCTCGCTGACCAGGCGATAACCGCAGGTCGGCGGCAACCATTTGAACTCATCGGCCTTGCCCGGCGTGAGCTGGATGCAATCGGGAACAAAGTCGCGGCGCCGGGGATAGTCGGTGCACTGGCAGGTTTTCAGGTCCAGCAGTTTGCAGGCGATGCGCGTGTAGTAGACGCTGTTGTCGTCTTCGTCTTCGAGTTTTTGCAGACAGCACAGGCCACAGCCGTCACACAGCGATTCCCATTCCTGCGAATCAAGCTGATCGAGGGTTTTACGTATCCAGAACGGTTCGACTTTGGCGGCCATGGCTCAAGCAATCAGCATCAGGTGGTGAAAAGGCCGTCAGTCTAGTGCCGGGGCTGCTTCAGGCCAAGCATGGGCGACTGTCGGTAGGGCGTTGCGCTGGCGAAGTCCGTCAATGGATTGGCCGAGAACACCAATTGGGCGAACGCAGAAGATCAACTGTGGGAGCGAGCCTGCTCGCGATAGCGTCGGATCAGCCAGCCTTGAAACCGACTGACACACCGCTATCGCGAGCAGGCTCGCTCCCACAATGGGATGGGTGCTGGCCTTAATAGCCCCGATCGAAATCCACTTCCCCGCGCAAGGTTTCGCCGGCCTGGTAGGCCCGCAGGTTTTCCAGGAACAACTGCACCATCATCGCCGGCGACGTCGGTGCCGAGCTATGGCCGGTCAACAGCAGGCCCCAGGCGGTCCAGAACGGGTGCCGCTGTGGCAACGGCTCCTGGCGGCAAACGTCAATGACCGCACCGGCCAGGTGCCCTTCCTTCAAGGCTTGCACCAGATCCGCATCGACCACGGCCACGCCGCGCCCGACATTGATGAACAGGCCTGTAGGCTTGAACTGCTTGAACAGCGCCGCGTCGTAAATATCGTGGGTGTCCGGCGTGTTGGGCAGCAAGTTGATCACGTAATCCACCTCGCCCACCATGCGCGGCAGATCCTTCAACGCCCCGACCTCGATGAACGGCGCCAACTCCCGAGCTTCGCTGGCAATGCCATACAGCTGCACGCCAAATGGCACCAGGAACTGCGCTACACGCTGGCCGATATCGCCGGTCCCGACGATCAGAGCCTTGCGCCCGGCCAGACTCTGGCCCTGACGGTTGTCCCACTTGCGCTCGACCTGGCTGACCAGCCTCGCCAGCACCTCGCGCTCATGACCGAGCATATAGGTCAGGACGTACTCGGCCATCACCTGACCGAAAATGCCCACCGCACGGGTCAGGCGATAATCACGCGTCAAACCTTCGGCCAGCAGCGGCGTGATGCCGGCCCAGGTCGATTGCAGCCACTGGGGCTGATGGCCTTGACGCAACAGGGTGGCCAGCAGATCGGGCTGGCCCAGCCAGACCGGGCAGTCGTTGGCCAGTCGCGACAGTTCGGCGGAGTCGCCACTGGTCAGGACTTGGATATCGGGTGCAGCCTGTCGCAGAAGCTGGGCGTACACCGCGTGATCGTGTTCGGCAATCAGAACGCGCATGGATCAAACCTTTCAAAAACTATGCAGACGACCGCCGACAGAGTGTCGCTCCATCCTTGCGGCCATCGCCAATAAACCATTCCAGTGTTTCAAGAGGCCCGGGAAAGGTGCCTCGGGGCACCGTCAGACCGGGTCGTTGCGTCGCAGCAACTCTTCCGGAAGATGCTCGATGTATTCGTCTTCAGCCGGTGGCATCTGCAAGTGATAACCCTGGGTATCGAGGTTTTCCAGCACCAGATTGATGTCTTCCCGCGACAGCTTGCGCTCGGGGCTCAGCACCAGGTCAAAGGCATGGATCGCCTTGCCAAAGGCAGCCATCAGGGGCTCGGGCACGCGCTCCAGGGCATCGCTTTTGAGCACATACAGGTACATCTCGTTTTTCTTCGAGCTTCGGTAGATCGAGCAGATACGTTTCAAGGCTGTTCTCCGGCGGTGGCCAGGCTATCGAGCAGTGCCTGGCCCATCAATTCGCGGCGCCAGCCACGCAGCGAATCGGGCAATTGGTAAGGACCCTCGGGAAAGCCGCTCTTGATCAGCGCTTCGAGGGTTTTCTTGCGCAGCATCAGTTCAGGGGCGATTCCCAGGCGCTCGGCCTCAACCTGCCCCAGTGCCCGCAGACGCTTGACCAGCGCCGAGGCCTCAATGGGCAAGGGTTCGGCCACGGCTGGCGGCCACTGCTCGGGCGGCAGGCTGGCGGCGCGTTTAATCAGCTCCAGCAGGAACTCGCCGTCCTGGCGCACGGTACGCGGGTGCATGTCTTCGATTTTCGCCAGCGCACCGAGGTTATCCGGCTGAGTGCGGGCCAGGGGCCACAGCGAATGCTCGCGAATGACCCGGTTACGCGGCAGGTCACGAGCCCGCGCTTCCCGCTCGCGCCAGGCGCATAGCTCGCGCAGCACGGCCAGTTGGGCACGGGAAAGTTTCCAGGCCAGCTTGGCCTCGCGATATACCTCATAGGGGTCGACTTCACGACGCAGGTTGGCCACCAGCTCGGCGCCATCCTCTAGGACCCAGGCGTATTTCTCGTCAGAAAGCTTCGGCCGCAGCTGTACGAAAACTTCCGCCAAATGCACTGCATCTTCAGCGGCGTAGCTGATCTGCGTGTCGGACAGCGGCCTTTGCAACCAATCAGAGCGGGTTTCACCCTTGGGTAAGTCGATGCCCAACACGTCCTGTACCAGCCGGGAATAACCCATGGAAAAACCCAGGTTCAGGTAGGCGGCGGCCAATTGAGTGTCAAACAGCGGCGCGGGCAGACTGCCGGTCAAGCGCAGCAGCACTTCAAGGTCTTCGCTGCAGGCGTGCAACACCTTGAGCACTGCCGGGTTTTCCAGCAACGCGGCCAGGGGTTTCCAGTTGTCGATGGTCAAGGGGTCGATCAGATAGGCACGCTCGCCGTCGCCGATCTGCAACAAACCGGCAATGGGATAAAACGTGTCGACCCGCATGAATTCAGTGTCGAGGGCGACGAATGGCAACTGCTGCCATTCGTCGCAAAACTGACCGAGGCTATCGTTGTCGCGAATCCAGTGAATATCGATGGCCACACGGCTCTCCCTTGAAGAATGGCGCGCAGTATATATCGCCGTCAGCGATTGCGAGCATCCATAGAGCGGGAGCCTGAGAGAAATCGCCTGCGCAAAGGCAAGAATAGTCCTACATCGGGAGTTAACCGGCCTTGCACAACGCATAAACCCGCGTCAGCGCAAACCCGGGCAGAAAATCCTGGTACCACAGCAGGGTGAAACCGGCCTGGCGGAACTCGGCTTCAACTTCAGCCTTGTCCGCCAAGCCGCGGTGCGACGCAGGTCCGATGTTGAGGCGACCTTCAACTTGCACCGACACAATCACCGTGTCACGGCTGACCCGATGAAATTCGCGCAACAACGCCAGCCGATGCTCACTGGCCCTGACGTGCCGAAACAGTTGCAGACACAAAATACAGTCCACCGCGTTGGCCGACAGGCCGAGGGTGAATGCCGAACTGGGAAAGGTCGTGACCCGCTCCAGCAACGCGCCGCCATGGTGGGTGCGGGCGTGATCGAGCATGCCCGGCGAAGGGTCCGCCGCCAGAATCACCCGATTGGCGTGTTCGGCCAGCACCGGCCAGAACCGGCCGGCGCCACAGGTCACATCCAGCACCAGTCCCGGTTCACCGGCGGCTTTCAAGGCATTGCGGACCAATTGCTCGTCACGCCAGAACGCCAGGCGCAATCGCCTGGGCGCCGCTTGACGACAGATGCGCGCGTGTTCCCGGTCTTGATACCTGGCGAACTCGAGCTCTACGGGAGATGGGGGTTGCCCGGACATACCAACCGCTCTTGGCAAAGAGGAATGGGAACAGGCTAACCACCGATACGTGAAAAAAAAGTCGAGGCGCTCACTGCCGAGCCAGCACGCCGTCAATGACCGCACCACGGCAACCGGCAAACAGGTCCAGGTCGCGGTTGTAGACCTTGCTGTTGACTTCCAGCAGCCCGAGCATCGAATGAAACAGATTGTCCTGGCTCAAGGGCTTGTCCCGGCTCAGTTGCAGGCAATGGGTATCGACCGAGAAGGACTTCTGATAGCTGTCGGAAAACCAGGCCAGCATCGCCACGTGTTTTTGTTGTTCCGGGGCGAGCATGTAGGGCGTGCCATGGAGAAACAGGTTGTACTCGCCCAGGGACTCGCCATGGTCGGACAGGTACAGCATCGCTGTGTCGACCTTGTCCTGATTGGCCCGCAGCAGGTCGATCAGGGTCGATAACACATGGTCGGTGTACACCAGCGTGTTGTCGTAGCCGTTGACGATGCTCTGGCGGCTGCAATTGTTCAGCGCATTGCTTTGGCACACCGGGGTGAAATGTTCGTATTGCTTGGGATAGCGCTTGAAGTATTCCGGCCCGTGACTGCCCATTTGGTGGAGCACCAGCACAGTGTCCTTGTCGAGGGTGTCGATGAAATGCTGCAGGCCCTGGAGCAGAATTTCGTCGCGACACTCACTGTTGGCGCACAGAGCCGGGTCTTTGAGATTGCTGACGTCCTGCACAGTGACCCGGTCGCAAGTGCCTTTGCATCCCGACTGGTTGTCACGCCAGATCACCTCCAGCCCGGCACGCTTGAGCACATCCAGCAGGCCTTCTTCGTTCCTGGCCTTGCTGGCGTCGTAGTTCTTGCGGCCCATGTTGGAAAACATACACGGCACCGATACCGCGGTTTCGGTACCGCAGGAATGCACATCAGTGAAGGCGATCAGGCCGGCTTCTTGATTGAGTTGCGGCGTAGTATCGCGGTTATAGCCCAGAATGCCGAAGTTCTCGGCACGGGCGCTCTCCCCCACCACCAGTACGGTCAGGGACTTGCGAGCATGGGTTTGCCAGACCGGATTGCGACTCGCATCCTCACCCAAGGTGATGAAGGGCTGTTTGGCCGACGCAACCTGCTCGCCCAGGTACCCGATCGACGCACCGATGTAGTTGCTCGGCACCACCATCAAATGCAATTCATGATGATTGCGAAACAATGAAGACAACCCCTGGTAATTGGCCAGGGCGACCACGCCGATCACCGCCGCCGACACCCCACTCACCACCAACTTGCTTAACAGCTCTTTAGGCCAGCGGCGATAGCTGATCGGCGTTTTAAATAACAACCAGGACGGCAACACGCCTAACAGACCAAAGTAGGCAAACAACTTTAACGATAATAAATCACGCACTTCCGTGGCATTGGTTTCAGCGAAGTTACGAAACATGCCGGCATCGATCAGCACGCCATACTGAGCCATGAAGTACGCCACACCGGCGCTGGTCAGAAACAGCACGATCAGCACAGGCTTGAGCAGCACCCGGAACGCCACCAGTGTCAGTACCAGGTTGAAGGCGAACAACACCAGCACCGCAAACGCCACGTCAATCAGCAGCCCCCCGCCGTCACCTGCCGTAATGCTATGCAGGTGCTGCCAGAGCACGGCGTTAAAACCCACTAATAAAAAGGCACTGGCGACCAGCGTCACCCACTCGGGACGCACAGGTTTAATAGTCAGCATGAGGTTTAAAGTTTCCTGGAAGTTGCGCTATGGAAAGCAAATACCGCAGGAAAGTTAGAAAAAACTGTGCTACGGCCACGCAAACTCTAGGCAGGCCACTATCAATTTTTCGTGAAAAAGTTGCTATTAAATAATTTTTCAAATAACAAGCCACACGCCCGACCCGACGTGCGGCTGGTCGCTCATTTCAGGCCTGATGGATATACCAACGCCAGTCCTGCTCGCCTACCTCGCCCATGAACTGGCGGTATTCGGCGCGTTTGACCGCCAGGTACACCCTGAGAAATTCGTCCCCAAATGCTTGCCTGGCCCAGCTCGAGGCTTCAAGCGTGCGTATGGTGGTGAGCCAATCGGTGGGCAGCAATTCACTCGCCTGGGCATAGCCGTTGCCCTCTACCGGCGCACCGGGATCGCACTGTTCACGAATGCCGCGATGGATGCCGGCCAATATTGCGGCGGCGGCCAGATAGGGGTTAGCGTCGGCACCACAAATACGATGTTCGATATGCCGCGAAAACGCCGGGCCGCCCGGCACCCTCAGGCTCACGGTGCGATTGTCCACGCCCCAGGTGGCCGCCAGCGGCGCGTAGCTGTTGCTCTGGAAGCGCCGGTAGGAATTGGCATTCGGGCAGAACATCAGCAGTGAGTCGAGCAACGTGTCGAGCATCCCGCCCACCGCATGACGCAGCAGCGGCGTGCCATCGGCGGCGTCACTGGCAAACAGGTTATGGCCCTCGCGATCCGCCAGGCTGACGTGCATGTGCATGCCCGAACCCGCCAGTTCCGCGAACGGCTTGGCCATGAAACACGCCTGCATGCCGTGTTTATGCGCCACGCCTTTGACCAGACGCTTATAGCGCACCGCTTCATCCATGGCTTGCAAGGCATCGGTACGGTGCTGGAGGGTGATTTCCACCTGGCCCGGCGCGTATTCGGAAATGGCCGTTCGGGCCGGGATCCCCTGCGACTTGCAAGCGGTGTAGAGGTCCGCCAGGAACGGTTCGATCTGTTCCAGCTCGCGCAAGCCATAGACCTGCGTGGCACCGGGTCGGCCGCCATCAGCGTCCCGCGCCGGTTGCGGCCGGCCCAGGCTGTCGCGCTGCGCGTCCAAAAGATAGAACTCCAGCTCCGCCGCCATCACCGGGTAATAGCCATCGGCCTGCAACGCGTCGATCACTTGGCTGAGCAGGTAACGCGGATCGGCGATGGTCGCGGGCATGCCTTCCTGAGGATGCATGCTGACCTGCACGGCGGCAGTGGGGATCAGCCGCCAGGGCATTCGCTGCAAGCTGCCGCTGATGGGATAAGCCCGGCAATCGATGTCGCCAACCTCCCACACCAGCCCGGAGTTTTCCACGTCGTCGCCATTGATGGTCAAGCCGAGAATGGTACTGGGCAAGGGCCGCCCACTTTCGTAAAGCGCCAGCAACTCATCGCGGTGCAGCAGTTTGCCCCGAGGCACACCGTTGCTGTCGAGAATAAACAGCTCGAACAACTCAATATCCGGATTTTGCTCCAGGAACGCCTGGGCTTGATGCAGGGGGGCAAAAGAGAGGTGGGCAGAACTCATGAGAACGCTCGTATTTTCATGTCGGACGGGCGACAAAGCACCGTCAGCCTGTGCTCGCGATCAACGAACACTGTTTAAGGATCAACAGGAAATACAAGTATCTGGAGGACGGGCATGGCGGCAATGCCAGAGCGCCCAAAATGCCATTTCAGAAGGCAGCGCACTAAGCGTGGGAGAGACACCGGACATAAACCTGCCGACCGGCTCCATTGCGGCGTATGACGGGTATTGGAGTGCTGCGGGCCAACCGTCCATAAAAGACATCACAGGAAACACACCCTTGCAGCGTCCCACGTCACCAAAGCCGGTTAAACCTCGATTTGATGGAGCTTGGATCGCCACAGGCTAAACAATCGGCCAGAGCACCCTATGCTGATCGATCTGTCGTGTTCATTACCTTATCTGTCCCACTCCCGACCGTGAAAGCGCTTGCCTGGCATTCTCCTGGGACGATCGTTCCGTTAGGATCAAGGGTCTGGTTTGCGCAAGATCCGCGCAAGGAGCACAGAGAGAGACAGAACGGATGCTGAACAGTAACTCCCTCAGAAAACTCGATATGCAAGACCTCATGGTATTTAACGCCGTGTACGAGCAAAGCAGCGTCACCGGTGTATCCGAGGCGCTGTGCGTCAGCCAGTCAACGGTCAGCTACTGCCTCAAGAAACTGCGGACCTGTTTCGACGACGAGTTGTTCATCAACACCCGCACCGGCATGCGCCCCACTTATAAAGCCGAGGGCATGTACAACCACGTGCGCACCATCCTGCTGAGCATCAACCTGTGCCATGCCGGTGCGGCCACGGTTGAGCCCGCCCGGCAAACCATCAAGCGCCTGAAGGCTTGTCGGGATTCACCTTGAAGCGCCGTGCAGCCAGGCCGCTGATAGCACCTGGCTGCGCGAGCGGATCGTCAAAGCCCGAAGCACCTGCCCCTCAAGCGCCGATGACAGCCTTGGCATAGGGGCCTCGGTCGATGTCGAGGATTTCCACGCACAGTTGTACGGAAACGTCAGTCGGCCATTCGCCCACCTCCTGGATCACCTCCAACAGTTTTTCGGCCAACTGCTTCTTGACCTCTGGCGAACGGCCGCTCAACAAGGCCAGCTTCACGTGCACGAAACCTCGCTTTTCGAAAAGGGTGCCCACCAGGAAATTCTCGATTTTCACAGCCCGGCTTTTGATGTCCGACTCGGCAGCGAACTGACCGGAGGCCACCAGCGTATTATTCAGACGCAACAGTACGACACCCTCGTCAAACTTGGGCAGGTTGGCGGTGTACTCCATGTGCAGGTGAGGCATGTGTTCGACTCCTGTTCGAAAATATGACGATGTGGTTTCAGCCGTCGCAACCATACCTCGACTTTACTTGGCTGACGCAGGTTTTGTGGGTAGACGGTGTTCGGATTGCTCACAGGTCGTCTGCTCCAGGCGCCGACCGACCCGAAGGTTGCGGTTCATCCACCGTCCGCGCACGCATCAGCTTGCGCGACAGCGCTGCAATTATTGGCAATATTTCATCACTATTGGAAACGTATTTGCGGTAGCGAAAAGTACCCGTTTGGCTAGGCTTGCGAAACATGTTCAAAACATGTCTTGAATGAATTAATCGCAGGGAGCGAACCGATGTATTTTGAGATCTACAGGCAGACCCGAGGCACCCAGAGCACTGGAAAAGGCCAATGGCGGTGGCGCTTGAGAGCCGGCAACCACGAAACGATCGCCAGCGGCGAATCCTATGTGAACAAGGCTGACTGCCTTCACGTTATCGGGCTGATCAAGAGCGCCCAGGGTGAGACACCCGTGAAGGAAATCTGAAGCAGCCACGCACTGTACCGACCAGTAAGCTGTCCCGCGTAACGAGCAGCTTGCTGCGACCTGAATCCGGGTCTCGCTTTTTACTGCGCCAAGGCCTATCAGACAGGTATCGTGTGCAGACAAAAGCGAGAGGCCGGTCTAAATGACTCCATCAAACCGTGATCGCGACTGGCTGGTGCGGGCTCCTGAATCAAGAAAAATGGAGCGCATCGAAGCCTATTTCAGTGGCCATGGCTACACCACCCACCGGCATGACACCTACGCCATCGGCGTCACGCTCTGCGGTGTTCAGAGCTTCAATTACCGCCATAGCAAACGCCATAGCCAGCCCGGCGGAACCATCGTCCTGCACCCGGATGAAGTTCACGATGGCGAAGCAGGCACGAGCGAGGGCTTTCGCTACCGGATGTTCTACGTAGAACCCTCCGTGATCCAGCAAGTGCTGGGCGGCAAACCCTTGCCCTTCATCGAAGGAGGGTTGTCGAACGATCCTCTCCTTAATGTTGCTACCCGCAGGCTATTGCGCAGCCTGGATCACCCGCTTGATCCGCTGGAAGAGGAGGACGGCCTCTACGATGTGGCCCAGGCCCTCGACCGCGCAGCGGGTAACCGGCGCGGACGGCGGTTGATTGACTACTCGGCGGCAGAGCGCGCCCGACTGTTCATTCACGATGCCCTTGACCAGCCCATCAGTCTGGATGATCTGGTCCAGGCAAGTGGCCGGGATCGATGGAGCCTGTCCCGGGACTTTCGAGCGCTGTACGGCACCAGCCCCTACCGGTATATCAACCAGCGCCGCCTGAATAAAGCCCGTCACCTGGTTATCCACGGCATGCCATTGAGTGAAGCCGCCCTGGCGTGCGGCTTTTTCGATCAGAGCCACATGACCCGGTTGCATACCCAGGCGTTCGGCATTTCACCTGCACGCTGGTTGAAGATGCTGCGCTGACGTCGGGCGCCAGGCCCCACAAAACCTGCACAATCATCCAATACCCGCTCAAGCTCAGGCAGTAAGGTCGCGCTCACCCCCTTCACAAGACGAGCATCCTCTATGAGCACTCACTACTCCCCCATCAATTTCGCTCAGAAATACGCACTCTTCCAGGAACAATGGGCCCCGAAAGTCGTGGCCGAAATGAACGACTACCAGTTCAAGATCGTCCGGCTCGAAGGTGACTTCGTCTGGCATACCCACGCCGATACCGATGAAACCTTCATCGTGCTGGAAGGCGAGCTTCGAATTGATTTTCGCGACGGCGCGGTGACGATTGGCCCAGGCGAGATGTACGTGGTGAAAAAAGGTGTCGAGCATAAGCCCAGCGCCGCACTGGAAGTGAAATTGCTGTTGATCGAGCCTCGCGGCGTCATCAACACAGGCGATGAAACCAATGAGCGAACAGCAGTCAATGATGTCTGGATCTGACGTCGCCTCGTGACGTAACCGATGCCAGGGGGTCAATCGTACTCGGCCTCCTGATGATCGCCCAACAGGCGCCGCTGGCGAGGTGTCGCGGAGGCCAGCACAGCGGGGTTGAACTGCCAGTCCAGATAAGGCGAGAACTTCTGCGCAATCATCCGCCGGCCATAGTGAACCTGCAGCATATATCGTGAACGATCGACGCTGCGGTTCTCGCTGCCGGCATGCCACAACTCGCTGCGCAGCATCAGCACATCGCCAGCCCGACACAACACCGGTTGCGCGACGCGTCCTTGCCACTGCGTTTCGCCCGCCACGGGCGCCCGCCCCGCCCGATGACTGCCGGGAATGACCCAGGTGGGACTCAGGTCGGCATCAATGTCGTCAAGGTAAAATTGTGCCGTGCAAATCTGCATCGGCAACTCGAAAGCGGGATCGGCCAGGAACGCTGGTGGCAATGCCATTGCCAGGTAATCCAGATGCAACGGGGCCCCGATAAACCCGGGATGGCAACGCCAGGCAGTCTGCCCAATGATGTGGCAGTCATCCCCCAGGGCCGCCTCGGCCAGCTCGATCACCCCGTCCATATCAAGAAACGGCAACCAGAACGGATCGCGATTGAACACGCATTTGTAGTGATCTATCACACCGCTGTAGTCCCAGTGCAGGGGTTTAAGCTGATCGATTGCGCGGCGCAGGTCGTGGATTTGCACGGTGTTCAATACCGCAGGCATCAGGACAAAACCGTCCTGATGCAGCGCTCGCAAGCGCTCGTCAGTGAGCGCCGCCAACGGTGGGAGGGAGGCCACGATCGCGCCTGCCTCAGGTGCGGAAACGGCCGATCAATTCCGCCAATGTCCTCGAGAGGCCGGAAAGCTGCTGGCTGGCATGCATGCTCTGGGCAGAGTTCTGCGCCGCTTCGTTAGACAGATCGCGGATATCGGAGATGTTACGGGCGATTTCCTCGGTGACGCTGCTCTGCTCTTCACAAGCGTTGGCGATTTGCGCGGCCATGTCGTTGATCCGCTGTATGGAACCGCCGGTGCCGCTGAGCACCTGGTCCACACTCGCCGCCCGCTCGACGCTATCACGGGCCTTGGTGCTACCGACGTGCATCGCTTGTACGGCCTTGGCGACGCCCGACTGCAAGCGCTCGATGCGGACCTGGATATCCTTGGTCGAATCCTGGGTCCGCGCCGCCAACGCCCTGACTTCATCAGCCACGACGGCAAAACCGCGGCCTTGTTCACCGGCGCGCGCAGCCTCAATGGCGGCGTTCAGCGCAAGCAGGTTGGTTTGTTCAGCGATGCCACGAATCACCTCGAGGACCGCTCCGATGCTGGAAGTTTCCTGGGCCAAGGCTTCGATGGTTCCCGACGCACTTTCCACTTCCTGCGCCAGTTGGCGGATCGATTCGATGGTGCTGCTGACAACGTCGGCACCATCGCGGGACTGACTGGTGGCCTGTTGTGCGGCGTCCGAGGCATTCAGCGCGTTGTGAGCGACTTCATGCACGGCGGCGCTCATCTGGGTTGCGGCGGTGCTGACCTGATCAAGCGCCGCATGCTCGCTGCTGATCAGTTGGTCGTTGGTCGCGGCCATGCTGGCCATGGCGCGTGCCGCGGCATCGACCTCTCCGGTCACCCGGCCCACCTCGGCAATCAGCGGCTGCAGTTTGTCGAGAAAGCGGTTGAATGCGCTGCCGAGCTGGCCCAGTTCGTCAGCCGAACGGACCTCAAGACGCGCCTTCAAATCGCCGCCCCCCTCTGCAATCTGCTCGACGCGGCTTAGCAAGCGACGCATGGGACGCAGCACGACCATTGGCAAAACAACAACGACCAGAATGCAGCCAAGCAGACCGATCAACAGAATGCCGCCCTGATGCACCCCCACTTCTTCGCCATTTTCTATCGCCGCGTCTCCCTCGCGATGGGACGCCTGGTCTTCCAGTTCGCCCAACTTGTCGATGGAATCACGCATGGTCTCGAACAGGCGTTCGCTGTCACCAAAACTCAGTTTGCTGGCCGCCTCCATATCACCTACGGACAACTCCATTACCCGCCGCGAAACCTGCTTCCACTTGGCAAAACCGTCATTGAACTGACTGACCAACGCCAGCGCTTCGGCCCCCGGCTGCATCGCGGCATATTGCTGCACGCGATCAAAAGCCTGCTTCGCATTCTCCTCATGACTGGCGCTCAGCGCCGTCAGATGCTCGTCCGCATGACCGTCAAGGAGGCTGCGCTCGGCAACGAAGGCCTGATAGAGATCGCGATCGGCATTGAGCAACAGGCTGATGGCCGGCAAGTAACGCTTGGTCAGCTGTGTGCTGGACTGCGTCACCTGATCAATGCCCCGCATGCCCGACCATCCCATTAACACCAACAACAGCGCTAGGAAAGCAATCGGCAGGGTGATTTTCCAGCGAAAACCCAGGTCGGCAAAGAACCGCATCATGGGGGGCACTCCTTCTATGGGGGTTAGCTTACCTATCGGCAGGCATGCTTTGAGCTATAGACCATTAGTCTGATTGACACAAAGGAGGGGCTTGCTATTGAGCAACAAACCGCCACTGCCTGAGGAGAACCCCGCCCCGGCGCTACGGCAAAGATCGACAGCAACTGCGGTACAAACGCCAAAAACGAAAAAGCCCCTGAAATGTTCAACCATTTCAGGGGCTTAGTCGTATTCAATTATGGCGGAGAGATAGGGATTTGAACCCTAGGTACTGTCGCCAGTACAACGGATTTCGAATCCGTCCCGTTCGGCCACTCCGGCATCTCTCCAGTGGCGCGCATCATACCAGCACATTCGCCGGAAGCGAACCCCCGGGCGAAATTTTTTCCGTGCTATCAGATGCTTGCGTCGATTACAGCGGTACGCCCAGACGCTGAGCAACTTCTTCGTAGGCTTCGATGACGTCACCGAGGCCTTGGCGGAAGCGGTCTTTGTCCATCTTCTTCTTGGTGTCCTTGTCCCACAGGCGGCAGCCGTCCGGGCTGAATTCGTCACCCAGGACGATGGAGCCGTCGCTGAACACACCGAACTCAAGCTTGAAGTCCACCAGCAGCAGGCCGGCGTCGTCGAACAGCTTGGTCAGCACTTCGTTGACCTTGAGGGACAATTCCTTCATGCGGGCCAGTTGCTCGGCGGTGCCCCAACCGAATGCCACGACGTGGGATTCGTTGATGAACGGGTCGCCCTTGGCGTCGTCCTTCAGGAACAGCTCGAAGGTGTAGGGATTGAGCTTCATGCCCTCTTCCACACCCAGGCGCTTGACCAGGCTGCCGGCGGCGTAGTTACGCACGACGCATTCGACCGGGATCATGTCCAGCTTCTTGACCAGGCATTCGTTGTCGCCCAGCAGCTTGTCGAACTGGGTCGGCACGCCGGCGGCTTCGAGTTTCTGCATGATGAAGGCATTGAACTTGTTGTTCACCATGCCCTTGCGGTCCAGTTGTTCGATGCGCTTGCCGTCGAACGCCGAGGTGTCGTTGCGAAACAGCAGGATCAAGCGGTCTGCGTCGTCGGTCTTGTAAACCGATTTGGCTTTGCCGCGGTAGAGTTCTTCACGTTTTTCCATGATGGGCTCCGCTTGCTAAGTAGATGGGCTAGGCGATATGTCGCCAGTCGAGCCCTGAATCTTGATCGGCCAGTTGCAGCCAGTCCGGGTCGCACCCAAGGGTGTCGACGAAACATTGCCGGGCCAGCTGCGGCAGGTTGTTCTTGCTGCTCAGATGGGCCAGGACCAGGTGTTGCAGGCCTTGCCAGCCCAACTCGGCCACCAGGAACGCCGCCTGGTGGTTGTTCAAATGTCCGCGCTCCCCGCCTACCCGCTGCTTGAGAAAATACGGGTAGTACCCGCGCGCCAGCATGTCACGACAGTGGTTGGACTCGATCATCAAGGCATCGAGATCGCGGTAGCTGTCCATCACCCTGTCGCAATACGAACCCAGGTCGGTCAGCAACCCAAAGCGCCGCTCACCGTCGCTGAACACATACTGCGTGGGCTCCCGGGCGTCGTGCGCCACGCTGACCACGCTGACCTCCAGGGCACCAATGCGCAGTTGCTCGCCACCGGCCACCAAGCCTGCAGGTTCGAGGGGCTTACGCAGGCCCTCCAGTGTGCCGCGGCTCAGGTATACCGGCAGATTGTAGCGCCGAGACAGCAAACCCACGCCATGCACGTGGTCGGCATGTTCGTGGGTCACGAGTATCGCGCTCAATTGCGCCGGGTGCACACCCAGGCGCAACAGGCGTTTCTCGGTTTCTCGCAAGGAGAAACCACAATCGACCAGCACATACGTGCCGGCGCTGGCTATCAGCGTGCCGTTCCCTTGGCTACCGCTGCCGAGAACGGCAAAACGCATCGGATCAGCCCAGATTGTCCTGAATCACGCTCAATACCTGGCGGGCCACATCGGCCGGTGCCACGGTGTTGATGTTTTTCTCGACGGTCACCTGAACGTTGTCACCCACCTTGCTCAGACGAACCTGATAACGCTCGGCGCGGGCTTCAATTTCTTCCTTGTCCGGCTCGCTGCCGAACAGACCACTGAAGAAGCCAGGCTTCTCATCTTTCTTCTCGGCCTTTTCGGCGAGGTTGATGTAGTACAGGCCCAGGCTGCGGTTGATGTCTTCCACCCGCCATTCACCCTGCTCCAGCGCACGGCCCACGCTCGACCAGGCGCGATCCAGGTCGGAACCGACGTTGAGCACCGGGTTGCCGCTGCCGTCTTCGCTCAGGCTGACGCGGCTCGGAACGTCGAAATCCCGAGATGCAAGCATCGAAACCGAACCGCCCTGTTCTGCATTACGGCTCATGCTGGCGAGCATGTCGTCCACCAGCGCAGCATCCAGGCCGGTGTTGACCGAACGGTTGGTGAAGGCCACATCGGCGGTGCTGCCGGCGGGACGCTCGGCGCTGACCACGTAGATTTCACTGGTGTTGCGCTGCACGCCCGGCTCGATGCGAACCCGCACGCGGCTTTCGCTGTCGGCACCGACACCGGCGGCGCTCAAGCGCTTGGCCATGGCGGCGGACAGCTCATCGGCACGTTGCCAGGTGGTGGTGAATTCGCCCGTTTGCGGACGCTGTTCATCCAGGCGGAAACCGTTGTCCTGGAAGAACTGGATCGCCACGGGCCAGACTTCGGCCGGTGGGTGCTGGGCCATGACCCAGCTTGAATCGCCGCTCTTTTGCAGGGTGTAGTCGCTGGCATCGGCCAAGGCCGAGAGCGGCTGTGGACGGGGAACGACGTATTCACCCTTGACGCTGTCATCCGCCACGTTACGCGGGATCGGCAACAGCGGATCCAGGCGTTTGGCGACACTGACATCGGGCGGTATTTGCATCGGTGCAGTCTGTTGCGCTTCCAGGTAATCGCTACCACGGTCGCGGAAGTAACCTTCCGGGCCCCAGACCCATCCGCAGCCACTGGTGCTGGAGATAATCAAGGCAAGTGCGGAAAGTCCGGCCATTCGCTTCATGCGTTGTACTTCCTCAATTAAACCAGGACGCCCGACTGGCGCATGGCCTGCCGAAGCGGTTCGTGACAGGCTTCGCTCAACCAGGTGAGCGGCAGGCGGATGCCTTGATGCATCAGGCCCATTTCAACCAAAGCCCACTTCACCGGAATCGGGTTGGCTTCGATGAACAGGTCCCTGTGCAACGGCATCAGTTTTTCGTTGATTGCCCGCGCGGTCTCGGCGTCGCCCTTGAGCGCCGCCTCGCACAGGTCGGCCATTTCGCGCGGAGCGACGTTGGCGGTGACGGAGATATTGCCCTTGCCACCCAGCAGGATCAGCTCGACGGCGGTCGGATCATCGCCGGACAGCACGAGGAAGTCATCGCTCACGCCAGCGAGGATGGCTTTGGCGCGATCCAGGTCGCCGGTGGCTTCCTTGATACCGATGATTCTCGGCACGGTGGACAGGCGAATCACGGTCTCAGCCTGCATGTCGCAGGAGGTGCGGCCGGGAACGTTGTAGAGAATCTGCGGGATGTCGACCGCTTCGGCAATGTGCTTGAAGTGCTGGTACAAGCCTTCCTGGGTTGGCTTGTTGTAGTACGGAACGACCAGCAGGCAAGCGTCGGCACCGGCTTCCTTGGCGTTGCGGGTCAACTCGACGGCTTCGCGGGTCGAGTTGGCGCCGGTACCGGCGATCACCGGAATCTTTCCGGCTACCTGTTTGACCACGGCGCGGATGACTTCGATATGTTCGTTGACATCAAGGGTTGCCGACTCGCCAGTGGTACCGACGGCGACAATGGCATGGGTGCCGTTTTCAAGGTGGAAGTCCACGAGTTTGCTGAGGCTGACCCAGTCAAGACGCCCTTGTGCATCCATGGGTGTGACCAGTGCCACCATACTGCCCGCAATCATGAAACCGCTCCTGCCGGAAAAAGAGAGCGGTAATGGTACTGGCGCCAAGATGCTTGTACAAGCGAACTACCATTCCCCTTGGCGATGGTTTTCGCTACCCTTCAGGCTTTGATCGGTACCGATAAGCTCATACGCCGGTTCCCAGCCTCCGTTATTCGTCGCCACAAGCCCCATTCCTGCGTTTGTCCTGCCGCATTTCCGCCACCCCGGAATGCAGCGCAACCCAGGCAAAGGGCTTGAGTCGTTCGTTTCTCCAGGTTTGTCGCCGTGCCGAGCTGCAAAAGTACCGACCGCTCATCGCTTTAGGAATGCTGCATGTCCACCCCCACAGTCCGCGAACAATTCCTTGTTATCAGTGCCCTTGGCGCCAACCCCATGGAGCTGACTAACGTCCTGTGCCGCGCCAGCCATGAAAATCGCTGCGCCGTCGTAACCTCACGCCTGACCCGTCACGGCGAATGCAGTGCGCTCGTGCTTGAGATCTCCGGCAGTTGGGACGCCCTGGCCCGCCTGGAAGCCAGCCTGCCGGTGCTCGCCAAGAAACACGCCTTCACCGTCAACGTGGTGCGCAGCGCAGCCCTGGAGAACCGTCCCCAGGCCCTGCCCTACGTGGCCTATGTGAGTTCGGCCTATCGCCCGGACATCATCAATGAGCTGTGCCAGTTCTTCATGGACCACCATGTCGAGCTGGAAAACCTGACTTGCGACACCTACCAGGCCCCGCAGACAGGCGGCACCATGCTCAATGCCACGTTCACCGTGACACTGCCGGCCGGCACCCAGATCAGTTGGCTGCGCGATCAGTTCCTGGATTTCGCCGACGCGATGAACCTCGATGCCCTGATCGAACCGTGGCGCCCCCAAAACCCAATGTAAGGAAGCGTTCATGGCCGTTGCCATTGACCAACCGGTTACCGATTTCCAGGCGCCCGCTACCAGCGGGCACACCGTCAGCCTCGCGGCCCTTAAAGGCAAGCAGGTGGTGATTTACTTCTACCCCAAGGACAGCACCCCGGGGTGTACCACCGAAGGCCAGGGTTTTCGTGACCAGTACGCCCAGTTCCAGGCCGCCAACACCGAAGTGTTCGGCGTATCGCGCGATAGCCTCAAGTCCCACGAGAACTTCAAGTGCAAGCAGGAGTTCCCGTTCGAGCTGATCAGCGACAAGGACGAGGCCGTTTGCCAGCTGTTCGACGTGATCAAGCTGAAAAAGCTCTATGGCAAGGAGTATCTGGGCGTTGATCGCAGCACGTTCCTGATCGACAAGGATGGTGTGCTACGCCAGGAATGGCGCGGTGTGAAGGTGCCGGGGCATGTGGATGCGGTGTTGTCGGCGGCGCAGGCGCTGAACAAGGCCTGAAGTTTTTTCGTTGCCTGTCCTGGCGCTATCGCGAGCAGGCTCGCTCCCACAGGGGATTTATTAACGGCACAAATCCAGTGTGGGAGCGAGCCTGCTCGCGATGAGGCCACCCGCATCCTCACCGGATAAATAGCGCCTACTACAGCAACGGCGCCACCACCGACTCCCGGCTCGGCCACGCATCCAGCACAGCCTTGAACAGTGTTGCCAGGGGAATGGCAAAGAACACACCCCAAAACCCCCACAGCCCGCCAAACAGCAACACCGCGCAGATGATCACCACCGGATGCAGGTTCACTGCTTCGGAGAACAGCAGCGGCACCAGCACGTTGCCATCGAGCACCTGGATGATCCCGTAGACGGCCATCAGATAAATGAACTGATCGCTCCATCCCCACTGGAACAGCGCAATCAACGCCACGGGCACGGTCACCACCACGGTCCCGACATACGGCACCACCACCGAAATGCCCACCAGCAGCGCCAGCAATGCCGCGTAATTGAGCCCAAGGGCCACGAAGCCGATGTAGGTCACGCCGCCGCAGATGAAAATCTCGATAACTTTTCCGCGAATGTAGTTGGCGATCTGGCGATTCATTTCCTGGGCCACCCGGGTGATCAGCGCCCGCTCGCGGGGCAGATAGCCACGGACCCAGCGCCCGATCATTTCCCGATCCTTGAGAAAGAAAAACACCAGGATCGGCACCAGCACCAGGTAGATCATGATGTTCACCAGCAGCGGCAGGCTGGACAAAGAGAACGTCAGCGCCCACTGGCCGAACTTGCCGATCTGGCCGCGCACCACCTCGATGGCCTGCAGTACCTGCTCGTCGGACACCAGATGCGGATATCGCTCCGGCAACAGCAATAACAACGACTGCCATTTGGCAAGCATCCCGGGCAATTCGTTGAACAAGGTCACCAACTGATGCCAGAGCAGCGGCATGATCACGACGACGAACACCACCAACAACCCCATGAACAGGGCGAATACCAGCCCTACCGCCATGGCGCCAGGCAGCCGCATCCGTTCCAGTGTCGTGACCAGCCCCTGCATCAGGTACGCCAGCACCATCCCTGCCAGCACCGGCGCGAGCATGCCACCCAGCGTGAGGACTGCCGTGAAGGCCAGGAACAGCAACACTGCCAGCACCACCGCCTCTTCGTCGGAGAAGTAGCGCTGGATCCAGTCGCGTAACACTTTGAACATTAAAAATCCTTAAGGGCCGCTGTGGTTTTTCAGGCTTTCTTCAGCCAGTAACGGTAGACGCCGTTGTCGTCTTCTTCACGCAGCAGCGTATGACCGGCCAGCCGGGCAAAGGTGCGGAAATCACGCTGGGAGCCCGCGTCCGTTGCGGTCACCTTGAGCACGGCGCCACTGGCGAGGCGATTGAGTTCCAGCTTGGCCTTGAGCAGTGGTAACGGGCAATTCAGGCCGCTGGCGTCCAGTTCGGCATCGGGGGCTACAGCATCGGTCATCGGTTCACTCCGCAGCAGGTCGTTGAGCGACTTAGAATATCTGGTCCCGGGCCTGGTGTCCGGCTACAGTAGGGTCTTTGTCGACTAAGGCTTCGTGCATGACATTTCTGCGCCCCACCCTGCTGACGCTCGCTTGCCTGCTTGCCTCACCGGGCTTCGCCGACGACCTGCCGTCACTCGGCGACGCCAGTTCTGCCATCGTCTCGCCGCAACAGGAGCACCAGTTGGGTCGCGCCTGGCTGGCCTTGTTGCGCAGTCAGGTCTCACAGCTCAACGATCCACAGCTCAAGGACTACGTCGAGTCCAGCGTTTACAAACTGGTGGAGACCAGCCAGGTCAACGACCGACGCCTGGAATTCATCCTGATCAACAGCCCGCAACTCAACGCTTTCGCCGCACCCGGCGGAATCGTCGGAGTAAACGGTGGACTGTTCCTCAATGCGCAGACCGAAGGTGAATACGCCTCGGTCATGGCCCACGAACTGGCGCACTTGTCACAACGCCACTTTGCCCGGGGCGTCGAAGCTCAACAACGCATGCAGGTGCCGATGATGGCAGCGCTGCTGGCTGGCATTGTGATCGCCGCCGCCGGTGGTGGTGACGCCGGGATCGCGGCCATTGCCGGCACCCAGGCGGCCGCCATTCAGGAACAACGGCGTTTCTCGCGTCAGAACGAGCAGGAGGCCGACCGCATCGGCATCCAGAACCTGGAAAAGGCCGGCTATGATCCGCGGTCCATGCCGACCATGTTCGAACGGCTGATGCGCCAGTACCGTTTCGACGCCAGGCCCCCTGAATTCCTGCTGACTCACCCGGTGACCGAATCCCGAATCGCTGACACCCGCAACCGCGCCGAACAGGCAGGGCCAGGTGGCATCGAGGACAGCATGCGCTATCAATTGATTCGCGCACGGGTCAAGTTGATCTACGAAGAAACGCCAGGACTGGGCGCCAAGCGCTTCCGGGCGCAACTGGATGAAAACCCGAAGAACGACGTGGCCCGCTATGGCTTGGCGATCGCGCAGATCAAGGGTGGCCAGTTGAATGAGGCCCGGGAAAACCTCAAGCAGTTACTGGCCAAATCGCCTAACGAGATCATCTATAACCTGGCCCAGGTTGATCTGGATATCACCAGCAACAAACTGCCAGACGCTCAGGCTCGCGTCGACCGGATGCTAGCCCAGTACCCGGGCAACTATCCGCTGAATCAGGTGCGCGTCGACTTGCTGCTCAAGCAGAACCGCCCCGCCGACGCCGAGAAGGCTCTTGAGAACCTGCTCAAGACTCGTCCAGACGATCCGGATGTCTGGTACATGGTGGCAGAGACCCGCGGACTGTCGGGCAACATCATCGGCCTGCACCAGGCCCGCGCCGAATACTTCGCTCTGGTGGGCGACTACCGTCAGGCCATCCAGCAACTGGACTTCGCCAAACGGCGCGCCGGCAGCAATTTCCCGCTGTCGTCACGCATCGACGCCAGGCAGCGCGAGCTCATGGAGCAGGAGCGCATGGTCAAGGACATGATGGGCTGAGTCTTTTCGGACACAAAAAAACCGCCTCTTTCGAGGCGGTTTTTTTGTTGGGACAGCTAAGCGATCACTCGGCCAGCTTGAAGGTAATGAAACTCGCACGGCCCTGACGCAGCACCCGCATCGAGACCGAACGATTCTTCGGCAAGGCCTTGGCGATGTCGGTGAACTCCTTGGCCGAACCGATTGCCTGGTTGTTCAGGTGAGTGATGATGTCGCCTGGTTGCAGGCCGATCATGGCCGCAGGACCCTCCTGCACCTCCTTGATCACTACACCACCTTGCAGCTCCAGGGTCCGCTTTTGCTCTGGCGTAAGCTCCGCCACAGCCACGCCCAGACGATTGCTGCTACGTTCCACGCCTGACTTGGCCAGTGAATCGAGCTCCTTGCCTTCCTCTGGAATGGCGCCGACGGTCAATTCGACGTTTGTGCGCTTGCCTTCGCGGATCACTTCCAGATTCGCCTTGGAACCCGCCTTGAGGGCACCCACCAGATGTGGCAGGTCAGCGGACATGACGATCGGCTGGCCATTCATGCTCAGGATCACGTCGCCCACTTGCAGGCCACCCTTGGCAGCCGGACCACCCTCCTGAATCTGCGCCACCAGCGCACCGGCAGGCTTCTCCAGCCCGAACGACTCGGCCAGGTCCTTGTTCACTTCCTGAATGACCACGCCCAACCAGCCGCGGCTGACCTTGCCTTCGGTTTTCAGCTGATTGGACACGTCCATGGCAACGTCGATCGGGATCGCGAAGGACACGCCCATGAAGCCGCCCGAACGGGTATATATCTGGGAGTTGATCCCGACGACTTCACCGTCGAGGTTGAACAGCGGCCCACCGGAGTTGCCTGGGTTGATCGGCACGTCGGTCTGGATGAACGGCACGTAGTTTTCGTTTGGCAGGCTGCGACCGATGGCGCTGACGATGCCCTGGGTTACGGTATGGTCAAAGCCAAACGGCGAACCGATGGCCACGACCCACTGACCGGCTTTCAGGTTCTGGGATTTGCCCAGCTTGAGCACGGGCAGATCTTTACCTTCGATCTTCAGCAACGCCACGTCAGAACGCGGGTCAGTACCGATCAGTTTGGCTTTGAGCTCACTGCGGTCTGCCAGGCGCACCAGGATCTCGTCGGCATCGGCAATCACGTGATTATTGGTCAGGATGTAACCGTCAGGCGAAATAATGAAACCCGAGCCCAGGGACTGCGCTTCACGCTGACGGCCACCGCCGGGAGAACGCGGTTGCGGCATCCCGCGTTCGAAGAACTCGCGCAGCATCGGCGGCAAACCTTCCAGGTCCGGCATTTGCTGATCCATCACTCTGCGTTCCGGCAGTTTCTGGGTGGTACTGATGTTCACCACCGCCGGCGAGGCTTGCTCGACCAGCTCAGTGAAGTCAGGCAATTCGACCGCCATAGCGGGAACGGCCTGACCGAGCACAAGCACAGTGGCAAAGATGGAAAGATAGGTTTTCAAGCGTGGTATCGACATACGGCTCCCGTTACGACGAGCGTGGTTAAGCGATATGGAGCAAGAAATACCAGGGGAAGATACGCCGGTATTTTTGTTCCGCAAACAGGCAAGGCCAGAGCCGAGCGGCTCTGACCTATAGAAAAAAAATTGAAGTTTTGCAAATGAAAATACTGACAGAAAGTTTCGGCATTTCGATCAAGTCCCGGCGCTGTAAGCCTCTTGCCCAATCGAACCACCCTGGCAGCTATTGAGTTGCCGTGGCATCGGAACGCATGGAGAGCGCGATCCGTTCCGCTGTACCGATGGGAATTTCACCGACCACCGTGACCATCATTTCGCCCTGGGGCGTCGTGAGTCGACGCGAAACAGCGGCTGTCGGGCCGAGCTGCGTACGCGTGTCCGTGACGGTCCCGCCGTTCAATGGTTCCAGAAATACCGAGAAACGAGCCAGGCCATCGTCATACATCAGGCTATTGACCTGAACGTTGGTTTCCGGGTCCTTTCTCATTCCACTGCTGGTCAATTCGAAACCCGGCGGAAGCCAGTCCGAACGCCATGCAGTTTTGGCCTTGGCGCTTTGAGCCGGGTTTTGCGCTACAACCTTGCATTCGGCAGTGGCTTGCAGATCACTATCGGACGGCGCCGTGATATTCAAGCGTGTGAACTGAAAACGCTCGAGCAACTGGCCCTTGTCATTGAGCAAAAGAGACTTGAGCGGCAGGCCGGTCTCTCGGTCAAGATGCAGTTCGAAACCATAACGATGCTGGTCCTTGGGCGTCAGCGCCACAATCACCGCCGGGCGCCCGGCCACGCGCGACTTGCCAATGACGGCAAGATCATACCAATTCTTGAGTTTTTGCGGATCGAGCGCACGTGCCGTGCCTTCAGGCGTATTCCCCACCCCGGCAATCAAGGAGCCACTTACGCATTGAGTACGTCCATCAATGCGCAGAACTTCCTGTGCCGAACCGTCGAGCTGGAGTAACCGCTCGCGGACTTTGCCATCCTGGACACGATGCCAGATGTTATGGGTAGAAAAACTACCGTTGCGCTCGTAA
Organism: Pseudomonas sp. NFACC39-1; assembly: GCF_900110355.1. Taxonomy (NCBI): domain Bacteria; kingdom Pseudomonadati; phylum Pseudomonadota; class Gammaproteobacteria; order Pseudomonadales; family Pseudomonadaceae; genus Pseudomonas; species Pseudomonas sp. NFACC39-1. The sequence continues at coordinate 241,572 of NZ_FODL01000004.1, read as the reverse complement.
ACGAAAGTGCCCTGGAAGCTTTGCTGTTGCTCGGCCTGACTCAGACGATTAAGCCAGTCCTGAGCCTCACCGGCATAGGCTGGGATAACGCACCAGCCACCTAGCAAAAGCGAAAATAGAGGTATGGCGCGCAATCGTCCTCCTTAGCGGTCTTCCAAACTGGCTGCACGAGCGTAAGGCAACGCGCTTTCAGTACCTTTCAGGGCAGCTTCCTGGGCATGCTGACGCAGGTAGTTGGGCAGACGCTGATCATGCCAGCCTGGTTGGCCTTGCAGCACACCGTTGGCCATGGGACCTGCGACTTCCGAACTTTCGCTATAGCCGGCCAACACTGCCGGGCCCTTGACCTGTGGAGCGGCCAAGCCAGGCTGGTTGGACTGCTGGGCCATCTGCACGCCGGCAATCTCATCCTGGTTGTAGAGGCGAACCCCTGCCAGCACAGCTACCGTCACCGAAGCGGCAACCGCCAGACGACCCAGGTTGCGCCAAGGGCTGCGGGAGGCTTTGACCGGAACCGCTTCATCAGCCAGTGCAGCAGATACAGCCGCAGCGATGTCAAGACGCGGAAGCAGCAGGTCCTTGTGCATGACAGCCCGGGCGATCTGGTAACGAGCCCAGGTCTCACGGGTTTCAACATCGTCGAAGGCATTTAATACCCGACGCAATTCCAATTCGTCCGCTTCGTTATCCATCACTGCGGACAGCGATTCCTGCAGGGCTTCACGACTCATGGCGTTCCTCTCTTGGCTGTCGCCGCTGTCTCAGTTTTCCTGCAACAAAGGTTGCAGGGCTTTATCGATGGCCTCCCGAGCGCGGAAAATCCGGGAGCGCACGGTACCCACCGGACACTGCATGACGCTGGCAATGTCCTCGTAACTCAGACCGTCGAATTCACGTAAAGTTAGAGCCGTACGCAAATCTTCGGGCAGTTGCTGGATGGTCCGATGGACAGTGCCTTCGATCTCATCCCGCAGCAACGCTCGTTCCGGTGATTCAAGATCCTTGAGACCGTGATCGCCATCATAGAACTCTGCATCTTCAGAACTTACATCGCTATCCGGCGGCCGGCGGCCGCGTGAAACCAGATAGTTTTTCGCCGTGTTAATGGCGATGCGGTAAAGCCACGTATAAAACGCGCTATCTCCGCGAAAATTACCAAGCGCGCGGTAAGCCTTGATGAAGGCTTCCTGAGCAACATCCTGGGCTTCATGGGTGTCGTGCACAAAACGCACGATCAACCCGAGAATTTTGTGCTGGTATTTCAGCACTAGCAGATCGAAAGCTCGCTTGTCGCCGCGTTGAACGCGCTCGACCAGTTGCTGATCCTCTTCCTGGGTTAGCATGAACACTCCTCGATAAGCTCGAAGGAGGCTTGCATTACTAATCGACCGGGCTTGCAACCATAGACTCGGGCTTTTCGCAAAAGTTCTCCCCTCCAAGCAAGTTTCCGGCGCGCTCTGATCCGGCACGCACGAAAAGCGCAGCGCGAGATTCCCCGGCTGCGCGAATAATCTGTCGCCGGGCCTGTCGGCAAAGATTCAAATCCTAATCTTGCACCAACCCGACGTTGTTCCCTTTTGCAGACAACCGTCTATTGAACCCAGTCGCTCGGCAAAAGTTCCAACTATTTATAGCCTTGCGTATGGAACATCGGGCAACCCTGACGAGATAAACAGTGTTTCATCCTCGAAACGGTCGCCTTGTCGCCCATCCACCAAAATCGTGATCCGACGAAGCGCGTCATCTTTGTGTCATTCTGGTTTCACATTGCCATGAATACGCCGCTATTGTGCCGATCCCCCTCTCTATATACTAGTGGGCTGCATGGCTGCCTGACCCATTGAAACGGATGTCTTGCGCCAACCCCGACCCGGGTCGTTTTGAGCGGAAACCTTTCAAATGAGCCAACAGTTCCAACACGATGTTCTGGTAATCGGCAGCGGCGCCGCCGGTTTGAGCCTGGCACTGACGTTGCCGGAGCATCTGCGCATCGCAGTCCTGAGCAAAGGCGACCTGGCCAACGGTTCGACATTCTGGGCCCAGGGCGGCGTCGCGGCCGTGCTGGATGACACCGACACTATTGAATCGCATGTCGATGACACCCTCAATGCCGGAGGAGGCCTGTGCAATCCCGAAGCCGTGCGTTTCACCGTCGAGCACAGCAGGGAAGCCATACAATGGCTGATCGACCAGGGCGTCCCGTTCACGCGTGACGAACAATCCGGGACCGAAGACGGTGGTTTCGAGTTTCACCTGACCCGCGAAGGCGGTCACAGCCATCGACGCATCATTCACGCCGCTGATGCTACCGGCGCGGCGATTTTCAAGACCCTGCTGGCCCAAGCCCGCCAGCGGCCCAATATCGAGCTTCTGGAACAACGCGTCGCGGTCGATCTGATTACCGAAAAACGCCTGGGCCTGGACGGCGACCGCTGCCTGGGCGCCTACGTGCTCAACCGTGGCACCGGCGAAGTCGACACCTACGGCGCCCGCTTCGTGATCCTGGCCTCCGGTGGCGCCGCGAAAGTCTACCTATACACCAGCAACCCCGACGGCGCCTGCGGGGACGGCATTGCCATGGCCTGGCGTTCGGGCTGCCGGGTGGCGAACCTGGAGTTCAATCAGTTCCACCCAACATGCCTCTACCATCCGCTGGCCAAGAGTTTTCTGATCACCGAGGCCCTGCGCGGCGAAGGTGCTCACCTGAAACTTCCCAACGGTGAGCGCTTCATGCAGCGCTTCGATTCCCGCGCCGAACTGGCGCCCCGGGATATCGTCGCCCGGGCCATCGACCATGAAATGAAGCGCCTGGGCATCGACTGCGTTTACTTGGACATCAGCCACAAACCCGAAGCCTTCATCAAGAGCCATTTCCCGACGGTGTACGAGCGCTGCCTGGAATTTTCCATCGACATCACCAAGCAACCGATTCCGGTGGTGCCAGCGGCGCATTACACCTGCGGTGGCGTGATGGTCGACCAACAGGGTCGCACCGACGTACCGGGTCTGTATGCCATTGGCGAAACCAGCTTCACCGGCCTGCACGGCGCCAACCGCATGGCCAGCAACTCGTTGCTGGAGTGTTTCGTCTACGCCCGCTCGGCGGCGGCGGACATTCTTGAGCAATTGCCGCAGATCGGCGCTCCGTCCGCCCTGCCCTCGTGGGACGCCAGCCAGGTCACCGACTCGGACGAAGATGTGATCATTGCGCACAACTGGGACGAACTGCGGCGCTTCATGTGGGACTACGTCGGCATCGTGCGCACCAACAAACGCCTGCAGAGGGCGCAGCATCGGGTGCGGCTGTTGCTGGATGAAATCGATGAGTTCTACAGCAACTACAAGGTCAGCCGCGACCTGATCGAGTTGCGCAACCTGGCCCAGGTCGCTGAACTGATGATTCGCTCAGCCATGGAACGCAAGGAGAGCCGCGGGCTGCACTACACCCTCGACTACCCGGGCCTACTACCCGAAGCGCTGGACACTATTCTGGTGCCGCCCACCTACGCCGGCTGAACTTGAGCCGAACCCGCAGGCGCCGATGCAGATCCGGCGCCAGCGCATCGCGGGGCACGCACAGCGAACGGACCCGCCACTCCCCCCGCAGGCGAAAACGCAGCACGATAATCATCGGCAACGCCAGGCTGTCCGGGCGCAATTGCACCGCCTGCCAGCCACCGGCCCTGTTCCACAGCTGCCAGCCATCGGCATCACGACGCAACCGGCAAAAGGCCTGACGGTGGGTCAACAATAGATGCCGCGGTAGCGTCCAGGCACCATGGGCCAGGCACAGCAGCACGCCGAGGCTGATTAACCAGAACGGGACGGACAACAGCAACAACGAACCCAAGGCAAAGGCCTGGGCCAGGAGATAGGCCGCCAGCAGTTGCCCGGAAGCCCGCCAGCGGCATTCAAAGCGATTACTTGGGCTGGACACGGTCCAGGATCATCCGAACCATGCGCTGCAGCTCCGGGTCTTCGGATTCGCTGCGTTCCATGAACCAGCCGAACATGTCCTGATCCTCGCACTCGAGCAGACGCACGTAGCACGCACGGTCCACGTCGTTAAGGTGGGGATAAACTTCTTTCACGAACGGCACCAGCAACACGTCAAGCTCAAGCATGCCGCGGCGGCTGTGCCAGTAAAGGCGATTCAGTTCAACATCTTCGACCATGGAGCGCTCCTCAAATAGAGCGCAAGTATACAGGCCCCGCTGCGATGGAACAGACGGCTCGGGTCAGGCACCACCGATCCTTTGTGAACTACCCATTTCAAGGGCGCCCCCTTATGATGTCCACCAGACTTTTTACCCTGCGATGACCCATGGCTGATTCCGCTTTTTTCTGCACCCTGTCCCACGAAGGCGTTCTCGCGGTCCGCGGCGTGGACGCTGGCAAATTCCTGCAAGGCCAATTGACCTGCAACCTCAACTACCTGAGCGACAGCCGGGCCAGCCTCGGCGCCCGCTGCACCCAGAAAGGCCGGATGCAATCGAGTTTCCGCATCCTGCTCGAAGGCGATGGTGTACTGATGGCAATGGCCACCGAATTACTCGAACCGCAACTGGCGGACCTGAAAAAGTATGCCGTGTTCTCCAAATCCAGACTGACCGATGAAAGCACCGCCTGGGCTCGCTTCGGCCTGGAAAACGCCGACACGGCGCTCGCAGCCCTGGGCCTCGAGCTGCCGGCCGACACCGACAGCGTCGTTCGTCATGATCGCCTGATCGCCATTCGCGTCTCTCCTAACCGCGCCGAACTTTGGGCGCCCGCCGAACAGGCCGACCCGCTGTCAGCCCGGCTGCGCGAACAGTTGACCGAGGGCGAGCTGAACCAGTGGCTGCTGGGTCAGATCCGTGCCGGGATCGGCCAGGTCATGCCGGCTACCCGCGAACTGTTCATTCCGCAGATGCTCAATCTGCAAGCCGTCGGCGGCGTGAGCTTCAAGAAAGGTTGCTACACCGGCCAGGAAATCGTCGCCCGCATGCAGTACCTGGGCAAACTCAAGCGGCGTCTGTATCGGCTGCAAATGGATGGCAGTGAACTGCCCGAGCCTGGCGCCCCTTTGTTTTCACCCACGCACGGCAGTTCCATCGGTGAAGTGGTGATGGCCGCTCGCACCGAACGAAACATTGAACTGCTGGCCGTGGTACAGGCCGAAGCTGCAGAAGATGACAATTTGCACCTCGGCGCGCTGGAAGGCCCGGGCCTGCAATTGCTCGACCTGCCTTACGAACTGGACCGCGACCGCGAAATCCAGCGCTGATCGCAGCATTTTGTCGTAACACCCTAGAGAAACGAAATGAGCGATTTGGCGGATAAGGTCCAACGGGATTTGGTGGAGGCCATCGATAACGATGACCTGGTTCTGCCAACATTACCGGAAGTGGCCCTGCAGATTCGCCGGGCCGCCGAAGACCCGGAAATCAGCGTCAGCAACCTGAGCAAAGTGATCGGTCGTGACACGGCGCTTTCTGCGCGCCTGATAAAAGTGGTCAACAGCCCACTGCTGCGGGCGACCCAGGAAGTCACTGACCTGCACACAGCCATCACCCGGCTGGGGGTCAACTACAGCAGCAACCTGGCCATCGGCCTGGTCATGGAGCAGATTTTCCATGCCCGTTCCGAAGTGGTGGAACAGAAGATGCGCGAAGTCTGGCGTAAAAGCCTGGAAATCGCCGGTGTCTGCTATGCGTTGTGCCGGGTTTATACGCAACTCAAACCCGATCAGGCCGCGCTGGGTGGGCTGGTACATCAGATTGGCGTACTGCCGATTCTCACCTACGCCGAAGACAACAATGAATTGCTGTCTGACCCGGTCAGTCTCAATCACGTCATCGAAACGATTCACCCGGTGCTGGGAGACAAGTTGCTCAGCGTCTGGGAATTTCCAGAAAGACTGGTGAAGCTGCCGGGGCTGTATCTGGACTTCACCCGAGACTCGAAGCAACTCGATTACGTGGACCTGGTGCAGGTGGCCGCCTTGTATTGCTACAAGGACTGCGACCACCCTCTGGGCAGGATCGATGCCTTCGGCGTACCGGCCTTCAAGAAGCTGGGCATCGACCCGGAAAACAAAGCCAGGTGCGCGGAGATCGAAGAAGCGCGGTCGATGTTTTACTAGAACGCCCGAGGGCAAGAAGCTCTTTTTGTGGCGAGGGGATTTATCCCCGCTGGGCTGCGCAGCAGCCCCCAAACCAGGCAACTCGGTGTACCAGGAAGATTGAGTTAACTGCTTTAGGGCCGCTGCGCAGTCCAACGGGGATAAATCCCCTCGCCACAGGACCTGGTTCACTGCGTGACTGCGCAGTCGAGCGGGAGCAAGCTCCCTCGCCACAAGACAGTGTTCGACTCTCAATCTGAACCAGGGATAAAGCTCACCCTGACTTTCAGACCGCCCTCCTGCCCATCATGCAACGTGATTTGCGCCAGGTGCGCACGGCAGATTTCACCGACGATCGCCAACCCCAAACCAGAACCGGCCACTTGCTGATTGCGTCGATAGAAGCGCTCGAACACGCGGTCTCGCTCATGCAGCGGAATGCCCGGTCCGTCGTCCTCGACCTCGAGCACCGCAGGCGCTGTGACCCGCAGGATCACATTGCCCCCCGACGGGGTATGGGCCAGGGCATTGTCCACCAGATTGCTCAACAACTCGTTCAACAAGGTTGGCTCACCTCGCAGCCACACCGGTTCGTCGGCTTCCAAAGCCAACGCCACGCCACGGGCATGGGCCAACGGCGCCATGGCCATGCCCAGCTCCCGTGCCAGTTGGCTGAGATCCAGTAGCTGCGCGCCGCCCTCGGCGATGGCCCGGGCACCATTTTCGACACGAGCCAGGGACAGCAACTGATTCGCCAGATGGGTCAGCCGATCCGTGCCCTGGGCCGCGGTTTCCAGGGTTTCACGCCAGACCGCCGGCTCGCTGGCGCGTAGCCCCAGTTCAAGCCGAGCCTTCAACGCAGCCAAAGGTGTGCGCAGTTCATGGGCGGCGTCGGCGATGAATTGCGCCTGACGCTCGAATTGCCCGCGAAGACGCTCGGTGAAATGGTTGAGGGCCCGCACCAGTGGCCAGAGTTCATGCTGGACTTCCACCAGGGGCAATGGCCGCAAATCGTCCGGCTGACGCTCCTCCACTGCCGTGCGCAAGCGCTCCAGCGGGCGCAAGGCGGCACTGACGGCGAACCACACCATCAACAGCGCGCCCACTGCCAGCATGCCCAGGCGCAACAGCGTGTCGGCCATCAGGCCACGGGCCATGCTGATCCGCGCCTCTTCGGTTTCCGCCACGCGAATCTCCGCCATGCCGTTCATGTTCGGTTCACTCACCGCCTTGAGCAGGCTCACCACCCGCACGTCCTGCCCCTGATAGCTGGCGTTATAGAAACGCGCCAGGGCCGGGTAATCGTCGGTACGCGGCGTACCGGGCGGTGGGCCTGGAAGGTTTTCGTAGCCGGAAATCAGCTTCTGGTGGATGTCATTGACCTGGTAGTAAATACGCCCGGCGCTGTCGTAGGCAAAGGTATCCAGGGCCACATAAGGCACATCCGCGCTGAGGCTGCCGTCGCGTTGCGACAGGCCGGCGGCGATGGTCCGGGCCGAGGCCAGCAGCGTGCGGTCGTAGGCCGTGTCCGCGGCTTCGCGACCGTTCCAATAGGCACTCAGGCCGCTGGCGAGCATCAGTACCACCAACAGCAGTGCCAGGTTCCAGAGCAGTCGCCAACGCAAACTGTCGGGCTTATGCATCGCGGGTTTCCAGCAGGTAGCCCAGGCCGCGGAATGTCACGATCGCCACGGCATGACCGTCGAGTTTCTTGCGCAGGCGGTGGACGTAAATTTCAATGGCATCGGGGCTGGCCTCTTCGTCCAGGCCGAACACCTGGGCCGCCAGCTGCTCTTTACTCATCACCCGCCCTGGCCGGGCAATCAACGCCTCCAGCACGGCCTGCTCGCGGGAAGTCAGAGTCAGCAGTTCGTCGTCAAGGGTAAAGCGGCGGGTGTCCAGGTCATAAATCAACCCGCCACAGCGCTGCTGGCGTTCGCCCCCCAATACGCTACGGCGCAACAGTGCCTTGACCCGCGCTTCCAGCTCAGTGAGCTCGAACGGCTTGGCCAGGTAATCGTCAGCGCCCAGGTTCAGGCCATGGACCCGGTCCTTGACGTCGCTGCGGGCAGTCAGCATCAACACCGGCAAGGTCTTGCCCCGGGCCCGCAGCCGGGCCAGCACCTCGAAGCCGTCCATGCGTGGCAGCCCCACATCGAGAATCGCGACCGCGTACTCCTCGCTGCTCAAAGCCAGGTCGGCCGCCACCCCGTCGTGCAGCACATCCACGGTCAAACCGGTGCTCTTGAGCGCCTGGGCTACACTTTCGGCCAGCTGGAGATGGTCTTCGACGAGCAGGACACGCATTGGGTTTCACCTCGATTCAGGGATGGTCGGCACCATTCTGTGGCGCGGAGTTTACAGCCGCATCCACCTCTGTGAAGCCAAAAACATCGTGAAAGCTTTTGAAAGGTTAGCGAAAGGTTGACCGGTTAGAGTCCTCCAACGGCTAGTTTCGACTGCCGCTCGCGAGGCACCTTGCGAACGAAAAACGCCCCGAAGCGTTTTCGCCAAATAAGAACAATAGCGCGGAGTATTCACCATGCTGTCCATACAGCCCCAGGCCCCGACGCCTGCTCGCCCTTCCCGCTTCAACCAGAAGTCTTTCCGTTGCGCCGCCGCTTTCGCCGATCTTGCACCGTCGTGCCTGTGCATCTGCGCCACGTGACCTATCGCTCCTGATAGCCCGTTGTCGATTCCCGAAGGGTCCGGCAACACCCAATGTGCAACACACAACAACAACTCCTGTGGAGACAAAAATGAACCTATCACTGCGTAAAGTAGCCCTGGCCGCTGGTTGCCTGATGTTCGCCGGGCAGTTGCTCGCCGAACCCAAGCGTCCGGAATGCATCGCCCCGGCCGCGCCTGGCGGCGGTTTTGACCTGACGTGCAAGCTGGCCCAAAGCGCCCTGGTGAACGAAAAACTGCTGACCAAACCGATGCGTGTGACCTACATGCCCGGCGGCGTCGGTGCGGTGGCCTACAACGCAGTGGTCGCTCAGCGCCCGGCCGACGCCGGCACGCTGGTGGCCTGGTCCAGTGGCTCGTTGCTGAACCTGGCCCAAGGCAAGTTCGGGCGTTTCGACGAAAACGCCGTTCGCTGGTTGGCGGCCGTTGGCACCAGTTATGGCGCCATCGCGGTGAAAAGCGATTCGCCCTACAAGAACCTTGATGATCTGGTACAGGCCCTGAAGAAAGATCCGGGCTCCGTGGTCATCGGTTCCGGCGGCACCGTCGGCAGCCAGGACTGGATGCAAACCGCGCTGATCGCCAAGGCCGCCGGTATCGACCCGCGCAAACTGCGCTACGTGGCGCTCGAAGGCGGTGGCGAGATCGCAACGGCCCTGCTTGGCGGCCATATTCAGGTAGGCAGTACGGACATCTCCGACTCCATGCCACACATCCAGAGCGGCGACATGCGCCTGCTGGCGGTGTTCGCCGAGAAGCGCCTGGACGAGCCGGAAATGAAAGACATCCCGACCGCCCGCGAACAAGGCTACGAGATCGTCTGGCCGGTGGTTCGTGGCTTCTACCTCGGGCCGAAGGTCAGTGATGAAGACTACGCCTGGTGGAAAAACGCCTTCGACAAGCTGCTGGCTTCCGAAGACTTCGCCAAGCTGCGTGACCAGCGCGAACTCTTTCCGTTCGCCATGACCGGCCCGGAACTGGACGCCTACGTGAAGAAGCAAGTGGCCGACTACAAGATGCTGGCCAAAGAGTTTGGCCTGGTCCAGTAATCGCCTCTGTTCTCGCGGCGGCGTCGGCAATCCCACGGCGCCGCCCAGGAGTTAGTCATGCTCATCCAACGTATTTTCGCTTCAGTGCTGCTGCTGGTTTGCGTCGGCCTCGCGCTGATGGCCTGGCCCTACCAGGCAGCCTTTTCCTACGAACCGGTCGGGCCGCGCGCCTTTCCCTTGCTGATGATCGGGCTGTTGAGCCTGGCCCTGCTTTATATGGTGTTTCGTCCGACGCCCATCGTGCACAGCGACGAAGATCCGCAACTGGATCGTGAAACCTTGCAAAAAATCGGCATCTGCGTAGTGCTGCTGCTGATATTCGCCGGAACCTTCGAACCCCTGGGCTTCATCCTCGCCAGCATCGTGGTCGGGGTGCCGATGGCGCGCCTGTATGGCGGTCGTTGGGTGCCGAGCGTGGTGATCATCAGCCTGATGGCCATCGGTCTTTATCTGTTGTTCGACAAGCTGATGGACGTGCCGCTGCCCTTGGGCCTGCTCGACGTCCTGGAGAATTGATATGGATACCCTGAATTATCTCGGCCAGGGTTTTGGCGTTGCACTGACCCCCTATAACCTCGTGACCGCCCTGAGCGGCACTCTGATCGGCACCGTGGTCGGCCTGCTGCCGGGCCTGGGCCCGATCAATGGCGTGGCACTGCTGATCCCGATTGCATTCGCCCTCGGTCTGCCGCCGGAGTCGGCGCTGATCCTGCTGGCGGCCGTATACCTGGGTTGCGAATACGGCGGGCGAATCAGCTCGATCCTGCTCAACATCCCGGGTGAAGCCTCCACCGTCATGACCACCCTGGACGGTTACCCGATGGCCCGCAAAGGCATGGCCGGCGTCGCCCTTTCGCTGTCGGCGTGGAGTTCGTTCCTCGGTGCATTCATTGCCACTTGCGGGATGGTGCTGTTCGCCCCGCTGCTGGCCAAATGGGCGATTGCCTTCGGACCGGCGGAATACTTCGTCCTGATGGTGTTCGCCATTGTCTGTCTCGGCGGCATGGCCGGAGACCGCCCGCTCAAGACCTTCATCGCGGCGCTGATCGGGCTGTTCCTGTCCTGCGTCGGGATTGACGCCAACAGCGGCGTATACCGTTTCACCGGGGACAACATCCACTTGACCGACGGCATCCAGTTCGTTGTGCTGGTGCTGGGCCTGTTCTCCATCAGTGAAATTCTGTTGCTGCTGGAAAAGACCCATCGCGGCCAGGAAGCAGTGAAAGCCACCGGGCGGATGATGTTCAACGTCAAGGAAGCGGCGGCGGTGTTCTGGGTGAACATGCGATGCGGCGTGCTGGGCTTCATCATGGGCGTGCTGCCAGGCGCCGGTGCGACCCTGGCCAGTGCCGTGGCGTACATGACAGAAAAACGCATCGCAGGCTCGAGTGGCACTTTCGGCCAGGGCGACAAGCGTGGTCTGGCCGCTCCGGAAACGGCCATCGGCGGTGCAGCCTGCGGTGCGCTGGTGCCGATGCTGACCCTCGGGGTTCCTGGTTCCGGCACCACGGCGGTGATGATTGGCGCACTGTCGCTGTACAACATCACTCCAGGTCCGCTGTTGTTCCAGCAACAACCCGACATCGTCTGGGGCCTGATCGCCTCGTTGTTCGTCGCCAACATCATGCTGGTGATCCTCAACATCCCGATGATCCGCGTCTTCACCCGTATCCTGGCCGTGCCGAACTGGGCATTGGTCCCGGTCATCGCGATCATCACCGGGATCGGCGTCTACGCGGTACACGCCACCACGTTCGACCTGTTCCTGATGATCGGTATCGGCATCTTCGGTTACATCCTGCGCAAGCTGGACTTCCCGTTGTCGCCGGTCCTGTTGGGCTTCATCCTCGGTGGTCTGATGGAACAGAACCTGCGTCGTGCGCTGTCGATTTCCAACGGTGCGCTGGAAATCCTCTGGTCGAGCCCGATCACCCTGGGTTGCTGGGTATTGACCGTCATCATGCTGCTGATGCCATTGCTGCGGATCTGGCGCCGCCGCTCGGCTCAACGTCGCGCCCTGGCCAATGTCTGAGGCAACACTCAGACAATGGTGGAGAACACCGCTGGTCGGTCTGGCCGGCGGTTATCTGGCCAGCCTGATCGGCTGGCCTTTGCCCTGGATGGTCGGCTCGTTGCTGGCGATCATCCTGGTGCGCTGCCTCACCCCGTGGCAACTGATGGAAATCCCTGGCGGCCGTAAATGCGGCCAGTGGGTGGTAGGCATCGGTATCGGCCTGCACTTCACCCCGGTGGTGATGGAGCAGGTGCTGAGCCATTTTGGCCTGATCTTCTTCGGCGCGCTGATCACCAGCGTGTCCAGCGTGGTGAGTGTGTGGCTGATGCGCCGCACCGGCGAAGACCGCGCCACCGCTTTTTTCTCCAGCATGCCGGGCGGTTCCGGCGAGATGGTCAACCTCGGTGCCCGCAATGGCGCCGACCTGAGCCGCGTCGCTGCCGGCCAGAGCCTGCGGGTTCTGGTGGTGGTGCTCTGCGTGCCGGCCGCGTTCAAATACTTGCTCGGCGAAGGCGCCCCGGTGCAGCACGCTGCCTCGGTGGACTGGCTATGGCTGGCGCTGCTGTTCCCGGCGGGCGCCCTGCTCGCCTGGGGCTGGGAGCGTTTGCGCCAACCCAACCCGTGGCTGTTCGGACCGTTGCTGGTAAGTGCGGCGGTGAGCATCGGTTGGGACCTGCACATCGGCCTGCCCGACGGTGGCAGCCAGATCGGTCAGTGGTTGATCGGCAGCGGATTGGGTTGTCATTTCAACCGGCAGTTCTTCCGCCGCGCGCCGTCGTTCATGGGCCGTACGCTGATCGGCACGGTGTTGACGATGTTGATCGCCACCCTTGCGGCTCTGGGGCTGAGCACGCTGACCCACCTGGACTTGCGCTCACTGACCTTGGGCATGATGCCCGGCGGTATTGCGGAAATGAGCTTGACGGCGGAGACGCTGCAATTGTCGGTGCCGCTGGTGACAGCGTTGCAGGTCATGCGGCTGCTGTTTGTGCTGTTTCTGGCGGAGCCGTTGTTCAGGTATTGGATGCGCAAGTCGGGTTCGGACTTATAGACCGCGTTGCCCCCATCGCGAGCAGGCTCGCTCCCACACTGATTTGTGTACACCGCAATACCCTGTGGGAGCGGGCTTGCTCGCGAAGGCGCCGGCACATTCACCATCGATGCAAGCTGATCCGCCGCTTTCGCGAGCAAGCCCGCTCCCACAAGGAATAGTGGCGAGCCCCATTTTTGCGCCCCTCCACAACCCCTCTGTGGGAGCGAGCCTGCTCGCGATGAGGCCAGCCCGGTCAACGCATTAAACCGCCGGCAACCGCCAGTCGATCGGCGTCTCGCCCTGTTGCTCAAGAAACTTGTTGGCCCGACTGAAATGCCCGCAACCCAGGAAGCCGCGGTAAGCCGACAGCGGCGACGGGTGGACGGAGGTCAGCACCAGGTGTTTGGTGGCATCGATCAGCTTCTGCTTGCCCTGGGCATGGGCGCCCCACAGCAAAAAGACCAAATGCGGCTGGTGCTCACTGACCACTTCAATGACCCGATCAGTAAAGTGCTGCCATCCCTTGCCCGCGTGGGAATTGGCATTGGCACGCTCCACGGTCATGGTGGTGTTGAGCAGCAACACGCCCTGGTCGGCCCAGCTTTGCAGGTAGCCGTGATTCGGGATGTCGATATTCAGGTCGCGTTTCAATTCCTTATAGATGTTCACCAGCGAAGGCGGTGCCGGTACGCCCGGCTGCACCGAAAAGCACAGACCATGGGCCTGGCCCGGGCCGTGATACGGGTCCTGGCCGAGGATCACCACCTTCACCTTGTCCAGCGGCGTGGAATTAAGGGCATTGAAAATCAGCGGTGCCGGTGGGTAAATCTCCTTGCCGGCCGCGTACTCGCGACGCAGAAATTCACGCAACTCTGCCATGTAGGGCTGGTCGAACTCGGCACGCAGGGCTTGCTTCCAGCTCGGTTCGAGTTTGATACGGTCGTCAGCAGTCATGGTTGCACCCGGTAAAAACAATGGGCGCACCCTAGGAAAGCCTACATGGCTTGTCAATTGATCTGATGCAGAACCGGCACTTTCCTACGCAGCGGTCATACTGATCATTCAAATTTCTGATCGAGGTCACGATGAATTTGCACTTCGAAGAACTCACCGGCATCAACGGCGCCCGTATCGGCATCGCCACCCTGGATGCTGAAAAATCCCTGAATGCCCTCTCCTTGCCGATGATCAACGCTCTGCGCGATCGGCTTGATGCCTGGGCCAGAGAACCGCAAATCGTCTGTGTCTTGTTGCGCGGCAACGGCGCCAAGGCGTTTTGCGCTGGCGGCGAAGTGCGCAGCCTGGTGGAAGCCTGCCGCGCTCAACCTGGTGAAGTACCGCCCTTGGCTGCGCAATTTTTTGCCGCGGAGTACCGACTGGACTTCAACCTGCACACTTTTCCAAAACCCTTGGTGTGCTGGGGCCATGGCTACGTGCTTGGCGGCGGCATGGGGTTGTTGCAAGGCGCGAATATTCGGATCGTCACACCGAGCACGCGCCTGGCGATGCCGGAAATCAGCATCGGCCTGTACCCGGACGTCGGCGCCAGTTGGTTCCTGTCGCGGCTGCCCGGCAAGCTTGGCCTATTCCTAGGCCTGACGGGCGCCCATATGAATGCCCGGGATGCCATTGACCTGGGTCTGGCCGACCGTTTCTTGCTGGATGAACAGCAGGACGATCTGATCGAGGGCTTGTTGCAGCTCAACTGGCAGGAACAAACACCCATGCAGCTCAACAGCCTGCTCAAGGCCTTGCAGCAGGAAGCCGTCGCGCAGTTGCCCGAAGCGCAGTGGCTGCCGCGCCGGCAGAGAATCGACGAATGGCTGGATGTCAGCGATGTACGCTGCGCCTGGAAAGCCCTCAGCCTGCTGGTGGACCATTCAGACCCATTGATCGCGCGGGCGGCCAGGACCATGACCGAAGGTTGCCCACTGACCGCTCATCTGGTCTGGGAACAGATCGCCCGAGCCCGGCATTTGTCATTGGCCGGTGTGTTGCGCATGGAGTACACCTTGAGCCTCAACTGCTGCCGACACCCTGAATTCAGCGAGGGCGTGCGGGCGCGGCTGATCGACAAAGACCACAAGCCCCACTGGCACTGGCCAGACATCAACCATGTACCCGAAGCGGCGGTCGAGGCGCACTTTCACAAAGCCTGGGAAGGTCGGCATCCGTTGGCGGATTTGTCGAATGAGTAAAGAACCTGTGTGACACCCGGTCATCGCGAGCAAGCTTTGCTCCCACAAGCGTTATCCCATCAGGTTTATGGCAGGCACAAAAAAAGCGGCGCTCAATGCGCCGCTTTTTGCTGCCGATGAATCAGCGGTGGTTACGCCGTCCATCATGATCACCGCGTCCCCGATGATCCCGCCCGCCTCGGCCACGACGGTCGTCATTCCAACCGCCCCGGTTATGGCCGTCCCAGCCGCCCCGGTGTGGATGAGACCGGTATGCCGTACGCGGTGGCGAGTAATGGCGTGGTGCGGGTTGGTAATAACGCGGTGCCGAATAGTAGCGTGGCGCCGGTTGGTAATACCGCGGTGCCGAATAGTAGCGCGGTGCCGATTGGTAATACCGCGGTGCGTAATAGCCACGCGGTGCCGAATAGTAGCTCCCGCCACCGTAATAAACCGGCGCCGGTGAGGTGTAGACCTCGGAACGGTAGTAGCTTGAGCCTCCGTCGTAAGGAACACATGCCGAAAGTGTCAAACCCAGAAACGCAATGAGCAGAAGTCGTCGATACATGGCGGCCTCCTGGACCGCTAATGAGCCACATCAGCGACGCTGGCGGGCGGCAGTCATCTATTGGGTGACTGACGATTAATCTGACAGCGAAATCCGAATCTGGTGCGCCCTGGCAATAAGTTGAAACATGTAGCCCTGTGCCTCATCCCGGTGCGGGCAAGCACCACAACTATGCACAAACCCGCTTGCGACGCCGCGCTCTGCTCGGCCGCCCCTCTCTGCGCCGGGCCTTTACGGCACTTGGCACGGCTCTCGCTTTAACAAACTCCGTGCAGGAGTCATCACAGGTTCGCGGCACCACAATTTGCAATGGCTGACTAGGGTTCCGGCTCGCCTCTGGCGAGTGGCTGGTCCGAGAGTTGGCGACCTCCAGTTGAGGTTACACGGCGGGACAAAAGCCCGGGAGACAAGCCACCGTTCGCGGTGCCGCGTTGCTCCTGTCCGCCCTTGATCAACTGGAGAACCACCATGCTCAAGCTTCGTCTTTGCGCCCTGCTCCTCGCCACGTTCTCGGCCCTCGTGAGCCCCTCGTCCCCTGCCGCACCAAAAGACCATTTCAGCGTCTGCTGGACCATTTACGCCGGTTGGATGCCCTGGGAATACGCCGGCAGCCAAGGCATCGTCGATAAATGGGCGAAAAAATACGGCATCACCATCGATGTCGTGCAGCTCAACGACTATGTCGAATCCATCAATCAATACACCGCCGGTCAGTTCGACGGCTGCACCATGACCAACATGGACGCCCTGACCATTCCCGCCGCCGGTGGCGTGGACAGCACCGCGCTGATCGTCAGCGACTTTTCCAATGGCAACGACGGCATCGTGCTCAAGGGGGACGGCAAGAAAGTCGCTGACCTCAAGGGCATGGATGTCAATTTGGTGGAACTGTCGGTCTCCCATTACCTGCTGGCCCGCGCCCTGGACTCGGTCGGCCTCACCGAAAAAGACCTGAAAGTCGTCAACACCTCCGACGCCGATATCTCCGCGGCCTTCAATACCGACGAGGTCAAGGCCGTCACCACCTGGAACCCGATGCTCTCGGACATCAAGGCCCAGCCCGACGTGAGCGAGGTGTTCAATTCCAGCCAGATCCCCGGCGAGATCATGGACATGATGGTGGTCAACACCCAGACCCTGCAGGACAACCCGGCCCTGGGCAAAGCATTGACCGGCGCCTGGTTTGAAGTGGTGGCGCTGATGAACGCAAAAAACGCCGCCAGCAAGACCGCACTGGAACACATGGCCAAAGCCTCGGGCACTGACCTGGCCGGCTTCCAGTCGCAACTGGACACCACCAAGCTGTTCGCCACCGCCAAGGAGGCCCTGGGCTTCGCCACCAGTGAGCAACTGCCCGCCACCATGCGCAAAGTCGCCGAGTTCTCGTTCCAGCATGGTTTGCTCGGCGAAGGCGCCAAAGACACCGACGCGGTCGGCATGTCGTTTGCCAATGGCGTGACCAGCGGCGACAAGGCCAATCTCAAGCTGCGCTTTGACCCGACCTACGTGCAACTGGCCGCCGACGCCAAGTTGTAAACCGGAGGAGCTGGCATGCGCCTGATCAACCGCTACCCGGATCGCCCCAGTCGCCTGTTGTTGGTGATCCTGCCTTTCGCGCTGGTGCTGTTCGCCTACTTCATGGGCTCGGCCGAACGGTTGACGGACAACCCCAACGACAAGCTGCTGCCCAGTGCGGTGCAAATGGCCGATGCGGTCAAACGCCTGGCCTTCACCGCTGACGTGCGCAGTGGCGACTACCTGCTCTGGCAAGACACCGCGTCGAGCCTGCGCAGACTGGCAATCGGCCTGGGCATCAGTGCCTTGGCCGGCCTGTGCCTGGGCATCGCCGCCGGCACGCTGCCGCTGTTCGGTGCGCCGCTATCGCCTTTACTCACCGTGCTGTCGATGGTGCCGCCACTGGCCATCCTGCCAATCCTGTTCATCGTCTTCGGCCTGGGGGAGTTGTCGAAAGTGATGCTGATCGTCATTGGCATCACTCCGTGCCTGGCCCGGGATCTGGAACAGCGCGCCCGGGAAATCCCGGTCGAATTGCTGATCAAGGCCCAGACCCTCGGCGCCTCGACCTGGACCCTGATGCTACGGGTGGTGCTGCCACAATTGCTGCCGCGCCTGTTGATTTCCCTGCGGCTGATGCTCGGTTCGGCCTGGCTGTTCCTGATCGCCGCTGAAGCGATTGCGTCCACCGATGGGTTGGGGTATCGGATTTTCCTGGTGCGCCGATACCTGGCGATGGATGTGATCTTGCCGTACGTGGTCTGGATCACCCTGCTCGCCTGGCTGATGGACTGGGGCCTCAAGTGTCTGACCCGCCGAGCATTCCCCTGGTATGAGGGGGCGAAGGCATGAGCTTCATCAAGGTCAACAACGTTTGGCAGCAATACGCCGATCAGGTGGTGCTGGAACGCTTGAACCTGAGCGTCGCCGAAGGTGAGTTCTGCACGCTGGTGGGGGCGTCGGGTTGTGGCAAGTCGACCTTTCTACGGCTGCTATTGGGCCAGGAGCGCGCCAGTCGCGGGCAGATTCTGCTGGACGGTGAGCCCCTGGCCGGCGAGCCGGATGCCAGCCGTGGCGTGGTGTTCCAGCGTTACTCAGTGTTCCCGCACCTGACCGTGCTGAACAACGTGGCCCTGGGCCTGGAACTGCCGCGCTCGCCGCTGCTGGGACGCCTGTTTGGCAGCGCCAAACGCCAGGCCCGGGAAGAGGCCGCGCACCTGCTGAACAAGGTCGGCCTCGGCCATGCGCTGGACAAATACCCGGCGCAGTTGTCCGGGGGCATGCAACAGCGGCTGGCCATCGCCCAGGCGCTGATCATGAAACCCCGTGTCCTGCTGCTGGATGAACCCTTCGGTGCCCTCGACCCCGGCATTCGCAAAGACATGCACGCCCTGTTGCTGGAACTGTGGCGCGAAACCCGGTTGACGGTGTTCATGGTTACCCATGATCTGTCCGAAGGTTTCAGCCTCGGCACACGCCTGTTGGTGTTCGACAAGGTTCGCCTCGACCCCCATGCCCCCGGCGCCTATGGCGCACGCATCACCTACGACATTCCACTGAACAGCGACCGCCGCACCGCCCGTGCCGCCGTCGACGCCCTGCCCGCCGAACTGGCCGGCGCATTGCGTATCGCTTGAAAGGAGTTTACCCATGACCGATTCGACCCAACTATTTGCTCCCTTCGCCGAAGAACTGCTGCCCGGTGGCGGCCACCGTTCCTTCGTGCTCAAGCGTGGGCAACTGCTGCGCCTGACCGATCTGCGCGGCGGGGCCAACGTGAGCCTGACGCTGCTCAATGCCAATGAGAAAACCGAGCGCCTGAACCTGCCCGACAGCCTCAAATGCCAACACACCGCCAAACTCACCAGCGGCCATTGCCTGTACTCGGACATGGGCCGGGTGCTGGCGGCAATCACCGCCGACACCTGCGGCTGGAGCGATAGCCTGGGCGGTGTGCTCTGCGCCGAGGAAGTCGCACAAAAATACGGCCAGGGCCGCTATCAGGAACTGCGCAACGGCTTCTTTCGCAACGGCACCGACAACCTGCTGGTGGAGCTGGGCAAATGGGGGTTGGGCCTGTCCGACCTGCTGATGACCCTCAACCTGTTCAGCCGGGTCGATGTCGATGAGGCCGGCAACTTTCACTTCGTTGAAGGCCATTCCAAGGCCGGCGATTACATCGAGCTCTACGCACCGATGGACACCCTGGTGGTGCTGACTGCGCTGCAACACCCGATGGACCCGAACCCGCAATACGCCCCGCAACCGCTCAAGCTCAGTTGGATGAACGCCGAGCCCAGCGTTGCCGAGCACTGCCGCAACTCGCGCCCGGAAAACCAGCGCGGCTTCATCAACACCGACCGCCTGTTCGCCTGAGGATCGCTGCCATGTCACTTGCCATCGCCACCCCACAAAAGCAGCCCGACGCCGCCATCTACCGCGCCACCATTCCCGCCGGGGAACCCTGGCTGGTTGAGGTCAAGGCCGGGCAAACCCTGCGCATCCTCGACCTGGAAGGCAACCAGGCGGTCGATACGCTGTTCTACAGCCTGGCCAACCCCAAGGAACGCTACGACGTGCAGCGCACCCTGCGCCGGCAGAACAGCGTGTACCTGAGCACCGGCAGCGTGCTGTATTCCAACCTCGGCCACCCCATGCTGACCATCGTTGAAGACACCTGCGGGCGCCACGACACCCTCGGTGGTGCCTGCGCCCAGGAAAGCAACACCGTGCGCTACGCCCTGGAAAAACGCTACATGCACAGTTGCCGCGACAACTACCTGCGGGCCTGCGCCCACGACGGTCGCCTGGGCAAGGGCGACATCGGGCCGAACATCAACTTCTTCATGAACGTGCCGGTCACCGCCGACGGCGGCCTGACGTTCGAGGACGGGATTTCGGCGCCCGGCAAATACGTCGATCTGCGGGCCGAGATGGACGTGATCGTCCTGATCTCCAACTGCCCGCAACTGAACAACCCGTGCAACGCCTACAACCCCACGCCAGCGGAGCTTTTGATATGGAACTGAAATTAGCCCGCCTGCGGCGTTGGCTGTTTGTGCTGTGCCAAAGCCGGTCGGGGCAGTGCATTAAATAAACAGATTGTATGAACACCCTCAAACCCTTGTGGGAGCGAGCCTGCTCGCGATAGCGGTCTGTCAGTCACATTGATATTGGATGTGCGGACGTTATCGCGAGCAGGCTCGCTCCCACAGAGGAAATGAGGTGTTTGGAGGTTTCGCCATCGGGGACGACCCCGGCGGCCATCGAAAACTGCGGGACGGCCCGCATCCCAGTTCAGGCAGACATGCATGCCTGAGGGGGTTACGCCATGTTCAAAAAAATCCTCATCGCCAACCGTGGCGCCATCGCCTGCCGGATCCTGCGGACCCTGCGCGAACTGAAGGTCCAAGGCGTCGCGGTGTATTCCCAAGCCGATGCCGCCAGCCTGCATATCCTGCAGGCCGACGAAGCCCACTGCCTGGGCGAAGGCGCGGCGGCCGCTACGTATCTGGCGGTGGACAAGCTTTTGGCAATCGCCAAAAGCAGCGGCGCGACGGCGATCCATCCCGGCTATGGGTTTCTCTCGGAAAACGCCGCTTTCGCGAAGGCCTGCGAGGCCGCCGGCATCGCTTTCATCGGCCCGACGCCAGAGCAACTGCGCGTGTTCGGCCTCAAGCACACCGCCCGCGACCTGGCTCGCCGCCACGGCGTGCCACTGCTCGAAGGCAGCGAACTGCTCGACAGCCTCGACGCCGCGCTGCTGGCCGCCACCGAGGTCGGCTATCCAGTGATGCTCAAAAGCACCGCCGGGGGCGGTGGCATCGGCATGCGTGTCTGTCGCCATGCCGCCGAGTTGAGCGAGTCATTCGAAGCGGTCAAGCGCTTGGGCCAGAACAACTTCAGCGATGCCGGCGTGTTCATCGAGAAGTACATCGAACGCGCCCGACATCTTGAGGTTCAGGTATTCGGCGACGGCCAGGGCCAGGTGATCGCGCTGGGTGTGCGCGACTGCTCGGTGCAGCGGCGCAACCAGAAAGTCATCGAAGAAACCCCCGCGCCCAACCTGCCCGAAGGGATGGCCGCCGAGCTCTGCGCAGCGGCGATCCAACTGGCCCAGGCGGTCAACTACCGCAGCGCCGGCACCGTGGAGTTCGTGTTCGACAGTGACGCCGGACGCTTTTACTTTCTGGAAGTGAACACCCGCCTGCAAGTGGAGCACGGCGTCACCGAACAAGTGTGGAACGTGGACCTGGTGCGCTGGATGGTGCAATTGGCCGCCGGCGAACTGCCTCCATTGAACGAGCTGAGCCAGGGCTTGCACGCCCAGGGCCATGCGATTCAAGCGCGGGTGTATGCCGAAGATCCAGGCCGGGATTTCCAGCCGAGCCCGGGGCTGCTGACGGCTGTGCAATTTCCGCCAGCCGACGGCAAACAACTGCGCATCGACACTTGGGTCGAGGCCGGTTGCCAGATTCCGCCCTACTTCGACCCGATGATTGCCAAAGTCATTCGTTGGGCGCCGACCCGCGAAGAAGCGCGCCTGGGTTTGCATCAAGCACTGAATGAAAGCCTGCTGTACGGCGTGGAAACCAACCGCGACTACCTGCAACAGATTCTCCTCGATGCACCCTTTGCCAGCGGCCAGCCCTGGACGCGCAGCCTGGAGGCGCTGGTCTATCGCGCCAACACCTTTGAAGTGCTCAGCCCCGGGACCCAGACCAGCATTCAGGACTATCCCGGCCGACTCGGTTATTGGGCGGTGGGGGTTCCGCCATCGGGGCCGATGGACAGCCGCTCGCTGCGCCAGGGCAATCGCCTGCTGGGCAATGAAGAAGGCGCTGCGGCGCTGGAAATCACCATGAGCGGGCCGCTGCTGCGTTTCAATTGCAATGCACGGGTGGCCGTGACCGGCGCGGTGATTGCACTGACCCTTGATGGCGAAGCCGTGCCGATGAACACCGCCCTGTCGATTCCTGCCGGCTCCACGCTGGCGATCGGCAGCATTTCCGGCGCCGGGGCGCGCAGTTACTTGTGCCTGCAAGGTGGCGTGCAAGTGCCGGATTACCTGGGCAGCAAAAGCACCTTCACCCTCGGCCAGTTCGGCGGCCATGGCGGCCGGGCCTTGTGTACCGGTGACGTGCTGCACCTGGCGCCGCTGGATCAGCGCGCGACCGTGGCGCACACGAGCGCCCCCACTCTGGAGCTGGCCGACGTGCGGCAGATCCGCGTGATTTACGGCCCGCATGGCGCGCCGGAATACTTCACCGAGCGCTACATCCAGACCTTCTTCGACACGTCCTGGGAAGTGCATTTCAACTCCAGCCGCACCGGTGTGCGCCTGATCGGGCCAAAACCCGAATGGGTGCGCGCCGACGGTGGCGAGGCCGGCCTGCACCCTTCCAATATCCATGACAACCCCTATGCCATCGGCGCCGTGGACTTCACCGGCGACATGCCCGTCATCCTCGGCCCCGATGGCCCGAGCCTGGGTGGCTTCGTCTGCCCGGTGACGGTGATCGAGGCGGATCTTTGGCAACTGGGGCAACTCAAGGCCGGGGACAAGGTGCGGTTTGTGCCGGTGGACCTGAAGACCGCCCGATCACTGACTTTGGAATGGAATCAATGTGGGAGCGAGCCTGCTCGCGATGAAGTGGATGCGGTGTCTGATCTGGCCCCATCGCGAGCAGGCTCGCTCCCACAGGGGGTTGGGTCGCCTGTGGTGTTGGATATCGGCCAGGACGATACCCGGCTGGTGGCGAGATTGGCCGGCGACACGCACCTGTTGCTGGAGATAGGCGCCCCCGAACTGGACCTTGTGCTGCGCTTTCGCGCCCACGCCTTGATGCAGGCTTTGGAGCACAAAAAAATGCACGGCGTGATCGATCTGACGCCGGGCATTCGCTCGCTGCAAGTGCATTACCAACCCGAACAACTGCCGCTGGCCGAGCTACTGCAGATCCTCAGCGGAGAGTGGGACGCGGTGTGCGCCGCGCAGGATCTGCAGGTGCCGTCACGCATCGTGCACTTGCCGCTGTCCTGGGATGATCCGGCCTGCCAGTTGGCCATCGAAAAATACATGACCACGGTGCGCAAGGACGCGCCCTGGTGCCCGAGCAACCTGGAGTTCATCCGGCGCATCAACGACCTGCCCAACCTCGACGAGGTGCAGCGCACGGTGTTCGACGCCAGCTACCTGGTGATGGGCCTCGGCGACGTCTACCTCGGCGCGCCCGTCGCCACGCCACTGGACCCTCGGCATCGGCTGGTGACCACCAAATACAATCCGGCCCGCACCTGGACTGCGGAAAACTCGGTGGGCATCGGCGGCGCGTACATGTGCGTGTACGGCATGGAAGGCCCAGGCGGATATCAGTTCGTCGGGCGCACGTTGCAGATGTGGAATCGTTATCGCGAGGTCGCCGCATTCGACGGCAAACCCTGGCTGCTGCGGTTTTTCGACCAGATCCGCTTCTACCCGGTCAGCGCCGATGAACTGCTGCGCATTCGCCGAGACTTCCCCCTGGGCCGCTTCGACCTGGACATCGAACACAGCCAACTCAACCTTGCCGATTATCAGCGCTTTCTGGCCCAGGAAGCCGACAGCATCGCCGCGTTCCGAGCGCAACAACAAGGCGCCTTCAATGCCGAGCGCGAGCGCTGGATCGCCAGTGGCCAGGCACACTTTGACAGCGAAGAACCGGCACCCGCGCCCAGCGAAGATTCGCTGCTGAGCGAGGATCAGCTCAGCGTCGACAGCCACATCGCCGGCAATCTCTGGCAAGTCCAGGTGGAGGTTGGCGCACGCGTTGCGGTCGGCGATGTGCTGGTGATTCTGGAGTCGATGAAAATGGAAATCCCGGTGCTCGCCCCCGTCTGCGGAGTGGTGCGCCAGATTCGTGTACAGCCCGGCTCGGCGGTGCGCGCCGGACAACGTGTGGTAGTGCTGGAACGTGACTGAACTCAAGCAAAGGATGAATGCCATGAACCTGTCTTTACGCCTGGACGATCTGCGTGACGCCTACCGCAGCGGCGAACTTA
Organism: Pseudomonas sp. NFACC39-1; assembly: GCF_900110355.1. Lineage (NCBI taxonomy): Bacteria > Pseudomonadati > Pseudomonadota > Gammaproteobacteria > Pseudomonadales > Pseudomonadaceae > Pseudomonas > Pseudomonas sp. NFACC39-1. The sequence goes on along the minus strand of NZ_FODL01000004.1, from coordinate 217,384 downwards.
CACCCCGGAATTTACTGTTGAGCCTGCGGGAAAAAGCTGCGGCGCTGAACCCTGATTTTCACCTGTTCATCCACCTGCTCACGCCCGAGGAACTGGAACCCTACCTCGTCGCACTGGAGGGCCAGGATCTGGAAAACCTGCCGTTGTATGGCGTGCCGTTCGCGATCAAGGACAACATCGACCTGGCTGGCATTCCCACCACGGCCGCCTGCCCGGCATTCAGCTACGTGCCGCAACGTTCGGCCAGCGTTGTCGAGCAGCTACTGGCCTTGGGCGCGATTCCTCTGGGCAAGACCAATCTCGACCAGTTCGCCACTGGGCTCAACGGCACCCGCTCGCCTTACGGGGCCTGTCGCAATAGCGTGCTGCCCGACTATCCGGCTGGTGGGTCAAGCGCCGGTTCATCACTGGCGGTGGCCCTGGGTGTGGCCAGTTTTGCCCTGGGCACCGACACCGCCGGTTCAGGTCGGGTGCCGGCGGCGCTGAACAATCTGCTGGGATTGAAAGCCACCAAGGGTTTGATTTCCACGGCGGGTGTGGTGCCGGCCTGTCGCACACTGGATTGCGTCACGACCTTCACCGCAACGGCGCGGGAAGCCAGTCAGTTACTGGCGCTGACCGCCCGTCTCGACCCACGCGACGAGTACAGCCGCCGCAACCCGCTGTGGAACGACGGCTCCGCGTTCGGCGCGCCGCGACGCTTTCGCTTCGGCGTGCCTCGTGGGCAAGACCTGGCCTTTTTTGGCTGCGACGAAGGTCCACGGCTGTTTCAAGAGGCCATCGAGCGACTTAAGGGCTTGGGCGGCGAAGCGGTGGAACTGGACCTGTCGCCGTTTCTGGAGGCCGCCCGGCTACTGTATGAAGGGCCGTGGGTGGCCGAGCGCTACAGCGTTGCCGGGGAACTGATGGAACGCGAGCCCGACGCCGTATTGCCGGTTATCCGCGCCGTATTGGCGAAAGCGCCGACCGTGGATGGCGTACAAACCTTCCGTGCCCAGTACCGTTTGCAAGCGCTCAAAGCCCAATGCGATCGCGTCATGGAAACGCTCGATTGCGTCCTCACCCCAACCATCGGCCGCCCGGTGACCCTTGCCGAACTGGCCGCCGAACCGGTGCTGCGCAACTCGGAGCTGGGCTACTACACCAACTTCATGAACCTGCTGGACTACGCTGCCGTCGCTGTTCCCAGCGCGTTCATGGCCAACGGCTTGCCCTGGGGCGTGACGCTGTTCGGTCGGGCCTTCACCGATCAATACCTGTTAAGCGTGGCCGATGCCTTGCAGCGCCAACAAGACCCGGCCGTGCCAGCGCCGGCCAACCCGGCTCGCCATGACCGGGCGCGGCTGGTGGTGTGCGGGGCGCATCTGGACGGCTTGGCGCTGAACTGGCAGCTCAGGCAACGCGGTGCGCGCTTGATCGAGGCCACCCACAGCTCAGCCGATTACCGTCTCTACGCACTGGCCGGCGGCCCGCCTCTGCGCCCCGGCATGCTGCGGGTCAGTGAGGGCGGTGTGGCCATTGAGGTAGAGGTGTGGGAGCTGCCGAGCAGCGAACTCGGTTCGTTCCTGAGCGGTATCCCCGCGCCGCTTGGGCTGGGTAAGGTACAACTGGCCGACGGCCGCTGGGAAAGCGGATTCATTTGCGAGCCGTATGGTTTGGCGGGGGCGCAGGACATCAGTCATTTGGGGGGGTGGCGGGCTTATTTACATAGTCTGAAACAGCGGTGATTGTGTGGCGAGGGAGCTTGCTCCCGCTCGGCTGCGAAGCAGACGCTTTTGGGGCCGCCTCGCGGCCCAGCGGGAGCAAGCTCCCTCGCCACGGTCCTACAAACCTGCAAATTCGAATGTCTTTTCCCACAAGGCCACTAAACTGACTTCATTGGGTCTGCGCCAAGGGAATCGCCATGTCGCTCCGTTCGCCGTTGTATTCCCAGCGCAAGCCGCTCCTGGCCGTGGTGGCGCTGCTCGTTACAGGTTTCCTGGCCATTGCGTTGCTGGGCTATTACGCGGCCCATGCCTCGGTACGCGACACCCTCCTCAAGACGCTGTACTTGAACCTGCTGATCGGCGCACTCGTGACGCTGACTGTCCTGGTCATCCTCTATCGCCTGATCGACCGCTACCAACACCGTATCGACGCCCAAGCCACCCTCGACAGCCTGACCGAACTGCCGAACCGGCGCGGCTTCGATCTGCTGGCCGTGCAAGCCCTGCATGAAGCCCAACGTGAACCCAAGCCGCTGGCGGCGCTGTTGCTGGAGCTGGACGAGTTCAAGCGGCTGGGCGCCACCCATGGTCACATCGCCAGCGACCAGTTGTTGACCGGGTTCGCTCGCGACTTGACCGACAGCCTGCGGCATTCGGACATTGTGTGTCGCTGGAGTGGCGAGGCTTTTATTGTGCTGCTCAAGGACACCGACGGGCAGAACGGTCTGAAGATCGCCGAGAAAATTCGTCAACGAATCGAACAACAGCGTTATTTCTGCAGCGGCAAAGAGCTACGAGTCACCGTCAGCATCGGCCTCACCACCTTGCAGGACGAAGACACCTTGCACAGCCTGCTGTCGCGGACCGATCATGCACTGCAACGCGCCCGGCAAACCGGGAACAACCGAACCTGTGTACAGATGCCTCACTCCAGCTATGAATAAACCTGACCTGTGCCCGGCCTGTGGCGCCAGCAATGACTGCACCCTGGCCGGCCCGCGAACCGCCGACCGCGCCTGCTGGTGTTACGGCGTGAGCATCGATCCGGCCGTGCTTGAAGCATTGCCGGCCGAGCTGCGAGACCAGTCCTGCCTGTGCCCGCGCTGTGCCCAGGTATTGGAGCAGTTACAAGCCAAGGAACAGTCGATTGGGTAAGATGCGCGTCCTTTCTCCTCCGCTGCCCACCCATGCGTGTTGATCGTTTTTTAAGCAACCTACCCCGTTTCAATCGCCAGCAGGTCCGCCTGCTACTGGTGGAACGCCGAGTACGGATCGACGGCCAGATCGTCAACGATCCCCATACGCAGGTGCGTGAATTCAGCCGTGTCGAAATTGACGATGAGGTGCTGCAAGGGGGCCGCCCGGCGCGCTACTTCATGCTGCACAAACCGCCCGGTTGCGTCAGCGCCACCCGCGATCCGCAACACCCTACCGTACTGGATCTGCTGGACGAGCCAGACAAGGACGACCTGCACATCGCCGGACGACTGGACTTCAACACCACCGGGCTGATGCTGATCACCAACGACGGCAGTTGGTCACGGCGCCTGACCCAACCGCAAACCAAACTGCCCAAGGTCTATTACGTCGAAACCGAGCAAACCATCACCGCCGAGTATGCCATCACCTTCGCCCACGGCTTGTACTTCGCCTTCGAAGACCTGACGACCCAGCCAGCTGAGCTGACGTTGCTGGGGCCAAGATCGGCGCGACTGAGCATCGTTGAAGGCCGCTATCACCAGGTCAAACGCATGTTCGGCCACTTCAATAACAAGGTGCTGCGCCTGCACCGCGAACGCATGGGCCCGCTGCTGCTGGACGCCGAACTTGAGCCGGGCCAATACCGCGCCCTGAGCCCTGAAGAGATCCAGCTGATCTGATCGTATGACCGCTCGGCAGAAGTGTCGGGCAATTGTCAAACAACACTTGCGCGACAGCCGGTCCGCTGCTTGAATCAAACCGTCGGCCGAAATGTGACCGATGAGTCACCACATACTTCCAAGAAACTTTTTGCCGGCCGGAGCCCTCAGGCTCCTTCTTAACAGTCGACAAACTGCCCGCCTATAACAACACCCGTCGACCAGCTTGCGCGGATCGACATGGGCCTTCTCTTCCAGGCGTATGCCTACCTGTCACATTGCTCGTGCAATCTCATTGCGCGCATACCCGCTTGCCAGGAGTCTTATGACATGAGGCCAGAAATCGCTGTGCTGGATATACAGGGTCAGTATCGGGTTTACACGGAGTTCTATCGCGCAGACGCCGCGCAAAAGACCATTATCCTGGTCAACGGCTCGATGGCCACCACCGCGTCGTTTGCACAGACCGCCAAAAACCTCTACCCGGAATTCAACGTCGTACTGTACGACCAGCCCTACGCGGGCAAGTCCAAGCCCCACAATCGGCATGAGAAAATGCTGACCAAAGAGATCGAAGGCCAGATCCTCCTGGAACTGATCGATCACTTCGCCGCTGAGCATGTGCTGTCTTTTTCCTGGGGCGGCGCCGCCACCCTCACCGCCCTGGCCCAACGTCCACGGCGTATCGAAAAAGCAGTGATCAGCTCATTCTCGCCGGTGCTCAATGCGCCCATGCGCGACTACCTGGAACGCGGTGTCGATTACCTGGGAAGCCGGGACGGCGACCGCGTAGGACATCTGGTCAACAGCACCATCGGCAAGCACCTGCCGCCGCTGTTCAAGCGTTTCAACTATCGCCATGTCAGCAGCCTGGCCGAGCATGAATACGGGCAGATGCACTTCCACATCAGCGATGTGCTCCACAGCGATCGGTTGTGCTACGTCAATGCGGCGAAAAAAATCAACGTGCCGGTGCTGTTCCTGAACGGCGAATGGGACGAATACACCGCCGCCGAAGATGCCAAGGTCTTCGCCAACCACGTGCAGCACAGCAGCTTCAGCACGCTGCAAGCCACCGGGCATTTCCTGGACATGGAACACAAAGCCGCCTGCCGCGACAGCCGTGACGCCTTGCTGGGTTTCCTCAAACCCACCCAGCACGAAAGCCGACCGCGCTACAGCTACGTGCAGGGTTACCATGCACCGGCTATCTGAAACCGAGTCTTCGCGAGCAAGCCCCGCCCTGCGCTTTCAGCAACGGGGTTTGCCCGCGAACGACCGCTCTGGTTTGAGGCTTGCGTAGACGGTTAACTTCGCCGTCCGTAAAGAAAAACTTCAAATCCCTGGCCACATCTGGTACAAAGTCAGCCGCTCTGAGCGGGTGTCGTATAATGGCATTACTCCAGCTTCCCAAGCTGATAACGAGGGTTCGATTCCCTTCACCCGCTCCAATCGAATTCTGGTCTCACGTTGTGTGATTTGACGAGGGATATGCAAAAACCGGCTCTTGGTGGCCGGTTTTTTTTGGTCTGCAGTTTGTGGGGCTCCGCCCTTAAAGCACAGTGCTTGCAGTAATAGCGACCCAAGATGAGAGCGAAGAAAACCCGACCTGTTTAATTATCGTAAACACATCCAACGAAGACACGTTTAAATACATTCCACGTTACGCCCTAGAGGCTACGAGACCTTGCGTCCTTACTTACGCGTGCGTCAGAATCCGCCGGCTTGTGCGCTTTGCCCCCGGCCTCTATCGTTTACCTGCCACTGCCCATCAGTGGTCGGGTTTAGTCGCTCGGTCGGTTTTAGTAAAGTGCATGAGTACCATTCAGTCAGGTCATTCTATTCCTGTACTTGATGGTGGTTGTGCGCAGGGCGCCCTTGGGCGCGCCGGGTTTGCTAATTCCACCGGTCGACTAACCTGCGTACAGCCGCCACCCTCTTTTAGTCGAGAACGGTTGCGGCCCCAACTCTGGAATTAGACATATTTTCAAGGTTACCCCCAACCCCCCGGATATTGATTCGGTACTCTACGGCGACTCTCTCGACCCCGAAAAGTTGAAAGAGGCGGCAGACCGCGCGCTCAAGTACTACCTGAATCCGGGGGCGCCGAAAACGCAGATACGGCCCCGCAAGCCCAGTACGATCTTCACCATCGACGCAGCGGTGGATGACGAAACGTTGCTCGTTGAGGCGTGCGAATCCTTGGCATCCGCCAGCGTGATGGTCAGCGATCTCGCCGACTTGACAGACGGCCCCAGACGGCAAACGATGCTGGTGCTGCAACGGGTCATCATGTTGGGTGAGTTAGCGGTCAATCGAGTACTGGATAACCACAAGCCTGGGTAGTCGCCAGGTAGTGTTGTGGGGTCGCTTGCGCCCCCACAACTGTCATTCAGTCCAACAACGAAGCCTGTTTGAGCAATTCGAAAAGTCCTTCAGGCACTAGCTCAGACGTAGCGGTGAAGCTGGAACCCAGGCACCACGTGGCTTTGAACGAAGCACCATTGCTTTCATGACCGTCTAACCAAGATCGCTCATAGACGTCTACATCATCAAACCTTGCATCGTAGACCTGGACTATTTCATGTCCTGGCTTGCCTGCGTAGGTGAAAATGCTTTCCAAAGTGCCAATCAATCGAACATCGCTGATCGAAAGAGCCAGTTCTTCCTGCACTTCACGGACGATGGCATCGATACCTCGTTCGCCGAACTCAATACCGCCGCCAATCGGGCGAAAGAGGGTTCGCTGTTCAACGGCGTCATAGAATTGGTTAACCAGTATTTTTCCGTGATGATGAAATATACAGAGCGCGAGGGCACGAATGCGTGGTTCTGACATGAGTAAAATTCCCTTTTGACTTAATGAGCTGACGGCACTGGATTCCCTCAACGTGAGGCATGAAATTCAGTAGCAGTAAGATCGCGACCCACAATACTCGATGTGCGAACAGACATTCTAAGCGGAGCCTGGCTGCCAATTATGCGCAAGCAGCTCGCCAATTTCACTTGTCCCCATGTGTGAGCGCGAAATCAATCGCTGGCTCGAACTGGCCGACAAAGCCAGTGGCTGATCAGCGTCACAACACCCACCACCAGACCCGCCAGCAACGCGCCACCCGCCGCAGGTTGCGCACAGCAGGCACCTCAAGGCGTCGATAGGCTGGTGAGCGGTAGTATGACGGGCGGACGGTTTGCCGATTTCCCTCTGCTATATAGCTTGTCCGACGATGGCTGTCCGGTGCGAAAGGCAGTAATCGGCCAAAAGCGGTCATTCGTTCAGTTTTACACTCATACCTCACAGGCCCTTGCTCTCTTTGCTGAGCCTTACCGCTTCTGCGACTTTTCCAGGCTCGAAACCGATCCACTCGATAAGCCGACGAAGCAAGCCTGGGGCTTTCGCCACCAGCCCTTGGCTGCGTGGCACCGTCACCAGATCACGCCGCTGCTCGATGCACGCCACCAGGGCGGCCACCACCTGTTCCAACGCAACGAACTGCCAGACCCCCTGATGGTTATTCCAGACCAGGGTAGAAGACGGCCCGTCGATGACCGCCTCCATCATCGGCGTCTGGAAGAAGGTCGGGTGGAACGATCCGACGCCCACGTCGTGCTGACGAAGCTCCAGGCGCAGGCTGTTACACAGAGCCCAGACTCCGGCCTTGCTGGCGGTGTAGGCCGTGTTCAACGGCGAGTGGACGAAAGCCGCCATTGACGAGATGGCCAGTAGATAGCCCTGGCGCGCCTTCACATAGGGCAGGGCAGCGCGGAAGGTGCGTGCCACGCCGTTGAGGTTGATATCGATAACCCGCTCAAACGTGGCAGGGGCTAGGTACTCTAGGGCGACCACCGAGCTGACACCAGCACCGGCGATCACTACATCAATTGCGCCGAAGTGCTGCGCGGCCTTCTTCAGCGCTGTTTCCAGACTTTCAATTGAACGCACGTTGGCCACCCAACCGGCAGCGACATCAGGCCCGCCCAGGGTGGCAGCCATGGCATTCAAGCTATCCAAATCGAGATCCAGCAAGACCAGCTTCGCACCTTTGTCGCGCAGGGCTTGCGCGGCGGCCCTGCCGAGACCACCGGTGGCACCAGTGATGGCAATGACGCGGTCAATCAGCGAGTAGTTTTTCATAGGGTAGGCCTTAAGCAAATAGTGGGGCATCAGTCTGTGGTCTGATTGCGAACGGCCTCTTCTTCCAACTGGTGGAGCAACCGTTGCAGGTGGGTATCGCGTGCCAGATGCCAGTCCGTGAAAACGTTTAACAGGCCGCGCATCAGGGAAATGGGCGCCCAGCGAACCGGTACAACGATGCGCGGCTGGCGCTTTTGCAGACCGCGCACCACGCCACGTGCCACCAGTTCCGGTTGTATCGCTCGATGCAGGAAGGCTGGCAATAGGGTCTCGTTCATCTCGGTGGCGATGGCATTACCCCCGAAGGCAACTTTGGCGATAGCGGTCGCCGTCCAGCCGGGATAAAGCACACTGGCGCTGGCTCCGGTCGCACTCAGCTCGGCGCGCAGCGAGCGGGCCAGCGACTCCACTGCTGCCTTACTCGCGGCATAGGGAGCATTGGCTATGCCGTTCAAGTAGGCATAGACCGATGACGTGACCAGCATCTGGCCCCGGTTGCGAACGACCTCCGGCAGTGCCGCGCGTATCGTGTGCCACACACCGAACAGATCCACCTCAATGATGCGGAGGAACTCCGCTTCGTCGCAGGTGCGCAGGGTCGCAGGTACTCCCCGCCAAGAGATGCCGGCATTGGCGAAGGCCACATCGAGACGGCCGAAGCGCTCGACTGTCTGGCGTATCACCGCCTTGGCCGCCAGGGCGTCGGTGACGTCAAACGCCAGTGGCAGCACTCGTTGATCGTTGAACTCCTGGGCCAACTTGTCCACCGCCTCCTGTGAGGTATCGGTTAGCACCAGGCTGGCGCCGTGCGCATATAGCTCACGTGCACTGGCAGCGCCGATGCCGCCAGCCGCGCCGGTGATCAGAATCACTTTGCCTTGAAGGTCGTACATATTCTCACCTCTTCGTTGGAGTGCTTGGCACGTGGCGCTTGAGGAAGTCGAGTTGATCATCCACAACCTGTTCGAAGGCTTTGCCCACATAAATTTCGAAGTGCCCATAGGCATAGCGCTTGATCTCCTGATGTGGCGCACGCCGGGCGTGATGCAGCGTCCGCTTCGCCGGAGCCACGCTGTCGGGATCACACACGCAAAACAGCACTGGTGCTTGGATACGTGGCGCACTGCGCCCGGGGTAATAGCGAATGATGTCTAGGGCAAAGCGCGCAGCGGCCTCTTTGCGGATACGTGCACCTGACGGGATCAACCCGTTATAGCCACTCCAGGCATCCGGGGAAGTCATGAATGCCGTATCGCCAGGTCGACCGGCGAGCGGAACCAGAATGGGTTTGGCACCGAACCACGAACCAATTCGGTCGGCCAGGGCCATTAAGGTGAGGCGAAGAGATACCAGGGGCTTGATGGCAAGACTAGAGCTCAGACCGTCGGTGAAGGGACATTGTGAGACGACAGCGGCCACACCGGCATCGCCGGCCGCGGTGACCAGCACATGTCCGCCACCGAACGAGGTGCCCCAGATAACGATACGCTCCGCGTTCACATCCGCGAGTCGACGGGCGTGATCTATCGCGGCTTTCCAGTCTTCGAGTTGGCGGTTGATATCCAGCAGTTGGCGTGGCTCACCCTCGCTGTCGCCGAAGTGGCGATAGTCGAAGACCAAGCAGGCGTAGCCGGCGGCGGCGAAGCGTTCGGCAAAGGCAGGCAAACGCATCTTGCGCGTCCCGCCAAGTCCATGTGCCATCACTACCACCGGGAAAGGTCCGGCACCCAGTGGGCGGTAAAAATCGGCAACGCAATGTGAGCCGTTGGAGAAAAACTGGATTGTCGCTGGTGCCAGAAGTTCGGTGATCGTTTTCATGAACAGCATCCGCTGGAATGGCTGGAGTGCTGTCATTTTCGGCCGCTGCTGTTATGAAGGCTTGACGGTACCCGACGCCCCGCTTGACACTTTGCGCCAAACAACAAAAGGCCAACCCACCTAATGAGGCCCGATGAACCAGCCCTTGTATAGGCGCGTAGTGCCCGAGAGCTACGTGCAACTGATCTATGAATACCTGGAGGCACTCGGTCATGAGCCCGAGTCGGTACTTGGCCGGCCCTGGCCCACACCCGCCCAAGGGGGCGGCGGCGTTGACGTGGAATGCTGGGATCGCCTGTTGGTGATAGCGGCGCACGAGTTAGGCGATCCGCTGTTAGGACTTCACCTCGGTCAAACCATCAGCGCCCGGCATATCGGTGTGCTCGGATCGGTGCTGCTGGCCTGCGGTAATCTCGGTACTGCTCTGCAACGATTGGAACGCTACATTCGCCTGGTGTACGACGTCATTCCCATGACTCGCCGCTACGGCGACGGCTGGTTCGAATTGGTATGGGATGTCAGCCAGTACCAGCCCGGACCCTTGGTGAATGAAACCGGTATGGTTGCTGTAGTGCAGTTCTGCCGTGCCCTAGTGCGCGGCACCGTGAACCCGTTGCGGATCGATTTCACTCATTCCGGCCCTCTTGACTCCAGACCTTACGAAGCATTCTTCGGTTGCCCGGTACATTTCGGTCAGGCCGAGGCGGTGTTACGTTTCTCCGCGCAACTACTCGAACTGCCCTTTAAGAGCCCCGATCCTGAGCTAGTCTCCCTGTTGGAACAACATGCGGATCGCCTGCTGGCCCAGTTGCCACAGCAGGATGAGTTCGTGGCACACCTGCGCAAGGCCATCGCCCATGTCATGCGCGAAGGTGAGCCGAGCATAGAGCGAATAAGTCCCCGACTGGGCACCTCGCCACGCACGCTACAGCGCCGTCTAAAAGAGGCCGGCACCAGCTTTCGCTATGAGTTGAACCTAGTGCGCCACGAACTGGCGCTGTCGTACCTGCGCGATCCACGCCTGCAAATCGTGGATATCGCCATGCTGCTGGGCTATTCGGAGCACAGTGCCTTCTCTCGCGCCTTCAAGGAGTGGAGCGGAAGGTCGCCCCATGAAGCTAGGCAACTTAGTTCGAAGAGTTACTGAGCGGGGAATCCTTCGAATTAGGGAGGGCTTCAGGAGCAGTGTCTGATCGGCCTGGGGGAATTCAATCCTTCAAAACCGGACTGGAAATCGCGCCTCTGCGCGAAATCCACATCTGCTGACGTGCCGATAAATTTCAGATTTAACGTCGCTTTTCGGCCCGTCCCCTTTTCGGTCATGCTCACCGTCTCCGTCCAAAATAAAGACGTTCCCATTTCCACGCCCTCGACGTCATCGAGAAAGCCCCCTCTTGCAAGCCGAATACGCCTTGAGCCGGCTACCGCCACGGCATGACCAAAAAAGGTATCTCAGCGATAGAGCATCAAACATGCTTAGCGACAAAAGCGACGACGACAAACACAGTCAGAGCGAACGCTGCACCGATGCTGAACGGCAACCACGTAACGCGGAATGGGGTCGGGCGCCTCATTTCTTCAGCTAAAGCCTCCACCTCACGATGTAATTGCTCGATGCTTGATTGATAACTTCGATGTGTGGACATGTCTTTTTCTCCTCCCTGATCGGGGGCCCTGCTGAGTCAGTGAAACGAAGCCAGCGGACGTCAGTCGCTCATTTCCTATAGTCCGTCTGCGGTGCCACTATTTCCGATCTGCGCAGTTGTGGATAGCGGATGGTTCCCGCTTGGCTGTAGGCAAAATCAATGCTGTGAGGGCGCAGGCGCCCTCACAACGTACCTGGCGACTACCCAGGTAACTGGTGGTTATCCAGTACGCGATTCACCGCTAACTCACTCAACATGATCACCTGTTGCAGCACCATCATCGTGTTGCGCTGCGAGCCTTCCATTGCGCCGGCGATATCACTGGCCATATCGCTGGCCGACGCCAGCGATTCGCAGGCGTGGACGAGCAGCGTTTCGTCATCCACCGTTGGGTCGATGAGGAAGATGTTGCCGGACTTGCGGGGCGGTATCTGCGTTTTCGGCGCCCCGGGGTTGAGGTAGAAGTTGAGTGCGCGGTCTGCCGCCTCTTTTAGCTTCTTAGGATCGAGAGAGGCGTCGTAGGGTACCGGATCGATATCCGGGGGGTTGGGGGTAACCTTGAACATATGTCTAATTCCAGAGTTGGGGCCGCAACCGTTCTCTACTAAAAGAAGGGTGGCGGCTGTGCGCAGGTTAGTAGACCGGTGGAATTAGCAATGCCGGCGCGCCCAAGGGCGCCCTGCGCACAACCACCATTAAGTGCAGGAAAAAAACCTGACTGAATGGTGCTCATGCACCTTACTAACACCATCCGGGCTACTAAACCCGACCACTGATGGGCAGTGGCAGGTAAACGATAGAGGCCGAGGGGCACAGCGCACAAGCCAGCGGATTCTGACGCACGCGTAAGTAAGGACGCAAGGTGTCGTAGCCTTTAGGACGTAACGCCGGGTGTCTTTAAACATGCGCCTTGGAACATGTTTATGCGCAACAAACATCGAGCGTTTCGTTGAGGTTTTCGGGACTGAATTGCCGGCAGCACTGCGTTGGATTCGGGGCGGGGAGACTGGACGCTGGCTATCACCTTTGGCTTCGTTGATTGGGCTTTGAATCGTGCTGGTTGCGTACGGCAGGCACCTCAGAGCGTCGATAGGCTGGTGAGCGGCAGCGTGACGGGCGGCCGGTCTGCCGATTTCCTTCTGGCTATGTAGCTTGTCCGAGGATGGTGTCCGGTGCGAAAGGCAGTGATCGGCCAGAAGCAGTCGTTCAAGCATACCGGGGATGTCTACCAGCTCAGCGGGATAGTCCAAGCAGTCATTCAATGCGCCCACAAAAAGCAGGCTCGATTCAGCTGAATGCGTTTTTTGATTTCAATCCTTTGCGTTGGGTAATAGATTACTTATTGAACATTTCGTAAAAAAGCGTAGCATTGCCGCCCATGATACTCGAACAGCTCAAAGCCCTGGGCAATGACACTCGCATGCAAATGATGGAGTGGCTCAAAGACCCACTCAGTAATTTCCCCCCTCAGGATCATGGCGATCCTGCGATAGGCGTGTGCGTCACCCATTTGCAGCACAAGGCCGGGCTTTCACCTTCTACCGCGTCTGCACATTTAGCTATCTTGCAACGTGCAGGCTTCGTGCTGACCACCCGCATCGGAAAGTGGACTTACTACCGGCGCAATGAGCAGGCGATTGATGACTTTGCGGCTAGGCTGCTCATCGAATTGTAATTTTTAAACCTTCATTTCGTTATTTCGCGTAATGAGAAAACATGAGGAAACCCCTATGAGCAGCAAAACTATCTTCGTTGAACCCGGTGGCGGCTATGAAAAGGTTGTGGTTGGCAGCAGCGAAGTCCGAGCCGCAGCGCGTGGCGAAATCACCGTACGCCTTCATGCCAACTCGCTCAACTACCACGACTTCGCGGTGGTCAGCGGTATGTGGGGCCCTAGCGAAAAACGCATCCCCATGGCCGATGGTGCAGGTGAAGTCATTGCTGTCGGCCCAGATGTCACTGAATTCAAGGTGGGTGACTCGGTCGTCAGCACCTTCTTCCCGGAATGGATCAACGGTGCACCACTGGTTGAAGGCTTTGTCAGCGTGCCAGGTGATGGCATTGACGGTTACGCTCGTGAGCAAGTGACGGCCAACGCCACATCGTTCACCCTCGCGCCTATTGGCTACAGCCATGCTGAAGCGTCGACGCTTACCACCGCCGGCCTTACTGCATGGCGCGCCCTGATGGCCGATGACTCACTCAAGCCGGGCGACACCGTGCTCGTCCAAGGCACTGGTGGCGTTTCAATTTTCGCCCTGCAGTTCGCTAAAATGGCCGGTGCTACCGTTATTGCGACCTCTTCAAGCGACGAAAAACTTGAACGTCTGAAAGCGCTAGGCGCTGATCATGTGATCAATTACCGCAAAGACCTCAACTGGGGCGAAACTGCACGCGCGCTAACGGGTGGCCGTGGTGTTGACCACATCATCGAAGTCGGCGGTCCTGCGACGCTTGAGCAATCGATGAGTGCAGTTCGAGTTGCTGGTCACATCTCCATCATCGGCATATTGAGTGGCGTAAGTGGTGCAATGAATTTTGTACCGGCACTGATCAAGCAAGTGCGTCTGCAGGGTGTATTGGTGGGTAGCCGCAGCCAGCAGCAGGACATGATCCGAGCCATCAATGCTAATGGCATGCGCCCGATTATCGATCGTCATTTCCCTTTAAGCGAGATTGTCGAAGCGTTCAAGTATCAGGAAACCAACCAGCATTTCGGAAAAATTTGCCTGGATATCTAAGCACGCATGCATGGGCATGATCCGTATGCCTATCTCAAAGATGCGCTGCCACGGCTGCCGACGCAGCGGACGAGAGAGATTGGCCCCATGCTGTCTGTCACAACCGGCAGCAAGGGGTCCAGGCTGTGTAAATTTTCGAGCGCGACAGGTACTCAAAATCGGACTGGAAATCGGACCGAAAAGGGGACAGATTTATTTAATGCGCTCGCAACGTCCTCTTCTGGCCGGTTGCAGCCCCTCACGGCAGGCAGAAATCGGCCAGGAGCTGCCTATCACGAAAGGCAAAAGCCGGCCTATACCGGGCATGCACGATGCATATTACGAACTAAGAACTTTAGTAAAATTCTATTTTAATTTCAGTGGTTTATGCTCATCCGAGCTGAGCATGCCGCAGGCAGGAGACCTGCCCTCGGGACTATTTTGGTAAATCTGAACCAAAAATTTCGACACACATTACTCCCGCGTCTATTCTCTGCCCATCATTACAAATATGGCATATATCAATTGAGAATACATATGCGGTTTTTTGAGAATTCAAAGCTATACATGTAGGGCTATTTACAGCTCCACCAATTTTCATCGCCAGAATAAAAAGGATCGAAATCTAGGAGAACACCATGATTAACGTCAACATGAGATTTAATGACGGGACTTATGAAAGGCTAAGGGATTGGATTCAAAGTGGCACTCTTGATCTTATGGAAGGTGCATATTGGTTGGTGGCCGAGCTTTATGATATTGAAAAAACAGGGTGGGTCAAAGGCAATTGTGTCGCGGGAAATACACCAATACGCGTTTGGCATCTCCAACAAAAGCCTTGCAGTGTATTGTACAGGGATAGAAAGCCTTCTCCCCTTCAATTAAACCTAACCATAGATAGAGCTATTAATGGCAACCAGGAAAGGGACTGGACTAAACTGGGGAAATCTGTCTTGGTGGAGCCGTCCGGCCCGTAACGATGCAAGGTGCCAAAATGAAAAAATCAGTTTCATCCTTAATTGGTTTAATTGAAGAAAAGTCCAAAAAGGATCCAGTGTCACGTAGGATATGGTCTACAGCCACGATTACTAATAACTTTGCGCGAGCTATTAAGACCCTTAGACGCCAACTCGATTGGAGCGAAGAAACACTTGCCAAAAAAATTGGCTGCTCTACAGATGTAATTTTTAACATCGAGAACCCAACCCCAAGAAATATACCAAGGCTTGAAGATATGATCGCTATCGCTCAAGCCCTTGGTGGAGAGTTAAGTGTTGATGTAAAGCCGGTCGAAATAAGCTCCAAAAGCACAATATCTTCGACAAACACCCTTATCGAAATAATGCAGGATGTTGATACATTAAGGCGACAGTATCTTTTAAGTCCTAGCGACCATGAATCTCTTGCTGTTGTTTCGGTTAATTCGGAGGGGCACGTAAGGCTCCCTAAAACCATTGAGATTGAAGTGGACAGCGAGGCCATTTTCCACAGTATTCCTATGCAGGTAAAATTTGATGAACCCTAATTTCTGGCCATCATTGCTTGGGCTAATAGGAACGTTCTTATTGGCGGTAGTACCCATTCGGGTTGAGTGGTTTAGGTTTCGATCAAGGAGGTTAGACGGAGCCACTCCGTCCAATCCTCTCTTGGCAGAATTAGTCACCCAATCAAAAGCGACTCGAGAAGCTATAATAGTGGCGAAGTGGACCATTCGCGACTCCATGTGTGTTATTTTTGGGGTTTTCTTTTTGATGGCTTCATATGTTATTCAACTACTTTCCTAGCAAATTCTTGAAATCCCCCTCTGTTCTTGAGCTGTTATGGGTGATTTGAGATGCCTAATAGCAGATACGAATATCTACATTGTTCATAGAATAAGTAGACGGATTATTTCCTGATATTCAGGCTGCCACCCTTCTTCTCCTCAGCCAACTTGCTCAAACCGCCGCCGTTTCATGCCCCCCCCGAATCCGCCAGAAGCAGATTCCACTGCTACGTCGCAAAATCCAAAGCCAAGCAGCTAGACGAAATCACCAAACGCGTGCTTGATCACTATTTGCTGCCGAAACCGGAAAATCTCAAGATGGACCAAAACCGGGCCAGCTATTCACCGTCGTGAAAGGCCTCGATAACGAATGCCTGCTTGCCAACCTCAACGAGACGTTAGCTTCGGCTGATGCCATGGTGAGTGATCTGGCGTTTGATCTGGATGGATCGAGGCGTCATGTGGCGCAGGGCATCCAGCAGTTGATTGAGCTGAGCTCGTTGCTGGCGAATCGGGTGTCGGATAACGTGGAACCGCGACAATAGTATTCAGCCCCAACGAAAAACCCCGACGTTTTGCGTCGGGTTTTGGTTCTTCTATCTGCAGAAGCGGACGATTAAGCTGTAAATATTCTCAAATTTTTTTCCCGCATATCCACCACGGTCCCTCCTAGCGATAGGCTGCAAACAGCCAAAAGCGGACCTATAGGCTCCGACTACGCGGGTGAATTGAGGTCGATGACGCCCTGGATATGGCGGAACAGACTGAGGTTTCCATGCATAGCGACATTCCAACCTCAGCAACACCCTCCCCCACTGAAACACCTTGCAACCCTTACCTGATTGAGAAATCCCCCACGCCTCTCTAAATTTTTTCCCACAACGCCGGGCCCCTCTGACAGCGAATCGCTGCCATGTCGGAGTTGCAGTTTGTACAACTTCGACACTGAGAGGAGGGGCTTATGACTGCCCTGGAACCGTTCTTTTTTGCCGAGTTTCTCGGCACCGCCACTTGGGTGTGGCTCGTTTTTATCAGCATCGTTATCAGCCTGTTGGTCTTCGACCTCGGGGTGTTACACCGTGAGCATCGAGAAATCGGCGTTCGTGAAAGCTTGCTGCTGTCTGCTGGCTATATCACGGCCAGTTTGCTGTTTGGGCTCTGGGTCTGGCAGGTCAAGGGCGGAGACGCCGGGATGGATTTCTACACCGGCTTTCTGATCGAGAAATCGTTGTCGATGGACAACGTATTCCTGATGGCGATGATCTTCAGCTTTCTCTCAATCCCGCGTAAGTATCAGCACGAGGTGCTGTTCTGGGGCATTCTCGGTGTGATCGTGCTGCGCGCGATCATGATTGGCCTAGGTGCGGCGCTGATCGCCGAGTTTAGTTGGATCCTCTATGTGTTCGGCATCTTCCTGCTGTTGACCGGGGCCAAGATGCTGTTCAGCAAGATCGATGACCACCCGGACCTTAGCGAAAACCTGCTGGTGAAGTTCCTGCGCAAACACATGCGGGTGACCGATCGCTTGCATGAAGGGCGCTTCTTCGTCCGCCAGGCGGATGCCAGTGGGAAGTCCGTGCTCTGGGCGACGCCGTTGTTCCTGGCCCTGGTGCTGATTGAGTGTGCCGACTTGGTGTTCGCTGTGGACAGCGTGCCGGCGATCTTTGCCATCACTCAGGATCCCTTCATCGTCTACACCTCTAACATCTTCGCCATCCTTGGCCTGCGTGCGTTGTATTTCGCTCTGGCGGCGATGATTCACCGCTTCGCCTATCTCAAGTACGCCCTGGCGCTTGTGCTGGTGTTTATCGGCGGCAAGATTTTCCTGGTCGGCATCATCGGCAAGATTCCGGCGGTGATTTCCCTGAGCGTGACCCTGGCTTTGTTGCTGGGCGGTGTGCTGCTATCGCTTTGGAAAACCCGCGAGCAGGCCTCTGCCCGCTCGCAGGTTTAGATCCAAACAGGTGGCGGCCGCTACACGAAAACAATATTGGCGCCTGCCATCGGGGGGCCATAGGCCGATGTCGTTGAATGGGTGAGGGGCAGCCGAAAGTGAGCCGCCCCTCATCACTTAAACGCGATGTACTGTTGTGTAGGCGCGTTGGTGAATAGTCCGCCCCCCTTCGATGCGTTCTCGAATGCAGACGCGAATTGGTAGAGTCCGATATCGTTCATCTGCACAACCTTGCTTTCATTCTTCGATCCGTGGAGAGAGTGAAAGACAATGCCTCGAACGGGAATCCCCCCTGGGTTGATTAATGCGTTGAGGATTTTTACAGGTAAATCCGTCTTCGTTTCAGGCCCTATGTACGATGCGTTTTTGTTTGCCATATTGATAAGGCACCAGAACAACCATTTGGGTGACATTTGCTGGCCGGTACTGGGATGACCCAGTGTCGCGTTGACGCTTCCTTTCGCTTCAACAATCAGGTACTCAATTACATTGCCTGTGCGCATGTCGCGTTTGACCCAGATCTGGTCTATTCCATTGGGGCGCATCCCGTTTGCGGACTTCCCCATTTTCATCTGGTAGTCCGTGCCATACGCGGTGATCAGGAGTTTGCTTGCTGCATATTCCCCGCGGGCCGACGTTATAGACTGCGAGGTCTTCAGATCTCCACGAAGGTTCGTGTAGTGGGTGCTCAAGCGATTTCCAGATTTGACATCGTTTCTTTTGAACCGGTCCCAGCCGAGGCTGTGATCCTCCCCCTGAAGCCAGGTGTTCACCGCTTCCCTGGTCGTGGCGTCGAGCCTGGAAACGGCGTCGTAGTGATCCCACGCTTCTTTTGCCTGCCGACGCACGATCCCTTGCTGCCGTATATCCTCGAATGCCAGCAACATCTGCGCACGATGTGTCCGAATCCACTGCACATGCTGATTAGTTGAGTCGAACAGCGGATGACTATAGGCGCTACCTTGGGTATGACGCGCATCCCGCCTCAGTGCCTGTGAGATTTCAGTTTGGCCCTGCACGTCGAGTAGAACGAGTTGGTCGGCGCTGGAATTGCTCGGCAGTACGGCGTGACGGTTCACAATCTGGCTGACCACGCTACTCTCGGGCGGATCCAGCAACTTTCGTATGCCTATCGTTCCGAGGGCTGTGTACGGGTATTGCTGGCTCGATAAAAGCGTCAGATTATTCGTGGTCAGATCCAGCGCAGGTTGGTCACCCAGATAAAGATCTACTTTCAGACCGCCAGGCCGCCCCGCTTCCAGGTTGTTCAAGATGCGTTGATTCAACGAGTCGTTGGTGTCGGTATAACTGGTCAACTGGTTCATAACAGGCGCCGTCCGTTGGCAAGGGTAAAGGCCGGATACAGAGCCGCAGTGAACGTTCGTTTACGGTCACTATCACTACGCGGTGCTTGATAGCAGCATAGAACACTGTCTCTAGAGTGTGAGTCTGAATTCAAAACCGGTGTAACGGGCGCTCAGGGGCATTCAGCGGGAATACGCGGATGCCTGCAAGAGGCCGCCTGCGCAGGCGGCATGACGCGAAACGGTTCACTGCCGCAGCAGGGCAGTGCTGACTGGCTCAATCGAATGAAGAAAGCCTGTCCATCGTTGTTCGTGCACTGGCAGGTCTTTGGAAATGCGGTTTGATTGGGCAACGGAAGCCGTATGAGTTGAGAGGCTCACGTACGGTTCTGAGAGAGCCTGAAGGTGAAACTTTGCCTCAGGACAAGAACTACCGCTACGGTTGGCAGCGTTTCTTGGCAGCCCGAACAATCGCAAGGACTTCAACAGCGTCGCGGCAGGAACGCGCAGTGGCGTTATCTACATCCACTGGGCTTTAGCTCTTCGGCACTTCGGACCCCACTTGATCGGCGATCCGTTGCTGTCGACCAGTCGTTTCGACTCGCCTCAACCCCAGCGCTTGACGACCCGCCGATGACAATCGGCCGGGGTCAACACCTTGCCCGCCTTGGAACGTACGGCGATGGTTTCTACCGGCTCCGACAATTCATTGTCGAGCAGCACCGAATAGCTCTCCCCTGTGTTGAACAAGTAGCGCTCCCCCCACTGGCGCATGCTGACGACGATGGGAAACACCGCGCGCCCCATTTCAGTCAGCACATATTCTTTGTAGGCACTGCCGTCGGACGCCGGCTGTATGTTGAATACGCCCAACTCGACGAGCATTTTGAGCTTGACCGTGAGGATGTTCTTGGCGAGACCAAGACGTTTCTGAAATTCACTGAAGCGGCGAACGTCGTCGAACGCGTCGCGGATAATCATTAATACCCAGCGATCTCCGATTGCTTCGAGCGTGCGGGCGACCGGGCATTCGCTCTGCGCCAGTAATTGCTGTCTGGCCATGGGTCTCCTGGAGGCGAGTCAGTAGGAAGGGGGGAAGTTCTAACGTCAGACAAAAATGTTTTGCAGATTTGGTTGCATTTAACAACTTCATTTGATAAAAATCAACGAATCGGTTTCCTTTCGAAACTACATGTTCCAAGGATGGAGTGATGCCGTTCAAGTCTCATGCCCCGGTAAAGATGGACATCGAAGCCGAAAAATCCAGCGGTGGGCACACGCGGCGAGTCCCCCAAACCCGGGACACCTCCAAGCTCAGTCGCTATCAGACTTTTCTTTTTGCAATTACCTGCGCCATGGCGGTCGCAAACGTCTACTTCGCCCAGCCTTTGCTGGAATCGATGGCTGTTAGCCTGTCGGTTTCGTCGGGCACGATTGGTGTCGTAGTGACCGCGACACAAGCCGGCTATGCCGTCGGGTTGTTGTTCATCGTTCCGCTGGGTGATTTGCTCAATCGCAAGAAACTTATCCTTACACAAATGCTGCTGTCGGCTCTGGCCCTGTGCGCAGTTGGCCTGTCGCAGGATTGGGGCATGTTGCTCGGCGCGATGGTGCTGGTGGGCCTGATGGCGGTCGTGGTGCAAGTGGTGGTTGCCTACGCCGCTTCGCTGGCGAGTCCCGAGCAGCGTGGCGAAGCCGTCGGCACCGTGACCAGTGGCGTGGTGCTGGGGATTCTGTTGGCCCGCTTCGTCTCCGGGGCAGTGGCAGATCTGGCCGGCTGGCGCGGCGTTTATTTTGTCTCGGCCGCCCTGATGATCGGCATGGCACTGGTGCTGATGCGCACCATGCCTGCCTCCACCACACCACCGGCGAAAGGCGGCTACTGGCAATTGCTGCGATCGGTGTTCCAGTTGTACCTGACCGAACGCACATTGCGTGTCCGGGGCACCTTCGCCCTGCTGATCTTCGCCGCGTTCAGTGTGTTGTGGACGTCGATGGTACTGCCACTCAGCGCGCCGCCGTTGTCGCTGACACACACCCAGATTGGGTTGTTCGGACTCGCCGGTGTGGCCGGTGCGCTGGCAGCGGCACGGGCCGGACGGCTCGCCGATCAAGGGCTCGGCAATCGCACAACGGGCGTCGCGTTGGCACTGTTGACCTTGTCCTGGCTGCCTACGGCGTTCGTTGAACACTCATTGTTCGCCATGGTGGTAGGTGTGGTGTTATTGGATTTCGCCGTGCAAGCCGTCCATGTCACCAATCAGAGCCTGATCTTTGCCGCACGACCCGATGCACAAAGCCGACTGGTGGGCGCCTACATGTGTTTCTACTCGGTGGGCAGTGGTCTGGGTGCTATAGCCGCTACTTATACTTATGCACACTTTGGCTGGGTCGCCGTTTGTATATTGGGTGCCACCATCAGCGCAGTCGCCCTGCTGTACTGGATCTACCTGGGACTAACTTCCAAATAACGTTCCAACCTAACAACTTCTCGCGATCGCAAATTAACGGATGGCGTGAAACAGTGGGCCTGCCACACACACTTTAATATCAACCGAGGTCAGTATGGCGTTGCACACACTCACTATTGCGTCGCATCAACTTGAGTTTCAGTTACCGGTCAACTCGCCTATTACCGATATCGAGTGGGAAGCCGGTGGCAAGAATGTGATCCCGCTGGGCTGCCGCGTCGGGGCCTGCGGCGCCTGTCTGATCAAAGTCAAATCGGGTCTCGAGGCGTTAAACCCTCGCGACGGCGATGAAGAAGCGTTTATCGAAGTACTGGGCTACACCGGCGAAGAATACCGTCTGGCGTGCCAATGCCTGATAAGAGGTGAATTAGCCATTGAAGTCATTGGCTGATAGTTGCAGTTGAGGTCGGTTCATTAATTAACGCGTTAAAAACAAACCCACAACAGAGGCTTGATTATGCTTAACCGTGTAAAAAATGTTGGCTATGGTGATCGCACTCCTTTTCTCAATGCTGCCGCGTCGTTAAATCTGCGCGGGGAAATTGACCGGATTATCGATACGCAAGTCGAGGAATGGTACGCAACCGTACCTCAAGCCGCTCACCTGGAAGGCAAAGACGTTAACAGCGCGTACTACAAACGTCATCTGGTCGAAACCGCATGGCGCATCCGTCTGCTGCGCGTGGCTGAAGCAAAAGCCCTGGTCGATGTGGCCAAGGTCAGCCCGGAAGCGGCACAGATCTGGGCCCATTACGAACAGGAAGAAATGCTCCACGACGACCTGTTCATTCAGGATCTGGAACGTGTCGGCGTAAGTCGCGAAGAGTTCCTGGCCACCGAACCGTACCTGTCCACCAAGTTGCTGGCGGGCTTCTTCTCCTACCTGCTGGACCACGAAGGCCCACTGGGCGTCGTTGCCTATTCCTACCTGGTCGAGTACGTGAACGTGAAGCTCGAACCACGCAAGCTTGAAGCCCTCAAGGCGTCGGTTGGCGAGAAAAACATCATCGGTCAGGTTTCCCATTCCCACACCGATATCAACGACGACCATCCGGGTGAAGTCTGGGCCGCTCTGCGCTTCCTGATCAAAGGTGAGCAGGACATCGAAGCCCTGAAACGCTACCTGGCCGAGCATCAGAAAATTCTCGCCATGTACTTCAGCGAGCTGTACATCGACACCCTGGCCAAGCCGCAAGACAAGGCAGCTTAAGCCATGGAGCAGGCAATGAATTCAAATCGACCCGGCGTTCTGATCCTGAGCCACTGCGGCTTTTCTTTCCTGGAGGACTTGAAGGAGGAGCTACATCGCCGCCAGCTCCGGTGTTTCGTACTGACTTCATTGCCGCTCCCGGAACACGTGCCGGCCCGCCTGGAACAGATTCTGGGCTGGGCGGACCGGCTCTACACCGCAGACTCTCACCAGTTGAAATTGGAAGATGTGAACAACGCAGTCCAGACGCTGCACAAGTCCGGCGAGCAAGTCACCTGCTGCATCAGTGTGTGGGAAGGTTATCGACACCTGATGGCCGCAGCCAACGCTGCGCTCGGAACGTATGACATTGATGCCCGACAGGCACTGGCATTGCGCAACAAGTTTGAGGTGCGCAACCAACTGGCCGAGGCAGGATTATCGCAAGCCAATGCTTATGCATTGACTGCAACGGTGCTGGAAACACTGCAAGCGCAGAACCAGCGCTACTTCATCAAACCGATCCACGGGATCGCTTCGTATGCGGCGTTTGCGATGCGCAAGGACATCACCTGGGAAGCGCTTGAGGAACTGCGCAAGGCTTCGGTCGAGGACACGGTGTATGCCTCGGCCTTCAACAACGGCTTGCAGTTCATGGCGGAGGATTACATCGCCGGTCAGGAGTTCAGTTTCGAGACGCTGTTGGTCGATGGTCAGGCGCATGTCGTGGCCGTCCATGAAAAATACGAAGTGACCGAGACCGCTGACACGGTGCTGGAAGACAGCTGCACCACGCCGCCGGCAAGCCTTGATCAGGCGCAGATTGCGGCGGGCTTACAGTGGCTGAAGAACGTGCTGGGCTGCATGGATCTCAAGTGGGGCTGCTACCACGTTGAAGCGCGTTTCACCGGGCAACACTGGGACCTGATCGAGATCAATCCGCGCGTTGGCGGCAGCTTGATTTCCCACAGCGTGGAGGCAGTCACCGGCGGCCACAGCATGCTCTCACTGTGGCTGGATCTGCTTCTGGCCAGTCAGGACGACGCCCTGCCCCGCGAAGCGCTCGTGCAACGCCTGACCCAATTTGGCTGGCAGGCGGACGGCAGCAGCGCACAGACCACAGCGACTTTCTTCCGGGTTTATTTCGCCAAACCAGGAACGCTGAGTTCAATCACCCTCAACGACCTGCCCCTGGCGCCGGTGGTGAAACACATTCTGCTCAAAGCAGGCGATGTGATTCCCGCGCATGCCCGGGAAGTGTTTTTGGGGCAGTTGCTGTGGACGTTCGACCGAGACCGTCAGGCAACAGAACTTGAGCGTCTGGCGCGTCTTTCCGCCAGGGCGCTGGACATCCAGTACGACGTCGAAAGCCATTGAAGTCCCGCTGATCAAGCGCCTGGAACAGCAATGCTGTCCATGAACCATTTCATGCATTTGAGGATGACGAACATGCCGCTGCGTGCGCCTGTATTGTTAATAGTGGACTACAACCTGAGCCGGATCGGCGATGTTCTGCACATGCGCAACTACGCGCGCCAGCAATGGGGTGCCGAGACCTGGCTGGTCCGGGACAATCCTCAGGATCATGACCTGCAGATCAGTGACCGGGTCATCGATGCCGACCCGCTGGACCCGGATTTCGTCCGCCATGCGCTGCGTCAGTTGGGCGAGGACGTGGGCAGAATCAGTGCCGGAATGGTTTTTTCCGACAACGCGGTCGCCAGCGGTGCGGCCCTGCTCGAACAACTCGGCCTGCCGGTGGACGACGCCGAGCTGGCGCTGGGCGCCTTTGACAAACTGGCCTACCGCATCGCCGAGCATCGCGACCGTCCCCTGCTTGACCCGCTGGGGGTCATGCTGCCGGACTTCCAGCAGATCGGATGCATCAACGATATGCGCACTTTCGCCCTGCGCCAGGAATGCGGCTTCGTCATCAAACCTGCGTGTGAAGGCAACAATCGCGGGGTGGTGATGGTCGCCCCGGGGGACGATTGCGAGCAGGCCTTTGCCGAAGTCGCGCCCTACCTGGAGGGCGGTGTCTTGGCAGAAGCATTCATCACCTTCACCCGCGAATACTCTTATGACGGCTTGGGCGATCTGTGGTTTATCACGGAAAAAGTCAGCGCCACCGGACGTTATCCCGTGGAAGTAGCGCAGATCCTGCCCGCCCGCCTCAGCCAGCCAGAGCGTCAGGCGATTCGTCAGACCGGCGAGCAGGTCAATCGTCTGGTCGGCCAGCGAATCGGTCCGTTTCACAACGAGATCAAACTCAGTGATGCCGATTACCAAACGGCCGTGATCGAGCCTAACCGTCGCCCCGGCGGCATGAAAATCTGGACGCTTGCGCACGCGGTATATGGAGTCGATCTATATGCGGCGTGGGTCGATTCGGTGTTCTGCGCGTCAGTGCCGCATGAACTGCCACCGGCAACCTGCAGCGCCGCCACGGTGATGTTCGGCGTATCCGAGGACATGACGCTCGACGTGATCGAACTGGGCGAAATCCGCAGCATGGTTGATGACACGCTGACGTTAGCCGCGCAGACCCTCGACTTGGCCAAGGACGATATCGCGCTGCTCGAATGCGCCTGGATCATCGGCCAGTCACGGCTGATCCATGCAACACCCAGAGACAACAGCGACTTCGTGGCCCATGCCTGCGTCGCGTTGCATGACTCGCGCATCGACATCTGCAATCTGGTAACGGTGCTGCGTGAACAGTGGCTCACGGTACTGAACCGCCACCTGTCCGCTGCGCAATCGTTCAAGGTCGCGTCCTGACTTCTCTCTAATACGCTTTGAGATCCCCGGCATGAAAATCCTGATTCTTCACCGTGTCCCGTATCCGCGCATCGAATACCATCGCGGGATTGACCATGACTTGCACGATGTCACGTACATCGGCAAACAATCGGCGATCGATACGCTCCCCGCCGACCTGCGCTGTCACAGCGTGGTGCGAGCCGGGCTGAACAGCGCCTTCGATGAAACGCTGGCGTGGCTGGCCGAAAGTCCCCAAACCTTTGATCGCGTCATTTCGATGTCCGAGTACGAATTGCTCGACGCGGCGCGTCTGCGCGAAGTGCTGAATATCGAAGGTGCGTCGTTGCAGTCAATGACCCTGGCGCGCAACAAGCTGGAGATGAAAGCAGCGGTTCAAGCCCGGCATCTGTGTGTACCGCGCTTCATGTCGCTGGAGCGCTATCTGGCGCTGCAAGGCCATGTACCGTGGACTGGCGCAACCGTGCTGAAACCTCACAGCGGCGCGTCGAGCATGGACGTTAGCATTCATCAGCAACCGGCTCGCGCCTTTGATGAGATCATGCACAAGATCAGTGATCTTGCGCTGCGCATTGATGAGTTTCAGGTCGAAGAATACATCAGCGGCCCGATCCGCCATTTCGACGGTCTGGTATTGAACGGTCGGGTCATCACCCTACTGTCCAGCGAATACGTGGGCACCTGCCTGGATTACATGGAGCGTGGTCAACCGCTCGGTTCGTGGCACATTGAAACCACGGCGTCGATGCACGAGTGGGTCAGCGCGGCGCTGCAAGCGGTGCAGATCCATAATGGAGCGTTTCATCTCGAAGCGATCATGGCGGACGACGAGCCGGTGTTCCTCGAGGTCGGTAACCGTGTCGGTGGCGCGGATGTGGTCGCGACCTATGAGCTAGCCACGGGCATCCACTTGCCGTCGCTGGAACTACGCATTCACGTCGACGGCGAACTGGACCTTTCGGCCTTCAGTCTCCAGCAGAACGACCTGGGTTTCGGCTGGTTTGTGTACCCGGGGCACACCCATCCGGAGCGGATCTACCAGGGCCTGGACGGCGCCGAAGAGCTGCGCGCAAGTGCGCACGTCGTGCAGTGGAATGAACTGTCAGTGGGCGCGCTGTTGCCGGAGCACGTGACGTATTCGGCGTTCGAAGCGCCATTGGCCGGCATCGTCAAAAGCGCTGAACCCCAGCAGACCCGTGCATGGATGCAATCGTTGTTTTCACGTGTGCGCCTGGCGCACAACCTGACCTCTGTGGCGTGACACCGACCTCTTTCATCAAGGCAAATAATCCATGAAACCACTGCACGTAGTGTTGGCTGTATTGATAACGGCAATCTGGGGTGTGAATTTCTCGGTGATCAAACTGGGACTGGCCACCGTCGATCCGCTCATCCTGGCGGGTATCCGCTTCAGTCTCTGTGCGTTACCGGCGATTTTCTTCATCCGTAAACCCGACGTGCCGTGGCGCTACATCATCGGCTATGGCCTGGTGTTCGGCATTGGTCTGTGGGGCGTGGTCAATCTGGGTATCAAGGCCGGGTTGTCGGCGGGCATCGCGTCGCTGGTGCTGCAGTTCAGCGCGTTCTTCACCATCCTGCTCGGCGGTTGGGTGTTCAAGGAAGCGCTGACCCGCTTCCAGGTGCTGGGCATGTTGATCGCCCTCGCGGGGCTGCTGTGCATCATCAAGATCAGTGACGGTTCGGTGAGCCTGACCGGCGTGTTGCTGGTGCTGGTGGGCGCGGCGTCTTGGAGCGTTGCCAACATCATCAACAAGAAGGCCAGCACCAAGGATGTCTTCGGCTTTCTGATCTGGTCCAGCGCATTTGCACCGATTCCGCTGTTCGCCCTCGATTACGCAGTGAACGGTAGCGCCGGCTACACCGCGTTTGTCAGTCAGGTGAACACGACTGCCGTGTTGTCGATCCTGTTCCAGGTCTATCCCAACACGCTGTTCGCTTACTGGATCTGGAACTCGCTGCTCAAAACCTATCCGGTCTCCACAGTGGCGCCGCTGTCTCTGCTGGTGCCGATCTTCGGCATGCTCGGCTCGGTAGTGGTGTTCAACGAAAGTGTGCCGGTGAGCAAAGTAATGGCGATGGTACTGATCGTACTCGGCCTGGCCGTCGGCCTCTATGGTCAGCGTATTTTCAATGCTATTTTCGCGCGCCCTGCGCGCACTTCAATGTGAAACGATAGGGTACCGGTATGAGTCTGGGAAGACGTGATTTTATGGGCGCCACTGTAGGAGCGACCCTGATTGGAGGCAGCATGTTTGCAGATGTAGTAAACGCACAGGTGGGTCAAGCGCCTGTCAAGGATGAAACCGTGCCGACACTTGATCCCGCCGATTGGGCTTCGGTACGAGCGCAGTTCAAGCTGTCGCCGGAGTTTGTGCACATTTCCAATTTCTTTCTGGCTTCCAACCCCAAGCCGGTACGCGATGCGATGGCGCGCCACCGCCAGGCCTTCGACGAGAACCCTTACACCTACCTTGAAGACAATATGTTCGCCAAACCCGAAGACATGGTTTGGCGCAAGGTTTGCGCTGCGGCGGCAGAGTACACCGGTGGCCGGGCCGAGGACATCGCGCTGACCACCAGCACCACTCAGGGTCTGGCGATGATCTACAACGGCCTGAAGCTGCGTCCCGATCAGGAAATACTGACTACACATCACGAGTGGTATACCCACGACGAGGCCATGCGCCTGGCAGTGGTCAAATGGGGTGGGAGCATCCGTCGCATCGACCTGTACGAAGGACCTGAGGATGTCAGTGTCGACGCGATCGTCGCGCGCATAGAAGCGGCCATCAAACCCTCGACCCGCATTCTGGCCATGACCTGGGTGCACTCGGGCACTGGCGTGCGCTTGCCGCTCAAGGACATCGGTGCACTTGTGACCCGACTCAATCGTGATCGCGCTGAAGCCGATCAGATCATCTATGTGATCGACGGTGTGCACGGCTTCGGTTGTTCCGAGGCGCAGGTGGCCAGTCTGGGCTGCGACTTTTTCAGCGCCGGCACGCACAAGTGGATTCTTGGCCCGCACGGTACGGGGCTGGTCTGGGCACGTGAAGGTCAATGGGCGCAGATTACTCCCACCATCCCTACCATCATGGCCGCCGAGCCTGGCAACGCCTGGCGCCAGCAACGCGATCCGCAAGGTGAAACGCAGGCCGCCTGGGTCAGCCCTGGCGGATTCCTGGCATTTGAAAACCAGTGGGGGGTGATCGAGGCGTTCGAGTTCGTCAAGAAAATCGGCCGCAAGCGTATCGCCGACCGCGTCGCCGAACTCAACGGTCAACTGAAAGAAGGCCTGGCGAGTCTGCCCAATGTGCACCTGCATACGCCCCGCTCCGCCGAGTTTTCCGCTGGAATCGTGTGCTGCGACGTTAAAGGCTGGACGCCCAAGGATGTCGTGGCGAAGTTGAAAGCACAGAAGATCATCGCCAGTGCCACACCGTATCGCCATTCGACGGTGCGTTTCTCTGCAGGGATCGTCAACACCCCTGAAGATATCGAGAAAACCCTCAAGGTCATGCGCACGTTCGCCTGACACCCCACCAGCCCGGATCGACGCCAGTCTTCTGCACCGCTCAATGCCGCTGCGGGGCTGACGTCGGCCGTTCAGATTCAACGAATCGCACCTACTCAAGGGCAAGGATCGACGACATGAGTGAACACCCAAGCACCGCAAAAGAGTTGGCCATTTTCCTGTTCTGCTCGACGGTCTACCGCCTGTTTTCCGGCGCACTGCTGGTCTCGTTGACCTGGACCATTCTCAAACAGAACGATGGCGACTACCTGCCGTTGGCCCTGGCGATTTTCTGCTCGTTCATACCGGCGTTCATCACCCCGATGATGATCAAGCGCCTGTCGCGCCACATGACCGGACGCCAGATGAGCAGCCTGTTCGTACTGTGCCTGACGGGCCTGGCGCTGATATCCGGGTTCTCGCGAAACTTTACCCTCGGCTTACTGATCACCAACCTGTTTGTGTGGCTGATGATCATGTCGCTCGAAGCCAGCCTGGACATGTGGTTTACCCAGCTGCAACGGGGCATGGATGAAACCAAAGTACGGCGGATCAGTGGCGCGACCACGGCCACCAGTCAGGCGGCCCTGATGATCGGTCCGTTGTTGGCAGCGGGTTTGATGCCGATTCTGACCGGTATCGGTTTTTCCCTTGTACTGAGCACCGGTTTCTTGCTGGTTGCGGGTATTTGCTACACGCGCAACGGCCTGCCCATGGATGTTCGCGAGAAGCTCGAAGTGGCGGCTTCCGCCAGACTGCCGATGACCCTGTTTGTGCCGATGGTGCTGATCTGGCCGATTCTAGGCGCGTTCAATTTCATGCTGCCCGTGTACGTATCGAATCACGGATGGACGCTTTTTGAACTGGGTGTCCTTGATGCCGTGTTCGGCTTGGGCATGGCGCTGATCGGCGTGCTGGTCATCATCGCCAACACCGGCCGTAACCTGCTGGTTTACCTGTCGGCGCTGACTGCGCTGTCGGTGATTTCCACCACGATGTGGTGGGTGATGCCGGATACGCTGTTTCTCAAAGCGCTGAGCCTGTTAATTCTGGGCATGGCCTTTGGCGGTGCTCGTGTGCATATCCGTGTCGCGATTGCCTGCCGCTACAGCGAAGCGGCCGTCGGACTGTACGTGAGCAAGGCAAATGCCCTGGCAACGCCGATGCTGCTGCTGATTCTCAGTCTGCAGTTGGCGATCATCGAGAACGCCTGGCTGCTGCCGTTCCTGCTGGTGACCCTGTCGGTCGTGCTGTTGCTGCAGACCTCGGCGACGCGCTTCGCCCGTGGGCAAACGCCTGTCGAAGCCGTGGGTGCCTGAACGCCGAACTACAACGGCCGATCCTCAACCACTCGCTTCATCACCCGCGTCAACATCAGTCTTTGGACATTGGGCAATGTTGAACAGCTGTCGTCGTACAGCCGCGGGAACGCCGACAGATCCTGAGTGATGACCGGTCTGGGCCGACTACGGCCCTTCATGACCGGCAGCCACTGGCCCGCTTGCAAGGTTGCGGTCAGTGCTGGCGGGCTAACCCGAAAATATCAGCCACCCCCCGGCAGATGCCCCAACGGCAGCGCCCCCGGCGTCTTCACCGTATGAATCGCAAAATTACTCCGGATGTCACTCACCCCCGGCAACTTCAGCAGTCGCCCAGTGAGAAAACGGTCGTAGGCCCGCAAGTCGGGCACCACCACTTGCAACAGAAAGTCCGATTCGCCTGACACCAGAAACGCCGAAATCACCTCCGGCAACGCCGTGACCGCTTGGCGAAACGCTTCGGCCTGTTCGTCGTTGTGCCGTTCAACCTTGACGCCGACAAAGATTGTCAGCCCCAGGCCCACTTCGTCGCGATCGAGGACGGCCTGGTAGCCGCGAATCACGCCGGCCTCTTCCAACATCCGCACGCGGCGCAGGCACGGTGAGGCGGACAGGCCGATTTCTTCGGCCAGTTGCACGTTGCTGAGGCGGCCGTCGCGTTGCAGCGCGGCGAGGATTTTGCGGTCGAAGGCATCCAGTTTCATGAGTTGGCATTTTCCGATTGATCCAAGTGAATATGTAGCAGGTTATGCCAATTTAAGCGGTGTTAGAAGCTGACTTCGCAACCACCTGCCCTGCCCCTCAACCCTAGACTGACACTACCGAAATCGTCGATATGCAGGAGGTGTGGTGTGGCAGAGCTCTGGTTGTTTTTGATGGCGTTAGTGGTGGTGTACCTGTTGCCCGGCCCGGACATGATCCTGCTGCTGCAAACCGGCGCTCGTCAGGGTAAAGGCGCGGCGCTGGCGACAGCCGTGGGTCTGGGGATCGCTCGGGGGTGTCATGTCGCGCTGGCAGCGTTGGGGCTTTCGGCGTTGTTCAAGACCGCGCCCTGGACCTTTGACGTGGTGCGCCTGGCCGGTGCCGCGTACTTGCTATGGATTGGTTTTCAATGCCTGCGCACTTCGTTGTTGCCAAGCTTTGAAGGGGCCGGCGTTGAGGCAGGAAGCCGACAGTGGCACCAGTCGATTCGACGCGGATTGTTGACCAACCTGCTCAATCCCAAAGCGCTGCTGTTTTGCTCGGTGTTGTTGCCGCAGTTCATCGACCCACAGGGCGGGCCAGTGCTTGGGCAGTTTGCAACCCTCGGCGTGGTGTTGGTCAGCGTCGGCTTGCTGTTTGACAGCGCCTATGCGCTGGTGGGCGTGGCGCTCGGTCGCTGGCTCCAGCGCTCTCCTTCGGCCCAGCGTATGCAGCAGTGGTTGTTTGGGAGTCTTTTGATTGGGTTTGCTGTGCGGCTGACGTTTGTGCAGCAGTCGTAGTGCGGATGCATTTCGTTGTGCTTCACATCCAGAAATAACCCCAACCCGCCTAACCGACGCCCTTGTATGACGCGGCTTCTAGACTGGGTTGCGATGACAGCGCTTGCTTACACTCGGTGGTTAAAGCGTTGATCATCAGAGCAAGGTGGGTATAGTACCCACCAAGCACACCACACGGAGGTGATGCACTCCCGGAGAACGATTGACATGCTT
This sequence comes from Pseudomonas sp. NFACC39-1, assembly GCF_900110355.1. Lineage (NCBI taxonomy): Bacteria > Pseudomonadati > Pseudomonadota > Gammaproteobacteria > Pseudomonadales > Pseudomonadaceae > Pseudomonas > Pseudomonas sp. NFACC39-1. The sequence continues at coordinate 185,488 of NZ_FODL01000004.1, read as the reverse complement.
TACCCGATTGCAATTTCCATGGGCGATGAGAAGCACGCTTGGGGCGTTGAAGTACCGGATATTCCCGGTTGTTTTTCTGCTGGCGATGACCTGGACGATGCCATGGCGATGGCCCGCGAGGCTATTGAGGGGCACTTCGAGATTCTGGCGGAGGACGGCTCGCCGATTCCATCGGCCAATACAGTCACCTTGCATGCGGCCAATGCGAAATACGCAGGCTGCACCTGGGCGCTGGTGGATATTGATGTGACCAAATATCTGGGTAAGGCGCAGAAGCTCAACATCACCTTACCCGGCTATCTGCTGAACCGTATCGACGATTACGTGCTGCACCATCCTGAAGAAAAAAGCCGCTCCGGTTTTCTCGCATCGGCGGCGCTGAAGGTGTTACAGCAAGGACGTTGAAAGCAGGCCTGCCCCACACCCTGTGGGAGCGAGCCTGCTCGCGATAGCACCCTGTCAGCAACATCAATCCCGCTGATCCGACGCCATCGCGAGCAGGCTCGCTCACACATCCAGCTCTTTGCAACAGGCCGGTTATTTTTTCTCCGAACCGGACTCCTGCATCTGCACCGACGACTTGGTGCCATCGGTGTTGTCCTTGGTCTCGTTGTCCGAGTTGTCAAAGCAGCCTTGCAGAGCGAACAGGCAACAGGTCAAGCAAAAGGTGCGCGCAAGATTCATGGTGTACTCCGATTGAGGGCTTTAAGCAGTGACCTCCGGATACGGCAAATGGTTGCGACGACCTTGCGGGTCAATGAACTTAAGGCCGCGCCGCCCATGTCGGTAGAATTTTCATCGCTTCGTTGCTGTCACACCAGACAGGTGCATCCCAGAAGGAAACGCAGCAATGAATTTCGCAAAAATCGCACAAAAACTGGCCCTGTGGGCGGGTAGCCCCAAGACATTTTTGGGGGCGCTGGTGTTGTTGGTGCTCTGGGCCGCCAGCGGGCCGCTTTTCCAGTTCAACGATACCTGGCAACTGATCATCAACACCTCGACCACGATCATCACATTCCTGATGGTGTTCCTGATTCAGAACACACAGAACCGTGATACCGACATCTTGCATCTGAAGGTGGACGAGCTGATACGGGCGACCAAGCATGCACACAACGCGATGCTCGGCCTGGAGTCCCTGGACCTCAAGCAACTGGAAGCGATGCGAAAACACTACCAGGCGATGGGTGAGCAGGAAGCCAAAAACCTTGGCGCCGAACAAGGCCTGGAGCAAAAAAACAAGATCGATCTGAATCAATGCTGAGCAGACGGCGCGAGTGGGGATTGCCCACTCGCGCGGCTTAGCATCAAGGCAGCGGATTACCGCCCGTCACGCCAAACACTTCCCCGGTGATGTAGCTCGATTCCTGTGACGCCAGCAGCACATAAAGCGGTGCACATTCGGCCGGTTGGCCGGGGCGCTTCATTGGAACCTGAGAACCGAAGGTGGGAATTTTCTCCTGGGGCTGTCCGCCGCTGGGTTGCAGCACGGTCCAGATCGGGCCCGGCGCCACAGCATTGACCCGTATGCCCTTACTGATCACCTGCCCCGCCAGCGCCTTGGTGAATGCGACGATGGCCGCTTTGGTGGTGGCGTAGTCCAGCAACGTGGCAGACGGATCGTAGGATTGGATCGACGCCGTATTGATCACCGTCGCCCCCGCCGGCATCAGCGGCACCGCGGTCTTACAGATCCAGAACATCGCATAGATGTTGGTTTTCATGGTGTCATCAAATTGCGCGGTGGTGATATCGGCAATGTCCTTCTGCGCTTCCTGTTTACCCGCGACATTCACCAGAATATCCAGGCCGCCCAGTTGCTCATGGGCGCTTCTCACCAGTTGGACGCAGAATTTTTCATCCTTCAGGTCGCCCGGGATTGCAATCGCCTTGCGCCCTTCGGCCTCAATCAGCTCAATGACTTGCCGGGCGTCGCGCTCCTCGCTGGGCAGATAGTTGATCGCCACATCTGCGCCTTCCCGGGCGTAAGCAATGGCGGCGGCGCGACCGATGCCCGAGTCGCCACCGGTCACCAAAGCCTTGCGCCCTTCCAGGCGCCCGAACCCCTGGTAACTTTTTTCACCGTGATCGGGCTTGGGCACCATATCCTGATCGATACCCGGTGGCGACTGCGGCTGGTCGGGAAACGGCGGACGGGGATATTGAGTCAAGGGGTTCTGCATCGCGTATTGGTTGGGTTCTCGGCGTGTAGACATCGAACTTCTCCTTTTCGGCGGGCAAAGTGAGCCGGGACGCAAGCGCCCTGGCCCGGAATATTAAAAAGTGCGGCGAATCAGCGACTGGCCTGGAGCGCCCTGGCCATTTCGAGATGGGTCTGCAACTTAGGCAGGGTTTCGTCGGCGAACGCCTTGATTTCCGGCACCTCGGTGGTCTTGGCCTGCTCCTCGATCTGCGCGATGGCTTCCTCGGTGGCCTTGACCTGGCTGGCGGCATAGGCAGCATCGAACGACTCGCCTTCGGGCACTTGCGGTACGGGCGGTATCAGGCTCTTGGCCTTGTCAGCCACTTCTTCCGGTGGTGGGACAGGCAGGTCGAGCTTTTTCGCGATTTTGGCCAGATGCTGGTTGGCGGTGGTGCGGTCATTGATCACCATGATGGTGTAATCCTTGACTTCCCTGGACTCGGCTTTGCCGTGGGCCATACGGCTGGCCTCAATGTCAGCCATGCCTTTGGCCGAAGCATCATTGATAAATTCGGCAGGCGATTGTGCCCAAGCACTGCTAGCCCCCAGGCCCATCAGCACGACGAGACTGGTGGTGCGTAATAAGGTGGCCATCCGGCTCATGGTCACGCCCTCCTCTGATAGAAATTGCGGCGGGTCTTCCCACCACTGAATCAGAACCACCTGTGACGCTTTAACAAGATGCCTTCCCGATTGCAGCCGATGTCGGCTTTCGACAGGCGCATATCGAGGGTCATGGTGGTGGTTCTCCCACATCTGCGACCCGCTCCAGGCGCCTTCGTTCGATCGGGGGCAATGTTTCCGGCGAGCGGGGCTCTCAGGACATTCGAAAGGATCGGGGACTGAAAGGTTTGAAAAAACGTCCTGCGGCACGACGAACGGCGGCGCGCAGTCAAATACCGAACGTTTGGTGATTCTGGCGTTTGGCGGCGTACATCGCCTCGTCAGCGTGGCGGAACAGCGCAACATCTTCGCTGCCATGTTCGGGGAAACAGGCCACGCCGATGCTCGGTTCGATGCTCAGGCAGTGCCCGTCCAGGCGCAGCGGCTGGCTCAGTGCATGACGGATCTTTTCTTGCACACGGTGGGCATCTTCCAAAGTCTGGACACTATGGAGCAGGACGACGAACTCATCGCCGCCAATGCGCGCCACGGTATCGGTGTCGCGCACACAGCCCTGGAGCCGGCTGGCCACTGCCTGCAATAACATGTCGCCCACTGCGTGGCCGTAGGTGTCGTTGATCTGCTTGAAGCGATCCAGGTCGATATACAGCAGCGCCATGCGCCCAGAGGCCGCCCGGGCGGTGGCCAGTGCGGCCTTGAAGCGTTCGCGCAGCAATTCGCGGTTGGGTATCTGGGTCAACTGATCGTACTGAGCCATGCGCTGCAACCGGGCGTGCAATTGCTGACGCTCAATGGCGATGGTGAGCTGCGCACAGACGTATTGCAGCAACTCCTTGTCTTGCTCGGTGTAGCGCTGGTTGTCTTGCGCGCTCTTGACGATCAACGCACCGATCGTACCGCTCTGCGAGATCAGTGGCACGCCCAGCCAGCAGGGGGCGTTCGGTTGCGCCACCAGGTCACCAAACCCCAATGGCAACTGACCGCAACCGGGCGTCAGTAGGATCGGCTGGCCACTGCGAATCACTTCGGCGCACAGGCGCTTGGTGACCGAGCCCGGCACATCGGGCTGTCGCTCCAGGTCATCGACGTGATAGGCAAAGGTCAACTGCTCGCACTGCTCGTCATACAGCGCCACCGAAAAGTTCAGCGCTGGCAGCCATTCGCCAATGATCAGGTGAATGCGCTTGAACAACGCCAGCAAGTCCGCTGCGGCATGGGCGGCCTCGGAAATCGCATACAACGCTGCTTGCCGGGACTCGGCCTGCTTGCGCTCGGTGATGTCCCGGGCCACGGCGATCCGCAACCCGTCCGCCGGCGACCAGCGCGCCGACCACAAAATATGTACCACCCGCCCGTCCTTGCGCAGATAGCGGTTCTCGAAATTGAGCTTGGGCTCGCCGTCCATGATCTCCCGCGCCGCTTCAAGAGTGCGCTGGCGGTCGGCAGGGTGCACCAGGTCGATCATCGGCTGACCGATCAATTCCTGCGGGGTGTAACCAAAAATGCGCTCACAAGCGGCGCTGACAAACACAAAACGCCCCTGACCGTCGACGGCGCACACGGCGTCCATCAAAAGATCAATGTAGCTGGCCAGCGGCGCGGAATTGCGAGTGTCCATGGGGCTGGTGATCTTCCGTTAATGCAACGTTGAAGAAAGCCTTACGTGCGCAGCCGATACGTCAGCCTTACGCCTTGCTGGCCAACAAGCCTGGCACTGCATGCCACAAGGCGTTGATGGCAAAACCAATGAACATCACGCCACACAACCGGGTGATTGTCAGTTCGTGACGCTGATACAGCACGCGGACCTGACTCGCACCCACAATACCAATGAGGATAGCGTAAGCGATCAGGCCGCCCAGAAAACTGAGTGCGATCAGCCAAGGCAACATCGACCAGTGCAGCAGCTCGGCACGGCTGGACAGCAAAGCCGTGAAGGTCGCCACCGCCACCGGGTAGGCCTTGGGATTGGTCAGGCCGAATATCACACCGTGCCAGAATGGCTGACGCGCCGGGCCTTGTGGCGCACCGGCGCTGCCCGCGCGGGCACGAACGGCCCGCAGGCCCAACCAGAACAGATAAAGCCCGCTGATCACGCCCAATACATCGAACGCTACGCTGCCTATTTCCCGTGCACCGACAATCGCTACCAGCGCGGTGCCACACCAGATCACATCTCCCAAAAGGTGCCCGCAGAGAAACCCAGCCCCGGCCCGCCGCCCTCGTGCGGCGCCAATGCCGAACACCGCCAGCACTCCAGGCCCTGGCGTGATGCCATAGATGAAGCCGCTGGCAAGGATAGTGAACAGCAGCGAGGGGGTCATGACGGGCGGTCCTGTCGGATATCGGCGTGGTGCAGTTTATCTGGCTCTGCACGAAGGATCACGAAGCCGGAAAAAACTCCATGCCGGCATAAGGCGCCTGTCGACAGGCCTGTAGCCGGGAAGGCAGATCTCCCACATGGATTTCGAGTTTGTGCCCGTCCGGGTCGAGAAAGTAAAACGAGTCACCTTCGCTGCGGTTGTCGCGCCATGACATCACCTGGGCCGCCTTGAGCCGCGCCACCAGCACCGGAAAGTCCTGGGCACCGATACTGAATGCGTAATGGGTGTAGTCCGCCGCAGGCGTCTTCTTGCGCAACGGGTCAACAGACAGGCACAACCATAATCCGGGCAGCGACAAATAGGCCCCTGTGTCCCACCGGGCCTCAAGACGAAGCTGCAAGAGCTCGCTATAAAAAACCACACTGGGGTCCAGCTCGGTGACAGCCAGTGTCAGATGATTGAAACCTGAGAGCATCGACGAGCAACCTTTGGAAAAGAAACGGATGAGTCAGGTGCCGTGGGTTCAAGGGTGAAAGCATGTCGTTGCCCAGCTCCGACAGCGCAAATGGATTCCCCGCCCAACCCCTTAGGCAAGATCCTACACAGAAGTCTCCGGTAACACTCAAACACGCCGGAAACGGCCGATTCAAAGCCCCGCATCATGATCTGTAAAGTCTGGAAACACACAGAAACAGCCCCCACGGACAGCACCACTCAACCAAGGAATGTAATCGCACCATGAGCCAGACAGCACAGCCGACCCATCGCTACACCAACTACCGTAAAGTCATTTCCCTGGCGGACCAGGATTGGCGGAGCGCCGAAGTCGGAAAAATCTCAGGGCTGAATGTCGAGGTCAAGACACCCAACGTCCTGGTCGACCAGTACGGCCGAACCTTTCACCACTTCTGCACCACGTCCTACCTGGGTCTGGACCACCATCCCGCGTTGCTGGACGGGGCCATGACGGCCCTGTGGGAAACCGGCACCTTGCGCGTCGCCAACTCGAAAAACCGCTGCAAGCTGGCGATCCTGGACCGATACGAAACCCAATTGTCGGAGTTGTTTGGCGCCAGTTGCCTCAGTGCCCTGTCATGCAGCGCAGCGAGCGCCGGGATCCTGCCGTTGCTGGCCAGCGGCGCGTTCACTGACAATCGGCCGCCTGTCATGGTGTTTGACAAACATGCCCATTACTCGATGAACCACCTCAAGGCCGCCTGCGCCGATGAAACCCAGGTCATCACCGGCCCGCACAACGACATGGACTTTCTCGAAGACGTGTGCAAACGCCAGCGCAACGTGGCGTATGTGGCCGATGGAGCCTACAGCATGGGTGGGGTGACCGATATGGACAGCCTGCTGTACCTCAAACAGCGCTATGGCCTGTTTCTCTATCTGGATGACTCCCACGCGCTGTCGGCCATAGGGCAATGCGGAACGGGCCTGGTCCGTTCACGCTTCCACGCCGTGGACGAGCGCACGCTGATTGTCGCCTCGCTGGCCAAATCATTCGGGGCCAGTGGCGGCCTGGCGATGTTTGGCAGTGAACGGCACAAAACACTGGTGCAGCGCTATGGCGGGCCAAGCAATTGGTCCCAAAGCCTGAACGCGGCGGCCATTGGCGCCGGCATGGCCTCGATCCGTCTGCACCGCAGTCGAGAATTCAGCGCCTTGCAGGAGCGTTTGCAGGCTAATATCCGCCTCTTCGACAGCCTTATCCGCACCGAGCAGCTCGGCAATGCCATGGCGATCCGCCTGGTGACCTGCGGTGAGGCAGCCCTGGCCAACCGCCTAGCAGTCGAACTGGCCGACCTGGGGTATTTCACTTCAGCGGTTTTTTTCCCCGTAGTGCCGCAAAACAAGGCCGCAATCCGCATCACCCTGCGCGCCGACATGGAGACGGACGTGATTCGCTCGTTCTGCGAACGGATCACCGATCTGCTGCAGGCACACGGGCGTGACATCCGTCCTTGAACGAGCGCCTTGATGAAGAACCGTACGACCCTGATCATCACCTGCACCACCGTCTTCCTGGCACAACTGGGCATGAGCATCTACTTGCCGGCCCTGCCCGACATTGCTCGGGATCTGGGGGCCGATGCGTCCCGGGTTTCCTGGGGCTTGTCGGTTTACCTGATCGGCATGGCGCTGCCGATGTTGCTGTGGGGCAGCGTGAGCCAGCGTCTGGGACGCAAACCGGTATTGCTGGCGGCATTGGGGCTGTACGGCCTGAGCAACCTGGCCCTACCGCTGGGTACAACAGTGGAGGCGTTTCTGACGCTCAGGTTGATTCAGGGCATCGGTGCCAGCGGTATCTCGGTGATGGCCAGGGTATTGATCCGTGACAGTTTCAGCGGCGATCTGCTGGCCAAGGCCCTGTCATGGATCTCTATAGCCTTCGTGATTGCCCTTGGCATCGGTCAATATCTGGGCTCTTTGATCCAGGTTGCCTTCGGCTGGGAAGCGATCTTCTACGGGTTGGGTGCGGTCAGCCTGGCCATGGCGGTCGCAGTGTCCCGGGTCGGGTTTGCAGTGCTGACAGAAGGCAGCAACGGGCAATCGGCGTGGCGCGTGTACGGCAGGATACTCAGATCCCGAGGGTTTTTATTGCCAGCCTTGGCCGGCGGCCTGGGTTACGGCGTGATTGTCGCGTTCAACACCGCCGCGCCACTGATCCTGCAGGAAAGCTTTCATTGGTCAGCGATTGAGTACGGCCTGCTGGGCTGGCCGATCAGCGCGGCGTACCTATTCGGCGCGCTGGCGGTCAACGCCTTGGTGCTACGCACCGGCCAACGACGATTGATGAGCTGGGGCCTTGCGCTGGTGCTGGGCGGCAGTGCGACCATGCTGCTGGGGAGCGTCGCGCTGAGCAGTGTCGCGCTGCTGTTCTGGCTGCCGTACTGCTTCGCGGTATTCGGTCAATCGTTGAATTACCCCATCAGCCTGTCCCTGGCCAACGAGGGTTCACCGGTGGCCGGCGCTTATGCCATGGCGCTGAGCGGTTTTCTGCATCAGTTGATGGCCTCACTCATCGGCGCCACGGCCAGCCTGTTGTTGAGCCAACAGGCCTGGCCGCTGGCGGCGTTGTGCACGCTGTTGGCCGTGGCGGCGCTGCTGTGCGGGCGGTTTATGCCAGCACGGGTCGCTTAAAAGGCGCTGCGGAAAATCTCCTCGATCTGCCGTTGATCCCCTGCCCGCGGGTTGGTCAGGCCACAAGCGTCCTTCAATGCGTTGGCGGCCAGTACCGGCACGTCGTTGAGGCGCACGCCCAAATCACGCAGGCCGGCCGGAATGTCTACGTCCCGGGCCAGGCTGCGGATCGCTGCAATGGCGACCCGCGCGCCTTCCTCCGGGCTGAGACCGTGCGTATCGGCACCCATGGCATTGGCTACGTCGGTCAGCCGAGCGGCGCATACCGAGGCGTTGAAACTTTGCACATGGGGCAACAGCACTGCATTGCACACGCCGTGGGGCAAGTCATAAAAACCGCCCAGTTGATGGGCCATGGCATGCACGAAACCCAACGAGGCATTATTGAACGCCATCCCCGCGAGAAACTGCGCGTAGGCCATGTTCTCCCGTGCCGTCAGATCGTTACCGTCGCCCACGGCCTGACGCAGATTATTACTGATCAAAGTGACCGCTTTCAGCGCACAGGCATCGGTGATCGGATTGGCAGCCGTGGATACGTACGCTTCGATCGCATGAGTCAACGCATCCATGCCGGTGGCGGCCGTCAGCCCTTTGGGCATCGCCACCATCAATGCCGGATCGTTGACCGACATGAGCGGCGTCACGTTGCGGTCGACAATGGCCATTTTCACGTGGCGAGTCTCGTCAGTGATGATGCAAAAACGAGTCATTTCGCTGGCCGTACCTGCCGTGGTGTTGATGGCGATCAGTGGCAACTGCGGTTTACTCGAGCGGTCAACGCCCTCGTAGTCACGGATTTCCCCGCCGTTGGTGGCGCACAAGGCGATGCCCTTGGCGCAATCGTGGGGCGAACCGCCACCCAGCGACACCACGAAATCGCACTGGCTCTCCTTCAACAACCCCAGCCCGCGCTCGACATTGGCGATGCTGGGATTGGGCTTGGCACCGTCGAAAATCACCGAATCGATGTCCTGCAGCGCCAGCAGTTCGGCCACCTTGCTGGCGACGCCGGCCTTGGCCAACCCTGCGTCAGTGACGATCAGGGCCTTGTGAAAGCCGTAGTTGCGGATGGCGGTCATGGCCTCGTCGAGGCAACCCAGCCCCATGACGTTCACGGCGGGAATGAAAAAAGTGCTGCTCATGGGAGATGCTCCTGGAAGAGGTCGGGATTGGCAGGGCTACCAGAATGACCGACTGGTCACGGCGCATCTTGATCTGGCTCAAGACTGGGTCGTGATAAAGTCGCGCCCTGCCTTAACCACGTTTTGAGATAACTTTCGCAATGACCGACTTCCAGCAATACGACGCCCAGCTCGAAGACTGGGATGCCTTGCGCGCCAGCACCGCTTTCAGTGGCTTGCTGCTGGGTAACGGCGCCAGCCGCGCCGTTTGGGACGATTTCGGCTACGACTCGCTGTTCGAAAACGCTCGCACCGTCGAAGAAAAACCCTTGAGCCCGTCGGAAATGAGTGTGTTCGACGCGATGCAGACCCGCAGTTTCGAACAGGTACTCGGCGCGCTGAAAACCACCAGCCGGGTCAACAAGGCCCTGGCCGTGAGCTCCGCGGCACCGCGCAACCGCTACTACGCAATCAAGGAAGCACTGATCAACACCGTGCACGCAGTGCATATCCCGTGGCGACTGGTGGAACCTGCGACCCTGGCGACGCTGAATCAGGAGCTGGGCCGCTATCGCACGGTGTTCACCACCAACTACGATCTGCTCAACTACTGGGCGATCCAGCATGCGCCCGAGACCGTCACCGACCTGTTCCTGGGCAACGATCACAGCTTTGATCTGAGCCAGGCCGGCACGGACAAACCCCGTCTGTTGTACCTGCACGGTGGCCTGCACCTGGTGCGCAACCAGGACGGCACGGCACGCAAACTGACCGCCACCGAAGGCACGCTGCTGGGTAGTTTCGCCATCAACAATACGATCAAGACCCTTGACGACGTGCCGCTGTTCGTCAACGAAGGCCCGAGCCAGGACAAGCTCAAGACCATCCGCAGCTCCGATTACCTATCGTTCTGCTACGACCAGTTGCTGCACCACCGCGACAACCTGTGCCTGTTCGGCCATGCCTTGGGTGACCAGGACAGTCACATCGTCCATGCCCTGCGCCAGGCCGCGCCGAAAACCGTGGCAATCTCGATCTACCCCCGCAGCCAGGCGTTCATCCAGCACCAGAAGCGCCATTACGCCAAGGTGTTCCAGGGGTTGGCGGTTGAACTGCGGTTCTTCGATGCCAAGACTCATCCGCTGGGCAACCCGAAGCTGTCGGTGCCGGTGGAGGTTTAGCCTCCCAGTCAGCGCAGGACCGTGGCGAGGGAGCTTGCTCCCGCTCGGCTGCGAAGCGGTCTGAAGAGTTTGCCGGCCGTGTAGCCGTCATCGCGAGCAGGCTCGCTCCCACAAGGGCGAGCCTGGCGATGCGGTCAAAGCGCCGTCAGCGTCTTGTCCTTGATCACCGTGGTCGGTCCGTTGGACATGACGCTGGCAATGCCCTTGTCCCGGGCGGCGTCAGAGGAATAGCTTTCGCTGCTGCCGATCACTTCGTGATTGCCAGCCTTGAGGTTGAAGTAAGGGTGGCCGTCCTTGGTGCTCTTGAGTTCATAACGTTCGGCCAGTGGGCTGTTCTTCTGCACCGAAGCGATGCCACCGTCGGCACCGCTGCGGGTCGTATACAGCTCGCTGGTCAAAATCGTTTCGGCGTTGGCCGCCTTGAGCACAAACTTAAACTGGCCGTTGCTGCTTTTGCTGACTTCGTACCATCCGGACATGTTCTTTCTCCTGGGCGGTTGAGGCATCCCCAAGAGTAAAGACCCGCTGCGCTTGTTCTGCCAGTGCCTTACAAGGTGATGGCCGTGCCCAGCAGCGTCAGGAACCCCGCCAGCCAGTTCGGGTGCGCCGGCCAGGCCGGGGCGGTCGCCAGATTGCCTTGAACGTGGCCTTCGGTGACCGCGCACTCGATAAAGGTCCCTCCGGCCAGACGCACCTCCGGAGCGCAGGCGGGATAAGCGCTGCATTCGCGCCCTTCCAGGATGCCCGCCGCTGCCAGCAATTGCGCACCGTGGCATACCGCCGCAATCGGCTTGCCCGCCTGGTCAAAGTCACGCACCAGTTGCAGGACTTTCTCATTCAGGCGCAGATATTCCGGCGCACGTCCGCCCGGCACCAGCAATGCATCGTAATCAGCGGCCTCGACACTGACGAAATCATGATTGAGCGCGAACAAATGCCCCGGTTTTTCGCTATAGGTCTGGTCGCCCTCGAAGTCGTGGATCGCCGTGCGCACGGTCTGCCCGGCGGTTTTGTCCGGGCACACGGCATGAACGGTGTGACCGATCATCTGCAAGGCCTGAAATGGCACCATCACTTCATAGTCTTCGACGTAATCGCCAACCAGCATCAGGATTTTCTTTGCGGCCATGGGGAGGACTCCTTGAGGAATGCGTAGGTAGTGAACGCATTAAAGGTAGTCCGGTACGTCGCTAGATGAGGGATAAGCGCTGATTACCTGACGGGCTGCACATCGCTGGATGCTGCATGCAACGTGTGGGAGCGAGCCTGCTCGCGATTCAGGCGGCGCGATTTTTCAGGTACACCGCGTCATCGTTCAATCGCGAGCAGGCTCGCTCCCACAGGGTAATGTGCCAGATGCTCAGGCGAGATAACCGTCAGCGCGCAGCAGGGTTTCGAGGCAGTGCTCGGTGATGTGGTAGAACGCCTTGAGTTCCTGGATCTTCGCCAGCAGCTCGGCCGGGTCCACCGGTTCGGCGCGTTTGACCGCCAGGATCATCTTGTTCTTGTTGGTGTGGTCCAGGGAAATGAACTCGAACACCTTGGTTTCGTAACCACATGCCTCCAGAAACAGCGCCCGCAGGCTGTCAGTGACCATTTCTGCCTGCTGGCCCAGGTGCAGGCCATATTGCAGCATCGGCTTGAGCAACGCCGGACTCTGGATTTGCAAGCGGATCTGCTTGTGGCAGCACGGCGAGCACATGATGATCGAAGCGCCCGAGCGAATGCCCATGTGGATCGCGTAATCGGTGGCGATATCACAGGCATGCAAGGCAATCATTACATCCACCGCAGCCGGCGCCACGCTGCGCACATCGCCGTGTTGGAAGCTCAGCCCCGGGTGCTCCAGCCGCGCGGCAGCTTCGTTGCACAGCTTGACCATGTCCTCTCGCAGTTCGACGCCGGTCACGATCCCTTCAGCCTGCAAGGTGTTGCGCAGGTAATCATGGATGGCGAACGTCAGGTAGCCCTTGCCCGAGCCGAAATCTGACACCCGCACCGGTTGATCCAGGGCCAGCGGCGACGATGTCAGCGCATGGCTGAAGACTTCGATGAATTTGTTGATCTGCTTCCACTTGCGCGACATCGCCGGGATCAGTTCGTGCTTGTGGTTGGTCACGCCCAGATCCGCCAGGAACGGGCGGTTCAGGTCCAGAAAGCGGTTTTTCTCGCGATTGTGCTCGGCCGATGGCACTTCTCGCAGTTGCTGGGGTTTGCTCTTGAACAGCGAACTCTTGCCCTTCTTGCTGTATTCCAGCTGCGCTTCGTCGGTAACAGCCAGCAGATGCGCGTTCTTGAACGACACCGGCAACAGCGCGGCGATGGTCGTCACGCCTTCGGCCAGCGGGAAATTCTTGGTGATGTCGCGGGTTTTGTAGCGGTAAACGAAGGACAGGCAGGGCTGATCCTTGACCGTCAACTGCTTGATGATCAGCCGCTGCAGGTCCGCTTCCTCACCGACGTACTTGGCCAGCACCAGTTTGATGAAGGCGTTCTGCTCAAGGCTGCTTTGCAGCAGCTCGATGAACTGGGCATGGTGATCCGGCGCAGGACGGGCGGGGGTAGCGGTAACTGACATGGAAAAAGCGGCCTCGGGGCGGCGGATCGGGAATGGCGGTTATTTTAGGGGGGATGGGCAGCGAGGGCACGGAAAAGTTCGTGTGGCGAGCAGTAGCCCCTATGGGAGCAAGCTTTGCTCCCACAGGCTTGTGCTGGCAGCCATTTTTCAGCCCAGCACCACCAACCGATTCGGCAGCTCATTGCGCGCGTGAGTCACCGGCACATGCTCCTTGAGCAATTGGCCGCAGGCCTCGATGCAGGTGACAAAGCCCTGCAACGTCTGGCCCTGGCGGACCTGCTGGGTGAAGGCGGCGACAATGGCTTCCCAGTGCTTGTTATCGAGACATTTGGAAATGCCTTCGTCCACCAGGATTTCCACGTACCGCTCGGCTTCGCAAACGAAAATCAACATGCCTGTGCCGCCGACGGTGTGGTGCAGGTTCTGCTCGAGAAATTGCCGACGCGCCAGATTGGAGGCCCGCCAGTGGCGCACGGTACGGGGGATCAGGTGAGTGGTGATTGCAGGAATGCGAAACGCCAGGCACAGCACGATAAACAGGCCCCATTGCACCAGCAGCAGACTGTGCATGTTCAGCCAGCCCGTGAGGTAATGCACCATGCCGGGCACCACCAAGGCCAGCAGGCTGGCCCACAGCAGCGGGATGTAGGCATAGTCGTCGGCGCGGGCGGCGAGCACGGTGACCAGCTCGGCGTCGGTGTCGCGCTCCACCTGGGCGATGGCCTCGGCGACCTTGCGTTGTTCGTGTTCAGTCAGTAATGCCATGGTTAAAAGTGCCTGCTCATTATTATTGTCACCAGCCGCCCGACGAACCGCCGCCCCCGAAACTGCCCCCACCGCCGCTGAAGCCACCGCCACCGCCGCCAAAACCACCGCCGCCACCGCCATAGCCGCCCCCGGAACCACTGCGTCCGGCCGGCAGGATACCGAGCATCTGGCACACGAACACCGTTACGATGAACAGCAGCACCAACAACACGAACAACCCCGGGTGGCGCCCGACGAAATCGCCCGCCTCCTGGCCATCGGCACCGTACGCCGCAGCCGGCTCATCCAGCGCATTGCCGCCCAGCACCCTCAACATCGCCGCTACGCCGTCGCTGATACCTTTGCTGAAGTTGCCGGCCTTGAACGCCGGGGTGATCACCTGGTTGATGATCACCGAACTCTGGGCGTCGGTCAGGCGGTCTTCCAGTCCGTAGCCCACTTCGATCCGCAGTTTACGGTCATCCCGGGCCACGATCAGCAGCGCGCCGTTGTTTTTATCCTTCTGCCCGATACCCCAGTGACGCCCCAGTTGATAACCGAAGTCTTCAATGCTGGTGCCTTGCAGGTCCGCCAGCGTGACCACGACCACCTGTTCACCGGTGGCCTGTTCATGGGCCTTGAGCTGTGCATCCAGTTGCGTGCGCACCGAAGGCTCAAGCATCTGGGCAGTGTCCACCACCCGCCCAGTCAGCGCCGGAAAACTCAGCTCGGCCTGGGCTGTGATGGCAAAGACCCAGAGCAACAGCACCAGGCCAAATTTCAACACTCGCATCGTAACTCCTGTGTGGGAGCGAGCTGGTGTGGGAGCTGAGCTTGCTCGCGATGAAGGCACCTCGGTCTTTCTAATGACCGCGTTATCGTTCATCGCGAGCAAGCTTTGCTCCCACAGGCTCGCTCCCACAGTTTTTTCAGAACTTCACTTCAGGGGCTTTTTCAGCGTTGGGGCTGGTGGCTTCGAAGGTTTCGCGGATCGGCAGATCGCTGTACAACACGCTGTGCCATAGGCGGCCGGGGAAGGTGCGGATTTCGGTGTTGTATTGCTGCACCGCGAGGATGAAGTCGCGACGAGCCACGGCGATGCGGTTCTCGGTGCCTTCAAGTTGTGATTGCAAGGCCAGGAAATTCTGGTTGGCCTTGAGGTCCGGATAACGCTCGACCACCACCATCAGCCGGCTCAACGCACCACTCAACTGATCCTGGGCCTGTTGGAACTGTTTGAGTTGTTCCGGGTTGTCCAGCGTACCGGCATCGACCTGGATGGACGTGGCCTTGGCCCGCGCCTCGACCACCGCCGTCAGGGTTTCCTGTTCGTGCTGCGCATAGCCCTTGACGGTCTCCACCAGGTTGGGGATCAGGTCGGCTCGGCGCTGGTACTGGTTCTGCACCTGGCCCCAGGCAGCCTTGGCCTGTTCGTCCAGGGTTGGAATGTTGTTGATGCCGCAACCGGCCAGCAGCGTGGTGAATAGCATCAGCGCCAGCATTTGCAGGTGGCGAAGGTGATTGAGTCGTAGATTCATCGGTTGAAGCTCCCCTCTACATTCCATTGAAAAAACACAGTCACCTATCTCTCCGGTGACTGGGGCATAATCTGCCGCCGCCACGGGATTGAATCAGGGTCGGTGGGCTAAAAGATGCCCTGCACGAAACTAAGTTCATCCGCGTGCGTTCGAAAACAGTGCTGCTCTTAAGTCAGACAATACTCGAACAACAATAGCCGCTCCTCACATTTTGCTGACGGCGTGTACTGATGACCGCCCTTAGGCTTGCGAGAAACCATTCATGAAGAAGCTGTGTTTGCTGGGCCTTTTTGTCACACTGGCCAGTCAATCCGTAGTAGCCGACAACCTGCCAACCCCGATGGAAAACAAGGATGCCTTCATCAGCCACCTGATGAAGCAGATGACCCTCGAGGAAAAGATCGGCCAATTGCGCCTGATCAGCATCGGCCCCGAGATGCCTCGGGAGATGATCCGCAAGGAAATCGCCGCCGGCAACATCGGCGGTACGTTCAACTCCATCACCCGTGCGGAAAACCGCCCGATGCAGGACGCGGCCATGCGCAGCCGGCTGAAGATCCCGATGTTCTTCGCCTATGACGTGATCCACGGCCACCGTACCATTTTCCCGATCCCCCTGGCCCTGGCCTCGAGCTGGGACATGGACGCCATCTACCGCTCCGGCCGCGTCGCTGCCAAGGAGGCGGCGGCCGACAGCCTGGACATCACCTTCGCGCCGATGGTGGATATTTCCCGCGACCCACGCTGGGGCCGGACCTCCGAAGGCTTTGGCGAGGACACCTACCTGGTGTCGCGCATCGCCGGGGTGATGGTCAAAGCCTTCCAGGGCAGTGGCGCTAACGCGGCCGACAGCATCATGGCCAGCGTCAAGCACTTCGCCCTGTACGGCGCGGTGGAAGGTGGCCGGGACTACAACATCGTGGACATGAGCCCGGTGAAAATGTACCAGGACTACCTGCCCCCCTACCGTGCCGCCATCGATGCGGGTGCCGGCGGGGTGATGGTCGCGCTGAACTCCATCAACGGCGTGCCCGCCACCGCCAACACCTGGCTGATGCACGATCTGCTGCGCAAGGAATGGGGGTTCAAGGGCCTGGCGGTGAGTGACCACGGCGCCATCTTCGAACTGATCAAACATGGCGTGGCCCGCGACGGTCGCGAAGCGGCGAAGCTGGCGATCAAGGCCGGCATCGACATGAGCATGAACGACTCGCTGTACGGCAAGGAGCTGCCTGGGCTGCTCAAGGCCGGGGAAATCGAGCAGAGCGACATCGACAATGCGGTGCGCGAAGTCCTCGCCGCCAAATACGACATGGGCCTGTTCAAGGATCCGTACCTGCGCATCGGCAAGGCCGAGGACGACCCGGCCGACACCTACGCCGAAAGCCGCCTGCACCGTGCCGATGCCCGTGACGTGGCCCGCCGCAGCCTGGTCCTGCTGGAAAACCGCAACCAGACCCTGCCCCTGAAGAAGAGCGCAAAAATCGCTCTGGTCGGCCCGCTGGCCAAGGCACCGATCGACATGATGGGCAGTTGGGCCGCTGCCGGTCGCCCGGCGCAATCAGTGACCTTGTTCGACGGCATGACCCGCGCCCTGGGCGCAGAATCAACGCTGATCTACGCCCGTGGCGCCAACATCACCGGCGACAAGAAAGTCCTCGACTACCTGAACTTCCTCAACTTCGACGCCCCGGAAGTGGTCGATGACCCACGCCCTGCCCAGGTTCTGATCGACGAAGCCGTTAAAGCCGCCCAGCAAGCCGATGTCGTGGTGGCCGCCGTGGGCGAGTCCCGCGGCATGTCCCACGAATCCTCGAGCCGCACGGAACTGAGCATCCCCGCCAGCCAGCGCGAGCTGATCAAGGCGCTGAAGGCCACCGGCAAACCACTGGTGCTGGTGCTGATGAACGGCCGCCCGCTGTCGCTGGTGGATGAAAAGCAACAGGCCGATGCGATCCTGGAAACCTGGTTCAGCGGCACCGAAGGCGGCAATGCCATCGCCGACGTGTTGTTCGGCGACTACAACCCGTCGGGCAAACTGCCGATCTCCTTCCCGCGCTCGGTGGGACAGATTCCAACCTACTACAACCACCTGAGCGTTGGCCGGCCGTTCACGCCGGGCAAGCCGGGCAACTACACCTCGCAATACTTCGATGACACCACAGGCCCGCTCTACCCGTTCGGCTACGGCCTGAGCTACACCGAATTCAGCCTGACGGACATGGCCCTGTCGTCCACCACGCTGAACAAGACCGGCAAGCTCGATGCCAGCGTGACCCTGGAAAACACCGGCGAACGAGACGGCGAAACCGTGGTGCAACTCTATATCCAGGACGTGACGGGCTCGATCATCCGCCCGGTGAAGGAGCTGAAGAACTTCCGCAAGGTGATGCTCAAGGCTGGCGAGAAGAAAGTCATTCACTTCACCATCACCGAAGACGATCTGAAGTTCTACAACGCCCAGCTCAAATACGCCGCTGAACCGGGCAAGTTCAACGTACAGATCGGCCTGGATTCCCAGGATGTGAAACAGCAGAGTTTTGAGTTGCTATAACCCTCAACAGATCGCAGCCTCGCTGCACTCGTCAGCTCCTACAGGGAAAGGTGATCACCTGTAGGAGCTGCCGAAGGCTGCGATCTTCTTAGCCCCGCCGCCCCAGCAGGTTCACCACCAACCGATCCACCAACCCCCACACCCGTTGCTTGACCCGTTTCCACAGCGGCCGACGCTTCCAGGCGTCGAGACTGACCTCCAGGCTCTGGGCGAAGTCTCGCTCGAAACTCGCCGCCACCGCAGTGCTGAGTGCGGAGTCGAGGGCTTCGAGGTTGGCTTCCAGATTGAAGCGCAGGTTCCAGTGATCGAAATTACAGGAGCCGATGCTGACCCAGTCGTCCACCAGCACCATCTTCAGGTGTAGGAAACATGGCTGGTATTCGAAGATTTTCACCCCAGCCTTGAGCAGACGCGGGTAATAACGGTGCCCAGCGTAGCGCACGGACGGGTGATCGGTGCGCGGCCCGGTGAGCAGCAGGCGCACATCGATGCCCCGGGCGGCAGCCTTGCGCAAGGAGCGGCGCACGTTCCAGGTGGGCAAAAAATACGGGGTCGCCATCCAGATCCGCTTTTGACCGCTGTTCAGGGCCCGGGACAACGATTGCAGAATGTCGCGATTCTGGCGGGCATCGGCATACGCCACCCGCCCCATGCCCTCGCCCATGGGCGGAACCCGGGGCAAGCGCGGCAAGCCAAAGTTGGAAGCCGGCTTCCAGGCACGGCGATGACGGTTGGCGAGCCATTGACGGTCAAACAGCAACTGCCAGTCCAGCACCAAGGGGCCGACGATTTCCACCATCACCTCGTGCCATTCGCAGCGGTCATCCAGCGGGCTCCAGAACTCATCGGTCACCCCGGTGCCACCCACCACCGCCAGGCGCTGGTCCACCAACAGCAGCTTGCGGTGGTCCCGATATAAATTCCTTACCCAGCGGCGCCAACTCAGGCGATTGTAGAAACGCAACTCCACGCCCGCCTCGATCAGGCGGTGGCGCAGGTCCTGGGTAAACGCCAGGCTGCCGTAGTCATCGAACAGGCAACGCACGCGAACACCGCGCTCGGCAGCCTGGACGAGTGCCTGGACCATCGCTTCGGCGCAAGTCCCCGCCTCCACCAGGTACAGCTCCAGCTCAACCTGTTCCTGGGCGCGGGCGATTTCCACCAGCATGCGCGGGAAAAACTGTGGGCCATCGATCAACAGTTCGAAGCGATTGCCCTCGCGCCACGGAAATACCGGGCCGCTCATGTCAGCGCGCCGTAAAAATCAGCACCGCATTCACCGGCACTGCAAGGCTGATGGCCGACAGCCCGGCCTGTTTGCGCAGCTTCTCCAATCCCGGCGCCAGGTCGAAATCCGCCGCATTGAGTACCACCGGCTCCAGGGTCACGACCTGGAAGCGTCGTTCATCCAGGCGCGTTGCCAGCAGTTCGGCCTGATACACCTGTTGCTTGCCGTGCAGGTCCACGGTCAGCGGCAAGCGTAGTTCCAGTTGAGCGCCGTTGGCCAGGTCCTGGATCGGTAACAGGTCGAGCTGCGCAGTGATGGAGGCGTCGGCAAATTGCTTGATCTCAAACAACTCGGCGCGCATGCGCTCGTCACGCAGGGGAATGCCACTGTTGACCGACTCCAGCTCCACTTCCAGCCGGACCATCCCCTTGGGCTGGACCTGACCATGCAACACCAGGAAGCGCTGGACCTCGGACACGTTGCCATTTTTGCTGCTGATAAACGACAGCCGCGACGATTCGCCGTCCAGGTACCAATTGGCCTGGGCCGGCAGCGCGGCGCAGGCCAGCAGCAAGGTCGCGACAGCATGAGAAAAAGACCGCTTGAACATACACACTCGGAGGGCAGATAAACCTGTGGCGAACCTTAACCGGGCCGAGGGCACTTGCAAACCTTCTGTTTCAATCCCCCTTCGGGAACACACAGGTCCTTTGACAAGGGGGATTCAAAATGTGTGGGAGCAAAGCTTCCTCGCGATGAACGATCACTGGGTTTGCCTGCTGAAACGCGGCGCCTGCATCGCGGGCAAGCCTTGCTCCCACAGATCCGGTCAAGGCTCCAACCGACACCCCTGCCGCTTCCCCAGCCATCGCGCGCTATTGCTTCGCCCCAGCCCGGCGACGGTAATGCGCTTCGCTTCAGGCGTCTCGAGAAAATCGCTGATGGGCACCGACTGCTTTACATAGCCATGGCAATAGTCAGCCGGTTGCTCCATCACGTAGCGACACGAGCAATACTCCTTGGCGGTGTAGGCGCTGATGATGTCGGGGAAGGCCCGCAGCGCCACCCGCTCGAGCCAGATCCAGCCGAGCAGCACCACAACAAGCACCGACATCAGCGTGAGCAGCGGTCTGCGTCTCATGGCTGCACCGTCCCGGCGAACGCCGCCATGGCTCGCTTGAGCAATTCGTTGTGGCGGTAGCTGCCGTCGCGGTCATCACCGTAGCGCACGATCACTAGCCCGGCGCTGGGGATCACGTACAACGCCTGCCCCCAATGACCCAGCGCGGCAAACGTATCCGGCGGCGCATCGGGCCACGGGCGGATGGCCGGGTCGGCAGCGCGGTTGAGCCACCAATGCCCACCGGGCACCGCTTCGTCCTGGCCGGCCCGGAAGCGAGCGAAGGGCTCGCGATTGAACGCCACCCAGGCTTGCGGGATCAGTTGCCGCTGGCCCCAGCGTCCCTCCCGTTGCATCAACAGCCCCACACGCGCCAGGTCCCGCGCCGTGAGGTAGGCGTAGGAGGACCCGACAAACGTGCCGGCGGCGTCGGTTTCCCAGGTGGCGTGGCGGATGCCCAGCGGCTCGAACAGGGCCGTCCAGGGATAATCGGGATAGCGCTCCGGGCCGACGATATTTTTCAATGCCGCGGCCAACAGGTTGCTGTCACCGCTGGAATAACGGAACGCCTGTCCCGGCGGGCTGAAGCTTTCATGCTGCGCGGTGAACGCTGCCATGTCCTGCCGCCCCCGGGTGTAGAGCATCGCTACCACCGAGGACTTGAGCGGTGCGTATTCGTAATCTTCCTGCCAATCCAGCCCCGAGGCCCAGTGAAAAAGATCGGCCAGGGTCATGTCCGGGTGCTTGCCCAACGCCGGGTAATACCGGGCGGCCGGATCCTGCAGACTGAACAGCTTTTGCCCATAGGCCACGCCGAACACCGTCGCCATCAGGCTTTTGCTGATTGACCAGGTCAGGTGCGCAGTGTCGGCACGGGTGGACCCGGCATAACGTTCGTAGACCAGCCGCCCGTCCTGGATCACCAGTAGCGCATCGGTGCGGATACCCTGGCGAGTGGCATCGTCGCGGGGTGGGAAGGCGTATTGCTCCAGGGCTTCGATAGCCAGCCCGGTGGGGTGAGGGCCGATTGACCATTGCTCGCCAGGCCAGTTTTCGGCGTGGGCGTGCAGGTTGAACATCAGCAGGAGAATCAGTAACCAGCCTTTGAACATGCTTGGGGCTCGCAGGATTGAACCTTCGGAGCCTATTCAGACTTGATGACAATTTGGGTATTTGTGTCGACAGTACTGACGCCATCGCGGGCAAGCCTTGCTCCCACAGGTCTACGGCAGACTGTCATTTGGCACTGATCTGTGGGAGCAAGGCTTGCCCGCGATGAGGGCCTTCAAATCAATGAAGATCCCAACGCCTTGGCCAACCGCTTGGCCCGCGCCCCCGCCGCCATCTCCATCACGGCTTTATCTCGCGTCCACATCTCGCGCCACAACGCCGGGCCGGTGGCCAGGGCGTCGCCCAGTTCTTCATCGAGCCCGTTGAACTGCGCGAACAACCCACCCAGCAGCACATGCCCGGCCGCGCTGGACGGGTTGTGGCGGCTCACTTCAGCGCAACCTGCCAACAACCCCAGCAGGCGCAATTGCAGGGCCTGGGGCCAAGCGCACTCCTGCCCCACGCCATACAACCAGGCGGCCATGGCACTGAGCACGTAAAGGTCTTCCAGGGTGCGGAACGGTTTGACGTAGGCGTCCCAGCCGTCGCCGGCCAACAACTCGCACAGCGCGCCATCCAGCACCACCCGGCCATGGCTGATGTCTGGCATCAGGGCGATGGCCGGGAGTTTTTCCAGGGTCACGCCCGGCTCTCCGGGATAAACCACCGCAAGATTCAACCGCGGCGGCTCGCCGGGTGCTTCGCTGCGAGCGGCGATCAGCAGCCACTCGGCGGCATCGCCCGCGGTAACGAAATCCTTGCGCCCGCTCAAACGCAGATCGGTGACACGAGTCTGCATGTCCGCCGGGCGCAGGCTGCGCTGCTCCGTGGCGCACAAGGCGCCCAGGCTCTGAGGCGCGCTGGGCCAAAGCACCCGAAGCGCCGCCTGATAGCCCACCAGAAAAGCCAACCCCGGCGTTGCCATCAATCGCGCCCCCAGTACGGCCAGTTCGAACGGCGTAACCGGCCCCAGGCGTTGCAGCAAGGACGCATAACCCTCGGCCAGGTCCGGATGGGCGGGCAGTCGTTCGCCGCGTTCGATCAGGTTTTGCCAGGGCATGGGAGGCTCCTCAATGGGCTGTCATATAAGCATCACCAAAGCTTCATGGCGATGACACCGGGGCTACATAGCCTGACTTTGCACAACATGGCTGCATAAAGAAAGTCGATCGGCTGCAACTGAACAGCCCGCACGGAGATTCGCTATGACTCAGATCGCCCGCATCAGCGACACTGGCAATGAACGCCGCCTGCAAGCCGAACGCCTGATTGGCGCCAACGCTCTGCAAGAAGCCCAGGCCCTGCGCTTCAACGTCTTCAGCGGCGAATTCAACGCCAAGCTCAAAGGCGCGGAAATGGGTCTGGACATGGACGACTATGATGTTCACTGCGCCCACATCGGCGTACGCGACCTGAACACCGGCCGCCTCGTGGCGACGACGCGCCTGCTTGATCACCACGCCGCCAGCAGCCTGGGCCGGTTCTACAGTGAAGAAGAGTTCAGCCTTCACGGCCTGGTCCATCTCAAGGGCCCGATCCTGGAAATCGGCCGCACCTGCGTCGACCCGGCCTACCGCAACGGCGGCACCATCGCGGTACTCTGGGGCGAACTGGCCGAAGTGCTGAACGAGGGCGGCTACAGCTATCTCATGGGCTGCGCGAGCATCCCGATGCAGGACGGCGGCGTCCAGGCCCAGGCGATCATGCAGCGCCTGCGCGAGCGTTATCTGTGCACCGAACACCTGCGCGCAGTGCCGAAAAAACCGTTGCCGGCCCTGGACGTGCCGTCCAACGTCATCGCCGAAATGCCACCTCTGCTCAAGGCTTACATGCGCCTGGGCGCGAAGATCTGTGGTGAGCCGTGCTGGGATGAGGATTTCCAGGTGGCCGACGTGTTCATCCTGCTCAAGCGCGACGAACTGTGCCCACGCTACGCCCGCCACTTCAAGGCAGCGGTGTGATGAGTCGGTTGCGGGTGTACGCGCGAATCGCGCGAGTGTTGCTGGTGGTGACGCTGGGCCTGAGCATGGCCAGCGTGTTCGGGCTGTTTGAACGGTTGGGTGTGGCCAACTCCATGGTACGTCGCCAGCGCTGGTCGCGTTTTTTCATGGCGCGCCTGAGCCACGCCCTGCCCTTCCACGTGACGGTGCACGGCCAGATGCCGCAACAGCCCATGCTGTGGGTCAGCAACCATGTGTCCTGGACCGATATCCCACTGCTGGGCATGCTCACGCCAATGTCCTTCCTGTCCAAGGCCGAAGTGCGCACCTGGCCCGTGGCCGGATGGCTGGCGGCCAAAGCGGGCAGCCTGTTTATCCGGCGCGGCTCGGGCGACAGCCAGTTGATCCGCAAGCAGATGGGCCGACACCTGGAACAGGCCCATCCGCTGCTGATGTTTCCCGAAGGCACCACCACCGATGGCCGCTCCCTGCGCACCTTCCATGGCCGTTTATTGTCGGCGGCCATCGATGCTGACGTGGCACTGCAACCGGTGGCGATCCGTTATCTGCGCAACGGTGAGCCTGATTCGCTGGCACCGTTCATTGGAGATGATGATCTGTTGTCCCATCTGATGCGCTTGTTTGCCAATGACCGGGGCGACGTGCATATCCATCTGCTGCCACCCATTGCCTGCCACGGCCAGGAACGCGCAGCCCTGGCGTTCCAGGCGCAACAGGCGGTGCATAAGGCGTTGTTTGGCGAAATTCCACAGAAGCAACAAGTGCCGATGCGGCCAGCCATTGCAGCTTGAACCGGGTCCTTTGTGGCCAAAGGATCCCTTAGTGGGAGCGAGCCTGCTCGCGATAGCGGTCTGTCAGTCACCTGATTCTTGACTGTCAGGCCCTCATCGCGAGCAGGCTCGCTCCCACATTTGATCTTCAGTGACAGCCAGAGCCCGCTCCCACAATTAGTTTTGTGGTGTTGTCTGGCTCAACGCAAAGTCCTGCAACTGCGGGTAGAACAGCCGGAAATCCTCGCTCAACGGCTCATAGAGTCTGACCAACTCCTCCATGGCCCCGGCCAGTTCCTCGGGCCGGGACAGGCGCCGGGAAATGCCTCGTAGCACCTGCCCAAGCACCTCGAACTCCCGGTAAGACCCCAGCCAGTCATCCGCCGCCATGTAAGGCGCGATTTGCGCCAAGCGCCCAGGCAACTGCGGCTCGGCGGCGAGCACCCGATAGACCTGGGAGGTGAAGTCCAGCAACGGCCCTTCGCCATACACCGTCCAGTCCCGGGCCAGGCAATGATCGAAAAACACGTCGAGCACGATGCCGGCGTAGCGCCGCCGTACGGTGGAAAAGCGCGACAAGGCGACATCCACCACGGGGTGACGATCGGTGTACATGTCGATGCGCCGATGCAGGGCAATCGCCGCTTCGATCTGCGGATCGTACAGCCCTTGCAGCGGCCCTTTGACGAAGTCGCCATAGAGGCTGCCGAGCAGACGTTCCCGGCCGGGGCCGCCGAGGTGCAGGTGTGCGAGATAGTTCATGGCGCAAAGCTTAGCATCACCGCCCCCATATCGTTATAACCCGATATAGCGATTTATTCGATGTTCAGATCAAATCCATATTTGTATATCGTCAAATAACGATTTAAGGTTCGCCTCATCGCGATATAGCGTTTTACTCATCCCGAGCAGCCAACCATGACCCTCGACCTCGACGAAATAATAAAAGCCCTGGCGCACCCAGTACGGCGAGACATCCTCAACTGGCTCAAAGACCCCAAGGTCCAGTTCCCCGAACAGTTGCACAACCACGAATTCGGCATTTGCGCCGGACAGATCGACCAGCGTTGCGGCCTGTCGCAGTCCACCGTGTCGGCCCATCTGGCGGTGTTGCAACGGGCGGGCCTGATCACCAGCCAGAAGGTCGGTCAATGGCATTTCTTCAAGCGCAACGAGGACGTGATCCAGCAGTTCCTCAAGCAAATGAGCCAAGAGCTCTGACCCGACAAGGACCCACCATGCCCCTCTCACTTCTCATCCTGGCCCTGAGCGCCTTCGCCATCGGCACCACCGAGTTCGTCATCATGGGCCTGCTGCCTGAGGTGGCGACCGACTTGGGTGTATCGATTCCCGGTGCCGGCTGGCTGGTGACCGGCTATGCCCTGGGCGTGGCCATCGGGGCACCGTTCATGGCTCTGGCCACCGCGCGGTTGCCACGCAAGGCAGCCCTGGTGGCGCTGATGGGGATTTTCATCATCGGCAACCTGCTCTGCGCCATCGCCAGTGACTACAACGTACTGATGTTCGCCAGGGTCGTCACCGCCCTGTGCCACGGTGCGTTCTTCGGCATCGGTTCGGTGGTGGCCGCCGGCCTGGTGGCACCGAACAAGCGCGCCTCGGCCGTGGCCCTGATGTTCACCGGCCTGACCCTGGCCAACGTGCTCGGCGTACCGCTGGGCACCGCGCTGGGCCAGGAAGCCGGCTGGCGCTCGACCTTCTGGGCCGTGACTCTCATCGGCGTGATTGCCCTGATCGGCCTGATCCGCTTCCTGCCGGCCAAGCGCGATGAAGAAAAACTCGACATGCGCTCGGAGCTCGTCGCCCTCAAGGGCGCAGGCCTGTGGCTGTCCCTGAGCATGACCGCGCTGTTTTCCGCCTCGGTGTTCACCCTGTTCACTTACGTCGCCCCCCTACTGGGGGAAGTCACTGGCGTATCGCCCCGCGGCGTGACCTGGACCCTGGTGCTGATCGGCCTGGGCCTGACCCTGGGCAACATCATCGGCGGCAAGCTGGCGGACAAGAGCCTGGCGAACACGCTGATGGGGGTTTTCACCACCATGGCCGTGGTGTCCACCGTCTTGAGCTGGACCAGCGTCGCGCTGATCCCCACTGAAATCACCCTGTTCCTCTGGGCCACCGCCTGCTTCGCCGCCGTGCCGGCCCTGCAAGTCAACGTGGTGACCTTCGGCAAAGCCGCGCCAAACCTGGTTTCCACCCTGAACATCGGCGCCTTCAACATCGGCAACGCCTTGGGCGCCTGGGTCGGCGGCAGTGTCATCGACCACGGCCTGGGCCTGACCAGCGTGCCCCTGGCCGCCGGAGCGCTGGCCGTGCTGGCGCTGCTGGTCACCCTGATCACTTTCCGCCAAGGCGGTCATACCGGCCTGGCTCCCGCAACTCACTGACTTTTCCCCTTCACTTATGAGGTTGTAGTTCATGGCGACAATTTTCGATCCGATCAAACTCGGCGACATCGAGCTGAAAAACCGCATCATCATGGCGCCGCTCACCCGCTGCCGCGCCGACGCGGGCCGCGTGCCTAACGCGCTGATGGCCGAGTACTACGTGCAACGAGCCTCCGCCGGCCTGATCCTCAGCGAAGCCACCACTGTCACCCCCATGGGCGTGGGCTACCCGGACACCCCCGGCATCTGGTCCAACGACCAGGTGCGCGGCTGGAGCAACGTGACCAAAGCCATCCATGGCGCCGGCGGCAAGATTTTCCTGCAACTGTGGCACGTGGGCCGGATCTCCCATCCGTCTTACCTGAACGGCGAATTGCCGGTGGCGCCCAGCGCCATCCAGCCCAAGGGCCATGTGAGCCTGGTACGTCCGCTGGCCGACTACCCAACGCCACGCGCACTGGAAACCGCTGAGATCGCCGACATCATCGACGCCTATCGCGTAGGCGCCGAGAACGCCAAGGCCGCCGGTTTCGACGGCGTGGAAATCCATGGCGCCAACGGCTACCTGCTCGACCAGTTCCTGCAAAGCAGCACCAACCAGCGCACCGACAACTATGGCGGCTCCCTGCAAAACCGTGCCCGCCTGCTGCTGGAAGTGACCGACGCCGTCATCGAAGTCTGGGGCGCCGGCCGGGTGGGCGTACATCTGGCGCCACGCGCCGACTCCCATGACATGGGCGACGAGAACCGCCTGGAAACCTTCAGCTACGTGGCCCGCGAGCTGGGCCAGCGTGGCATCGCCTTTATCTGCTCCCGTGAAAAGGAAGGCGAAGACAGCATCGGCCCGCAGCTCAAGCAAGCCTTTGGCGGCCCGTACATTGCCAACGAACGCTTCACCAAGGACAGCGCCAACGCCTGGCTGGCCGAGGGCAAAGCGGATGCCGTTGCCTTCGGTGTGCCGTTCATTGCCAACCCGGACCTGCCGGCGCGCTTGAAAGCTGACGCACCGCTGAACGAGCCGCATCCGGAAACGTTCTATGGGAAAGGCCCGGTGGGTTACATCGATTATCCCGTGATGTAAATACAATAACCGGCCCTTACATAAAAGCCCCGACTCGAAAGAGCCGGGGCTTTTTTACATCCATCAACTTCCGAGCCATCAAAACTTGATGACATCGAAACATCAAATAACAACACCACACTGACTCACTGTGGATTAATACACCCGACAGCGCTAATAATAAGTCCAAACAACAACCCACTAACTCTATGGATTAAACCGACACTTAACATTTTAAAAAAACCAATTAACACCTTGTAAAAAAAACCACTAAACCAAGCAACTTTAATTGCACACATTTATCTTGTGCAGGCTTTATTACGCCTTGCATTACATGAGAGACAACATGACCATGAACATGATGAAAAATTTAATCCTCGGCCTGCTACTGGGACCGCTAGCCGCCACCACCAGTCTGGCCAACACCGGCATCACTGTGGAGCTGGTAAACAAGACCTCCCACGCCTTGGAAATGACAAACATTCTAAGTGAGCTACCCACGCACCCGGACATATCCTTGAGTGCTTATGACGTGCCCGCCAAAGCGACCCGCGAATTCTATTTCGTCCATAACAGGAAGTTCACTTATCCCGCTGCTGGCTGGCAGCCGACGCTGAGAAAGATCAAACCGATTGAACTCGTGCTCTCCTACCAGATGAGCACCTTCAACTTCGGCTGCCAAATGCAAACCCGGTTTGAAGCCCCCATCGGTTTTGGTGTCCTGGAACCCAGTTACCGGCCAAACAGGAAAAGCAGAACCGCATATACCGGCAATGGCGAATACACCTGTCGCTCAGAGATCTTCCAGAAGATGCTCGAACCTCCTTTCAACTATTCCGTGCGCCTCATTGTTGAATAAACCAGAGGGTCGGTAACAGGCCGACACGACAGGTACAGGCGCCTCAATGGCGCCTGTACACGAACATGCCATCACTCTCCTGCACGATAGCGACTCGCGAGCGATCAACGTGTCTGCAGTTCGTCTATAAATGACTCCGCCAGGATCAAGGCCCGGCGGGGTCCTCGCCGTTCAGCTATTGACACAAACTGATGAAATTGAGCATTTTGTTTTATTTGCGCAGGTGGGGGCTCAGGTGCAGCATATCCAGCCCGATCTCCACCCAGCGCTCGGCCTCACCCGCCAGTGCGAAGCTGTCGGGAGCCAGTAGCCACTGGTACAAAATGCCGTCGATGTAGGCGTGAATGGCGACTGCAGCCCGTTCGGGATCCAGATTGTCCGGCAACTGGCCACGATTCATCGCATTGCGCAACGACAACGCGATACGCACATTGCAGTCGAGACTGACCTGCCGCCGCTGCTGGCGCAAATCGCACATTTCATCGGTGAACTCGCACTTATGAAACAAAATCTCATTAATGCGTCGGGTTTTCGGGTCCAGGGCCACCTGCTGGAACAACCGCACCAGCAGCTTGCGAACACACCCCAGGGGGTCAAGCTCCTCTTCACTTTCACTGGCGCGGGCCAAGTCATCGAGCGGCTCGTGCAACGTATCGAGCATGGCCTGGAGCAAGTCCGCCTTATTACTGAAATGCCAGTAGATGGCACCGCGCGTTACACCGGCCAGCGTCGCGATGTCAGCCAGTGTCGTGCGGGCCACACCGCGCTCGAAAAAGGCTTTTTCGGCCGCTTCGAGTATCTGGCTGCGAGTCTCCAGGGCTTCCTCTTTGGTACGACGGACCATGGCAGTAAACACCTCAATCAGGATGCGTAAGCAATGCGTAAGGATCAACTGAACAAAATGTGAGGCGGCGTTTTTTCGCAACGCGTCTGCGACCTGCGCAGGCCTTTTGTCAGGCTTTTGTAAAGACTGATGGTACGCAATTTGGGTGTTTACAAACAACCGTGTACGTAAGTATATTTCTTAGCATCCTACTAATTGTTTATTCCGCTCTTTTTTACCTTCCACTTTCTTGTGCGCCTCTTACGCGCCTGGACCCGAGGATTTCCATGCAATTCAAGCCAGCTGTTACCGCTCTGGTTACCGCCATCGCCCTGGCATCGCTGCTCAGCGGATGTAAAAAGGAAGAGGCGGCACCTGCCGCACCGGCTCCTCAGGTCGGCGTCGTAACCCTCAAGACCCAGCCGTTCACCCTGACGTCCGAGCTTCCGGGCCGCACCAGCGCGTTCCGCATCGCGGAAGTTCGTCCACAAGTCAACGGCATCATCCTCAAGCGTCTGTTCAAGGAAGGTGCCGACGTCAAGGCCGGCCAGCAGCTGTATCAGATTGACCCGGCGATGTACGAAGCGACCCTCAAAAGCGCAGAAGCGAACCTGCGCTCAACCAAGTCCATTTCCGATCGCTATAAACAATTGGTGGACGAACAGGCCGTCAGCCGTCAGGAATACGACACCGCCGTGGCCAACCGCCTGGAGTCGGAAGCCAATCTGCAAACCGCCCGGATCAACGTGCGCTACACCAAGGTTTACGCGCCGATTTCCGGTCGCATCGGTCGCTCCTCGGTGACCGAGGGCGCGCTGGTCAGCAACGGCCAGGCCGATGCCCTGGCAACCATTCAGCAACTGGACCCGATTTACGTCGACGTGACGCAGAGTTCTGTAGAACTGCTGCAACTGCGCCGTGAACTGGAAAGCGGCCGCCTGCAGAAGGCTGGCGACAACGCCGCCATGGTCAAACTGACCCTGGAAGACGGCAGCCAATATGCCCATGAGGGCAAGCTGGAGTTCTCCGAAGTGTCGGTCGACCAAACCACCGGTTCGGTCACCCTGCGCGCGGTGTTCCCTAACCCTGACCATACCCTGCTGCCGGGCATGTTCGTCCACGCGCAATTGCAGGCCGGTGTGAACAGCGCGGCGATTCTTGCGCCGCAGCAAGGCGTCACCCGAGACCTTAAAGGCGCGCCGACCGCCCTGGTGGTAGGTCCGGACAACAAGGTCGAACTGCGTCAACTCAAGGCCAGCCGTACTGTCGGTAGCCAGTGGCTGATCGAAGACGGGCTCAAGGCTGGGGATCGCCTGATCACCGAAGGGTTGCAGTACGTACGGCCAGGGGTGGAAGTCAAAGCCACTGAGGCCACCAACGTTGGCGAAAAGAACCCGGCCCCCGCACAGGCAGCTGACAAAGCCGCTGGCGGCAAAGGGGAGTAAACCATGTCGAAATTTTTTATCGACCGTCCGATTTTCGCCTGGGTGATCGCCCTGGTGATCATGCTGGTCGGGGCTTTATCGATCCTCAAATTGCCCATCAACCAGTACCCGAGCATCGCGCCGCCAGCCATTGCGATCCAGGTGACCTACCCAGGCGCGTCCGCGCAAACCGTGCAGGACACGGTGGTGCAGGTCATCGAGCAACAGCTCAACGGTATCGACAACCTGCGTTATGTCTCCTCGGAAAGTAACTCCGACGGCAGCATGACCATTACGGCGACCTTCGAGCAAGGCACCAACTCCGATACCGCACAGGTCCAGGTCCAGAACAAGTTGAACCTGGCCACCCCACTGCTGCCGCAAGAAGTGCAGCAGCAGGGTATTCGCGTCACCAAGTCAGTGAGAAACTTCCTGATGGTGATCGGCGTGGTGTCGCGCGATGGCAGCATGACCCGTGAGGACCTGTCCAACTACATCGTGTCCAACATGCAGGACCCGATCTCGCGCACCGCTGGTGTCGGTGACTTCCAGGTCTTCGGTGCCCAGTACGCCATGCGGATCTGGCTCGACCCGGCCAAGCTGAATAACTACAACCTGACCCCGGCGGATGTGACCACCGCCATTACCGCGCAGAACGTTCAAATCGCGTCCGGCCAGCTCGGCGGCCTGCCTGCCCGCCCCGGCCAACAACTGAACGCCACCGTGATCGGCAAGACCCGCCTGCAAACTGCCGAGCAGTTCAAGGCCATCTTGCTCAGGGTCAATCCAGACGGCTCGCAAGTGCGCGTCGGCGACGTGGCGGATGTTGCCTTGGGCGGCGAGAGCTACGCTATTAATGCCCAGTTCAACGGCGCCCCGGCCTCCGGCCTGGCGGTGAGACTGGCCACTGGCGCCAACGCCCTCGACACGGCCAAGGCCTTGCGCCAGACCGTCGACAATCTCAAACCATTCTTCCCGCAAGGCCTGGAAGTGGTGTTCCCTTATGACACGACGCCCGTGGTGAGCGAGTCGATCAAGGGTGTGGTTGAAACCCTGATCGAAGCGGTCGCCCTGGTGTTCCTGGTGATGTTCCTGTTCCTGCAGAACTTCCGTGCAACCATCATCACCACGATGACGGTGCCGGTGGTATTGCTGGGTACTTTCGGGATCCTCGCGGCGTTCGGCTTCAGCATCAACACCCTGACCATGTTCGGCATGGTGCTGGCCATCGGATTACTGGTGGACGATGCCATCGTCGTGGTGGAAAACGTCGAGCGGGTGATGAGCGAAGAAGGCCTGTCACCCAAGGAAGCCACCAAGAAATCCATGGGCCAGATCCAGGGTGCCCTGGTAGGTATCGCCCTGGTGCTGTCGGCAGTACTGTTGCCGATGGCGTTTTTCGGCGGCTCCACCGGTGTGATCTACAAACAGTTCTCCATCACCATCGTCTCGGCCATGGCCTTGTCGGTATTGGTGGCCCTGATCTTCACCCCTGCCCTGTGCGCCACCATGCTCAAACCCATCCCCAAAGGTGAGCACGGCACGCCCAAACGCGGCTTCTTCGGCTGGTTCAACCGCACCTTCGACCGTAGCGTGAGAAGCTACGAGCGCGGCGTGGGCAACATGCTCAAGCACAAGGCCCCCTATCTGCTGGCCTACCTGATCATCGTGGTCGGCATGATCTGGCTGTTCACCCGCATCCCGACTGCGTTCCTGCCGGAAGAAGACCAGGGCGTGCTGTTTGCCCAGGTACAGACACCGGCCGGCTCCAGCGCCGAGCGCACCCAGGTGGTGGTGGACAATATGCGCGAGTTCCTGCTGCGTCCAAGCAAGGACGGCGGTGAAGGCGATGGCGTGGCCTCGGTGTTCACCGTGACCGGCTTCAACTTCGCCGGTCGCGGCCAAAGCTCCGGCCTGGCGTTCATCATGCTCAAGCCGTGGGAAGAACGTAACGCTGACAACACCGTGTTCAAGATCGCCGGCCGCGCCCAGCAACATTTCTTCACCTTCCGTGACGCAATGGTGTTTGCCTTCGCTCCGCCGGCGGTGATGGAACTGGGTAACGCCACCGGTTTCGACGTGTTCCTGCAAGACCGCGCCGGCATCGGCCACGAAAAACTGATGGAAGCCCGAAACCAGTTCCTGGGCATGGCGTCCGAGAGCAAGGTTCTGGCTCAGGTGCGTCCGAACGGTCTGAACGACGAGCCGCAATACCAGTTGGAAATCGATGACGAGAAAGCCAGCGCGCTGGGCATTACCCTTTCGGATATCAACAGCACCCTGTCGATTGCCTTTGGTAGCAGCTATGTGAACGACTTCATCGACCGTGGTCGGGTAAAGCGGGTCTACGTTCAGGGCCAGCCCAATGCTCGCATGAGCCCCGAAGACCTGCAGAAGTGGTACGTGCGAAACAGCGCCGGGACCATGGTGCCGTTCAGCGCCTTCGCCAAGGGCGAGTGGGTCTATGGCTCGCCGAAACTGGCCCGTTACAACGGCGTGGAAGCGATGGAAATCCTGGGGTCCCCTGCCCCGGGTTACTCCACCGGTGAAGCCATGGCCGAAGTCGAGGCCATCGCCCAGAAACTGCCGGCCGGCGTCGGTATTTCCTGGACGGGCCTGTCCTACGAGGAACGTCTGTCCGGCTCCCAGGCGCCTGCGTTGTACGCCTTGTCGCTGCTGATGGTATTCCTCTGCCTGGCAGCACTGTATGAAAGCTGGTCGATTCCGATCGCGGTCATGCTTGTAGTGCCACTGGGGATTATCGGTGCGCTGATGGCGACCAGCCTGCGTGGGCTGTCCAACGACGTTTACTTCCAGGTGGGCCTGTTGACCACCATCGGCCTGGCGGCGAAAAACGCCATTCTGATCGTGGAATTTGCCAAGGAACTCCACGAACAGGGTCGAACGCTGGTGGAAGCCGCCATCGAAGCCTGTAGGATGCGTCTGCGGCCGATTATCATGACGTCCCTGGCGTTCGTGCTCGGCGTGGTCCCGCTGGCGATTTCCACCGGCGCCGGTTCAGGCAGCCAGCACGCCATCGGTACGGGCGTGATCGGCGGTATGATCACCGCCACCGTCCTGGCAATTTTCTGGGTACCGTTGTTCTTCGTGACCGTGTCGTCGATAGGCCGTCGCAAAAATGCCGACCAGGACGACGCTCCTGAAACTTCTAAAGAGGCTGGCCAATGAGCAAGTCGCTCCTCTCTCTGACCATCGCTGCCGTCGTGCTCAGCGGCTGCTCGCTGATCCCCGATTATCAGCGGCCCGACGCACCGGTCGCCACGCAATACCCGCAAGGTCCGGCCTACGAGCCGGCCAAGGCGGCCGGCCAGGCCGCCGCCGAACAGGGCTGGAAACAGTTTTTCCATGACCCGGCCTTGCAGCAACTGATCCAGGTAGCCCTGGAAAACAACCGCGACCTGCGCGTCGCGGCGCTGAATATCGATGCCTACGCCGCGCAATACCGCATTCAGCGGGCGGACCTGTTCCCGGCGGTCTCGGCCACCGGTGCCGGCAGCCGTCAGCGAGTGCCGGCACGGGCTTCGCAAACCGGTGAGGCGGCCATCAGCAGCTCATACTCAGCCACCCTGGGCATCAGTGCATATGAACTGGACCTGTTCGGCCGAGTGCGCAGCCTGAGCGAGCAAGCGCTGCAAAGCTACTTCGCTACCGAAGAGGCCCGTCGCAGCACCCAGATCAGCCTGGTGGCCAACGTCGCCAACGCTTATCTGACCTGGCAGGCCGACAAGGAACTGCTCAAGCTGACCCAGGAAACCCTGGGCACCTACGAGCAAAGCCTCAAGCTGACCTCGCGCAGCGCCGAAGTCGGCGTGGCCTCGGCCCTGGACCTGAGCCAGGCACGCACGGCAGTGGAAAACGCCCGCGTACAACTGGCGCGCTATACCCGCCAGGTGGCTCAGGACGAAAACAGCCTGACCCTGCTGCTGGGCACCGGTCTGCCCTCCAACCTGAACACCCAACCGCTGAGCGATGACCTGCTCAGCGAAGTGCCGGCAGGGTTGCCGTCGGACCTGTTGCAACGTCGCCCGGACATCCTCCAGGCCGAACGCAACCTGCTGGCCGCCAACGCCAACATCGGCGCCGCACGGGCCGCGTTCTTCCCCAGCATCAGCCTGACGGCCAACGCCGGCACCCTGAGCCCGGACCTGTCCGGCCTGTTCAAGGGCGGCTCGGGCACCTGGACCTTCGCCCCGCAAATCAACCTGCCGATCTTCAACGCCGGCAGCCTGCGGGCGAGCCTGGATTACGCCAAAATCCAGAAAGACATTAATGTCGCGCAATATGAGAAGTCGATTCAGACGGCGTTCCAGGAAGTCTCCGACGGCCTGGCCGCGCGCCAGACCTACAACGAGCAGTTGCAGGCCCAGACCGACTTCGTCGCCGCGAACCAGGACTACTACCGCCTGGCCGAGCGTCGCTATCGCATTGGTGTCGACAGCAACCTGACCTTCCTCGACGCCCAACGTCAGTTGTTCAGCGCCCAACAATCGCTGATCACCGACCGCCTCGCGCAATTGACCAGTGAGGTCAATCTGTACAAGGCGTTAGGTGGTGGCTGGAATGCCGAGACCGGCAGGAACGAACCGGTGGCCGAGAAAGCGCCGCCGCTGAAATTGTTCTGACTGGATGTCTGAACGCTGAAACACGAAGCCCACCGAAAGGTGGGCTTTTTTGTTTCTAATCGCTTCCGAGCTCAATACACAAATCTGTGGCGAGGGGATTTATCCCCGCTGGGTTGCGCAGCAACCCCCTCATATCCCTACCAGCTCGGTTTACTAGATTTTTTCGCATCGAGCCTTTTTTGGGGCTGCTCCGCAGCCCAGCGGGGATAAATCCCCTCGCCACACTAGGGCCCGACTGGCTAACGCGGGTCGACGATATCAAGCGCTCGATTGGCCAACAACTCGCTCAAGTCAATCATCTGCGCCACGCCGAGCGCGACATGCCGCCGGGAGCCTTCCAGGTCGAACGCCAGGTCACTGACCATGGCACTGGCCGAGGCCAGGTTTCGCTGAGATTGGCCAATAGGCATTCGGTGTCTAGGGTATCGATGACGGTGAAAACTTGAGTTGAGGTTTTGGGTTTTGGATCAGGATGGGTACCCAGATGGTAATCGAGTGCTCGGTCTGCGGCCTCTTGGAGCTTTTCTGGATCAGGGTCGTTGTAGGGGAAGGTGCTCTCTGATGGCGAAGAAGGATGATGTTTTTTCATAACGGCGCTCCTGCATCAATTGGAGCCCGAGACATGGGTCTGGGCGCTGGCGCCTAACGAATTCGGCGGGCTTGCAGTCCCGATCGCTGAGTTGGCAGCGACCTGAACAGGCTAGATTTACCGCTTCCGAGCAGCAACCTTAAAACCTC
The DNA here is from genome assembly GCF_900110355.1 of Pseudomonas sp. NFACC39-1. NCBI lineage: Bacteria > Pseudomonadati > Pseudomonadota > Gammaproteobacteria > Pseudomonadales > Pseudomonadaceae > Pseudomonas > Pseudomonas sp. NFACC39-1. The sequence goes on along the minus strand of NZ_FODL01000004.1, from coordinate 149,324 downwards.
GTCGGAAAAGTCGTCGCGTCTGTCAGACCGGCCACGGATTCTGTGGGAGCAAGGCTTGCCCGCGATGGCGGCCTGACAGCCGGCCTGATTTTTTGGTGATCGCGTTCCTCCTGTGGGAGCGAGCCTGCTCGCGATGGCGGTGGTTCAGCCTGCATCAGCGTTGGATGTGCCGACGTCTTCGCGAGCAAGCCCGCTCCCACAATTGGATCGGGGCACGGTCGGAGAGACAGGTCGGCTATAAGGCCGCCTTCGCGAGCAGGCTCGCTCCCACAATTGGATCGGAGCACTGTCGGAGAGCCAGGCCGGCTGTCAGGCCGCCTCGCGGCGGACGTTGATCTTGGCGCCCCGTTAACCACGCTGGCCGAACGCAGGCATTGTGGAGTGGGCAACCCGGCATGGATGCCGGGTTAGCCGCGCTGGGCCATGGATGGCCCTTCGCGGCGGGCCCACGGAGCAATGCCGGAGTGAGGGCATGCCGAGCCCTAGCGAGGCACCGAGTGGTGGGGCATGAGCGCTTTGGTTACTTTCGCGCTTTTCGAAAGTGACCCGCCGTAAGGGCGGAACCCTAAGCAGCCGTTACCGCAGCAATGGATATGTACCCGCTCCCACAGGGACTACATCCATACAATCAACTTTTGCCGTTCGATAATCGCCCAAAACCCGCAAACGGCAATTGAACCGATCCCGGGCCGCCCATCACCATCGCTCGCACAAAACCAATAACAACAGGTTCGATGCCATGCCCACACGCCCCGCCTCACCCGGCTGATCCTCAACAGCCTTCACGCCGCTGGTTCCACCGTACCGTCTGCAACCAAGGTTGCGGCAACGACCCGCTTCGTCCACAAAAAAAATAGAGACATGCCCATGAAACCGACACAGCACTTTTTCCCCAGCCTCATTGCCGTCGCCCTGACCAGTACCGCCCTGCCCGTTCTGGCCGCGGAGTCGGGGTTTGTCGAAGACGCCAAGGTCAATCTCAACCTGCGCAACTTCTACATCAACCGCAACTTCACCAACCCGGATAACGCGCAAGGCAAAGCCGAGGAATGGACCCAGAGTTTCATTCTCGACGCCAAGTCCGGGTTTACCCAGGGCACGGTGGGTTTCGGCATGGACGTGCTGGGCATGTACTCGGTCAAACTCGACGGCGGTCGTGGCACTGCCAATACCGGCTTGCTGCCGGTGCATGATGATGGCCGTCCGGCCGATGACTTCGGTCGCCTGGGCGTCGCGCTCAAGGCCAAGGTGTCGAAAACCGAACTGAAAGTCGGCGAATGGATGCCAGTGCTGCCGATCCTGCGCTCTGACGACGGCCGCTCCCTGCCGCAGACCTTCCGCGGCGGTCAGGTCACCTCCACCGAGATCAACGGCTTGAGCCTGTACGGCGGCCAGTTCCGCGCCAACAGCATGCGCAACGACGCGAGCATGGAAGACATGTCCATGAACGGTCGTGGTGCGTTCCTCTCCGATCGCTTCAACTTCGGCGGTGGCGAATACGCCTTCAACGACAAGCGCACTCAGGTCGGCGTCTGGTACGCGGAACTGTCGGACATCTACCAGCAAAAATATTTCAACCTGACCCACAGCCAGCCCATCGGTGACTGGACCCTGGGCGCCAACCTCGGCTACTTCATCGGCAAAGAAGAAGGCAGTGCCCTGGCGGGCGACCTGGACAACAAGACCGCCTTCGCCATGCTCTCGGCCAAATACGGTGGCAACACCTTCTACGTCGGCCTGCAAAAACTCAGCGGCGACGACGGCTGGATGCGCGTCAACGGCACCAGCGGCGGCACCCTGGCCAACGACAGCTACAACTCCAGCTACGACAACGCCCAGGAAAAATCCTGGCAAGTGCGCCACGACTTCAACTTCGCCGCCGTCGGTGTACCGGGCCTGACCCTGATGAACCGCTACATCAGTGGTGACAACGTGCACACCGGCACCATCACCGATGGTAAGGAATGGGGCCGCGAAAGCGAACTGGCCTACACCGTACAGAGCGGTGCGTTGAAGAGCCTTAACGTGAAATGGCGGAACTCGACGATGCGCCGGGACTTCAGCACCACTGAGTTCGATGAAAACCGGCTGATCGTCAGCTACCCGATCAGCTTGCTGTAAAGCCCTGCGGTGGGTCGGTCGGCATTTAAGGTGACAGACCCACCGTCATCGCGAGCAGGCTCGCTCCCACACTGTTTTTTGTGTGGCCTCAAAATTTGTATCCACCGCAAAGCCCCTGTGGGAGCGAGCCTGCTCGCGATGGCGGCGGCATATTCAGCAACCATGCAGGCTGACACACCGCTATCGCAAGCTTGCTCGCTCCCACAGAGGACTAGCGGTGGTTCTCAAGCCCGCGATTCGACGCCCAGCTCATCCCACACCGACTCAGCCAGGTGGAAGGTGGCGTTGGCCGCCGGGATGCCGCAATAGATAGCACTCTGCATGATCACTTCCTTGATCTCGCTGCGGCTCACACCATTATTGGCAGCGGCGCGCAGGTGCAGTTTGAGTTCTTCGTTGCGGTTCATGCCGATCAGCATGGCGATAGTGATCAGGCTGCGGGTGTGGCGCGGCAGGCCTGGGCGGGTCCAGATGTCGCCCCAGGCATGACGGGTGATCATCTCCTGGAACTCACTGTTGAACTCGGTCAAGGCATTCAGGCTACGGTCGACGTGGGCATCGCCCAGCACCGCGCGGCGTACTTGCATGCCTTCGTCGTAACGTTGTTTCTCGTCCACAAAAAAACCCTCAAGAACCACTGGAGCCCAGCAGGAAAGCCAGCACCCGTTCGCTGAACGCAGCGCCGGCCTGGACGTTGGACAGGTGCGCGGCATGGAATTCGGCATATTCAGCGCCGTTGACCCGCTCCTGGATAAAGTGCCCGCCCGACGGTGGGGTCACGGCATCCTCGGTACCGGCGACCACCAGCAGCGGTACGCGGATCGACGACAGCTGCTCACGGAAGTCGGCATCGCGCACTGCCGCGCAGTTAGCTGCGTAGCCTTGGGGCGAAGTGGCGGCGAGCATGTCGGTGATTTTCTTCACCTTCGCAGGTTGGGCCTCGGCAAAATCCGCGGTAAACCAGCGGGCAATTGAAGCATCCCGCAGCGCGACCATCGCCGCCTTGCCGTCCCGCAGCACAGTTTCAATGCGCGGATTCCACACTGAAGGGTCGCCGATCTTGGCGGCGGTGTTGCACACCACCAGTTTGTGCAGCCGCTCGCCGGCATTGATCCCCAGCCATTGGCCGATCAATCCGCCCATGGACAACCCGCAAAAATGCACCTTGTCGATGTTCAGCTGATCGAGCATCGCCAGCACGTCGCGGCCCAGTTGTTCGATGCTGTACGGCCCTTCAGTCACCAATGATTGACCGTGGCCGCGCGTGTCGAAACGCAGCACGCGAAAGTGTTCGCTGAAGGCCGCGACCTGCTCGTCCCACATGTGCAGATCGGTGCCCAGGGAGTTGGAGAGCACCAGCACCGGGGCGTCTTGCGGCCCATCGAAGCAATAGTTCAGTTCGCCTTCGGCGAGTTTGACGAATCCCACAACAGTCTCCTTTCAGGCGTTCAAGGCAAGGTGTTCAGCTACGGCGCGGGCGACCCAGGTCTGGGCTTGGCCGAGGTAGTGAGCGGGGTCGAGCAACTCATCCAACTCAGTGGCGGACAACTGCGCAGTGACCTGAGGTTCGTCCCCCAATACGTCCCGCAAATGACGTTGCTCAGCCACGGCGCGTTTGCAGCATTGCTCCAACAAATGGTGCGCGGTGTCGCGGCCGACCCGCTGGGCCAAGACGATGCTTACTGCTTCGGCCAGCACCAGCCCTTGGGTCAGTTCCAGATTGCGAGCCATGCGCGCCGCGTCCACTTCCAGACCTTCGGCCAGCAGCCGCGCCTGTTGCAGGGCGCCGGACACCAGGCAGCAAATCTCCGGCAGGGTTTCCCATTCGGCGTGCCACAGGCCCAGGCTGCGTTCGTGCTCCTGGGGCATGGCGCTGAACAGCGTCGACAACAGGCCTGGGACTCGGGTCGCGGCGCCAATCAGTACGGCAGCACCCACCGGGTTGCGCTTGTGCGGCATGGTGGACGAACCGCCCTTGCCTGGCGCCGAGGGTTCGAACGCTTCACTGGCCTCGGTCTGCATCAACAAGCTGATGTCGCGGCCCAGTTTGCCAAGGCTGCCGGCGATCAAGCCCAGTACCGAACCGAACTCAACCAGGCGATCGCGCTGGGTGTGCCAAGGTTGTTCCGGCAAGCTCAATTGCAGTTCGGCGGCCAGCGCTTCGGCGATGGGCAAAGCCTGTTCACCCAGCGCAGCAAGCGTTCCGGAGGCACCACCGAACTGCAACACCAGCAAGCGCGGCTTGAGCTCATTCAAGCGTTGGCGGCTACGGGTGATCGCCCCCAGCCACCCGGCGATCTTCATGCCCAGGGTCACCGGTGTTGCATGTTGCAACCAAGTGCGTCCGGCCAATGGCGTGGCGGCGTAGCGTTCGGCTTGGCGGGCGAGAATCGTGGCCAGTTGCGCCAGTTCGCCTTCAATCAAACCCAATGCCTGGCGCAGTTGCAGCACCAACCCACTGTCCATCACATCCTGACTGGTGGCCCCCAGGTGCACGTAGCGCTCAGCCTCGGCGTCTTCAGCGGCAATGCGCTTACCGAGGGCCTTGACCAGTGGAATCGCCGAATTGCCCGCCGTGGCAATCGCCTCGCTCAACGCCGAAAAATCGTACAACTGCGCGTCACAGGCCTTCTCGATCGGAGCCACTGCGCTGACAGGGATCAAGCCCACCTTCGCCTCAGCCCGGGCCAGCGCCGCCTCGACATCGAGCATGGCCTGCACCCGGCCCGCATCACAAAACACCTCGCGCATGTGGCGGGCGGTGAAGTAGGCATCAAAGAGCTGATTACCCGGTCGTTCGCTCATAAAAAGTCCTTGGGTGTGCAGGTCGGACAGCACCGCGCTGTCGGTCACTGATCGGTACTCGGGCAAACCTTGCTTGCAAGGTATTGTGCAGCGCTTGTGGGGGCAAGGTTTGCCCGCAATGGACCGAAGCGGACTCAGTAATCGAAGAACACCGTCTCGGCATCTGTTCCCTGCAGGACCACGTTCCACTGATACACGCCCGACGCATCAGGCTGGGTGATCAACGTGGCGCGACGCTCTTCGGGCACGCAGGCCAGCAGCGGATCGGTTTCGTTGGCCGGCTCGCCATCGAAGTAGATTCGCGTCAGCAAATGCTTGACCAGACCGCGGGCAAACACCAGCACTACAAGGTGCGGCGCCTGGGTCGTACCGCCAAGACCCGGCACGGAGCCCGGCTTGATGGTGGTGAAACGAAAACGCCCTTCGGCATCCACCGGCACCCGGCCAAAACCTTCGAAATTCGGGTCCAGGGGCTTGTCCTGGTCGTCTTCCGGGTGCGCGTATTTTCCGGCGGCGTTGGCCTGCCAGACTTCCAGCATCGCGTCATTGACGAACTCGCCGTTGCCGTCGATCACCTGCCCGGTGATCGCCACGCGCTGGCCGAGGGTTTGAGCGACAGTCAGGTCTTCGCGGTTCAGCCAGGTCAGGCCGATGTGGTAGTAAGGGCCAACGGTGTGAGACGTAGTGGCGGTGAGCGTCATCTTATTTCTCCATCGGCGTGGCATCGCGGCCGCGCAATACGATGTCCCAACGATAACCGAGGGCGTAGTGAGGAATGGTTTTTTCCAGGTCGAAACGGGCGATCAGACGTTCCTTGGCGCTGGTGTCCGGCACGCAGTTGTAGATCGGATCGTAGGCCAAGAGTGGGTCGCCGGGGAAATACATCTGCGTCACCAGCCGCGTCAGAATGCTCGGCCCGAACAGTGAGAAATGGATATGCGCCGGGCGCCAGGCGTTGTGATGGTTGCCCCACGGGTAGGCGCCGGGCTTGATGGTCTGGAACTGATACCCACCGTCAGCGTCGGTGACGGTGCGACCGGTGCCGGTGAAGTTCGGGTCCAGCGGCGCGTCATGGTTGTCGCGGTCATGGTTGTAACGCCCGGCGGCGTTGGCCTGCCAGATCTCCACCAGGATGCCCGGCACAGGCTGGCCATGCTCATCCAGCACGCGCCCGTGAATGATGATCCGCTCCCCCAGTGGCTCGCCGGCATGCTGGGCAGTCAGGTCGTTATCCTTCTCCTGCACACGGTCGGCACCGACAGTCGGGCCGGTGATTTCCGACAGCGAATGCGGCAGGAACACCAACGGCTTGGACGGCGAGCGCAGGTTGGTGGACTGGTACGGCGGGTGCAGGTACTCCGGCTGGGTGCCCGCTTGGGGGCGACGATAACCAGGCTTGTCAGTCATGAAGCATTCCTCGGTTCTTATTAGTAGAACGACGCGTCAGACGCGTTCGATTGCCAACGCCAGCCCCTGGCCGACGCCAACACACATGGTCGCCAGGCCCTTCTTGCCGCCGGTCTTTTCCAGATGATGCAACGCCGTCAGCACCAGCCGCGCTCCGCTCATGCCCAGCGGATGACCGAGGGCGATGGCGCCGCCATTGGGGTTCACCTGCGGCGCGTCGTCCGCCAGCCCCAGCTCACGCAGCACCGCCAACCCCTGGCTGGCGAAGGCTTCGTTAAGCTCGATCACGTCAAAGTCGGCGACCGCCAGGCCCAGGCGCTCAGTAAGCTTACGCACCGCGGGCACCGGGCCGATGCCCATCACCCGAGGCGCCACACCGGCACTGGCCATGCCTAACACTTTGCCCCGCGGCGTCAGCCCGTGTTTCTTCACCGCTTCGGCCGACGCCAGGATCATAGCCGCCGCGCCATCGTTCACGCCCGAGGCGTTGCCGGCGGTGACGGTTTTGTCTGGACCGTTGACCGGCTTGAGTTTGCTCAAGGTCTCCAGCGTCGTGTCGGCGCGGGGATGTTCGTCCTGCTCGACCACGGTTTCGCCTTTCTTGTGGGCGACGCGCACCGGGACGATTTCTTCGGCGAAATACCCTGCGGCCTGGGCGACCGCCGTGCGCTGCTGACTACGCAAGGCGAAAGCATCCTGGTCAGCGCGGGACACCGCGTAATCATCGGCCACGTTATCGGCGGTCTGGGGCATCGCGTCCACGCCGTATTGGCTTTTCATCAACGGATTGATAAAGCGCCAGCCGATGGTGGTGTCCTCCAGCTTCATGTTGCGCGAGAACGCGGCATCGGCCTTGCCCATCACGAACGGTGCGCGGGACATCGACTCCACACCGCCGGCGATGGCCAATTCCATTTCGCCGCTGGCGATGGCGCGGAAGGCCGTGCCGACGGCGTCCATGCCCGAGGCGCAAAGGCGGTTGAGGGTTACGCCGGGAATGCTCTGCGGCAGGCCAGCCAGCAGCAGCGCCATGCGCGCCACGTTGCGGTTGTCTTCGCCGGCCTGGTTGGCGCAGCCGAGAAACACTTCGTCCACGGCATTCCAATCCACCGAAGGGTTGCGCTCCATCAGCGCCTTGATCGGCACGGCGGCCAGGTCATCGGCGCGCACCGCGGACAAACCGCCACCGAAGCGACCGATGGGGGTTCGAATCGCATCACAGATATAAACGTCGCGCATCACGCTTCTCCCGGTGCCTGGCCGTGGGCCGCGGCAGTACGTGCTTCGAGATCGCGCAGGGCGCGCAGCTCTGTTTCGGTCGGCTCGGCAGTGGTTTGCACCTGGTCGGCAAAACGAATCGCCCAACCGGTGGCGGCAACGACTTGCTCGCGGGTTACGCCGGGGTGCAGCGCGGTGACCACAAACTCATGGCTGCCGGCTTCCGGCTCCATGATGCACAAGTCGGTGATGATACCTACCGGACCGGCGCCCGGCAGGCCCAGGCGTTTACGGGAATCACCGCCCTCGCCGTGACCGACCGAGGTGATGAAATCCAGCTTGTCGACAAACGAGCGCGCCGACTGCTTGAGGATGATCAGCACGCTCTTGGCCGAACCGGCGATTTCCGGTGCACCACCGGCGCCCGGCAAGCGGACTTTCGGTTGATGGTAGTCGCCCACCACCGTGGTGTTGATGTTGCCGAAACGGTCGACCTGGGCTGCACCGAGAAAGCCGACGTCGATGCGTCCGCCCTGCAACCAGTAGCGAAAAATCTCACCGGTCGGCACGACAGTGTCCGCGGTCTCAGCCAGCTCACCATCACCGATGGACAGCGGCAATACGCTGGGCTTGGCACCGATCGGACCGGATTCGTAGATCAGGACCACATCCGGCGACGAGGTCAGCCGCGCCAGGTTGGCGGCCTTCGACGGCAGGCCGATGCCCACGAAGCACACAGCGTTGTTCTGCAATCGACGGGCCGCGGCGACGGTCATCATTTCATTGGTGGAGTACGTCATTATTTCGCCTCCGAAGCAGCAGCCAGTCGGGTTCTGAATTCGCTGAAATCCCGGGTGCCGTGGATGTATTCGTTGATCCAGGCAGTAAACGTCTCACGGTCCCGGGCGATGGGGTCCCACGCCTGATAGAAACGGTTGTCACGTTCGGTGTAGCCGTGGGCGTAGGACGGATGAGCGCCGCCCGGGACGTGGCACACCGCGCTCAGCGCCCAGGTTGGCAACACGCAGGCGTTCATTGGTGCGTTGAGGTCATCGACGATTTCTTCCACGGTGACGATGCAGCGCTTGGCGGCCAGGGCGGCTTCTTTCTGCACGCCGAGAATGCCCCACAACAGGACATTGCCCTTGCGGTCGGCTTTTTGAGCGTGGATCACTGTAATGTCCGGGCGCACGGATGGCACGGCGGCCAGCACTTCCCCGGTGAAGGGGCAGGTTACGCTTTTGATCAGCGGATTGACCTTTGGCAGATCAGAGCCGGCGTAGGCCCGCAGCACCGCGAATGGCAGGCCTGAGGCCCCGGCGACGTAGGCATTGGCCAGGTCGGCGTGGCTGTGCTCTTCGATCTCCAGCGGCTGCGGCCACTGCTTTTCTACGGCATCGCGCAGCCGGTGCAGGGAGCCCACCCCAGGATTGCCGCCCCAGGAGAAAATCAGCTTGCGAGCACAACCGGCGCCGATCAACTGATCGTAGATCAGGTCAGGCGTCATCCGCACCAAGGTCAGGTCTTTCTTGCCCTGGCGAATGATTTCATGACCCGCCGCCGTCGGAATCAGGTGAGTGAAGCCTTCGAGCGCGACGGTATCGCCGTCATTGACGAATTGCTTCACTGCGTCGTGCAGCGAAAGGATTTCAGCCATGGGGCAGGCTCCCGTTTTTCAGTAGATCAAGATGAAGAAAAAGGCGCGAGGTTTAAGCGCCGGAGTGACTGAAGATTAAGCTGAGGGTGATAGCCAAACAATCCGATAATCGACTGAGTGTTCGTTTATCGAACAGATTGTTGTTTGGCTAACGATTTCCCAAACACCCTGATCCTGTGGGAGCGAGCCTGCTCGCGATTGAAGTGGGTCAGCCAACACTTATGCAAGTTGACACACCGCTATCGCGAGCAGGCTCGCTCCCACAGGTCTGCCGCAAGGTTCAGATCATTGGCTCACGTCGCATCCGCATGACTGACCATGCCCTTGATCACCACCGCCGCCGTCGCCAAGGCCGCTGGAATGACCAGGGCGGTCAGGACCTGTTCGAAGTTCCAGCCCAGGCCCAACAATGTCGCGCCCATCCAGGCGCCGAGGATCGCGCCGAAACGGCCGATGCCCAGCATCCACGAGACACCGGTGGCCCGGCCTTGGGTCGGATAGAACCGCGCCGCCAGCGACGGCATCGCCGATTGCGCGCCGTTGACGCACATGCCGGCCACAAGCACCAACGTGGCGAGCAAGGTAATGTTGCCCAGACTCTGCCCCACCGCGTAGGCAAATATCCCGGCCATCAAGTAGAAAATGCCGATGACCTTGTGCGGATTGAACCGGTCCATCGCCCACCCCACCCCAACCGCGCTCAATACGCCGCCGAACTGAAACAACGCTCCGATAAACGCCGCCTGCTCCATGCTCGCGCCGCTGTCGCGCATCAGCGTCGGCAACCAACTGGTCAGCAGGTAAACAATCACCAGCCCCATGAAGTAGGTCAGCCACAACAATAACGTTCCGGCGCTGTAGGTGCCGGAGAAAATCACCGCCAGTACGTTGCGGGTTTTCACGGTTTTTTGTTCTGGCACACTGAAACTCGCTGCCTGGGCGACGGTGTGCGGATCGATCGGGGCCAGGGTCTTGCGCACCTTGTCCGTGCCGCGATTGCGCACCACCAGATAACGTGCCGACTCCGGCAACCAGAACACCAGCACCACCGCCAGGATCAACGGCAGGATCCCGCCGATCAGCAGCAGGCTGTGCCAACCGAACGCCGGTATCAATTTGGCCGAGATAAACCCGCCGCCGGCCATGCCCAGGTTGAAGCCGCAGAACATGCTGGTCACCAGCAACGATTTTTTACGCTCCGGGGTGTATTCCGACAGTAAGGTGGTGGCGTTCGGCATGCCGGCGCCCAACCCCAGGCCGGTCAGAAAGCGCAGCACCAACAATTGGTCGATATTGGTGCTGTAGGCCGATGCCAGGCTGAACGCGCCGAACAGCACGACCGCGCCTACCAGCACAACTTTTCGGCCGAAACGGTCTGCCAACGGACCGGAGCCGAGAGCCCCGAACACCATGCCGATCAGCGCCGCACTCATGACCGGGCCCAGGCTGGCCCGATCAATGCCCCAGTCCTGGGAGAGCGCCGGGGCGATGAAGCCCATGGCCGCCGTGTCGAGGCCGTCGAGAAAAACAATCAGGAAGCACAGAATCACCACCCGCCACTGATAGCGCGAGATGGGTTGAGCGTTGATGAAGGACTGCACGTCGAGGCAATTGCCTACAGAGGTCTGGGGTTGGTTCATCTTGTTTTTATTCCACGCAAGAAAACGCAGGCGAACAGAGGCCCGGCAAATAAACCGCAAGGCTGCAAAAAAATGTTGGTTAGCGGGCGATCTGGGGCAAACAGGCCGGTCGATCGTCAAGGTGAAGGCCGCAGGAGGTATGCATGGCAGGTGTGCCTCTCATTATTATTGGGCCGCCATCCATCGGTCGAGGCAGGCTCGATCACGTCGGATGACGCTGCCGCGACATTAATGATCCGAGGCAAATACCGTCAATTCGTCAGAGGCGACTCTGTGCGTTTATCGAACAGCTTAAGTGAACAGTTGCGCGCTCAAGTCGCGGCTGGCGCCCAACAGGCCCGGTAGGAAGCGCTGTTCCAGTTCATTGCGGCTGACCCGCCCGGCATGGGTACTGACATTCAGCGCCGCCACCACCTGGCCGGAGGCGTCGTAGACAGGCACGGCAATCGAGCGCAGCCCCTGCTCCAGTTCCTGGTCGACGATGCACCATCCCTGCTGCCGCACTTCTTGCAAACACTCCAGCAAAGCCTGGGGAGTGTGCAGGGTCCGGCTGGTCTTGGCCTGCAGGTCGGCATGATCGAGGTAATCTCGCAGGGAGGCGTCGTCCAGTGCCGCCAGAAGAATTCTGCCCATCGAGGTGCAATAGGCCGGCAGGCGTCCGCCGACAGACAGGTCCACGGATATCAGCCGCTGGGTGGTGGCCGAACGGGCGATATAAAGAATGTCGTCGCCTTCAAGCGTCGCCATGTTACAGGCCTCATGCAGCTGTTCGCTCATTCGGTCCAGATACGGCTGCGCGGACACGGCCAGAGGCGTCGATGACAGATAGGCATGACCCAGGGTCAATACTTTGGGCAGCAGCGAATAGGTCCGTCCGTCGGTGGTGGCGTAGCCGAGTTTGATCAAGGTATGCAGGCAACGTCTGACGGCGGCGCGGGGAATTTCCGTGCGGTGGCTGATCTGAGCGATGGTCAGGTGCCGTTTGCGCTCCTGAAACGCCTGGACCACGGCCAACCCACGGGCCAGGGACGTCATGAAGTCCGGGTCACCGGTCAGGGCCTGGATGCGCTTGGCCGGCGAAGCAACGATGGGTGGCGCTACAGAAGCGAAGGCGTTGCGCAATTGGTCGTTCATATCTGGTCCTTCCCGGGGAATGGCGGCTATTACAAGCGGCTGCCCGATGAACAGACAAGGGGCGGGCTGTCAGCACCGTTCGATTATCGAACCATCAACCGATAATCGCAATCACAGCTCCCCCCACCCGCCTTGCTTTTGTGTGAAGGGTTGATAAATAAGTAATGACGCCACGAGTATTGAACGCAGTGCGCGCCAGGAGAGTGGATAACGACATTGTCTGGCGTTGCCTGAAACCTAATTGCCACAAGTTGCACATACAAATATTGATTCACACAACAACAGATTCTTTTAACTTTTCCCGATAGTGTTCTTCGGACAGGCCGCTATAATGCCCCTCAGTGACGGTGCGGCAATCGACCGCTCCCGTCCGCAGGCATTGCAGGTTTCTATCCTGCGTGGTGCCGGCAGCCGGTGCCCGAAGCACCCGGATGGCGCTTCCCCCGTATCGGCGTTATACGAAACTCCTGATGCTACGTCAGCTGTCAGCTCTGGTGCCGTGGCCGTCTGCATGTCTACATGCAGTGCGTATCACCAGACCCATTCAATCCATTAGGTAATACTGTGACGAAAGACGAACTGCGCGCGGAACTTGAGCGCCAGGAACAACGTTACAAGGAAGTTTACGGCGGGGAAATCACCACCTACGCCGCGCAACCTGAACCGGAACGCAAACCCTGGCGTAAACGCGCCACCGTTCAGGACCAGGCCTTTACCCAGGAACTTCAGAAAATGGAACAGGAACTCAAAGCGGAAGAGCGGTAATGCTCAGCGCTTGATGTTCTTGTGAAGCGGTATCCGGCCGACACCCTGGCCGGCCCGTGCCGGACGCCCGCCATGAGCGGGCCGCCATTTCCCCGACAACGGTCGAGGAATGGCCATGGCTTACCTTCTTTTCAGATTTTTCGCACAACCGCTTGAGGCTCGTTCAACGACGAGCGGCCCCTTGCCTGGCGCGCTTTCCGCTCCCGAATCAATGGGTTGCGCAACCCGCTAAACGCCAGGGTTCGAAGGGGGGCCTGCACATTATTTCGTTGAAGAATGTTACCGATGAGCAGGCAATGCATCGATTACCGAGGTTTTCTGGCATAATCGCGCCCCCTTACGACCGGGTCAGAAAACCTTCATGATCGATTTATTTAGCGGACTGGATGCTTGGGTGCTTGTGAGCCTCTTGCTCGCCCTGGCCTTTGTCCTCGCCTTCGAGTTCATCAACGGCTTTCATGACACCGCAAACGCGGTGGCCACTGTTATCTACACCAAAGCGATGCCGCCTCATCTGGCGGTGTTCTTTTCCGGTGTGTTCAACTTCCTCGGCGTGCTGCTGGGCGGTGTGGGCGTGGCGTATGCCATCGTTCACCTGCTGCCGGTAGAGCTGCTGATCAATGTGAACACTGGACACGGGCTGGCCATGGTGTTTTCGCTGCTCGCAGCGGCCATCACCTGGAACCTGGGCACCTGGTACTTCGGTATCCCAGCCTCCAGTTCCCACACGCTGATCGGTTCGATCCTCGGCGTGGGCCTGGCCAACGCGCTGATCAACGATATCCCGTTGGCCGACGGGGTGAACTGGCAGAAAGCAATCGATATCGGTGCCTCCCTGGTGTTCTCGCCCATGGCAGGTTTCCTGATTGCCGCCCTGGTATTGATTGGCCTGAAGTGGTGGCGTCCGCTGTCAAAGATGCACAAAACGCCGGAACAGCGCCGCAAGATCGACGACAAGAAACACCCGCCGTTCTGGAATCGCCTGGTGCTGGTGATTTCGGCCATGGCCGTGAGCTTTGTCCACGGCTCCAACGATGGCCAGAAAGGCATCGGCCTGATCATGCTGGTGCTGATCGGTATCGTACCGGCGCAGTTCGTGCTTGACCTGAACAGCACCACCTACCAGATCGAGCGCACCCGCGACGCGACGTTGCACCTGAGTCAGTTCTACCAGCGCAACAGCGAGTCGTTGGGTGAATACCTGGCGCTTGGCAAAAGTGTGAAGGGCGATCTGCCAGAGAAATTCAGCTGCAACCCGCAACAGACCGAACCCACCATCGCAGCCCTGCTCGAGAGGCTCAAAGGCGTGGCGGACTATCACTCGCTGCCATCGGAAAGCCGCATCGAAGTGCGTCGCTACCTGCTCTGCCTGGACGACACGGCGAAGAAGGTTGGTAAGTTGCCTGGCCTGGCGGCCCGTGAGAAAGACGACCTGAACAAGCTGCGCAAGGACCTGACCGCCACTACAGAATATGCCCCGTTCTGGGTGATTCTGGCAGTCGCCCTGGCCCTGGGCCTGGGCACCATGGTCGGCTGGAAGCGTGTGGTGCTGACCATCGGTGAGAAGATCGGCAAACAAGGCATGACCTACGCTCAAGGTATGTCGGCGCAAATCACCACAGCGTGCATGATCGGTGCGGCGAACATCTTCAGCCTGCCGGTTTCCACCACCCACGTACTGTCGTCCGGCGTGGCGGGCACCATGGTCGCCAACAAGAGCGGTCTGCAAAGCGGCACGGTACGGACCATCCTGCTAGCCTGGGTACTGACCTTGCCGGCCACGGTGGCCCTCTCGGCCGCGCTGTTCTGGCTGGCGTCCAAGGCCCTCGGCAGCTGATACCAGCAGCTCAAAAAGAAGGTGCGATCCTTGCGGATCGCACCTTTTTTTATGCCCAGAACCACCACTTTGTGGGAGCGGGCTTGCTCGCGAAGGCGTCGGGTCAGTTACCTGTACAGTGGCTGACACATCGCTTTCGCGAGCAAGCCCGCTCCCACAAGGAAAGTGGTGCAGGCCTGAAAAAACCCAAAAAAAAGGGCGACCGAAGTCGCCCAAAATGCCTTGCGTGCTCGTTGTCGCTGGAAAGACCTATGGCTTTTTGCGCTTGTGTGCATCTTTCCAGATGAATAATCCAAAGCCGGCGAAAAACACGAACATGAGGCCGACGGTCAACACTCCGGCAAACACCACATTATCGAAAAACATGACTGGCCTCCTGGTCTTGCCCCTGTTGCGATGGGTTCAAGTTAACCAATCAGGCCTGGATGAAAATTGACCGGAGTCAATAACGCTCGCGACGCGGCGAAAAGGAGGGGAAATAACTGATCTGTATCAATGAATGGAGGGGGGCGGTCAGCGCTTTTTTGGTTTTTTCTTGGTTTTTTTCTGGGTTTTGCCCAACGGCATGGCTTGCTCGAAAGCCTGGCGGACTTCGTTAAGGCGCTTTTCGTTGAGGTCGTGAACGCGTTTGGCGCGCTCAGCGCTGAGGTCGATCAGTTTGTCGTCTTGGCTCATGGCGTGTCGGCATCGTGCGGTAAATGGCGGATGCGCCCATGATGGCGGCTGTTGGCGGTGTTGACCAGCCTGCTGGTGTCGGCAAAGCCTGGATCAGACCTGAATATCGACCCACAACCCCTGACGTTCCTCTCCCTCTATCAGCGGCACCACAGGCACGGTGTTATCGGCGTTCAGTTCAGTACCGGGTACGGCCAGGTGCGCTTCAGGATCTTCGTCGGCTTCGCGGCGGCGCTTGTGGCGTTCCTGCTGGCGCTGTTGCTCCTCGCGCAGCAACAGCGCAGCCTCCTCCGGGTCGCGATTTTTCAGGTCGATGGTGCTTTCATTGGAGCTTTGCTGCACCGGGACCACGGGCGGTATGTCCGGTCGCTGGCGGACCGGATCCTGTTGAGCGGTGATGGGTACGGCGCTCAAAGGGAGCATGGGTGGCAACATAAAGGTCTCCTGTCTTCAGGTTGTCGGCTGAGCGAGGAACAGCTTGAACCGCTGGTCTGAAACTTGTGACCCGGTTGGCATTATCACAATAGGCCGGGCCGAGCTTGTTTGATCACTTAGCACACTTAAGTTCCGCACCGCCGGTAAGTAATCCATGCCCATGGCGACCCGATGTCTACGTAAATCCTTTGGTCTGAGGGATCATTCCGTTAAGATAACCGGCTTTTTCAAGGCGGGAGTCAGGCAGCATGGCGCAGCAGTATCAACCGGGGCAACGCTGGATCAGTGACAGCGAAGCCGAGCTGGGTTTAGGCACCGTTCTGGCACAGGACGGCCGCTTGTTGACCGTGCTCTATCCGGCCACTGGCGACACTCGCCAGTACGCGCTACGGAATGCGCCCCTCACCCGCGTGCGATTTTCGCCGGGCGATGTGATCACTCACTTCGAAGGCTGGAAAATGACCGTGCGTGAAGTCGACGATGTCGACGGGCTGCTGGTCTACCACGGCCTCAATGGGCAGAACGAAGTCGTCACTCTGCCGGAAACCCAGCTGTCGAACTTTATCCAGTTCCGCCTGGCCAGCGACCGTCTGTTCGCCGGCCAGATCGACCCGCTGGCATGGTTTTCCTTGCGCTACCACACCCTGGAACACACCAGCCGCCAGTTGCAATCGCCGCTCTGGGGCCTGGGCGGCGTACGTGCCCAGCCCATCGCCCACCAATTGCACATCGCCCGTGAAGTGGCCGACCGCATTGCGCCACGGGTATTGCTGGCAGACGAAGTGGGCCTGGGCAAGACCATCGAAGCCGGTCTGATCATCCACCGTCAACTGCTCTCCGGCCGCGCCAGCCGCGTGCTGATCCTGGTACCGGAAAACCTTCAGCACCAGTGGCTGGTGGAAATGCGTCGGCGCTTCAACCTGCAGGTCGCCTTGTTCGACGAAGAACGCTTCATCGAAAGCGATGCCAGCAACCCGTTCGAAGACACCCAATTGGCCCTGGTGGCGCTGGAGTGGCTGGTGGACGATGAGAAGGCCCAGGACGCGCTGTTTGCCGCCGGCTGGGACCTGATGGTGGTCGACGAAGCCCACCACCTGGTCTGGCACGAAGATCAGGTCAGCCCGCATTACGCCTTGGTCGAACAGCTTGCCGAGACGATTCCCGGCGTGCTGCTGCTGACCGCGACCCCGGAACAGTTGGGCCAGGACAGCCACTTCGCCCGTCTGCGCCTGCTGGACCCGAACCGCTTCCATGACCTCAAGGCCTTTCGCGCCGAGAGCGAAAACTATCGCCCGGTGGCCGAGGCCGTGCAGGAATTGCTGGACAAGGGCCGTCTCTCGCCCGAGGCGCACAAGACCATTCACGGTTTCCTGGGGAACGAAGGCGAAGCGCTACTGACTGCCGTCAATGATGGCGATGTCGAAGCCAGCGCCCGTCTGGTCCGTGAGCTGCTGGACCGTCATGGCACCGGCCGCGTGCTGTTTCGCAATACGCGCGCCGCCGTACAGGGTTTCCCGGAGCGCAAGCTGCACGCTTATCCGCTGCCATGCCCGGATGAGTACCTCGAACTACCCTTGGGCGATCACGCCGAGCTGTACCCGGAAGTCAGCTTCCAGGCTCAGCCGGACGCCAACGAAGAACAGCGCTGGTGGCGTTTCGACCCACGGGTCGAGTGGCTGATCGACACGCTGAAGATGCTCAAGCGTACCAAAGTGCTGGTGATCTGCGCCCATGCCGAGACCGCCATGGACCTGGAAGATGCCCTGCGCGTGCGTTCCGGCATCCCGGCGACGGTATTCCATGAAGGCATGAACATCCTGGAGCGCGACCGCGCGGCGGCTTACTTCGCCGACGAAGAGTTCGGTGCCCAGGTGCTGATCTGCTCGGAAATCGGCAGCGAAGGCCGCAACTTCCAGTTCGCCCACCATTTGGTGTTGTTCGACCTGCCGTCGCACCCGGACCTGCTGGAGCAGCGTATTGGCCGTCTGGACCGGATCGGCCAGAAACATACCATCGAGCTGCATGCGCCGTACCTGGAAACCAGTCCGCAAGCGCGGCTGTTCCAGTGGTATCACGAGGCTCTGAACGCGTTCCTCAATACCTGCCCGACCGGCAACGCCTTGCAGCATCAGTTCGGCCCGCGCCTGCTGCCCTTGCTGGAGGAAGCCGATGACGGCCAGTGGCAAGCCTTGATCGACGAAGCCCGCGCCGAACGCGAACGCCTGGAGGCCGAGTTGCACACCGGCCGCGACCGTCTGCTGGAGCTCAACTCCGGCGGCGCGGGTGAAGGCGATGCGCTGGTGGAAGCCATTCTCGAACAAGACGACCAGTTCGCCCTGCCGATCTACATGGAAACGCTGTTCGATGCGTTCGGCATCGACAGCGAGGACCATTCGGACAACGCGCTGATCCTCAAGCCGAGCGAAAAAATGCTCGATGCCAGCTTCCCGCTGGGCGACGACGAAGGCGTGACCATCACCTACGACCGCAACCAGGCGCTGTCTCGCGAAGACATGCAGTTCATTACCTGGGAGCACCCGATGGTGCAAGGCGGCATGGACCTGGTGCTGTCCGGCTCCATGGGCAATACCGCCGTAGCGCTGATCAAGAACAAAGCCCTCAAACCCGGCACCGTGTTGCTGGAACTGCTCTATGTCAGTGAAGTGGTTGCCCCGCGCTCCCTGCAATTGGGCCGTTACCTGCCGCCGGCCGCCCTGCGCTGCCTGCTGGACGCCAATGGCAACGACCTCGCCGCCCGAGTCTCGTTCGAGACGTTGAACGATCAATTGGAAAGCGTGCCCCGGGCCAGCGCCAACAAGTTCATCCAGGCCCAGCGTGACCAGCTCTCGCCACGGATCAACGCCGGTGAAGAGAAGATCGCCCCGCGTCACGCCGAACGCGTGGCCGAAGCCCAGCGTCGCCTGGCAGCCGATACCGACGAAGAACTGGCGCGCCTGACCGCCCTGCAAGCGGTCAACCCGACGGTACGCGACAGCGAACTGGTGGCTCTGCGCCAACAGCGTGAGCAAGGTTTGGCGATGCTTGAGAAAGCGGCACTGCGCCTGGAGGCCATTCGAGTGTTGGTGGCGGGCTGATTGCCACTCCCTGAAGGCTGTCTGGATTCAACTGTGGCGAGGGAGCTTGCTCCCGCTGGGCTGCGAAGCGGCCCCTTTTTTGGGGGGCGCTGCGCACTGGAGCGCCAGCCCGGTCCAGCGGGAGCAAGCTCCCTCGCCACGATATCCAGCGCCTCGCTTCAAGGACTGTAATACCCCACCGCCACCAGGAAATGCCCGACCTTCTTCAGGTACGCGTGCTTGTCCTCGACCTTGTCGGTCACCGGGTTCTTCCAGCGGTATTCGTACTCTCCCTCGTTCTGTTTCTCGATCAGCGCCAGTATCGGCTCGCCCACCGCTTTGCCATCCGGGTCCTTGACCTTGGCGAAATCGGTATTGATCAACCGCAGGTTGGTGCCGTGGCCAACATAGCGCCGGGTATTGAGGTCGACGACAAAGACATACAGGTCATCCTGCAGGTAACCGCCCTTGAGGGAGTTGATCGCCATCAGCGTGGGTTTTTCGTTTTGCATCAGGTCGCTAGAAGCCTTGTCCAGCAATGCGCGGGCCTGCTCGGCGGAAGCCCGTGGCAGGTAGTAGCCGACGGCCAGGATTCGCTCGCCGACCCGCTGGAAATACACATGCTTGCGCTCGACCTTGCCGTCAGCCCAGTTCTGCCAGCGATACTCGGCTTGCTGGATGCCACTGGCTTCGGGAGTTTTCAAGGCGTCCTTGAAGGCTTTGCGCAAGTCCGGTCCCAGGACCTCGGAAACGTCTCGCCCGATCAGCGCCGAAGAAGGACCGCCGCTGGCGAGCATCACACCTTGGGTATCCACCACGAAGACGTAGCGATCCTTGTCAACAAACTCCCCTTGACGACTGAACGCGGCAAACGCCTTGTCACCCTTGTCGTGGTAATAGGCCAGGGCCTTTTCCAGCAGTGCTCGGGCCGCCTGGCCGTCATCCGGAGTGGCCGCCTGAACCTGTGCCACCCCGAGCATCAGCATTGCGCCTAGCCAGGCAATCTTGTGAAAAAAACCCATACGCGCGTCCTCGTTCTTGTTGGTGTTTCAAGAGCGTAGACGGCTGGGTGGAGAGCGTTGCTTCACTGGGTGTTGGATTGACTGTCAGGCCGTCATCGCGAGCAGGCTCGCTCCCACAGGAATTTGCAGCGGCCGAAAAATTTTGCGAGCGCCTCGGCTCACAATGTGGGAGCGAGCCTGCTTGCGATGGCAGTGGCACACGCAAACTGGTCCATCGCTCGCGACTACAGCTTTGTTATTGAGCCCGGCTGCCGAGTTGCTGTTGCAGGTTGCGGATCTGCGCCTGCAGCGTGTTGATGTTGCGGGTGACCTGGCCGCGGAAGGCGTCGAACTCGGCAGTGTTGGTGCCACCGTTGTCCTGCTGGCTCTTGAGCACGATCACGTCCTGTTCCAGGCGTTCGATGGCAGAGTTGGAAGTGGCTCTTTTCAAAGCGGTGATGTCGGCACCGATGCTCTTGAGCCGGGCATCGAGGGCACCGTCTTCGCCCTGGTTTTTCAGGGCGGAAACTTCAGCCGCCAGCGCCTGGACCTGGGCTTGGAGTTCCTTGTTGGAAGCTTGCAGCTGAGTGTTGGCGTTCTGCTGTTCAGTGGTCTGAGCCATGATCTGGGCCAGTTCCTTGCCCAGATCGGCGGACGGCCCGAACGCGACCAGTTGTTGTTTGTACTGTTCCTGCAGCTTGTTATCGAATTGCTTGCTCTGCTCCTGAAGCTTGTTTTCCAGCTGTTTGATCTGCAACTTCAAGGCTTCACTGTCGCTCATGACATTGGACTGACCGGCTACAACTTTGCCGGAAATGTCCTGCAAGCGCCCCGCCGCATCCTCACTGATGCGCGCAAAGCTTTCCTGGGTGGCCACCAGTTGCTGTTCCATCAAGGAAATCTGCTGGAAGCTCCACCACGCCAGGAAGGCAAGCGCACACAACAGCGCACCGACCAGTGCCCACAGTGGCCCGGTACTGGCCCCCTTGACCTTGGCCGCCGCAACAGGTGCCGGGCGCGCTTGCACGTGGGGCGGGCGTTCGCGCTCAGGCAGAAAGTCATCGTCATCGGGAATGTCGGCCCGCATCCGCAAGCTCGGTATATCATCGAAGTCGTCGTTGGAATCGTTACGCATGGGCATTGGGTTCAACCTTTGGGAAACCGGTGTTGGCTCGATGCAGCGAGTATAACCCCCTCGCCCGCCGCACCGATTGACCCCGAACCTGGCACTCGGTTCATGACGGGGCGATCAGCGGGCATCCTGGGCTTTCCACCAGGCGCAGAACTCATCAAGAGCGGTCCACAAGCTGACCTGTGGATCGTAATCCAGATAATGCCGGGCCCGGCTGATGTCCAGGGTGAAATGCTTGTTCATGACCTGCATGCCCAGGCGCGACAACGTCGGTTCGGGACGGCCCGGCCATAATGTGCAAAAACCTTCATTCAGGGCGGCGATGCTGTAGGCCAGCCCGTAGGAACGATAACGCCGGACCTGTGGGACTTCCATCTGTCGCATCACATAATTGACCACATCCCACAACGGCACCGGCGTGCCGTTACTAATGTTGTAAGCCTTGCCAAGGGCCGATTCGCCGGCCAAAAGACTGCTGAGCAGCGCTTCGTTGAGATTCTGCACGCTGGTGAAGTCCACCTTGTTCAACCCGTTACCGACAATGGCCAAGCGGCCTTTGCGTTGCATTTTCAACAGCCGGGGGAAAATGCTCATGTCGCCGGCGCCGGTGACAAAGCGCGGGCGCAGAGCCAGGACTTCGAGACCGAACTCCTGCGCCCCGAAGACTTTCTGTTCAGCCAGGTATTTGGTGGCCGCGTAGGGATGTTTGAAGCGCTTGGGCACTTGTTCTTCGGTCAGGTCCAGATGGTCCCGGCCGTCGAAGTAAATAGACGGCGATGACAGATGAACCAGGCGCCGGACCTTCTGCTTGAGGCAGGCCTCGACAATATTTTCCGTGACCTGGACGTTACCCTGGTGAAAATCCTGATAGCGGCCCCAAAGCCCCACGGAACCGGCGCAATGCACGACACTGTCAACACCCAGGCACAGGTCCCGAGCCAGCAACGGGTCACTCAGATCCCCCGGGATGAACTGCGCCCCGCGACGCACCAGGTGCTCAACGCTCTCGGCCCGGCGACCGTTGACCCGCACATCCAGGCCCTGCTCCAGAGCGAAACGCGCAAAGCGCCCGCCAATGAAGCCGCTTGCGCCGGTAACCAGAATTTTCATGAAGACTCCTAAAATCAGATTCGAGCTTCAAGCTACAAGCTTCAAGCCAACCGCTTTCAACTGACCGCTTGTAGCTTGCTGCTTGCCGCCTTGATCAATCGCTCAGTCAACAAACCCAGTAACTGCCCACCATTGCGCCAATGATGCCAGTACAACGGCACATCGATCGGTTTATCTGCGAGCAATTCCACCAACTCGCCGCGCTCCAGTTGCTCACGCATTTGCAACTCCGGCACCAGTCCCCAGCCAAGCCCCGCTTCGGCGAGCCGAATGAAACCTTCGGACGACGGGCAGAGATGATGTTCGAAACCGCCTTCGACCCCCAGGGAAGCAAGGTAGCGATGCTGCAGGAAATCATCCGGGCCGAACACCAGCGCCGGCGTGCGTGCCAGTTGATCGGCGCGCACCCCATCGGGGAAATGCCTGGCGATGAACGCCGGGCTGGCCAACGCCCGGTAGCGCATGGCCCCCAACAACACGCTACGAGCACCGGCCACCGGACGTTCACTGGCGCAGACGCACGCCGCCACCTCACCGGCCCGCATGCGTTTGAGGCCAACGTTCTGGTCTTCCACCACCAAGTCGAGCAACAGATGATGTTCGGCGCAGAAATCCCCAACGGCCACCGCCCACCAAGTGGCCAGGCTGTCGGCGTTCAAGGCGATCCGCAGGCGCTCAGGCAGCCCCTCCTCATCCAGCGCTGGCACCAGGCTTTGCAGGTCGCGCTCCAACAGCCGCACCTGCTGCACATGGTTGAGCAAGCGGCGACCGATTTCGGTCGGTGCCGGCGGCGTGACGCGCACCAGCACGGGCTGGCCGACTCGCGCCTCCAACAGTTTGATCCGCTGGGAAATCGCCGACTGCGACAAACCCAACACTTGGGCAGCACGTTCGAATCCGGCCTGTTCGACCACAGCGGCCAGAGCGGAAAGCAGTTTGTAATCGAACATCAGTTTTCCTAATGAGCAATCAGCAATATTGGTTTTTCTTATACAGCTTTGCACCGGAGAATGGCCAGCATTCAAACCTACTCGGGGAGTAATTCTATGTGGCAAAGCTACATGAACGGACTATTGGTGGCCCTCGGGCTGATCATGGCCATCGGCGCTCAGAACGCCTTTGTGCTGGCCCAAAGCCTGCGCCGCGAACATCACTTGCCGGTCGCTGCCCTGTGCGTAACGTGCGATGCGCTGTTGGTGGCCGCCGGGGTGTTCGGCCTGGCGACACTGCTGGCCCAAAGCCCGTTGCTGCTTTCAATAGCCCGCTGGGGCGGCGCCGCGTTCCTGCTCTGGTATGGCAGCCTGGCGTTGCGCCGGGCCTGTTCTAAACAAAGCCTGCAACAAGATGAAAAACAGGTGGTGCGCTCGTTACGGGCGGTGCTGCTCAGTGCGTTGGCGGTGACCCTGCTCAACCCCCACGTCTATCTCGACACCGTGTTGCTGATCGGTTCCCTCGGGGCCCAGCAAAGCGTGCCCGGCGCCTATGTCGTGGGAGCGGCCAGTGCCTCGTTGCTGTGGTTCTTCACACTGGCAATCGGTGCGGCATGGCTGGCACCGTGGCTGGCCCGGCCGAGTACCTGGCGGATACTGGACGTGCTGGTGGCAACGATGATGTTCAGCGTGGCCATACAGTTGATCGTCTCTGGCTGATTATTCCAAACCGCTCTGGAACCTCTATCCCACACAGTTGTTGCGTGGTTATGCCGTTCCCCCGGTGCTATGATCCGACTCCTGCGCCGCAATGAGTACAAACTCCCCGGCGCTAGTCTGGCCGCCCGTGATCGGCCTTGCGCTCACCGCAACTGACCTGATTAGGAGAATCACCATGGCTTTCGAATTGCCGCCGCTGCCTTATCCACACGATGCACTGCAGCCGCACATCTCCAAAGAGACTCTGGAATTCCACCACGACAAGCACCACAACACCTACGTCGTGAACCTGAACAACCTGGTACCTGGCACCGAGTTCGAAGGCAAGACCCTGGAAGAAATCGTCAAGACTTCCTCGGGCGGTATCTTCAACAACGCCGCTCAGGTCTGGAACCACACCTTCTACTGGAACTGCCTGGCGCCAAACGCCGGTGGTCAACCTACCGGCGCGCTGGCCGAGGCCATCAACAGTGCGTTCGGCTCGTTCGACAAGTTCAAGGAAGAATTCACCAAGACTTCCGTCGGCACCTTCGGCTCCGGTTGGGGCTGGCTGGTGAAAAAGGCTGACGGTTCCCTGGCCCTGGCCAGCACCATCGGCGCCGGCAACCCGCTGACCAGCGGCGACACCCCGCTGCTGACCTGCGACGTTTGGGAACACGCCTACTACATCGACTACCGCAACCTTCGTCCGAAATACGTCGAAGCGTTCTGGAACCTGGTCAACTGGAAGTTCGTGGCCGAGCAGTTCGAAGGCAAGACCTTCACCGCTTGATTCGTGATGCCAGACAAAAGAACCCGGCGTGTTGCCGGGTTTTTTTTAGCCGGCACAAAGTCCCGGACCCTTTCCGGACCAATACCTCGTGTCTGAAATCCAACAAAAATAGAACCCAGGCCTCAAGTTGCGCCCCCTTCCATCCGACACAATGGTCGTAGAGCAATAGCTCTGAAAACGCCGTATAACGGCCAGGTCTCAGGCGAAGACCCCTGTGTTTGATTGTCCCTTTGACTGACATCACAGGATTGCCAATACTCATGGCAACTTGACGCTACCCGCACGGAACAAGGAACCCCCTCTTTGAAGCTGGAACTCAAGAACAGCTTGTCTGTGAAGTTACTGCGGGTCGTGCTCCTCTCGGCATTGATCGTCGGCGTGGTATTGAGCTGCGCCCAGATCGTGTACGACGCCTACAAAACCGATCATGCAGTCGCCAGCGACGCCCAGCGAATTCTTGATATGTTCCGGGACCCTTCGACCCAGGCCGTCTACAGCCTTGATCGGGAGATGGGCATGCAAGTGATCGAGGGACTGTTTCAGGACGAAGCCGTGCGCATGGCCTCTATCGGTCATCCTCACGAGACCATGCTGGCCGAAAAAACCCGACCTCTGCAGCAGTCGGGAAGTCGCTGGCTGACCGACCTGATTCTTGGCCAGGAACGCACGTTCACCACGCAACTGGTGGGGCGCGGGCCTTACAGTGAATATTACGGCGACCTGAGCATTACCCTCGACACGGCCACCTACGGCCAGAGTTTCATCGTCAACTCTGTGATCATTTTCATATCGGGCATGTTGCGAGCCCTGGCGATGGGCCTGGTCTTGTACCTGGTCTATCACTGGCTGCTGACCAAACCGCTGTCGCGGATCATCGAACACCTGACCGAAATCAACCCCGACCGGCCAAGCGAACACAAGATCCCGCAGCTACGCGGCCACGAACATAACGAGCTGGGGCTCTGGATCAACACCGCCAACCAATTGCTCGCCTCCATCGAGCGCAATACACACCTGCGCCACGAGGCGGAAAACAGCCTGCTGCGCATGGCCCAGTATGACTTCCTCACCGGCCTGCCCAATCGTCAACAGCTTCAACAGCAACTGGACAAGATCCTGGTGGATGCCGGGCGCTTGCAACGTCGGGTGGCCGTACTGTGTGTGGGGCTGGATGACTTCAAGGGCATCAACGAACAGTTCAGCTATCAAACCGGCGACCAGTTGCTGCTGGCCCTGGCTGATCGACTGCGGGCCCACAGCGGACGCCTTGGCGCGCTGGCGCGACTGGGAGGCGACCAGTTCGCCCTCGTCCAGGCCGATATCGAACAACCTTACGAAGCCGCCGAGTTGGCCCAGAGCATCCTCGATGACCTGGAGGCGCCGTTCGTCCTCGACGATCGGCAAATCCGCCTGCGGGCGACCATCGGCATCACCCTCTTTCCCGAGGATGGGGACAGCACCGAGAAGCTGTTGCAGAAAGCCGAGCAGACCATGACCCTGGCCAAGGCCCGGTCGCGCAATCGCTATCAGTTCTACATCGCCAGCGTCGACAGTGAAATGCGCCGCCGGCGCGAATTGGAAAAAGACCTGCGCGAGGCTCTGTTGCTTGAGCAGTTCAGCCTGGTGTACCAGCCGCAGATCAGCTATCGCGACCTGCGAGTAGTCGGTACCGAGGCCCTGATTCGTTGGCATCACCCCGAACACGGCCTCGTGCCGCCGGACCTGTTCATTCCCCTGGCCGAACAGAACGGCACCATCATCGCCATTGGCGAATGGGTACTGGATCAGGCTTGCAAACAGTTGCGCGAATGGCATGACCAGGGTTTCGTGGACCTGCGCATGGCGGTCAACCTGTCCACCGTACAATTGCACCACGCCGAACTGCCGCGGGTGGTGAACAACTTGCTGCAGATGTACCGCCTGCCGCCGCGCAGCCTGGAGCTGGAGGTCACGGAAACCGGCCTGATGGAAGACATCACGACAGCCGCCCAGCACTTGCTCAGCCTGCGCCGCTCCGGCGCGCTGATTGCCATCGATGACTTCGGGACCGGCTATTCGTCCCTGAGTTATCTCAAGAGCCTGCCCCTGGACAAGATCAAGATCGACAAGAGCTTCGTCCAGGACCTGCTCGATGACGAGGATGACGCGACCATCGTCCGGGCCATCATCCAGTTGGGCAAGAGCCTGGGGATGCAAGTAATCGCCGAGGGGGTGGAGACGGTCGAGCAGGAGGCCTACATCATCTCCGAAGGCTGCCACGAAGGTCAGGGTTACTACTACAGCAAACCGCTGCCGGCACGGGAGTTGGGCATCTATCTCAAGCAGGCGCAGCGCAGCAAAGTCTCCATCATCTGATTCTTCCTTTGTTGTCATGCCTCTGTAGGCGCTGGCGAAGCCTGCGATCTTTTGATCTTGATCTTTGTCTTGAGATTCAAGCGTCAGGGGAAAGAAGATCGCAGCCTCGTTGCACTCGACAGCTCCTACGGACGCTGCAGAGTCTGGGGTCGTGGGTGAGCAAATAAGAAATATTTACAGCTACAACTCTTTACACATAATGCAAATCTTTCGCATTATGTCGCAGTTTTGCGCACCTCGCGCCTGTCCCATCCATCACCGAAGCAGGATGTTCGCCATGATTCGTATGCCTCTGGCTACCGCCAGTTTGCTGGCCATCGCTATTTCCCTCGCCGGTTGCGGCGAAGGCAAAGACAAGGCCGCCGCGCCGCAAGCGTCAACGCCCGCCGCCAGCACCGCCGCCCCAGCTGCAGCCGGCAAAATCGACGAAGCCGCTGCCAAGGCCGTTGTCGCGCACTACGCCGACATCGTCCATGCGGTCTACAGCGATGCCGAATCCACCGCGAAAACCCTGCAAACCGCGATCGATGCGTTCCTGGCCAAACCGAACGACGAGACCCTCAACGCCGCCAAGGCCGCCTGGGTCGCTGCGCGCGTCCCTTACCTGCAAAGCGAAGTGTTCCGCTTCGGCAACACCATCATCGACGACTGGGAAGGCCAGTTGAACGCCTGGCCGCTGGATGAAGGCCTGATCGACTACGTCGACACCTCCTATGCGCACGCATTGGGTAACCCGGGCGCTACCGCCAATATCATCGCCAATACCGAAGTCCAGGTGGGTGAAGACAAGGTCGACGTGAAAGACATCACCCCGGAGAAACTCGCCAGCCTGAACGAGCTGGGCGGTTCCGAGGCCAACGTTGCCACCGGCTACCACGCCATCGAATTCCTGCTGTGGGGCCAGGACCTCAACGGCACCGGCCCTGGTGCCGGCAAGCGTCCGGCCTCCGATTACCTGGAAGGCGCCGGTGCTACTGGCGGCCATAACGACCGTCGTCGCGCCTACCTCAAGGCCGTGACCCAACTGCTGGTCAGCGATCTGGAAGAAATGGTCGGCAACTGGAAGCCAAACGTGGCTGACAACTACCGCGCCACCCTGGAAGCCGAGCCTGCCGAAACCGGCCTGCGCAAGATGCTGTTCGGCATGGGCAGCCTGTCCCTGGGAGAACTGGCGGGCGAGCGCATGAAGGTGTCCCTGGAAGCCAACTCGCCAGAAGACGAGCAGGACTGCTTCAGCGACAACACCCACAACTCGCACTTCTACGATGCCAAAGGTGTGCGCAACGTTTACCTGGGCGAATACACCCGGGTCGACGGCACCAAGATGACCGGCGCCAGCCTGTCGTCCCTGGTGGCCAAGGCTGACCCGGCCGCTGACAGCGCCCTCAAGGCCGACCTGGCCGACACCGAAGCCAAGATCCAGGTCATGGTCGATCACGCCAACAAAGGTGAGCACTATGACCAACTGATCGCGGCGGGCAACACCGCTGGCAATCAGGTCGTGCGCGACGCCATCGCCGCGCTGGTCAAGCAGACCGGCGCGATCGAACACGCCGCGGGCAAACTGGGCATCAGCGACCTGAACCCGGACAGCGCTGATCACGAGTTCTGATCAATGCTGGCTGACTGACGGGTTATGCCCGTCAGTCAAGCCGAAAAGCCCTGTGGGAGCGGGCTTGCCCGCGATAGCGATGTATCAGCCAACAGCAATGTGACTGACATACCGCTATCGCGAGCAGGCTCGCTCCCACAGTGGTTTTGGGTGTTCATAAATACGATGCACACCACAACTTCCTTGTGGAGCGGGCTTGCTCGCGATGGCGGTGGGTCAAGCGACAGCGATGTTGACTGTGCCGACGCTTTCGCGAGCAAGCCCGCTCCCACAGTGGTTTGGGGTGTTCATAAATACGAGGCACTCCACAACTCCCACAGGAAGTTTCATCGCTTGTGGTCATCACTACAACTCCGCAAGCCGCCCCTCGATAAACCGCCTCTCCGGCAATTGCTGCGTCAATTCAAGCGCGCGTCGATACGCCGCCCTCGCCTCCTCCACGCGTCCCAACTGCCGGCAAAGTTCTGCCCGCGCCGAGTGGGCCAGGTGATAATCGAGCAACTCACCCCGGTCCAGAATCGCGTCGATCCGCTGCAAGCCCACTTGCGGTCCATCACGCTTGGCCAGGGCCGCGGCGCGGTTGAGTTCGATCACCGGCGAAGGCACTGCACGCAACAGCACATCATAGAGGCCGACGATCTGCGGCCAGTCGGTCTCCTGCGCCGTGGGGGCTTCGGCGTGCACTGCCGCAATCGCGGCTTGCAGGCAATAAGGCCCGAATCGTCGGGTATTGAGCACGGCTTCCACCAAGGCGCAGCCTTCGGCGATCATGTCGGCGTCCCACAAGGAGCGGTCCTGCTCATCCAGCAGGATCAGTTCACCGCTGGGAGAGGTTCGTGCTCGCCGCCGCGACTCGTGCAGCAGCATCAACGCCAACAGCCCCATGACTTCGGCTTCAGGCAACAGCTCCATCAACAGGCGGGCCAGGCGGATCGCTTCGCGGGTCAAATCTTCACGCGTGACCTCGGCCCCCATCGAGGCCGAATAGCCTTCGTTGAATACCAGGTAAATCACTCGCAACACGCTGTCCAGCCGCTCGGGCAGTTCCGAGCGGGACGGCACCTGATAGGGGATCTTCGCATCGCGAATTTTTGCCTTGGCCCGCACGATGCGCTGGGCGATGGCCGCCGGGGCGGCGAGAAAGGCCCGGGCGATCTCTTCGGTGGTCAGGTCGCACACTTCCCGCAACGTCAGCGGCACCTGGGCATCAGCCGCCAGGGCCGGGTGGCAACAGGTGAAGATCAGCCGCAGGCGATCGTCTTCCACGTCCTCATCACTCCAGTCGCTCTGCTCCAGTTCTTCGAGCTGGGCAATCAGCATCGGCCGGGACGCCGCGAAGCGAGCGCGCCTGCGCAAACTGTCGATGGCCTTGAAGCGCCCGGCCGACACCAGCCAGGCCCGAGGGTTATCCGGCACACCGTCACGCTGCCAGCGCTCGACCGCGATGAAGAAGGCCTCATGCAAGGCCTCTTCAGCAAGGTCGAAATCTCCCAGCAGGCGAATCAGCGTCGCCAGGATGCGCCGCGAGTCTTGCCGATAAACCTGCTCGACCCGTGCGCTGACTTCTTCGGCCGACATCAGTCGGGCATGCCCTGGGTCACCAGCGCCTCGAGCCGGTCAAGGCTCTGGCCCCAGCCGTCATGAAAGCCCATGGCTTCGTGGGCCTGGCGGTCTTCTTCGTTCCAGTGCAGGGCGCGGGCGGTGTAACGGGTTTTATCGCCCACCTCCTCAAGCAACACTTCGCCGGTCATGAAGGCTTTGCCGGAGGGGATCCAGCCGGGCACAAACGCATCGGTGAACACCAGCCGCTGCGGGGCGATGATCTCCAGGAACACGCCCATGGTCGGATACTCACTGCCGTCCGGGGCACGCATCAGGGTGCGAAACTGACCACCGACCCACAGGTCCATTTCGCACTCCGGCGTCGTCATGCCGTGGGGCCCCCACCATTGGACAAGCAGGGCCGGCTCGGTCCAGGCGCGAAAGATCTTCCGGCGCGGGGCGTCGATCACCCGGCTGATGGATAACTCGAACGAGGCAGGTTTGAGGTTCATGAATGAAATCCTGTTTGTGATTGTTGTTCAGGGGTTCAGTTGGCGTACCGGTCGGACCTCGACGCAGCCGACCCGGGCCGCCGGAATGTTGCCGGCGACCTGGAGGGCTTCGTTCAGGTCTTTGGCGTCGATCAGGTAGAAGCCCGCCAGTTGCTCCTTGGTTTCGGCAAACGGACCGTCCGTAATCGACAACTTGCCGCCGCGCATGCGCACCGTGGTAGCGGTTTGCACCGACTCCAGGGCCTCGGCGGCAATCATCCGACCGCTGCCCTGGATCGACTCGGCATAGGCCATGCATTCAGCGTCCTGCGGGCTGTCGGGTGAGTTGTGCAGCGCATGCTCGTTGCTATAGACCAGGCATAAATACTTCATGGAAAGCTCCGTGATCGAACTGATCAACTATGGACCGCTGAAAGACACTCGGCGAAAAACCCGACGATCAGGGCTGCAGGTCGAACAGGGCTGTGCCGGCCATCGGATCAAACGGCGCGGACCAATGCTCATGGACGATCTTCCATTGCCCCGCCACACGCTGATAGCAAGCCGTGGTGCGCATCCAGCACGCCTGCTCTTCACCTTTGTCGTTGGTACCGCCGCAATAGGCCAGCCAGTGAGCGAAGGCGATAGCGTCGGCCGAGGTAATCTCGACTTGATGGAAGTCGAACTTGTGCGGTCCGGGGCACATCTCCATGCACGCCTGCCAATGGGCCCGGTAAGCGACTTTACCCTTGAATTGCAGGGCCTGGATGGCATCGAACGAAACGATGTTGTCGTCATAGAGCGCCATGACTTTTTCAACATTCTTTTCCATGACGGCCTGGCGATAAGTCTCGATCAGGGCCTTGATTTCGGTTTCGGTGGTTTGGCTATTCATGGTAATTCTCCGCAGGTTTTTTGTTGAAGACACCCTTTGTCGTTTAGAGAAACTGCGAATCGACAACCCAAACAAAAATAATTCAAAGAAGAAAATTCGCTAGAATCCCAGGCCCATTCTGTCGGCAAACAACGGATGCTTCTGTGACCGCTCAGCTCGTCCCCTACGAAGACCTCACCGAGCTGCAGCGCACGCAGGTCGAAGCCATCGAAATCCACCCCGAACAGATCAAGTTCGCCGGCGATATCCACGGCGCACTGCACACGCTGTTGTCCAGGCCCGGCCCCGGCGTCAAAGGGTTTGCGTTGCTGGCAGGCGAGGTGCCAGTAGCGTTCCTGTTACTCAAGCGCCCGCCAGTGCTGCCAGCCTGGGCCAACGAACACAGCGCCACCCTGCACGCCCTGCAAGTCGATTATCGGGCCCAGGGCAAAGGTTACGGTAAGGCCTGCCTGCAAGCGCTTCCTGCCGTGGCTCGGGCGGCATGGCCGCAAATCAGAGGGCTGGAGCTCTCGGTCGACGCCGATAATGTCTTGGCCATCGGCCTGTACACGCGGTTGGGCTGGGTCGACAGTGGCGAGGCGTACAAGGGCCGCATCGGTTACGAGCGGCGGATGGGGCTGGTGTTTTGACCCAACTGTGCGAACTTGCTCGCGATAGACCCTCACATCAGCATCGTCGCTGACGGTTTTACCGCTATCGCGAGCAGGCTCGCTCCCACAGGTTTCGCATTGCCCAGAGGATGGCAATCAGCTCGGTTTGAGAGGAATCCAGATCTCTAGAGTGCCCTCACCGGTCCTGGGATTGAAGTCTTCGCTGTAGCGTTCGAACTCCGGTGCGTCGGCAGCAGTGTGGCCGGATCGCGGCAGCCACTCTTTCCAGATGTAGTGGAACGTCTGCGGCAGGTCTTTCAACGGTCCTTTGTGTTCGAACACGGCGTAGTGCCCAGGCTGAATTTCGATCCAGCGCAACTGTTCGGGCAGGTCATCGAGCCGGCTGACTTCCACTCCGGCAATGTATTCAAACCCTCCCTCCCCGTCCGGGTTGCAACACACGCCATAGGTGACCTCGTCTTTCTGCCCTGGCACTTTACCGAGCCAGGGCAAAAACTTTTCCCAGAGCAGCGGGATATCCTGGGCGGAGTCCTGAGTAAAACGGCCACCAAAACCGGCGATGAGCTGAAAGCGTCCGTGTTCGAAGCGTGGTTCGGCGGTGTTATCGGATTCGTGCTTTTCCATGCATCAACACTCCAGAAACGTGAGGTCGGGTTTTGCAGTATAGAAGCCAAATGGAGATTGCCAGGTCCGTTTCGCTTGTCAGAGTCCAGGCACAACGGCCGGCGCGAGCTTGCCGATAAACTCGTTGTAGCCAGAAACAATCACGTACACCGCGAAATAGCAGAAGATGGCTGCCGATGCCCAATAGCAATAGCGCAACAGTTTATCGCCCAACAGCTTGCCACCCTGGGTTGCCGCCAGGCACAGGCCTGCACACCAGAGCAGTCCGGCACAGAGAAACCCACTCAGGAACAGCGCCGAACTGAGGATCGTTCCGCCGCCCGAACGAGCGATCAATGTGCCGCCCACCGCCGCGAACCAGAGAATGGCACTGGGCGAGGACATCGCCAGGAAAATCCCGCGAAAAAATTCCTGCCCGGAAGAATTACCCCGCACCTCACCAGCCTCGGCCAACACCGCAGGGTGATAGATCGCTGAATGAATCATCTTCGCGGCGAAATACAGCAGTACCACCGAGCCGCCGATCCACAGCACCCAGCGCACCGTTTCGTATTGCAGCAGCACCGTCATGCCGGCCAAGGCCAGGACCGCGTAGACCAAGTCCCCCACACATGTGCCCAAGCCCAGGGCAAAACCCTGGAAATAGCCACGCTGCATGGCCAAGGTAATCATGGCGATATTGGCCACGCCAATGTCCAGGCACAAAGAAAGGCTCAGCAGGAAACCGCTGGAAAATTCCATCATTCAGTCCATTCGATTTTTTGAAGAAGACGAGTCGTGCAGCCTGCAGGCGTGACTCAAAGCCCCACGACCGGATCGACAGTGTCGTCGAAAATAGTTGCGCGCCGCTACTGGACAATTGGCCATCAGCCCCTTTATCTTGCGCCGCAGGCCACCGCAGTGGCCAACGTCGCTCGGACGGTTCCGGGCGCTCACGTATCTCGAGGCAACAATGGCCAACCCAGGTTCGCCGCGCCGCTTTGCGCGCATCGATCGACTCCCCCCGTATGTATTCAATATCACTGCCGAGCTGAAGATGGCTGCGCGTCGGCGCGGCGAAGACATCATTGACTTGAGCATGGGTAACCCCGACGGCGCCACACCTGCACACATCGTGGAAAAGCTGGTCACCGTCGCTCAGCGTGAAGACACCCACGGTTATTCCACCTCCAAAGGCATACCGCGCCTGCGCCGCGCCATTTCGCGCTGGTACAAGGACCGCTACGAGGTGGACATTGACCCGGAAACCGAAGCCATCGTCACCATCGGTTCCAAGGAAGGCCTGGCGCATCTGATGCTGGCGACCCTGGACCAGGGCGACACCGTGCTGGTGCCCAATCCCAGTTATCCGATCCACATCTACGGCGCGGTGATCGCCGGCGCCCAGGTGCGTTCGGTGCCCCTGGTGCCGGGCGTGGATTTTTTCGATGAGCTGGAGCGCGCCATTCGCGGCTCGATTCCCAAGCCGAAAATGATGATCCTGGGCTTTCCGTCCAACCCGACCGCGCAATGCGTGGAGCTGGATTTCTTCGAGCGGGTCATCGCCCTGGCCAAACAGTACGACGTGCTGGTGATCCACGACCTGGCCTACGCCGACATCGTCTACGACGGCTGGAAAGCCCCGTCGATCATGCAAGTGCCCGGTGCGAAAGACATTGCCGTGGAATTCTTCACCCTGTCCAAGAGCTACAACATGGCTGGCTGGCGTATCGGCTTCATGGTGGGCAATGCGGAGCTGGTCAACGCCCTGGCGCGGATCAAGAGCTATCACGACTACGGCACCTTCACACCGCTGCAGGTGGCGGCCATCGCCGCGCTTGAAGGCGATCAGCAGTGCGTGCGTGATATCGCCGAACAGTACCGCCAGCGCCGCAATGTGCTGGTCAAGGGCCTGCATGAACTGGGCTGGATGGTGGAAAATCCCAAGGCGTCGATGTACGTCTGGGCCAAGATCCCCGAGGCTTATGCTCACTTGGGTTCGCTGGAGTTTGCCAAGAAACTGTTGGCCGAAGCCAAGGTCTGCGTCTCGCCGGGGGTGGGGTTCGGTGAATATGGCGATGATCACGTGCGCTTTGCACTGATCGAAAACCAGGACCGGATTCGCCAGGCCGTGCGCGGCATTCGCGGGATGTTCCGGGCGGATGGGTTGGTAAGCAAACCTAACGCCTGACACAAAACCCAGTGTGGGAGCGGGCTTGCTCGCGCTCGACTCTGTAGGAGCTGGCGAAGCCTGCGATCTTTTGATCTTTCGCTTGAGATTCAAGCGTCTAGGGAAAGATCGCAGCCTCGTTGCACTCGACAGCTCCTACAAGGCCCAGCGGGAGCAAGCTCCCTCGCCACAGACAGTCCAGGTGTTCTTAGATCACCAGCGACAGCAACAAGATGAAGATCAGCGCTACCACGGACAGGATGGTTTCCATCGCAGTCCAGGTCTTGAAGGTTTCGGCCACGGTCATGTTGAAGTACTGCTTGACCAGCCAGAAACCGGCATCGTTAACGTGAGACAGGATCAGCGAACCGGCACCGGTCGCCAGGACCAGCAGCTCACGGTTCACACCCGGAATCATCCCGACCACTGGTACCACGATCCCGGCACCCGTGATGGTTGCCACGGTCGCCGAGCCTGTGGCGATGCGAATCACCGCCGCCACCAGCCAGGCCAACAGGATCGGTGAAATCTGCGCACTCACCGCCATGTGACCGATCACATCACCCACACCGCTGGTGACCAGCATCTGCTTGAAGCCACCGCCTGCACCGATGATCAGAATGATCGCCGCAGTCGGTGCCAGACTCGCGTCCAGCCACTTGAGTATCTGGCTGGAACCGATGCCCTGCTTGTAGCCGAAGGTGTACAGCGATAGCAGCAACGCCAACAGCAGTGCAGAAATCGGATGCCCGATCAGGTCCATGAACGTGCGGAAGAAATTGCCTTCAGGCAGCACCACATCGGCAAAAGTCTTGAGCAGCATCAGGAACACCGGCGACAGCACGGTGATCAGCGTGATGTTGAAGCTCGGCAGATCGGCAGAATCGGTCTCACGGGCCAGTTGATCCACCAGCTCCTGATTCGGATGGCCGGGGATGTGCTTGGCAATGAATGTACCGAAAATCGGCCCGGCAATAATGGCCGTTGGCAACGCCACGATCAGGCCATAGAGAATGGTTTTACCGATGTCGGCACCAAATACGCCAATCGCCAGCAGCGGGCCCGGGTGCGGTGGCACCAGGCCGTGGACCGCGGAGAGACCGGCCAGCAGCGGGATACCGATCTTGATGATCGAGACACCGGTGCGACGCGCCACGATGAACACCAGCGGGATCAGCAGCACGAAACCGATTTCAAAGAACAGCGGAATGCCCACCAGGAAGGCGGCGAACATCATGGCCCACTGAACTTTATCCTTGCCGAAGGCACGGATCAGGGTTTGGGCGATCTGATCGGCCCCGCCCGATTCGGCCATCATTTTGCCGAGCATTGTGCCCAACGCCAGAATGATGCCGACAAAGCCCAGCACGCCACCGAAGCCGTCCTGGAACGCCTTGATGATGGTGCCGATCGGCATGCCCGAGGTCAGGCCCAGAAAAGCGGCCGCGATGGTCAGTGCAATAAACGGGTGGAGTTTGAACTTGGTGATGAGGACGATAAGTCCGATCACCGTAACCACTGCATCAAGCAGCAGAAACGTCTCGTGGGACATGCCGAACATGGGAGGTGTCTCCTGATTTGTTGTTGTTATTGAAGCGGTTATTTATAAGCCGTCGGGACAGCGCTATCTTTCTGACGCAAAATTTTTGCAATTCAACTGGCCAGCTTCAAACCGTGATCCACCCACCAGACATAAGCCTGATGAGCCAGTTCATCGACGCTGTGGCTGGACGCGTCCAGAGCCAGGGTCAGGGGCTCGCCAACAGGGGATTGAAGGGTGGCAAACTGGCTGTCGATCAGAGTCGACGGCATGAAGTGCCCCGGACGATGGGACACGCGGTCGGCGGCCACTTCAGGGGTCAACTCAAGAAACACGAAGCCCAGGCCCGGCAAGGCGCTGCGCAGACGTTCGCGATAACTGTGCTTGAGGGCCGAACAGGTCAGCACCGGACGCTCGCCCATCGCATCGACACGGCGCAACTCGTCGCACAGGCTGTCAAGCCAGCCGGCACGGTCGTCGTCGTTCAAGGGGATACCGGCGCTCATCTTCTGGATGTTGGCCGCAGGGTGGAAAGTGTCGCCTTCAATGGCGGTGGCGCCGCTCAACTGGCACAGGGCCTGGCTGACGCAAGTCTTGCCGCAACCGGCAACGCCCATGATGACCAGGGCGGTGATGGGATTATTCATGTAACACCTCAGCGCGCAGACAGCGCTACCTTTGCAAGTTGTGACACCAGAGCAAAAGCAGAAGTTGCCGACGCCTTCTTGTCATTTTTGTGGTTGCAGCATGTTCGTTCACAACGCTAACGGTCAGGGCTCAGGCAAACCCCGCTCACGCATTTGCAGCCGCGTCGAGACAGCGCTACCTTAGTGCCTTGATTTTTGTTTGGCAAGCCGCCCTGATGACCGTCACTAAAAACGATAAGAATACCCGCACCACCGGCCGCCCCACGCTCAACGAAGTCGCACGCCTGGCCGGTGTCAGTCCTATCACCGCTTCCCGTGCCCTGCGCGGCGTCAGCACCGTTGCCGAAAGCCTGGTGGAAAAAGTCCGCCAGGCCGCCCGCGACCTGAACTACGTGGTCAACCCCGCCGCCCGCGCCCTGGCTTCGGCCCAGAGCCATTCGGTGGTGGTGCTGGTGCCGTCGTTGTCCAACCTGTTGTTCATCGACACCCTGGAAGCCATTCATCGTGTACTCAGGCCCAAAGGCTTCGAAGTGGTGATCGGCAACTATCACTATTCCCGGGACGAAGAAGAAGACCTGCTGCGCAACTACATGGCCT
Source organism: Pseudomonas sp. NFACC39-1 (assembly GCF_900110355.1). NCBI lineage: Bacteria > Pseudomonadati > Pseudomonadota > Gammaproteobacteria > Pseudomonadales > Pseudomonadaceae > Pseudomonas > Pseudomonas sp. NFACC39-1. The sequence continues at coordinate 111,829 of NZ_FODL01000004.1, read as the reverse complement.
ACCAGCCACGCGGTCTGTTGCTGACCGGCTTTGACCGTACCGAAAGTGCCCGGCGCATGATCGAGGCCAGCAACATTCCCTGCGTGTACATGATGGAGCTGGACCCCGGTGCGGGCCTTAACTGCGTCGGCTTTTCTCAGCTCAAGGCCGGTGAGACGGCAGCCGAACACCTGATCGCCCGGGGGCGCAAGCGTCTGGCCTATGTCGGCGCGCAACTGGACCAGCGCACGTTGCTGCGCGGCGAAGGTTTTCGCCGTGCTCTGCAGCACGCCGGCTTGTACGACCCGGATCTGGAACTGCTGACGCCACGGCCATCCTCGGTCGGACTGGGTGGCGAGTTGTTTTTGCAGCTGCTTGCCAGCCATCCGGACGTCGATGCAATCTTCTTCGGCAACGACGACCTGGCCCACGGCGCGCTGTTGGAAGCCCTGCGCTGTGGCATCAAGATCCCCGAACAGGTTGCGGTCCTGGGCTTCAATGACCTGCCCGCCTCGGCCTACATGGTGCCGCGCCTGAGCAGCATCAGTACGCCACGGGAAGCCATCGGCCGTCGCGCCGCCGAACAGATGCTCACGTTGATGGCCGGCAACCGCATCGCCCAACCGGTGGTGGACATGGGTTTTGAGCTCAAGGTGCGCGAAAGCACCTGAGCCTGTTCCACGACGGTGATGCAGTGGGCGGTAAAAAGCCGGGTTAAAGACCCGGCTTTTTACGCGATGTGTGTCGATTCAATGACCGAACAGATTCACCTTCTTGGTCTTTTTGTCAGCGCGTTTTTCATCGGCGGTTTTCGCCGGTTTTTTCTTTGCCGCTTTTTTTGAATCCATGCCTTTGGCCATGATACCTACTCCACTCATACGGGATGTGAAGTCAGGTATACACCTATCGCCGCAGACATGTTCTTTTATAATCACCCTCCCCTTCACCGCCCCTGACGTTGCCATGTCCCAGATCCACTACACGCTGCTCGATGAACCCTTGTGGCCGCTGATGAACAAGTTCTATCGCGCCCACCAATCCTCAATGAAAGCCGTGCGTGAAGCGCAGTTGTGGGTGGCGCGGCGGGATGAAATCATCGCGGCCCTGTGTTTGCGACCGGTGTCGGGGGGACATTGGCTGACGGGGTTGTTTGTCGAGCCGGCGTATCGCATGCAGGGGATCGCGGCGCGCTTGATCGACAAAGCGGTGAAAGGCGTGGAAGGACCGGTCTGGTTGTTCTGTCACCCGGATTTGCGCGGTTTCTATGAGCAGCAGGGGTTCAGCTTCGACCCCGTGCTGCCTTATGCGATGGCCGAGCGCCTGAGTCGCTATGCGCGCAGCAAGCCGATGATTGCGATGGGGATGGAACCTAAAACACAATCCTGAAGTGCAATACAGTCGAATGTGGGAGCGGGCTTGCTCGCGAATGCGCAGTGTCAGCCCAGTAGATGTCAACTGACACACCGCATTCGCGAGCAAGCCCGCTCCCACAGGGTTTTATGTCGGTTATCAGCTAGTCGTCCGCCGCCGGATCAAGGTCGGGAAACATCACCTCGGTAAAACCGAACTTACTGAAATCCGTGATGCGCGACGGATACAGCCGCCCGATCAGGTGGTCGCACTCATGCTGGACCACCCGCGCATGAAAGCCCGAGGCCACCCGCACAATCGGCTCACCTTTGGGATCAAAGCCTTCGTAACGAATGTGCTGATAGCGATCAACCGCGCCGCGCAGGCCCGGCACCGACAAGCAGCCCTCGAACCCCTCCTCCATCAGTGGGCCCAATGGCGTAATCAGCGGGTTGATCAGGATCGTCTGGGGTACCGCCTCGGCATCCGGGTAACGCTCGCTGTGCTCGAAGCCAAAGATCACCAGTTGCAGGTCGATACCGATCTGCGGCGCCGCCAGGCCGACGCCACCCACGCTTTCCATGGTCTGGAACATGTCGTCGATCAACTGCCACAACGCGGGGCTGTCGAACATTTCCGGCGGCACCGGCGGGGCAATACGCAGCAGGCGTTCATCGCCCATTTTCAGGATTTCACGAATCATGGTCAGGTTTCGTCAGTGTGGGGGTGAGGAATGGAATGGTCACGGCCCAGGCCCGACACATGCTGCTTTTCGTGTTCGCCCGGGCTCTTTTCGCCACGGTCCTTGCCCTCGGCGGACATGTGCTCGATCACCGCGTTCATCTCCGCACCGAGCAACAGCACCGCCGAAGAAATATAGAAGTACAGCAATAGCACAATGATCGCGCCGATACTGCCGTACATGGCGTTGTAGTTGGCAAAGGTCTTGACGTAAAACGCAAAACCCAGGGACGCGATGATCCACACCACTACCGCCAGCACCGACCCTGGCGTGATAAAGCGAAACTCCTGTTTGACGTCGGGCATCACGTAATAGATCAACGCCACGGCCACCATCAGCAAAAACACGATCACCGGCCAGCGTACGACGGTCCAGAGCGTAACGATGAAATCCTCCAGCCCGACCTGGGCCGCGATCCAGCCCATCACCTGCGGCCCGAGCACCATCAGCGCCGCAGCAGCCAGCAGCATGCCGGCGATGCCAATGGTGTAGAAAATCGACAGCGGAAAGCGCTTCCAGACTGGACGACCCTCCACCACATCATAGGCGGCGTTCATCGCGCTCATCATCAACCGGACACCGGCGGAGGCCGTCCACAACGCAATGACGATACCCACCGACAACAAGCCGCCCTTGGATTGCTGAAGCTGGTCGATCACCGGGTTGACCTGCTCCAGGGCCTGGGGTGGCAACACCAGTTCCGATTGCAGGCGCAGCCAGGAGAAGAAGTCCGGCAAGTGCAGGAAACCGATCAGGGCGATCAGGAACAGGATGAAGGGGAACAGCGAAAACAGCATCTGGTAAGCCAACGCCGAGGCGTAGGTCGACATCTCGTCGTCGACGAACTCGGTCACGGTGCGCATCATCACACGATGCAAGGGCAAGCCTTTCAAGGCCGGGAACATCATGTGCGTCTCCTTTCGCCGCATAAAGGTAGGTCGCTTGGCGACTCATGGGATTGTTATCCAAGACAAAAGTAACCTGTTTGGCGACTTTTGGAACGATTTCCACGCTGCAAGTTCGAGCCGACATGAAAACGGCCATCCGCAGATGGCCGTTCCAAGCGTTTTTCAACAGGCCGGTTATGCCTCGTCGACGCCTTTCTTGACGGCGTCCTTGGCCTTGCCCACAGATTGCTGGGCCTCGCCTTTTTTCTCCTGGACCACGCCCTCGGCGCGCATGCGGTCATTGTCGGTGGCCTTGCCGACGCCCTGCTTGATGTTACCAACGGCTTCGTTGGCAACGCCCTTCACTTTATCGCTCGTGCTACCCATGATGTCTCTCCTGTGAACAGCTGTGGGAAAAGTCATTACATAGGGGTTGACCGAGGCCATTTGCGGGGAGTTTCATTTTTTCAACGGCACATTTCATCGTCGAATGCAGGTTGCGCTTTATGTTTGCCGATCCACCCCCGAGAATGCCCCACGTATTCAGGCTGCGGCCTGAGGCTCCAATCCCGTAGGAACGTTATGAAACTTGATAAAAAGCAGGCCATTGCCCGCAGGAACCAGGAACTGGGCGGCGCCGTACTGGGCGTCAATAACTGCCATTTCAGCGAATTGAACCGTAACCGCAACATTTTCTGGTTCGATATCCCGGTGGCACGCTTGGCCATCGGTCAGTACGAATGGATTCACCTGCTACTGCACACACCGGCCACCGATGAATTGCTGCACCTGAAAGTGCCGACGGTGTTCCTGCGCGAGAAACTCGAAGGCCTGGAAGTGCGCAACCAGGGCAAGCGCAAGGCGGCCCTGAGCCTGGAGCTGAGTGCCGACAAGGATTCGTACCTGCAAGACATGCGGCCGGGTGGCACCAACCTGGATTTTGCGCAGTTTCGGTTGTAACCAATCCGTATAGCTGCCGGGCTTCCTGTGGCGAGGGGATTTATCCCCGCTGGGCTGTGAAGCAGCCCCACGCTTTCATGAGCCACACCAATCTGTCATACAAGACGCAGGGGGTTGCTGCGCAACCCAGCGGGGATAAATCCCCTCGCCACAGGTTTTTGGTGCCTGCCGGGACAATCCCAAACAAAAAGCCCCGCAATCGCGGGGCTTTTTGTTTATAGCGGCCTTACTTCTTCAGACCCAGCTTCTTCAGCTCTTCATCGCGCAACTCGCGCCGCAGGATCTTGCCCACGTTGGTGGTCGGCAACGCATCGCGGAACTCCACCGCCTTGGGCACTTTGTAGCCCGTGACGTTGGCGCGCATGTGTTCCATCACCTGCTCCTTGGTCAGCGTGACACCTGGGCGGGGCACAATGAAAATCTTGATCGCCTCACCGGATTTTTCGTCCGGTACGCCGATAGCTGCGCACTGCAGGACGCCCGGCAGGGTCGCCAGCACGTCCTCCAGCTCATTGGGGTACACGTTGAAGCCGGAGATCAGGATCATGTCTTTCTTGCGATCGACGATGCGCATGTAGCCGTCCGGCTGGATCAGCGCGATATCGCCGGTCTTGAGCCAGCCTTCGCTGTCGAGGATCTCGTCGGTGGCGTCCTGGCGCTGCCAGTAGCCCTTCATGACCTGTGGACCTTTCACGCACAATTCGCCGATTTCGCCCAATGGCAGTTCGTCACCCGCGTCATTGATAATCTTGCACAGCGTCGACGGAACAGGAATGCCGATGGTGCCCACGTGGATTTTCTGAATCGGATTGACGGTGGCGACCGGGCTGGTTTCGGTCATGCCATAACCTTCGCAGATAGGGCAGCCGGTAACCGCTTTCCAACGCTCGGCCGCGGCCAGTTGCAGGGCCATGCCACCGGACAAGGTCACCTTCAATGCCGAAAAATCCAGGTTGCGGAAGGCTTCGTTGTTGCACAGGGCCACGAACAATGTATTGAGGCCGACAAAACCGCTGAACTTCCACTTCGACAGTTCCTTGACCATCGCCGGGAGGTCACGCGGGTTGCTGATCAGGATGTTGTGGTTGCCGATCAGCATCATCGCCATGCAATGGAAGGTGAAAGCGTAGATGTGGTACAGCGGCAGCGGCGTGATCAGGACTTCGCAACCTTCATTGAGGTTGGACCCCATCAGCGCCTTGCACTGCAACATGTTCGCCACCAGGTTGCGGTGGGTGAGCATCGCCCCCTTGGCCACGCCGGTGGTGCCGCCGGTGTATTGCAACACGGCCACCTCGTCGCTGGTCGGGTTGGCTTCGGTCACTGGCTGGCCGTGGCCCTTGCTCAGCACCTCGTTGAACTTGATGGCCTTGGGCAAGTGATAAGCGGGGACCATCTTCTTGACGTACTTGATCACGCTGTTGATCAGCAAACGCTTGAGGGGCGGCAGCAGATCGGCGACTTCGGTGACGATCACGTGCTTGACGCCCGTCTTGGGCACCACAGCCTCGGCCAGGTGCGCCATGTTCGCCAGGCACACCAGCGCCTTGGCACCGGAGTCATTGAACTGATGTTCCATTTCCCGCGCGGTGTACAGCGGGTTGGTGTTGACCACGATCAGACCGGCGCGAATCGCACCGAACACGGCAACCGGGTACTGGAGAACGTTGGGCAGTTGCACGGCGATTCGATCGCCTGGCTGCAAATCGGTATGCTGTTGCAGATACGCAGCAAAGGCACCGGACAATTCATACAGTTCACCGTAGGAAATTGTCTTGCCCAGGTTGCTGAATGCCGGCTTGTCGGCGAAGCGTTGGCAGGACTGCTTCAACACCGCCTGAATATTCGGATACTCGTCTGGATTGATGTCGGCAGCAATCCCAGCTGGGTACTTATCCTTCCAAAAGTCTTCGATCATGGAAGCCCACTCCTCAGCAACGCGAATTCTCACCGCATTTGATGCGATTATTATTGGTGTGTGTTTATTGGTGAATCTGGCCTAGTTCAACGCCGAGAAGTCACAAAAGCGCGCCGAGAGTAGCAGCTTTGCCAAAGGTCGCCTAGAGCCAAAAGTGGCCCCTACAGTCATAAATCTGACTCAAGAATATGCAGTGGTCATTTTTAGAGTAAAAATTCTATCCACTTGGATTAATGGGTCTTATCTGTAAAAGATCGCAGCCTTCGGCAGCTCCTACAGGAAATCCGATTCCCTGTAGGAGCTGCCGAAGGCTGCGATCTTTTCTTTGATGCTGCCGGAAGAATCAGGCGATATCGCGCAACTCCCGCCGCAAGATCTTGCCCACTGGCGTCATCGGCAACGATTCTCGCAGCACGATGTGCTTTGGAATCTTGTAACCGGTGAAGTTCTCCTTGCAGTAAGCCTTGAGCTCTTCAAGGCTGACGCCCGTCTCGCGCGGCACCACGAACAGTTTCACCGCCTCCCCCGAGCGCTCGTCCGGCACGCCGATCACCGCGCAGTTGGCAACTTTCGGATGGGCCATCACCACGTCTTCGATTTCGTTGGGGTACACGTTGAAACCCGAGACGATGATCATGTCTTTCTTGCGATCGACGATGCGCACGAAACCGTCCGGGTCGATCACCGCGATGTCACCGGATTTGAACCAGCCCTCGCCATCCAGCACCTCGGCGGTGGCTTCGGGCTTGTTCCAGTAACCTTTCATGATTTGCGGGCCCTTGATGCACAGTTCGCCGCGCTCGCCCAATGGCTGTTCGGCGCCGTCGTCGCTGACCACTTTCATGAGCGTGCCCGGCACTGGCAGCCCCACCGTGCCCAGCCGGGACTTCGTGCCATAAGGGTTGGTGCAGGCCACCGGCGAGGTTTCGGTCAGGCCATAGCCTTCGGTGATACGGCAGCCGGTGAGCTGTTCCCAACGCTCGGCGGTGGCCTTGACCAGCGCAGTGCCACCGGAGTTGGTGAGCTTGAGGCTGGAGAAATCCAGGGTCTTGAAATCCGGATGGTCCATCAACGCCACGAACAGCGTGTTGAGCCCCAGCAACGCCGAAAAACGCCAGTTCTTAAGCTCCTTGATAAAGCCACCGATGTCCCGCGGGTTGGTGATCAGCACGTTGTGGTTGCCGGTGACCATCATGCACATGCAATTCGCCGTGAAGGCATAGATGTGGTACAGCGGCAGCGGCGCGATCATCACCTCCTGGCCTTCGCGCAGCAGCGGTTGGCCGTCATCGCCGAACTGGCCCAGGCAGGCCCGGGCCTGCTGCATGTTCGCTACCAGGTTGCCATGGGTCAGCATCGCCCCCTTGGCAAGGCCGGTGGTGCCGCCGGTGTATTGCAGCACCGCGATGTCCCCGAGGCTGACTTTCAGCGGTTTGATGTCATGGCCCCGTCCCAGGCGCAACGTGCTCTTGAAGGAAACAGCCTGGGGCAGCGAATAGTCAGGAACCATCTTCTTGACCTTGCTCACCAGCGTATTGACCAGCCAACCTTTGGCGGCTGGCATCAGGTCGCCCATCTTCGCCTCGATGAGGTACTGCAGATCGGTGTCAGGCAGCACCTCCTGGACTTTCTGCCCGAACAGGTTCATGTACACCAGTGCCCGGGCGCCGGAGTCCTTGAATTGGTGACGCATTTCCCGCGGGGTATACAACGGGTTGGTGTTGACCACGATCAGCCCGGCGCGCAAGGCACCGAACACGGCGATGGGGTATTGCAGGACATTGGGCATCTGCACCGCGATACGATCGCCAGGCGCCAGGTCGGTATGGGCTTGCAGGTAACCGGCGAAGGCAGCGCTGTAGCGCTCGAGTTCGGCATAGGTCAGGGTAACCCCCATGTTGCTGAACGCCGGACGGTCGGCGAATTTCTTGCAGGAACGCTCGAACACCTCGATCACCGATTTGTAGGCCCCCAAGTCAATGTCCAGGGGCACGCCGGCCGGGCGTTTGTCATTCCAGAAATCAGGCTGCATTGTTTTTATCCTCTTTACCTGAACGTGTCCGGGCCGCTTCTGTGGCTCTTGCACAGGCGGTGCTCTTGGGACACTAGCAGCTATGGCCAATCAGGCAAATATGGCAACCTGCTTCATAGATAGTGTGAATCTACCTGCCACGACGTAACGTAACGTGACCTGATCAGGCGAGACGCAACGGATGCGCTATACAATGCAGCGACGCTGTGTTTGCCCTTGTGTATGCCCGTGAGTAAAGGAATGCCCATGATCCACCAAACGTTCATGCTCACCGCCACCGACCACAGCCACCTGTTCGTCAATCAGTGGCTACCTGAAACCGCCCCTGAAGCGGTGATCATGCTGGCCCACGGCATGGCCGAACACAGCGGCCGCTACGCGCGTCTGGCCCAGACGCTGTGCGATGCAGGCTATGGCGTCTATGCGCCGGACCTGCGCGGTCATGGCAAGACCGGCGAAGCGGCGACGCTCGGCCATTTTGCAGACGAGGATGGCTGGGCCAAGGTAGTCGGCGACCTGGCCAGCCTCAATCAACACATCGGCCAGCAACACCCCGAGGTTCCCATCATGTTGCTGGGTCACAGCATGGGCAGCTACATCGCCCAGGCGTACCTGTTGCATCACAGCGCCAGTTTGCACGGGGCGATTCTCAGCGGCTCGAATTTCCAGCCCGTGGCGCTCTATCGTACCGCGCGCCTGATCGCCTGTTTCGAGCGAAAGCGCCAGGGTCCCAAGGGCCGCAGCGCCCTGATCGAGTGGCTGTCCTTCGGCAGTTTCAATAAGAAATTCAAACCCACGCGTACCCCCTTCGACTGGCTCAGTCGCGACCCGGCCGAGGTCGACAAGTACCTCCACGACCCGCTGTGCGGCTTTCGTTGCACCAATCAGTTGTGGGTCGACCTGCTCGGCGGCTTGCAGCAGATCAGCAAAGCGTCCAATCTCGCCCAGATCGATCCGGGCCTGCCCCTGCTGGTGATCGGCGGCGAATGTGATCCGGTGAGTGAAGGCAAGCGTCTCAAGGATCTGGCCGACGCCCTGCGCGGCACCGGTAGCCAGCACTTGCAATTGACGATTTACCCGCAAGCCCGGCACGAACTGTTCAATGAAACCAACCGCGATGAAGTGACGGCCGACGTGCTGGCCTGGATTGCCCAGGCCCTGAGTCACAAGCGACCGCCACGCAGCGAATAGGTTTGCAGCGTTTTCCTTTACTCGTCACAGGATTTGATAGATGACCCAGGTTACCAACATCCCCTACGAAGCCCTCGAAGTCGGCCAGACCGCCAGCTACAGCAAGACCGTCGAAGAGCGCGACATTCAGCTGTTCGCCGCCATGTCGGGCGATCACAACCCGGTGCACCTGGATGCCGAATTCGCCGCAGCGAGCATGTTCAAGGAGCGCATCGCCCATGGCATGTTCAGCGGTGCGCTGATCAGTGCGGCGGTGGCCTGCGAGCTGCCTGGGCCGGGCACCATTTATATCGGCCAGCAGATGAGCTTCCAGAAGCCGGTGAAAATCGGCGACACCCTGACCGTGCGCCTGGAAATTCTTGAAAAACTGCCGAAATTCCGCGTACGCATCGCCACTCGCGTGTTCAATCAGCGCGATGAACTGGTGGTGGACGGCGAAGCTGAAATCCTCGCGCCGCGCAAGCAACAGACCGTGACCTTGCCGACGCTGCCGGCGATTACGGTCGGTTGATCCACCCGCATTTACGGTGGATGACTTGTGGCGAGGGGATTTATCCCCGTTGGGCTGCGAGGCAGCCCCCCTGCGCTCGGCGCTGACACCGCAGTGATATAAAGGTGTTGGGGCCGCTTCGCGCCCCAGCGGGGATAAATCCCCTCGCCACAAAGTTATTGCGGATCTTCACGCACCTGCACGCTCGCCGTCATCCCCGCGCTCAGGTTCACCCCTTCGGGCACCTTGTCCAGCTTGATCCGCACCGGAATCCGCTGGGCCAGGCGCACCCAGTTGAACGTCGGTTCGACCTCGGCCAGCAGTTGCGCATCGGGGTTGGTATTGCGGTCGGTGATACCGCGACTGATGCTTTCGACGTGACCTTGCAGGACATGGTCAGCGCTCATTAACCAGACCTTGACCGGATCACCCACGCGGATCCTGGGCAGTTTGGTTTCTTCGAAATAGGCCTGCACGTAAAACGTTGAATCGTCGATCAGCGCCATGACCGGTTGCCCGGCATTCACGTAGTTGCCCTCGGCCAGACGCAGGTTGGTGATATGGCCGCCCCGTGGGGCCAGCACCTGGCTGCGGGCCAGATTGAGCTCGGCGACCTTCGCCTCGGCCTGGGCCTCGCGCAGTTCGCCCCGGGCGATGCCGGCGTTGATCTGGGCGTTCTCGCGCAACTCGGCGCTGATAGCCTGAGGCCCCAGGGCGGCGCGTCGACTGGCTTCGTGTTCACGCAAACTCAGTTGCTGCTGGCGGGTCTGAACCACCGCCCGGGCTTTCTCCAGCGCGGCCTCAAAACGTTCGCGGTCGATGCTCAGCAACAAATCGCCTGCCTTGACCTGCTGGTTATCCACCGCCTTGAGCTCACGCACCCAACCCGATACGTCAGGGGCGATCACCACCACGTCGGCGCGAATCCGCGCATCCCGGGTCCAGGGCGTGAGCATGTAGTACTGCCACAGATGAAACCCGGCGAAGATCGCCACGGCCACCACGCTCAGCGTGACGGCAACACGTACGGAGGTACGCATGTTCAACTCCTTATAACGGTCCGAGGACCAGGGTAATAACAGTCAGGACACAGACATACAGGGCGCAGTCGAACAAGGCTTCATGCCAGATCCAGCGCCCGACCGGCACGAGGCTGAGCAACAGGCGTAGCCCACCGGTCACCAGCAAGGCCAGCACCACATAAATCAAAAACGGGCTGAGCAATACCCCGCCTATCGACCACTCACGCAAGCCCATGGCTGTGCTCCCGTTGTTCAGGTTCATGCTGACGGCACCAGGCGCGCCAGCTGTTCTGCAATTGCACCACCGCGCCCTGGGCCAGTTTCAGCGCATCGCCGGGCGGTTGCGTCGACAACACCTTCAGGAACTCGTCGCTCGCCGGGCCCAGTGCTTCGGCCTGATCAACTGCCGGACCGCGCTCAAGCACCTGCTCCAGCGCATCGAAATAACGGCGCTGGGCCCGGTTATCGGGCATTTGGGCGACGGCCAGACTCAAACGCAGGTGCAGCAACTCGTCCCCCATGTCCAGGCCCAGCAATCCGTCATCCCAACGGCTACGCGCCGGCACCGGCAGTTCGGGATAATGCCGCGCCAGTTGCAGCAGCCGATCAGCCATGCGCCCGCCGAACCAGCTCTCGGCGCCCCGCAGGTTACGACGCGTGAGGCGCACCAGATCATCAAGCGTGGCAGCCAGCAGACGACGGCTATGCCAGGCTGGATCGCGCAGAATCAGCAGGTTGAATGCCAATACCGCCGCGCCCACTCCGATCATCATCGCTTGCGCATTGTTGAAGAACGCCGCCACGTCATATTTCATGGCGTTGAGCGGCGATATCAGCACCACGAAATGCAGACAGAACGAGGTGGCCGTAGCGAAAATCTGCGGCTTGGCCATGCCCAGCGCTCCCAGGAACAGCGGCACGCCCATGGCCATGCACAACATCGCAAAACTGCTCCACTGCGGCAGCAAAATCTCGCCGATCACAAACGCCGTCGGCACCGCCAACAGAATTCCCCGAAGAAAACTCATGCCGATCTGCGCGCCGTTTTCACGACTGGCGAACAGACTGCACACCACACAGGTGAGCACCAGCGCGCCTGAGGCGGCGGGCCAGGCAGTGGCCAGCCAAAAACAGGCGACCGCCAGAAATGCCAGGGCGCTGCGCGCACCGAACACCATGGCCAGGGGTAGGTCACGATGGGGCGCCAGGGTACGCGGCGGATCCACCGCCTCCCTGCCCTCTTGCACCGCCCTCAAGGCTGCGCAGGCGGCCAGGGCGGTATCGAGCAACAAGGCGAAGCGGGCCAGGCAATAACTTTGCGCCGAGCTGATCAGTGGATCGTGAGATGCGTCCAACACCCGTGGTCGCAGGGCGTGCAGGGTCGCGCTGTCGGCGTCGAGGGCTTGTTGCACCTCGCTCATCCAAGGCTTGAGAGCCTCGGCTTCCTCAGGGTCGAGTTGTTTCCATTGCCGCCGTACCGAGCGGGAGATGCGCAGCAGCATCAGCAGTTTCTGGCTCAGAGCGCTGATGGCCCGAGCCCGTTGCCGCCCCAGGCTGCCTTCGAACCAGGCGTGCTCGCGCTGGGCGTCCACGGCGACGATCTTGCCGAGGATTTCCAGCAGCCCCTTCCGGGCCTGGGCATCCCCCGTTAGCGTCGCCCGGGCCGCCTGCATGCCGCTCTGCCAGGCGGCACGGGCCTGATCGGCCAATTGCCGCTCGACCCGCAACGGCCAGAGCAACGCGCTGGCCGCCGTGGCGCAGACAATGCCCAGGCTGATCTCCGTACAGCGTGCCACCGCCTGATCGAACACCCCCAGCGGATGGGAAATCGCCGGCAAGGCAATGATTGCCACCGTGTACCCGGCCAGCACAAACGAATAGGACCAGGCGCTGCGCAGCAGTGTGGAACAGGCCGTGCACACGCCCAGCCACAGGGCCAGCGCCAGCAGGAACAACCACGGTGCCTGGCCAAACAGCCCCATGAACACCACGGACATGACGGTGCCCACCAACGTTCCGAGCAGCCGCGCCAAGCCTTTTTGCACCACCATTCCGGACAGCGGTTGCGCCACGATGATCGCGGTCATCAACGCCCATGAAGGCTGCTCCAACCCCCACCGCAAGGCCAGCCAAAGCGCCAGCCCGCCACCGAGCACGGTCTTGATGGCGAATTGCACAGCGAGGCGATCGGGGGCGAACAGGGCCTGGAAAGTAATGGGCACGCGAAAAACTCTTCTGGGAACGCAGTAACGATAGATGCAATAAAAGGGTGATGGAGGGTGCAATTATTAGCTGGCTATCTATTTGAGTCCAGCGCCACAGTGACATGATCGGCATAAAAAAACGCCAGACAGGCTGGCGTTTTTTAGCTCAGGGCGCGTTTAAGAATGCACGCGCGCCTCGTTACGCAGGGCTTTTACCTGGTCATGGTTACGCTGCACGCCATGGTACTGACGCTCAACCAAGTCGCGAATGCCTACCAGGTTGTGCTTGCTGATTTTCTCCATGGCTTCCTTGTAAGCCTTCAGAGCATGGTCTTCGCCGCGCTCGGCTTCGTTAAGGACCGCTTCTTCGTCCTTGCCAGTGAACACGGCTTTCACGTCGACCCAACGGCGGTGCAGGTCACCGGCCACGCTGGTCGAGGTTTCCGGATCGCCGCCCAGCGAACGTACGGCAGCTTGCAGCTCAGCCGCCGCAGTGGCGCAGTCTGCGGCGCGCTGGGCGAACAATGCCTTGAGTTGTGGATGCTTGATGTCTTCAGCGCAAGTCTTGAAACCTTCCTGACCGTCTTTGCTGGTTTCGATCAGGTCGTTCAGGACGGAGATGGATTCTTTGTTGATGTCGGTCATTTTTCAATTCCTTTGCTTGGTGAATAAAAACCTACAAGGAATATTGCATCGGCCGTGCCAGCCCAAGACCACCAACAAAACACTTAACAATCAATAAGTTAGTCAAAAACAAAAAAACTGTATCCGCGTTATTTGCATGATCTGTCATTTGGCCTGCATGCAGAATGCCTGTATTTTCCAGGTTGACTGAATCAAGACCCAGACCATGAATCCGCAAAAGCTCGAACTGCTGGTCACGCGCCAGATGCCTTTCGGCAAATACAAAGGCCGAATCCTGGCCGACCTTCCCGGGCAATACCTGAACTGGTTCGCTCGCGAGGGTTTTCCTCACGGGGAACTGGGCGCTTTGCTAGCGCTGATGCAGGAGATCGACCACAACGGTCTGTCGGATCTGCTTGACCCACTGCGCGCCAAACATGGCAAACCCAAGCCCCAACATTGATTGAGCCCCGCCATGCCCGAGAACACCCTGCGCGCCCACGATGAAAGCTTCTGGGAGACTTTCGTGGGCCGCTACGATGTCGACCCTCATGCTCCGCTCAATCTGGAAAACGGCTACTTCGGCCGCATGTCCCGGACCGTGGTCGAGGAGTACCAACGCAACATCGAGTTCGTCAACCGCGGTAACTCGGTGTACGTACGCCAGCATTTCGACCGGGACCATGGCGAAGCGATTCGCCAGCAAGTGGCACAGCTGATCCACGCATCCCCCGCTGGCGTAGCGCTGGCCAACAGCGCTGTAGACGCTCTGCAAACGCTGATTCGCAACTACAACGGCCTCAAGCCTGGCGATCAGGTATTGATCTGTGATCTGGAATACGCGTCGGTCAAAAGCGCGATGCGCTGGCTGGCCCGGCAGCGGGGCGTGCAGGTCATTGAACTCGTCCACCCCTACCCCGCCAGTTTCGAAAGCCTGGTGGGCACTTATCGCCAAGCGTTCATTCGTTATCCGCGCCTCAAGCTGATGGCGCTGACTTACGTCAACCACCTCACCGGGCTGGTGATGCCGGTCCAGGCCATTGCCGAGACCGCTCGTGAGTTTGGCGTCGATATCATTCTCGACGGTGCCCATGCCTTGGGCCAGATCGATTTCGACCTGAAAAAGCTCGGTATCGAATTCGCCGGGTTCAACCTGCAGAAGTGGATCGGCGGGCCACTGGCCCTGGGCTTTTTATACATCGCACCGCAACGGCTGGCCGACATCGACCCGGACATGGACGAAGATCATTGTCCTGCCACTGATGTGCGCTCGCGAACGCCCCACAGCACGCCCAATATCCCGGCCTTGCTCACGCTGCCTCTGGTACTGGAGGAGCACCGTGCATTGGGGGGCGCATCGGCCAAGGGCGCGCGGCTCAGTTATCTGCGCGACCTCTGGGTGAATGCCGTGCGTGATGTGCCGGGTATCGAAATCATGACGCCGGACGATCCGCGCCTGTACTGCGGCATCACGTCGATGCGCTTCACCGACCACCCCGATCAACAGGCGATGGCTGATCGACTGCTCAATGACTATGGGATCTTCACAGTGGTGCGTAACACCAGTGTCGGGCCGTGTATCCGCATTACGCCTGGGTTGATTACGTTGGCGAGTGACATTGAGCGGTTGACTGCGGCGCTGATTAACCTGAGCCGAATGTAGTTGTGGCGAGGGGATTTATCCCCGCAGGGCTGCGCAGCAGCCCAGCAAGGTGGGACTTAACCTATCTGACGCACCGAGATGTCAGGTTTCGGGGCCGCTGCGCGCCCCAACGGGGATAAATCCCCTCGCCACAAATCCAGCGTTCATCCAGCGCGGTACGATAAAACCCAGGCAAAAAAAACGGCGCGCCGACCAAGCGCACCGTAAAACCGTAGAACACCCAACGAAGGTTCGGTAAGACAATCAGTCCAGCAGCGCCAGCGCCTCAGCGGTGCATTCCTGAATACGGGCCCAGTCGCCGTTCTTGATCCACTCAGGATCAAGCATCCAGCTACCGCCCACGCACATCACGTTTTTCAACGCCATGTAGCTCTTGATATTGGCCGGGCTTACGCCGCCGGTCGGGCAGAATTTCACTTCACCGAACGGGCCGCCCAGGGCCTTGATGGCCGCGACACCGCCGCTGACTTCTGCCGGGAACAGTTTGAAGCGGCGATAGCCCAGGCCATAACCTTCCATGATGCCGGAGGCGTTGCTGATGCCCGGCAGCAACGGGATCGGGCTGTCAACGCTGGCCTCCAGCAAATCACGGGTGATGCCTGGGGTAACGATGAACTGAGAACCGGCGGCCTCGGCGGCGGCCAGCATGTGGCGATCGAGCACCGTGCCGGCGCCCGTCACCAGTTCCGGACGTTGCTCGCGCAGCACCTGGATAGCCTTGAGGCCGTACTGGGAACGCAAAGTCACTTCCAGCGCCGTCAGGCCGCCAGCAGCCAGGGCATCGGCCAGCGGCAGAATGTCCTGCTCACGGGCGATGGTGATCACCGGCAGGATCCGCGCCTTGGCGCAAAGGCTGTCGATCAGGGTAACTTTGTCCGCCATGGAAACGGTCGGGGATGGGTTTTTCATAGCGGCTGATCCTTGGTTCATGGGCACCAGTAAATCTCTAACGTAGGTTGCAAAAACGCGCGAACCGGCATTTCGGCAACATTGTCACCGGCCACCGCAGCGTTCAGGGTGGTCAATTTCGACTGACCGGAAATCGACAGCACTTTGTGCTTGGCCGAGGCCAGCAGGGCGCGGCTCATGGTCAGGCGTTGGTGTGGCACGGTGGGCGCCAGCATCGGCCAGCAGCGGCGAACGCCATTGGCATCCAAGGCTTGAGCCAGGTTCGGGCTGGCGGGGAACAACGAGGCGGTGTGCCCGTCATCGCCCATGCCCAACACCAGTACGTCGATAGGCGGCAGCTCGGCCAGCAAACGATCGGCCTGCTCGGCTGCGGCTTCCAGGTCGGCGCTGGCGCTGTAGAGGCTCAGGAACTGGGCCTTGGCCGCCGCACCTTGGAGCAGGTAACGCTTGAGCAGACCGGCGTTGCTGTCAGCGTGCTCAACCGGCACCCAGCGCTCGTCGGCCAGGCTCACTACCACGTTCGACCAGTCCAGCGCCTGTTTGGCCAGGCTCTGGAAAAACGCCACCGGGCTACGACCGCCGGAGACCACCAGGGTCGCCGTGCCGCGCGCCTCGATGGCCGTGCGTAATTGCTCGGCCACCTTCAACGCCAAGCCCTCGGCCAACAGCATCGGGCTTTTGAATTCGTGGGCGCTGACGCCCTGCGGCAGTTTCACTTCAGATATCGCCATACCATGACCTCCCATCCCGCGTGATCAGTGCAATGGAGCTCATTGGCCCCCAGGACCCGGCCGCATACGGCTTGGGCGCATCGCCGGATTTCTTCCATCCGGCAATCAACTGGTCACACCACGTCCACGCGGCTTCAATTTCATCTTTACGGACAAACAGGTTCTGATTGCCGTTCATGACTTCCAGCAACAACCGCTCGTAGGCATCGGGAATCCGCGCGCTGCGATAGGTGTCGGAAAAGTTGAGTTGCAACGGACCGCTGCGCAATTGCATGCCCTTGTCCAGGCCTTGCTCCTTGGTCATCACCCGCAAGGAAATCCCTTCGTCCGGTTGCAGGCGGATGATCAGTTTGTTGCTGATCTGCAAGCGCTGCTCGGGGGCGAAGATGTAGTGGGACGGTTCCTTGAAGTGAATGACGATCTGCGACAGCTTCTGCGGCATGCGCTTGCCGGTGCGCAGATAAAACGGCACCCCGGCCCAGCGCCAGTTGCGAATGTCGGCGCGCAGGGCCACGAAGGTTTCGGTATCGCTCTGGGTGTTGGAGTTGGGCTCTTCCAGGTAACCTGGCACCGACTTGCCCTCGCTGTGGCCGGCGATGTACTGGCCACGCACCACTTGAGTGGTCAGGCCTTCCGGGCTGATGGGCGCCAGGGCCTTGAGCACTTTGACCTTCTCGTCACGGATGCTGTCGGCGGACAGGTCGGCCGGCGGGTCCATGGCAATCAGGCAGAGCAACTGCAACAGGTGATTCTGGATCATGTCGCGCAGTTGGCCGGCCTTGTCGAAATAGCCCCAACGGCCTTCGATGCCGACCTTCTCGGCGACAGTGATTTCCACGTGGGAAATGTAATTCTGGTTCCACTGGGTTTCGAACAGGCTGTTGGCGAACCGCAGCGCGATCAGGTTCTGTACCGTCTCTTTACCCAGGTAGTGGTCGATGCGATAGGTGCGGTTTTCCGGGAAGAACTGCGCCACGGCGTCGTTGACCTTGCGCGACGATTCCAGGTCCGAGCCGATGGGTTTCTCCAGCACGACACGGGTGTTTTCGCACAAACCGACCTTCGCCAGGTTCTCGCAGATCGCTCCATACACCGCCGCAGGGGTGGCAAAATAGGCAATGACTTGCTGGGCTGAACCGGCCTGCTCGGCCAGGGCGACATAGTCGTCGGCCTTGAGGAAATCCACGTGCAGATAAGTCAGTCGCCCTAGGAAGCGTTCGACCACGGTCTCGTTCAGATCCTTGTCGCCCACGTAGCGGCGCAACTCAGCGGCGATGAACGCCAGGTGTTGCTGCTCGCTGCCCGGCTCCCGGGCCAGGGCAATGATCCGCGTGTCCTCGTGCAGCAGGTCGGCGCCATCGAGCTGATAAAGGGCAGGAAACAGCTTGCGCAAGGCCAGGTCGCCCAACGCGCCGAACAAGGCGAAGGTGCACGGTTCAACCGTAATCGAATGCATGATGTTTGTTCTTTTATCAAGTTAAGCTACAAATACCTTTTTTCAAGGCATCACTCAAGGAAAAATGTAGTAATAACCACAACATTTTTCGAAAATACCGATTCCGAGTGGTGGTACACCGGAGCCATCAGTAGGATAGGCCACCGCAAAGGGTCGTATCAAAGACCCGTCTTTCTAGGAATCTTGTATGGACCGCGTGCGAAATTTACTGGAACAGATCCAGAGTCGCCTTGAAGACCTGAACAAGGCAGAACGCAAAGTGGCCGAAGTGATCCTGCTCAACCCACAGCAGGCCACTCGCTTCTCCATCGCTGCCCTCGCCCAGGCCGCTTCGGTCAGCGAACCCACCGTCAACCGTTTCTGCCGTTCATTCGGCGTCAGCGGCTACCCGGAACTCAAGCTGCAACTGGCCCAAAGCCTGGCCAGCGGCGCCGCGTATGTCAGTCGCGCGGTGGAGGCCGATGACAATCCGGAAGCCTACACCCGGAAAATCTTTGGCAGTGCCATTGCCTCATTGGACAGCGCCTGCCAGGCCCTTGATCCCAATTTGATCAGCCGTGCCGTGGACCTGCTGATCCAGGCCAGGCAGATCCACTTCTTCGGCCTCGGCGCTTCGGCACCGGTGGCGCTGGATGCCCAGCACAAGTTCTTCCGCTTCAACCTGGCGGTGACCGCCCACGCCGATGTGCTGATGCAGCGGATGATCGCGTCAGTGGCCCACACGGGCGAGCTGTTCGTGATCATTTCCTACACCGGCCGTACCCGCGAGCTGGTGGAAGTGGCGCGCATTGCCCGGGAGAACGGCGCGTCGGTACTGGGGCTGACCGCCGAAGGCTCGCCCCTGGCCAAGGCCAGCACCCTGAGTCTGAACATCCCACTGCCCGAAGACACCGACATCTATATGCCGATGACCTCGCGGATCATCCAGCTCACCGTGCTGGACGTGCTCGCCACCGGCATGACCTTGCGCCGCGGTGTGGACTTCCAGCCGCATCTGCGCAAGATCAAGGAAAGCCTCAATGCCAGCCGGTATCCGGTGGGGGATGAGTTCAACTGACTCAATCCAAAATCTTCAGTGCCTGATCGTCCGTCTTCGCGAGCAAGCCCGCTCCCACATGGGGTTCGAGTTGTTCACATAATTTGTGATCAAACATGGACCTTGTGGGAGCGGGCTTGCTCGCGAAGGCGCCAGTCGCCACACCAGAGATCCTGAGTTAAGCCCCCACCCACGCCTGCAAACTCAAATGCGCCCGCTCCCCCGGCGCCAGGCACAGGCTATCGGTGCCGCCGCTGGCCGCCTCGACACACACGAATTCGCTGATTTCATCCCAGCTCACCCCCAGCAAAGGCCGGGCACCGGGATGCCACACCACGGTATCGGCGCTGGCGCCGGTGTCGATGTACAGCTCACGCTGCCAGGCGTGGTCCTTAAGCTGCAGTTCACCCTCATGCTGGAACACCCGCTGACAACCGCCCTCGACGCGCAAGTCGCCTTCCTGCTGACAGACTGCGCGATTCAACTGGTCGTAGCCCTGCGCGCCTTCGAGCCCGGACAGCGCTATCTCACCGACATCACCAATACGCCAGTAGGCGTGCAAAGCCTGGCTCAATTGGCACGGCAGGCTGTCTTGATGCTCGGTGCTCAAGCGTAATTCCATACGCTCGCCCAAGTCGGCGTGCAGGTCCACCTGCCAGTCGCACAACTGGAGCTGCCAGTGCAGGTGCACGCCTGTTTCATCGCTGCGGCTGTCGAGCAGTTTCCAGTCGATCAACCGTGCCCAGCCATGAGACGGCCAGGCGTTTTCGCTGGGGTGACGGCCATACCACGGCCAACACACCGGCACCCCACCGCGTATTGCGCCGACTTGTGGCCACTTGGCCGCGCACCACAGCCAGGGTTTCTGACCCCGCGGCTGAAAGTGCAATAGCTGCGCGCCCTGACGACTGAACACCGCCTGGCACAGCGGATGATCGATCACCAGCACATCGCGTTGCCGATAGCGCTCCCACGCAAACACCGGGCGCTCGCGCAAAGATCTGAAAAAGCGTTGTAGCGGATGCTCATGCATGAGCTGCGGTCCTGGAAATCATTGAGTTGCTCATTTGTTTGCAACGCGCTCTTTTTGTGGCGAGGGAGCTTGCTCCCGCTGGGTTCTGTAGGAGCTGTCGAGCGAAGCGAGGCTGCGATCTTTCCACAGCCAATTGAATCGAGAGCGAAAGATCAAAATCAAAAGATCGCAGGCTTCGCCAGCTCCTACAAAACCCAGCGCAAGCAAGCGCCCTCGCCACAGGTCCTGTGTTAGCGAACACACACCCCAAAAAAAAGCGGACAGCCTTGGCCATCCGCAAATATGCGCACATAGAGAGGAGCTTATCGCAACAGCGTTAGAACACCGACTGAATTTTCAGACCGGCGACCAGCGCGTCGTCGACTTCATTCACACCACCTGGATGCGTGATGTATTGCAGGTTAGGGCGTACGGTCAGCCAGTTGGTCACGTGGAAACCATAGTTGATTTCGTAGTTGTATTCGGTGCCACGCAACGGCGAAAACAACGGATCGTCGTAGTCGCTGACACCATTGGCCGCGTTGACCAGCTCGGCGTTTTTCTTCACATCTTCGTTGACATGGATGCGGGAAAAACCGATCCCGACGTCATCTTTAGGACGCGCATTGAACGGCCCCTTGTACACGAACATCAGCGACTGGTAGTTGTCGACGACGTTGGTTTCCTTGTCATGGAAGGTGGCGTTGGCCGCAATGTTCAGACCGCGCGAGGCGTCGCCATTGTGGCTGGTGAGCTGTTGCTGCACCACGAACCAGTAGCCATCCTTGCTGCTGTGGCTGCGGTAGGCGTTACCGGTTGTCGCGGCATCCTGGCCATTGTCATCTTCGCGGACGTCATCAGCCTTGGCCGTACTTTTGTAGTAACCGATACGGTACTCGCCTGGCAGGCTATTGAGCTTGGGCGACCAGACCAACTCGACCGGAATGAGCGTGCCCTGGGTGCCACTGCCGCTAAGCTTGTAGCGGTTGCCGTTTTCCAGTTGCGAAGGGTTCTGGTTGTAAGCACCGATCTGCGCATAGAGTTCCGGCGTGAGGTTGTACTTGACGCGAATCGCCGCCTGCATGATCGGCCAGTTGTACCAGATGCCGGTTGCCCAGTTACCGGCTTGCGAACCGCAGAACGCCAGGTTCTGGAACTCGCACGGGAAACTGTTGAAATCTTCACCGACCCCGTAATAACCGGCTTTGACATCCAGCTTACTGTCGAAATACTGCTGCTTGATCCACAGCTGGGTCAGACGGGTGGTTTGCCCACGGCCCCAGACTTCCTGGGAAGAGCTGAGGGTGCCGGCACGTGGATCACCGATACGGTCGTTGGAGATGTTGCGACCGTCCCGGCGAGTGAATTGAATCTTGGCCGTGGTATCACCCCAACCCGCCAGTTTCTCCAGGTCCAGCGCTACGCCCAAGCCAAACTGCTGGGACCAACGCGCAGTCTTGTCATCGTTGTAACCGCCGTCGAGGTTGGCCCCCATCTCACCAACAAAATCAGCCTTGATATCGATACCTTGCTCGATCAGCCTGGTCCGCTCGCCACCCCAGTCGCCCGTCATCCACTGCGAATCGGCGCTGAAAGCCTCGGCCGCATGCGCACTACCGGCCAGCATCATCGCCGCAACAGCGGACAATTGGCAGACACGCTGGGCGTTGTTGTTCTTCTTCATCCCTACATCCTCGTCTTTATTGTTATTAACTGTTTTTATCTAACGCGGTTTACAACGATTGCGGTGAGTGGTCCCCCACTCACCGCATACCCCTTGTGGGAGCGGGCTTGTGTGGGAGCTGAGCTTGCTCGCGATGAAAGCACCTCGGTCTTTCAAATGACCGCGTTATCGTTCATCGCGAGCAAGCTCAGCTCCCACAAGCCCGCTCCCACATTTGTTCTTCACCGTCCTTTGAATTGCGCGACGTTGGCGGCTCGGGTATCGGCCGGTGCCTGGCCGGCCACGCCCAGGCGTTCGCCGGACTTGGCATCGAACAGCAGCACTTTCGAGGGATCGAACTGCAGCGTCAGGGTCTCCCCCACCTGCGGCGCCACGTCCGGCGCCAGGCGGCAGCAAACCTTGGTGTCGTTCAGGTTGACGAACACCAGCGTGTCCGGCCCGGTGGGTTCGGTGACCTGGACTTCGGCGCGAATGGTGGGCAAACCATTGGGCTCGTTGCCCGCCAGCATGATCTGTTCCGGGCGCAGGCCAAGGATCACCTCACGGTCTTCCAGACCCGCATCCTGCATGCCCATCGGCAGCTCGCAACGGGCCTGGCCACTGTCGAGCAATGCCAGCAGGCGACCGTCCTTGCGTTGCAGGCGCAGGGGGATGAAGTTCATCGGTGGCGAACCGATGAAGCTCGCCACGAACAGGTTGGCCGGGTTGGTATAGATGTCTTTCGGCGTGCCGAACTGCTGGATGATGCCGTCCTTCATCACCGCCACTTTGTCGCCCAGCGTCATGGCTTCGATCTGGTCGTGAGTCACGTAGACCGTGGTGGTCTTCAGGCGCTGGTGCATCAGTTTCATTTCGGTGCGCATCTCGACCCGCAGCTTGGCGTCGAGGTTGGACAGCGGTTCGTCGAACAGGTAGATCTTCGGCCGCCGCGCCAGCGCCCGGCCCATGGCCACGCGCTGTTGCTGGCCACCGGAAAGCTGGCCGGGCTTGCGGTTGAGCAGGTGCTCGATCTGGAGCAGCTTGGCCACGCGAGTGACTTCCTCATCGATGGCCGACTGATTCATCTTGCGAATCTTCAGACCGAACTCGATGTTCTCACGCACGCTCATGGTCGGGTACAGCGCGTAGGACTGGAACACCATGGCGATGTCGCGATCCTTGGGGCTCATGCCGCTGACGTCCTGGTCACCGATCATGATCGCGCCGCCGGTAATGGTTTCAAGGCCGGCGATGCAGTTCATGAGCGTCGACTTGCCGCAGCCCGAAGGGCCGACGAGGATCAGGAACTCACCGTCCTTGATCGACAACTCGATGTTCTTCAGGGTGTCCGGCAGACCGGCACCATAGGTCTTGTTTACATTGCGAAGTTCGAGCGTTGCCATGATTACCCCTTGACTGCGCCGGCCGTCAGACCGCGCACGAAATACTTGCCTGCCACCACATAGACCAGCAGGGTCGGCAGCCCGGCGATCATCGCCGCCGCCATATCAACGTTGTATTCCTTGGCCCCGGTACTGGTGTTGACCAAGTTGTTCAGCGCCACCGTGATGGGCTGCGAATCGCCGCTGGAGAACACCACGCCAAACAGGAAGTCGTTCCAGATCTGAGTGAACTGCCAGATCAGGCAGACCATGATGATCGGGGTGGACATCGGCAGGATGATCCGCCGGAAAATGGTGAAGAAACCCGCACCATCCAGTCGCGCCGCTTTCACCAGCGCATCGGGAATGCTCACGTAGTAGTTACGGAAGAACAGCGTGGTGAACGCCAGGCCGTAGACCACATGGATGAACACCAGGCCCGTGGTGGTACTGGCCAGGCCCATCTTGCCGAGCGTGAAGGAAGCCGGCAGCAGGACGGTCTGGAATGGCAGGAAGCATCCGAACAACAACAGGCCGAAGAACAACTGCGAACCGCGAAAGCGCCACATCGACAACACGTAGCCGTTCAATGCACCGATCGCGGTGGAGATCAGCACCGCGGGGACGGTGATCTTGATCGAGTTCCAGAAGTACCCGTCAACCGTGGCCCAGGCCTTGACCCAACCGATGCCGGTGACCACGGTCGGCCAGCTCAGCAGGTTGCCGGTGCTGATGTCTTCCGGTGTCTTGAAGCTGGTCAACAGCATGACCACCAACGGCACCAGGTAAAGCAATACGGCAAGGATCAGTACCGCGTAGATCGCGATGCGACTCAGGCTGATGGCAGGTTTGGCAGCGAGACTAGTCATGGCGCTTGGTCCTCAGCTCGGAGTACAGGTAAGGCACGATGATTGCGAGAATCGCACCGAGCATCAGAATCGCACTGGCCGAGCCCATGCCCATCTGGCCGCGACTGAAGGTGAAGGAGTACATGAACATGGCGGGTAGGTCAGAGGAGTAACCCGGGCCGCCGGCCGTCATTGCCGCCACCAGGTCAAAGCTCTTGATCGCGATGTGCGCCAGGATCATTACGGCGCTGAAGAACACCGGACGCAGGCTCGGCAGCACCACTTTCCAGTAGATGCGCGGCATGCTCGCGCCATCGATCTGCGCGGCGCGGATGATCGATTGATCAACACCGCGCAGGCCGGCCAGGAACATCGCCATGATGAAGCCCGAGGCCTGCCATACCGCAGCGATCACCAGGCAATACACCACACGGTCCGGGTCGATCAGCCAGTCCAGGCGGAAGCCTTCCCAGCCCCAGTCACGCAACAATTTGTCCAGGCCCATGCCCGGGTTAAGCAACCACTTCCAGGCCGTACCGGTGACGATCATCGAGAGCGCCATCGGGTACAGGTAAATGGTGCGGATGAAACCCTCGCGACGAATGCGCTGGTCAAGAAACACCGCCAGCAGTACACCGATCACCAGGGTGATGCCGATGAACATGCCACCGAAGACTGCCAGGTTCTTGCTCGCCACCCACCAGCGGTCGTTGTCCCACAGCCGTGCGTACTGCGCCAGGCCGGCCCACTTGTAATTGGGCAGAAAGGTCGAGGTGGTGAACGACAGAACAAACGTCCACAAGATGTAACCGTAGAAGCCCACCAGCACGATGAACATGCTCGGCGCCAGCACCAGTTTTGGTAGCCAGCGCTGCAATGCATCGAACGGCGAGGCCTTGCTGAACACAGCAACAGAACTCATGGGGAAATCCAGTACTTGAGAAAAAAGACTACTCGCATCCCTTGTGGGAGCGAGCCTGTGTGGGAGCTGAGCTTGCTCCCACAGACTCGCTCCCACAGGGGGGCGCGGTGCTAACGGTTACTTGGCCGACTGCACTGCTGCGCCAAGTTTCATGGCAGCATCGGCAGGATCGGCTTTCGGGTCGTTGATGTAGTTGGTCACCACGTCAAAGAACGCGCCCTGTACCGCCAGCGTCGTCGCCATGTTGTGCGCCATGCTTGGCTGCAGGCCGCCGGACTTGGCGTCCGCCAGGAAGTCCTTGGCCGCGGTCTGGGCGCAGGAATCGAAACCGTATTTGCCCATGTCGGCCAGCATGTCGTTGCGCACCGGAATCGAACCCTTGTTGATGCTGAAGACTTTCTGGAAGTTCTCACCCAGCACGACCTTGGCGATATCCTGCTGGCCGGCCGCGGTGCCTTCGTCTTTCTGCTTGAACACCGCCAGGGAGTCGATGTTGTAGGTGAAGGCCTTGTCGGTGCCCGGGAACGCTACGCACTCGTAGTCCTTGCCGGCGACTTTCTTGGCGGCGGTCCACTCGCTCTTGGCCCAGTCACCCATGATCTGCATGCCGGCCTTGCCGTTGATGACCTTGGCCGCTTCCAGGTTCCAGTCCTGCCCCTTGCCGTCGACGTCCATGTAGGTCGCGACTCTCTTCAACTCGGTCAGTGCCTTGACCATATCCTTGCCGGTAAGCGCGCCAGGTTTCAGATCGACCAGGGCATCCTTGTAGCCTTTGGCCCCCATGACTGAGAGCACCACGGCTTCGAACACGGTGCTGTCCTGCCAAGGCTGGCCGCCGTGGGCCAGCGCAATGAAGCCTGCTGCCTTGAGCTTGTCGCCGGCGGCGTAGAATTCTTCGAGGGTGGTCGGGTTCTTGGTGATGCCGGCTTTCTTGAAGACTTCGGGGTTGATCCACAGCCAGTTGACGCGGTGGATGTTCACCGGCACGGCGACGTAATCACCTTCGTACTTCACGGTATCGGAGACTTTCTTGTCGAGCAGGCTGTCCCACTTCTCTGCTTTGGCCACGTCTTTCAGGACGTCGGTGTCGAGCAGCCCGGTGGACGCCCACTCCTGGATGTCCGGGCCTTTGATCTGGGCCACACCCGGAGGGTTACCGGCCACGGCGCGGCTCTTGAGCACGGTCATGGCCGTGGAACCGCCACCCCCGGCAACAGCGCCATCCTTCCAGGTAAAACCGTCTTTCTCGACCTGGGCCTTGAGCACATCGACTGCGGCTTTTTCGCCACCGGACGTCCACCAGTGAACGACTTCGACGCTGCCTTTGGATTCGGCGGCAAGGGCGCTGACAGGGAATGCTGCGACGGGAAGCAGGGAAGCAAGAGAAATGACAGTAGCGAGGCGAGAAATCGCATTCATCTAGGAAGTACCTTTCTTGTTGTTATGCATGCAAGTCTGATGCTTGCGCTGCATGGATTCTAAACAGGGGAAATCCCTTGGCAGGTAACGAAGGGACGCGTAAATGTCACGGCATGGTTACACAGGCGCGGGGCTGGAGAGTTTCGCCAACGCCGTCGCCATGCTGGGGGCGAGGGGCAAACGCGGGATCAGCACCGCCTGCCAGGCGTGATACAAGTCCGGTTTGCCCGGCCAGATGTCGGCGCTGGGGCGGTTCTGCGGATCGAGTTCGTGGTGCCAACTACCGTTGCAACGGTCGATGAAATGTTTGTCACAGAACTCCCAGAACCGCCGGTACCAGACTTCGTATTGCGCCTCGTCGGTGCGTTTGAGCAAGGCGCTGGCGGCGGCCGCTGCTTCGGCATGCACCCAATGCAGGCGATGACGAACCACCGCGCGATTGTCCCAGTCCAGGGTGTAGACAATGCCTGGCGCGCCATCGACCTCCCAACCGTGACGGCAGTTCTGGTCAAAGAGTTTTTGCGCATCCTGGGCCAGCCAGCCGGGCGTCAACATGCCAATCTGCACCCGCGCGGCTTCTAGGTGCAACAGCAGCCGCGCCCATTCGAAACCGTGGCCGGGCGTGGTGCCGTAAGGGCGAAAACCGTCGGCGGGGTTGTCGTGGTTGTACTCGCGAAGCGGCTGCCAGTGGCGATCGAAATGTTCCACCACCAGGTAGTCATTGGCGGCGGCGTGGCCGTGGATGACCCGCTCAACGATACGCAGCGCGCGGACCAGCCAGCGGGGCTCGTCCGTGGCATCGGCCAGCGCCAGGAACGCTTCGGTGGCGTGCATGTTGCTGTTGGCGCCGCGATAGGCTTCCTCGCCGCTCCAGTCGCGGTTGAAGGACTCGCGCAGGGCGCCCTCCTCTTCGCTCCAGAAGTGCGCATCGATCACCCGCACGGCTTCATCCAGCAGCGCCTGGGCGCCAGGACGTTGGGCCACCACCGCGGAACTGGCCGCCAAGGCGACAAATGCGTGCAGGTAGGCGGCCTTGCCGGTGTCGCTCTCATGGGGTTGCGCCGTGGCGAACCAGCCGCCGTGCTCGGCGTCCCGCAGAGGGCCGCTGAGGGCCTGGACACCGTGGTCCACCAGTTCGGCGAAACCGGGCAGCCCCTGGATATGAGCCATGGCAAAGCTATGGGTCATGCGCGCGGTGTTCATGGTTTCAGCCCGGGCATCGTCCGGCAGGCGGCCCTGGTCGTCCAGATTGCCAAAGCCGTCCGGCAGCTTCGCGGCTTTGGCGAACGCCAGCAGGCGCAAGCCTTCGGCGGCAAGCCATTGCTGGTGGGCAGGTGCGTTCAGCCAACTACTGAAGGCCGGTTGGAAGGTGTCCATGGGAGTACCTTTTTTTGTTGTTTTGACGCAGGGAGTCTAAACAAGGGATGGCGGCCGGCAGGTAACGAAAGGGGCGAGTTATGTCACCGACTTGTGACATTCACTTGAGAGATGTGCTGAACCAGACGGCGTCATCGCGAGCAGGCTCGCTCCCACATTGGCGCCAGGGAATAAACAATTTTTGTGGTCGCCACCGAACCCTGTGGGAGCGAGCCTGCTCGCGAAGAACGATAACGCGGTCTGACTAATCGACACTGCGAGGCAACTGCAACGTCACCCGCAACCCCCCTTCACGCAGGTTTTGCAGGCTCACTTCGCCACCATGGCTATGGGCGATGTTGCGGGCGATACCCAGGCCCAGGCCGTATCCTTGCTGCTGCCCGGCCAGGCGAAAGTGCGGTTCGAAGACTTGCTCCAGGCGTTGCTCCGGCACACCCGGTCCCTCGTCGTCGACGTGCAGGATGAACGCGGTGTCATCGTCATCGATGTGCAGGTGGGCGTTCTGCCCGTACTTCAGCGCGTTGTCGATCAGGTTGCCGATGCAGCGTTTGAGGGCCAGCGGCTTGCCGGGATACGGCGCCAACGCGCGACCATCCTGGGTCACCCGACCGTTGCCGTTGGGCGCCAGATACGGTTCGACCAGGCAGTCGAGTACATGGTTGAGGTCCACCGGCTCGATGTTTTCGTGAATATCGGTGTCCTTGACGCATTGCAACGCGCCTTTGACCAACAACTCCAGTTCGTCCAGATCGCGGCCGAACTTGGCTTGCAGGTTTTCGTCTTCCAGCAGTTCGACCCGCAGCCGCAGGCGGGTGATCGGCGTGCGCAGGTCATGGGAAATCGCGCTGAACAATTGGCTGCGTTCGGTCAGGTAACGGCTGATGCGCTCACGCATGGCGTTGAATGCCCTGCCCACTTCCACCACTTCGCTGCCACCGCCTTCGGCCACCGGTTCCACTTCGGCGCCCAGGGACATGTCGCGTGCCGCCCGGGCCAGGCGTTTGAGGGGCCGGCTCTGCCAATGCACCAGCAAACCGATGAACAGCAACAACAGGCTGCTGGTCAGCACGATAAAGCCAACCTGCTGCGCCGGCAGGTCCTGTTCTTCAAGGCTGGTGTAGGGTTCGGGCAGCAGCGAAGCGATGT
Organism: Pseudomonas sp. NFACC39-1; assembly: GCF_900110355.1. Lineage (NCBI taxonomy): Bacteria > Pseudomonadati > Pseudomonadota > Gammaproteobacteria > Pseudomonadales > Pseudomonadaceae > Pseudomonas > Pseudomonas sp. NFACC39-1. The sequence goes on along the minus strand of NZ_FODL01000004.1, from coordinate 82,866 downwards.
ACAGCCATTCGCCCGGCGCCATCTGGATTTGCGTGACCAGCACCGGCGGGTTCACCGGTTCCAGGGTCAAGGCGTAATGGGCCCAAGAGCGCGGCAATTCATCAAGCTTCAGGCCGCCGTTGAAAATCCGCAGATCTTCGGGGCTGACAAACTTCACCGAGATGTCGGCATCCTTGCCCAGGGATTTGCGCAGTACATCGTCCACCGCCTTGAGCACCGCCAGCTTGCGCGGCGTAACCGGCAGCACGTCCATGCCCAGGGGTTTGTCGTTGAGCGTGACGACAAACCGCGTGCCGCCCATGCTGCGCAATTGATCCAGCACCAATGGCCGGTAAGCCACCGGCAACGAGCGCAGATAGCTGACACTGGCGGTCATCGAATGGGCCAGGCTACGGGCGCTGGTGACCAGCCCTTCGAGCTGGGTGGCGCGCAGTTGCGAGACCCAGATCAAGCTGGACAGGGTCTGGGCGAACAGCACCACCAGCAGGGTCAACAGCAGCATTCTTCCAAGCAACGAACGCGGCACCGGCACCCGTCGGGCTATTTTCTTGATCCAATCAATGACCATTGCTGGCAACCACACTGGCCGCCAGTTGATAACCACTGCCGCGCACCGTGCGGATCAACCGTGGTGGCTTGTCGGTGTCACGCAGACGCTGGCGCAAGCGACTGACGGCCATGTCGACGATTCGATCCAAGGGCATCAACTCGCGACCGCGAGTGGCGTTGCCAATGGTGTCGCGGTCGAGGATTTCCTGGGGATGGTCAAGAAACAGCTTGAGCAAGGCGAAATCGGCGCCGGAAAGAATCACTTCTTCGCCGTCGGCGTGGAACAGCCGATGACTGACCATGTCCAGCCGCCACTCGTCGAAGGCCAGCACTTCGCCGCCGGCGCGTTCCTGGCCAAACTGCGCCCGACGCAACAGCGCCTTGATGCGCGCCTGGAGTTCACGCGGACTGAAAGGTTTGCCCAGGTAATCGTCGGCCCCCAGCTCCAGGCCGATGACCCGGTCGGCCTCGTCGGAACTGGCCGTGAGCATGATGATCGGCACATGGGCCTGGCGCGGGTGCTGGCGAACCCAGCGGCAAAGGCTGAAGCCGTCCTCGTCGGGCAGCATCACGTCAAGGATCACCAGATCGCTGGGGGCTTCGTTCAGTGCCTGGCGAAACCCGGCGCCATCAGGGGTAGTACGCACCTGAAAACCCGCACGGCTGAGGTAAGTGTCCAGCAGTTCGCGAATCTCCTGGTCGTCGTCGACCAACAAAATCGATTTGTTCACTGAACTCACGGGGCCTCGTCCTTGTTGTTTGGGTTGGGGCGGATTATGCCTGAAGGACGGAATCTACAAACACTGCAAACCCTGTGGGAGCGAGCCTGCTCGCGATAGCAGTGTCTCAGTCGCCACGAATGTTGGCTGATACACCGCTATCGCGAGCAGGCTCGCTCCCACAGGGGGCACATTTCAACTCTAAACCGGGTTCGACTGCTCCAACGCCACACCCGCGCCCATCAGCCCGGAATAAGGCGCCGTCACCAGCCAGACCGGGATGCCCTTGAAGTAATCGCTCATGCAGCCCTTGTCGGCGAAGCAGCGGGCGAAACCGCTTTCAAGGAAAAAATCGGCGAAGCGTGGGACCACCCCGCCGACGATGTAGACACCGCCACGCCCACCCACCGTCAGCACATTGTTACCGGCCACCCGCCCCAGCCAGCGGCAGAATTGCTCGAGCACTTCCAGGGCAATGGGGTCTCCGGCCAGGCCGGCGGCGGTGATGGACTCGGGCGTGTCGAGCACCGGAGTATGGCCATCCACCGCGCAGATGGCGCGGTACACCCGAGGCAACCCGCTGCCGCTCAGGGCGGTTTCGGCGCTGACATGACCGATCTCGTTGTAGATGTGCTGCCACAGCTGGGTTTCCCGCGGGCTGCTCATGGGCAAGTCGACATGACCGCCCTCCCCCGGCAATGCCGCGAAACGACCGCCGCCCAAATCCAGCAACGTACCCACACCCAGCCCGGTGCCAGGGCCGATCACCACCGCCGGACGCAACGGTTCCGGCGTGCCCTCGCAAACCACCCGGTATTCATCGGGACGCAAGCACGTCATGCCCAGGGCCATGGCCGAAAAGTCATTGACCAGCAACAGCTTCTCGACCTCAAGGGTCTTGCAAAAGGCCAGATTGCTCAGGCGCCAGTGATTGTTGGTGAAGCGAAACTCATCGCCGCTGACCGGCCCCGCCACGGACAGGCACACCGAACCGATCGAGCCCGGTTTCAGGCCCACGCCGCTCAGGTAAACCTTGATGGCATCTTCGGGGCAGGCGTAATCCGCGGTCGCCAGCACCTGGATATTTTCCAGGTTGTGGTTCTTCCACAAGGCGAACCGTGCGTTGGTCCCACCGATGTCACCGACCAAAGCCAGTTTCAATTAAGCGTCTCCAGGGCAGAAGTGAAGGCGCTGGCGCCCTGCTCTGCCGAGCTGAAGGCCATGCGCATGAAACCAAACAGCTCGCGACCGGTGCCAATGTTGTTGCCCAACAAGCCCTTGGCCGGTGTGCGTGCGGCGAATTCCTCGGCGTCCACCTTCAACTCCAAGGTGCCTTTGACGCCATCGACGCGGATGATATCGCCCTCCTGCACGCGGGCCAATGCGCCGCCGACGTAGGCTTCGGGGCTGACGTGGATCGCCGCCGGAATTTTCCCCGACGCACCAGACATGCGCCCATCGGTCACCAAGGCCACTTTGAAACCGCGATCCTGCAATACGCCGAGGAACGGCGTCATCTTGTGCAGCTCCGGCATGCCATTGGAGCGCGGGCCCTGGAAGCGCATCACCGCGACAAAATCTTTTTCCAGCAGGCCGGCCTTGAACGCATCGGCCAGGTCCTGTTGATCCTGGAAGACCATGGCCGGGGCTTCGACGACCTGGTTTTCCAGAGCCACTGCCGAGACTTTCATCACGCCGCGCCCCAGGTTGCCTTCCATCACCCGCAAGCCGCCCTCGGCGGAGAACGCGCGGGCCACCGGACGCAGGATGTTTTCATCGAGGCTTTCGATCGGGCCTTCGCGCCATACCAGTTCGCCGTCTTCGAGAAACGGTTCCTGGGTGTAGCGGCTCAGGCCGTGGCCCAGCACGGTGTTAACGTTTTCGTGGAGCAAGCCGGCTTCCAGCAACTCGCGGATCAGGAATGACATGCCGCCCGCCGCCTGGAAATGGTTGATGTCGGCCTTGCCGTTCGGATAGACGTGACTCAGGGTCGGCACCACCTCGGAGAGGTCGGCCATGTCCTGCCAGGTCAGTTGGATACCGGCGGCCATGGCGATGGCCGGCATGTGCAAGGTGTGATTGGTGGAACCGCCGGTGGCGTGCAGCGCGACAACGGAATTGACCAGCGAGCGCTCATCAACGATTTCGCCGATGGGCATGAAGTTGCCGCTCTGCTTGGTCAGGCGCGTGACCTGGAACGCCGCTTCGCGGGTCAGGGCATCACGCAACGGCGTGTTCGGGTTGACGAACGAGGCCCCCGGCAAGTGCAGGCCCATGACTTCCATCAACAACTGGTTGGTGTTGGCGGTGCCGTAGAACGTGCAGGTACCGGGGCTGTGGTAGGACTTCATCTCCGACTCCAGCAGCTCTTCGCGGGTGGCCTTGCCCTCGGCATAACGCTGACGCACATCGGCTTTCTGCTTGTTGGAAATGCCCGAGACCATAGGTCCGCCTGGCACGAAAATCGTCGGCAAATGACCGAAACGCAGCGCGCCCATCATCAGGCCTGGCACGATCTTGTCGCAGATGCCGAGCATCAGTGCGCCGTCAAACATGTTGTGGGACAACGCCACCGCCGTCGACAGCGCGATCACTTCACGGCTCGGCAGGCTCAATTCCATCCCCGCCTCGCCTTGGGTCACGCCATCGCACATGGCCGGCGTGCCACCGGCGAACTGGCCAACCGAGCCGATCTCGCGCAAGGCTTTCTTGATCTGTTCCGGGAAGGTTTCGTAGGGCTGATGGGCCGAGAGCATGTCGTTGTAGGAAGACACGATGGCGATGTTGGCTGCGTTCATCATCCGCAGGTGATGCTTGTCTTCGGTGCCGCAACCGGCCACGCCGTGGGCGAAGTTGGCGCATTGCAGCTTGCCGCGCATCGGTCCGTCGCTGGCCGCACCGCGGATCAATGCAAGGTAAGCCTGACGCGTGGCGCGGCTGCGGGCGATAAGCCGTTCGGTGACCTCAAGAACGCGGGGATGCATGTGTAGAACTCCAGGCTAACGGGTGTGGCGACCTGATTGTCTATGCTGGTCAAAACCCCGCCACGCATTGGGCGACAGCGGATTTCTTGACCATTCGGACCAGTTGATTCAGGTCACTCGTTGTAGATAAAACAAAATATTGCCACTAAAAAGGCTTGTTTTCTATTTTTATGCGAATAATCTTGTAATTCCAACAACAAATCGACGGCGGCGCAGTTAATGACTCTTCGAATCGCAATCAATGGTTTTGGCCGCATCGGCCGCAACGTCCTCCGTGCACTGTATACCCAAGGTTATCGTCGCGACTTGCAGATCGTCGCCATCAACGATCTGGGCGACAGTGCAATCAATGCTCATCTGCTCAAGTTCGACACGGTTCACGGCACCTTCGATGCCGACGTGCAGCACGATCACGAAAGCCTGACGGTCAATGGCGACCGTATCTCGGTCAGCGCTATCCGCAACCCGGCCGAACTGCCTTGGGCCGCCGAAAAAATCGACGTCGTGTTCGAATGCACCGGTTTGTTCACCGACCGCGCCAAGGCCGCGGCCCACCTCAGCGCCGGCGCCCGCAAGGTGATCATTTCAGCCCCGGCCAAGGGTGCCGACGCCACCGTGGTGTATGGCGTGAACCACGACATCCTGCGCCAGTCCCACCAGATCATTTCCAACGCTTCGTGCACCACCAACTGCCTGGCCCCGGTGGCTCAGGTGCTGCACCGCGAACTGGGCATCGAAAGCGGCCTGATGACCACGATCCATGCCTACACCAATGACCAGAATCTGACCGACGTCTATCACAGCGACCCATACCGCGCCCGTTCGGCCACCCAGAACATGATCCCCAGCAAGACCGGTGCCGCCGAGGCGGTGGGCCTGGTGTTGCCGGAACTGGCGGGCAAGCTGACCGGTATGGCCGTGCGCGTGCCGGTGATCAACGTGTCGCTGGTGGATTTGACCGTGCAGCTCAAGCGTGAAGCGTCGGCCGAAGAAGTCAACGAACTGCTGCGCCAGGCCAGCCAGCATTCGAAGATCCTCGGTTACAACACCCTGCCGCTGGTCTCCAGCGATTTCAACCACAACCCGCTGTCGTCGATTTTCGACGCCAACCACACCAAGGCCAGCGGCAAGCTGCTCAAGGTACTGGCCTGGTATGACAACGAATGGGGCTTCTCCAACCGCATGCTGGATAACTGCCTGGCGTTGTGTAACGCCGAATAATGTTCGGCACCGTAGGAGCTGCCGAAGGCTGCGATCTTTTGATCTTGATGTTTCGCTTGCGACTCAATTGAGCCGGAAAAGATCGCAGCCTGCGGCAGCTCCTACATGAAATCAGGCCTTGACCATCGCGGTAGATGATAAGCATTATCATCTAGTCAAACCGAATCGGGCCCTACCGTGAGTCAATCGCGCTTCCATCACGTCTTCCTTGCCCAGCGTACGCCACTGCTGCGCACCCTCCAGCGCATGGTCAACAACCCCAGCACCGCCGAAGACCTGCTTCAGGAAACCTACCTGCGCGTCACCCGCGCACTGGCTGAACGCACGGTCGAGCATCTTGAGCCGTTTGTCTTCCAGACCGCCCGCAACCTGGCGCTGGACCACTTGCGTGCGCGGCGTATTCAGTCCCGGACCCTGCTGGACGACGTGCCGCAAGAAGTTATCCACAACGTGATCGCCCCCCAAAGCAGCGCCGAAGACGCGGCCCATGCCGAGCAAATGCTCGAACGCCTCAATGTCAGGCTGCAAGCGCTTAGCCCGCGACAGCAACAGATTTTTATCCTCAGCCGGCTGCATGGTCACAGCTATCAGGACATCGCCAAGCGGCTGGACGTGTCGCTGAGCACCGTGCAGAAGGAACTGAAGCTGATCATGGCAATCTGTGTGGGCGTGGCCGAACGCCTTGGTTGCGACTGAGCCTGTAAGGATTTTCTCTAAGAGGCCGTCGCCGATTGCGCTGGCCTGCGGCCCTGCTAGGCTAGGTCGCTGACGCTAAATAGCCGTGCAAAAGACACTGCGAGGAACCACCGTGACAGACAAACACCGTGCCCCTGAGCACGCTGCGGCGCAGGACACCGCCCATGCCATGGAACAGGCGCTGGACTGGCTCATTCTGCTGGACAACCCCAGCGAGGAGCAGACCCGGCAGTTCCAGGCCTGGCTGGCGGCCGATCCGCGCCATGGCCAGGCATTCAAGCGGGCCCAGGCGATCTGGAACGGCCCGCAAGTGATGCAAAGCGCCCGGCAACTCAAAAGCCGCCCCCAGGCCAGCGCACTGTCACGCTTGCGCGCCCATTGGAAACCCTTGGCCACCGCTGCCGTGCTGTTTCTGGGCCTGTTCAACTTCAGCGACCTGCCCCTGCGTCTGCAGGCCGATCACCTGACCGTGGTCGGTGAACGCCAGCGCCTGCAACTGGAGGATGGCTCCCAGGTCCTGCTCAACACCGATTCGGCCTTTTCCAGCACATTCAACGACCAACGACACATGGCCCGGTTGTACAAAGGCGAAGCGTTTTTCGAAGTCCCGGACACTCGCCACCTGCCCCTGCAAATCGACGCCGGTCCGGTTATCGCCAGCGTCAGCGACACCTCCTTCGCGGTGCGCTACCTCGATGGCGTGACGCAAGTGCAGGTGCAGCGCGGTGATGTGGATTTGCGGGCCACGCGTTATGACGCCCATATCAGGTTGTCGGCCGGGGAAAGCATCCGCATCGGTCCCAACGGCTTCGACCGCCCTGTACAGATGGATGCCGGCACCGATCTGGCGTGGGTGCAGGGGCGACTGGTGTTCGAGAACCGACCGTTGAGCCAGGTGCTGGCCGAGCTGCGACGCTACTACCCCGGCTGGATCATCAACAACAACGAACAGTTGGCCCAGGTCGCCGTGACCGGCAATTACCGCCTCGACCAGCCGCTGGACGTGGTGCGCTCTTTGGCCCATATCACCTCTGCCCGTCTCCAGGAATTCCCGGCGCTGGTGATCTTGAACTAAATGAGAATTATTTTTACTCGATAGGCTCCGCTGGTCCGTCTCGTTATAGCCAATGCAATTGATTCGCATCTAGCGACATCATCTGCACCTATAACAGATGCGACACGGAGCGCTATCGATGTCCTCTCGTCTTACCCGCCGGTCCCTTGCCCCTGCCTGCACGCTATCGTTGCTGACCGCCGCCGTCCTGATGGCCGGCACCGCGCCGGCCGCACTGGCCGCTACCACCGCGCAGCCGGCTGCGCGCAACATCGGTGACTACACCTTTGCCATTGCCCAGCAACCGTTGGTTTCAGCGTTGAATGCGTTCACCGCCGTCACGGGCTGGCAGGTCGGCTTGCCGGCAGAACTGGCCGAAGGCGTTGCCTCGCCCGGCGTCAACGGCTCGCTGCCGGCGGAAAAAGCCCTGGAGCGCCTGTTGGTGGGGACCAACCTGAGCTACCGCAAACTGGGCAACAACAGCATCGTCCTGGAAAAGCGCAGCGCCGGCAGCGTGGTGAACCTGCAACAGGTGACCATCAGCGCCACCCGCCAGGAACAGGACATCGCCAGCGTGCCCAGCACGGTTTCCGTCCACGACCGGCAGGAACTGGACCGCAACAACGTCAACACCCTCAAGGATCTGGTGCGCTATGAACCCGGCGTTTCAGTCGGTGGGGCAGGCCAGCGCGGCGGCATCAGCGGCTACAACATTCGCGGAATCGACGGCAACCGGGTCCTGACGCAGGTCGACGGCGTGGAAATTCCCGACAGTTTCTTCAACGGCCCGTACGCCAAAACCCAGCGCAATTACGTGGACCCGGAAATCGTCAAGCGCGTGGAGATCCTCCGCGGCCCGGCCTCGGTGCTGTACGGCAGCAATGCCATCGGCGGTGCCGTCAGCTATTTCACCCTTGATCCGGACGACATCATCAAACCGGGTAAAGACGTCGGCGCCCGCCTGAAGACCGGCTACAGTTCCGCCGACGAGAGCTGGCTCAAGTCCGCCACCGTCGCCGGGCGCAGCGGGCAGTTCGACGGCCTGTTGCATTACAGCCAGCGCGACGGTCATGAAACTCAATCCTACGGCAATCACAATGGCACCGGCCTGGACCGCACCGCAGCCAACCCGGAAGACGTGCGCACCCACAATGTGCTGGCCAAGCTCGGCTGGAACTACAACGACGACTCGCGCCTGGGCCTGGTCTACGAGAAGTACAAGGATGACCGAGACACCGATTTGAAAAGCGCCTATGGCGGCCCCTACTCCGACGGCCAGCCGGCAATTCCTGACTTTGTGCTGCCCGGCGGCATGTACCAGTGGCGCACCGGTAACGACACCATCAGCCGCGAGCGCTTCGGCCTGGAGCACAGCTTCGTCCTCGACAGCCTGCTGGCCGACCACGTGAAGTGGAGCCTGAACCACCAGATCGCCAAGACCGACCAGAGCACCGCCGAGTTCTACTTTCCCATCACCCGCCAGGTGCTCCGCACACGAGAGACCCTCTACGAAGAAAAACAGTGGGTTTTCGACGCCCAACTGGACAAGGCCTTCAGCCTCGCCGACACCGATCACGCGCTGACCTACGGCACTACGATCAAGCAACAGAAAGTCACCGGCTCGCGCAGCGGCAATGGCGTCTGCCTGGCCGTCGGCGTGGGTTGCTCCGCCGTCGGAGCCATCAGCACCCGGGACGTACTGGAAAAGGCCAGTGATTTCCCGGACCCGACCATCAACACTTACAGCCTGTTCGCCCAGGATCAGATCAGTTGGAATCGGTGGACTTTCACGCCAGCCCTGCGTTACGACTACACCCGGCTCAAGCCGCACCTGACCGAGGCATTCCTCAACACCGCGGACCCCACCGGCGGCGGTGAGGTCAGCGACAAGAACAAGACCTGGCATCGCGTCTCGCCCAAATTCGGCCTGACCTACGCCCTGACCGACCAGTACACCTGGTACGGCCAGTACGCCGAAGGCTTCCGCACGCCAACCGCCAAGGCGCTGTATGGTCGCTTCGACAATCCCGACGCCGGCTACAGCGTGGCACCCAACCCCGATCTGGAACCGGAAAAAAGCAAAAGCTATGAGACTGGCCTGCGGGGCCGTTTCGAAGCCGGTTCGTTCGATGTGGCGGTGTTCTACAACAAGTATCGCGACTTCATCAATGAAGATGCGATCACGCCCGGAGCCGACGAGCTGACCTTCCAGAGCAACAACATCAAGCACGCCACCATCAAGGGCGCCGAGGTCAAGGGACGCCTGAACCTGGATCTGTTCGGCGCACCGCAAGGCCTGTACACCCGAGGCTCTGTGGCCTATGCCTACGGTCGCAACAACGACACCGGCGAGCCGATCAACAGCGTCAACCCGCTGACCGGCGTGTTCGGCCTGGGTTACGAGCAGGACCGGTTCGGCACTTTGCTCAACTGGACCTTGGTCAAGAAAAAAGACCGCGTCGACGACAGCAACTTCAACTCGCCCGATGGCGTCAGCGGCCAGTTCAAGACCCCTGGCTTCGGCATCCTCGACCTGACCGGGTTCTACAAAGTGACCGACGACGTCACCGTCAGCGGCGGTCTCTACAACCTCACCGACAAGAAGTACTGGCTGTGGGATGACGTGCGTGGCTACGACAGCGTGGGAGAAGCCGCGGTGCTGAGCCCGGCCAACCTCGATCGCCTGACTCAGCCGGGGCGCAACTTCGCAGTCAACCTGATTTGGGACATCTGACCAGGTTGCCAGGCCAAACAAATACCTGTGGCGAGGAGCGTCATGTGGGAGCAAGGCTTGCCCGCGATGAACGTGATGCGATCTTTCAGAAATGGAGGCGCCTGTTCGCGAGCAAGCTTTGCTCCCACAGCCCCTCGCCACCATGTGCTCATTCGAAGGAATTTTTCATGACTACACAACATCCCGTTTTACGTTCCCAACGCCTGAACCAAATCACCCATGAGCCCCATAGCAAGCTCGACGCCCTGGTCAAAGCCCACGCCCCGTTCGAAACCCCGGCCAACTTCGCCCGGTTCGTCGTCGCCCAATACCTGTTCCAATCGGAACTGGTGGCGTTGTACAACGATGCGCAACTGAGCGCATTGATCCCCGATCTGCCGCAGCGCTGCCGCGCGGAAGCGGCCAGAGCGGACCTGGCGGACCTGAACACCGACGTGCCCGCACCCGTGGCCGGCGCGGTCAACAATCCGACCCTGGCCGAGGCCTTGGGCTGGCTGTTTGTCTCTGAAGGCTCCAAGCTCGGCGCGGCGTTTTTGATCAAGCGCGCCGTCGGCCTGGGCCTGAGCGAAACCTTCGGCGCCCGTCACTTGGCAGAGCCTGCGGGCGGGCGCGCCGAAGGCTGGAAAACCTTCATCCGCAGCCTCGACAACCTGGCCTTCACTGAACAGCAGGAAGCCGAAGCGGACAAAGGCGCACTGGATGCCTTCAATCGGTTTACGGTGTTGTTGGAACAGGCTTATGCGGCCGAGTTGGCCTGAAGTGTCCGAACTTTCCATTGTGGGAGCGAGCCTGCTCGCGAAGACGCAAGTTCATTCGCTACAGATGTCGTCTGACACACCGCCATCGCGAGCAGGCTCGCTCCCACAGAGGTTGTGCATGACTGAAAAACGCTGATGAGCCGCCCCACGAAACTCGCCCAACTGCTCTTCGGCCTGCTCGCCTACATAAGCCTGGCGATCGGCCTGCTCGCCATAGTCGTGCCCGGCCTGCCGACGACCGAGTTCATTCTGTTGGCCGCCTGGGCCGCGACCCGCAGTTCGCCGCGCCTGAGCGCCTGGCTGGAAAACCACCGGCTGTTCGGGCCGATGCTGCGCAACTGGCGCAACGGTAAAGTCGTCCCTCGCCGGGCCAAGGTTGCGGCCAGCGTCAGCATGCTGCTTTGCGCCGGGCTGATGCTGGTGATGCTCGACCATGGCTGGCCGGTGTATCTGGCCCTGGCCGGCATGGGCCTGAGCAACCTGTGGATCTGGTCGCGCCCAGAGCATATCCATAGCCATTCCCGTGGCGAGGGAGCTTGCTCCCGCTGGGCCGCGAAGCAGCCCCCTACGGATTTTTGATCTATGCTCGCTCTCTGATTTGGAGGGCCTTCGATGACAGATCTGCTCACGTCCATGCAAGCCGCACTCGGCTTACCCACGACGCCAATCCCCTTCACCGACAAGGGCGCTCTGCCCTCGGCGTTCGCCGTCACGGAGCTGGCCTGCGCCAGCATCGCCACGGCCGGTCAGGCGACCGCTGAACTTATCTGCCAGCAAACCGGCCGCCGGCCATGCCTGGAGGTCGATCGACGGCTGGCCTCGTTCTGGTTCTCCACCTCCCTGCGTCCCATCGGCTGGAGCGTACCGCCGATGTGGGATCCGGTGGCCGGCGACTACCCCACCGCCGACGGTTGGATTCGTCTGCACACCAATGCGCCTCACCATCGCCTCGCCGCCGAAAAGGTCTTGGGCGCGTGCATCGACCGCGCCGACATGGCGACCAAGGTGGCGCGCTGGAACAAAGCCGAACTGGAACACGCGGTGGTCCAGGCCGGTGGTTGTGCCGCCGAAATGCGCGCGTGGCAGGCGTGGCAGATTCATCCCCAGGGCATGGCGGTGAATGCCGAGCCGCTGGTTCATCTGGACGCCACCGCCGCTCAACAGCCCAACCCCTGGCTCGGTAGCGTGGCCCAGCCATTGGCGGGCCTCAAGGTGCTTGACCTGACCCGCGTACTGGCAGGCCCCATCGCCAGCCGTTTCCTCGCAGGCCTGGGAGCCGACGTCCTGCGCATCGACCCACCGAGCTGGAACGAGCCCGGCGTGGTGCCGGAGGTCACCCTCGGCAAACGCTGCGCCCGCCTCGACTTGCATCAGCCCGACGACCGCGCTGCGTTTGAGGCGCTGCTCAAAGACACCGACATCCTGCTCCATGGCTACCGCGCCGACGCCCTGGAACGTTTGGGCTACGGTGCCGAACAACGCCAGCGAATAGCGCCTGGCCTGATCGACGTCAGCCTCAACGCCTACGGCTGGAGCGGCCCCTGGCAGAACCGCCGCGGCTTCGACAGCCTGGTGCAGATGAGCAGCGGCATTGCCGAAGCCGGCATGGGCTGGAAACAGACAGACAAGCCGACCCCGCTGCCGGTCCAGGCGCTGGACCATGGCACCGGATACCTGATGGCCGCCAGCACGATTGTGTTGCTGTCCCGACGGTTGGCAAGCGGCCAGGGCGGCTCGGCACGCTTGTCACTGGCGCGCACGGCGAAGCTGTTGATTGAACGTGGCGCGGGCGCCGGGATTGCGTTGCGAGCCGAGGACGAGAACGATCAGGGACTGCTCGTCGAACAGACACCCTGGGGCCCGGCCCATCGACTGCAGGTGCCCTTGAAAATCACCGGGACGCCGCTGCAATGGGCCTCGCCGGCGGCGGAATTGGGCGCGCATCGGGCCCGGTGGTGACGACCGTCCGTTGTCGCGAGGGGATTTATGTGGGAGCAAGCCTTGCTCCCACAGCCCCCTCAACTCCTTCAAAAAGATGACCTTCGCTTCAAATCGCCAAAAACCCGCTGTACAACCCATACGCCGCCACGCCCGCCCCTGACATCACACACGCAAAGACGCCCTTTTCCATCGGCGTAAACAACCGCAACCCCTGCTCACGCTTGGCCTGGGCAAACAAAATCACCCCCGGTGCATACAACAGCGCCGACAACAGCAGGTATTTCACCCCACCGGCATACAGCAGCCACACCGCGTAACACAGGGCGACGCCACCAATACACAGGTCTTTCATGCGCCGTGCCGAGGCCTGGCCGTAGGTTTCTCCCCGTGCGCACAGCAGCACCGCATAGGCCGCCGACCACAGATACGGCACCAGAATCATCGACGAGGCGAGATAGATCAGGCTGGTGTAGGTGCCTGCTGAAAACAGGGTGATCAACAAAAACAGCTGGATCATGCCATTGGTCAGCCACAGCGCGTTGACCGGCGCATGGTTGGCGTTTTCCTTGGTCAGAAACGCCGGCATGGTCTTGTCCCGGGCGGTGGCAAAGAGGATTTCTGCGCACAGCAGCGCCCAGGACAGCAGCGCACCGAGCAATGACACCACCAGGCCCAGGCTGATCAGCACGGCGCCCCAGGGCCCGACAATGTGTTCCAGTACACCGGCCAGGGATGGGTTCTGCAGCCTGGCCAGTTCCGGTTGGGCCATGATCCCCAGAGACAGCACGTTGACCAGCACCAGCAGTGCCAGAACCCCGAGGAACCCGATGACCGTCGCCCGCCCCACGTCCGCGCGTTTTTGCGCCCGCGCCGAGTACACGCTGGCACCTTCGATGCCGATGAACACGAACACAGTGACCAGCATCATGTGCCGTACCTGGTCCATCACGCTGCCCAGATCCGGATTCATGACGCCCCAGATATCGCGGGTGAAAATCTCGGCCTCGAACGCCACGCCAGCGATGACGACGAACATCAACAGCGGCACGACCTTGGCCACGGTGGTCACCAGGTTGATGAACGCCGCCTCCTTGATCCCCCGCAGCACCAGGAAATGCACCGCCCACAGCAGCAACGAGGCACACGCGATAGCCACCGGGGTATTGCCCTGGCCGAACACCGGAAAAAAATACCCCAGGGTGCTGAACAGCAGCACGAAGTAACCCACATTGCCCATCCAGGCACTGATCCAGTAGCCCCAGGCCGACGAGAACCCCATGTAGTCACCAAACCCCGCCTTGGCGTAGGCGTAAACGCCCGAGTCCAGCTCCGGTTTTCGATTGGCCAGGGTCTGGAACACGAAGGCCAGGGTCAACATGCCGACAGCGGTGATGCCCCAACCGATCAGCACCGCCCCCACATCGGCGCGGGCGGCCATGTTTTGTGGCAGGGAAAAAATCCCGCCGCCGATCATCGACCCCACCACCAGCGCGATGAGCGCGCCAAGTCGCAGTTTTTCAACCGGTTGCGGCATTTTCTGGCTCACCTTTGAATTAAGTAACTAAAGCGACATAACGTTTTTAAATAACGTCATCTGTTTAAAGTCCATGGGCTTATTACGCGACCCTGGCCCAAGACACAAATAAAAAAAGGCAGGGCAGCCGATTATTTTTGTCATGAAAGCCGCCTACAAAATAGTTGCGCCGACGCAGAATTCAACTAGCGTGAAGTGTCCTACGGGGCATGAATCCTGCCTATTTCCCCACCTCAGAGGCTCTGAAACGAGCCTTTCATAGAACTTCGCCACGACAACGGACGCTATCAACTCCTTTATTAACAATGGAATGTCGTCATGCACTGATCCAGATCAGCTCGAGAAACTTTAAAGCGACTTAGGCTTTGCTAACTCTCTTCTCCTGCATTGGAGTCATACAATGTCTGATACCCCCGCAAAACTTCGATTGGGTGCGCTTGTCGCGCTGGTGGTCGGCTCGATGATTGGCGGGGGAATCTTTTCCTTGCCACAAAACATGGCCGCCAGTGCCGATGTCGGTGCCGTGCTGATCGGTTGGGCGATAACCGCCGTCGGCATGCTGACCCTGGCTTTCGTATTCCAGACCCTGGCCAACCGCAAACCTGATCTGGACGGCGGTGTGTATGCCTACGCCAAGGCCGGGTTCGGCGACTACATGGGCTTCTCGTCGGCCTGGGGTTACTGGATCAGCGCCTGGCTGGGCAACGTCGGTTACTTCGTCCTGTTGTTCAGCACCTTGGGGTATTTCTTCCCGATCTTCGGCGAAGGCAATACCGTCGCGGCGGTGATCGGTGCATCAGTGCTGCTCTGGGCCGTGCATTTCCTGGTCCTGCGGGGCATCAGGGAAGCGGCGTTCATCAACCTGGTGACCACCATCGCCAAGGTGGTGCCGCTGCTGCTGTTCGTGCTGATCGCGGTGTTCGCCTTCAGGCTCGATATCTTCACCGCCGACATCTGGGGCCTGAAGAACCCGGACCTGGGCAGCGTGATGGATCAAGTGCGCAACATGATGCTGGTCACCGTATGGGTGTTCATTGGCATTGAAGGGGCAAGCATCTTTTCCGCCCGTGCCGAGAAACGCACGGATGTCGGCAAGGCCACGGTGATCGGTTTCATCACCGTGCTGCTGTTTCTGGTGCTGGTGAACGTGCTGTCCCTGGGCATCATGACCCAACCGGAACTGGCCAAGTTGCAGAATCCGTCCATGGCTGCGGTGCTCGAGCATGTGGTGGGTCACTGGGGCGCGGTGCTGATCAGCGTCGGTCTGATCATCTCGCTGCTCGGTGCCCTGCTGTCCTGGGTACTGCTGTGCGCCGAGATCATGTTTGCCGCTGCCAAAGACCACACCATGCCGGAGTTCTTGCGCCGCGAAAACGTGAATCACGTACCCGCCAACGCCCTGTGGCTGACCAACGCGATGGTCCAGCTGTTCCTGGTCATCACCCTGTTCTCGGCCAGCACTTACCTGTCACTGATTTACCTTGCCACCTCGATGATCCTGGTGCCGTACCTGTGGTCGGCGGCTTATGCGGTGCTGCTGGCGGTGCGCGGCGAGACCTACGAAGGCTTCGCGGCCGAGCGGCGCAAGGACCTGATCATCGGCGCCATCGCCCTGATCTACGCGGTGTGGCTGTTGTATGCCGGCGGGATCAAATACCTGCTGCTGTCCGCCCTGCTCTATGCCCCCGGCGCGATCCTGTTCGCCAAGGCCAAGCGCGAGTTGGGCAAACCGGTTTTCACCTCCGTCGAGAAGCTGATTTTCGCCGCAGTGATCGCAGGCGCCCTGGTGGCCGCCTACGGGCTCTACGACGGCTTCCTGACCTTGTAACTGACTGATTGTTTTATCTGGAGGATCTTTGTAATGACCACGGAAAAAGTGAAGTACGGCGTTCATTCCGAAGCCGGCAAGCTGCGCAAAGTCATGGTGTGTTCCCCTGGCCTGGCCCATCAGCGGCTGACCCCGAACAACTGCGACGAACTGCTGTTCGACGATGTCCTGTGGGTCAACCAGGCCAAGCGCGACCATTTCGATTTCGTCACCAAAATGCGCGAGCGCGGCGTCGATGTGCTGGAAATGCACAACCTGTTGACCGATATCGTTGCCAATCCCGAAGCCCTGGACTGGATCCTGCAACGCAAGATCACCCCCAACTCGGTCGGCATTGGCCTGGTGCATGAAGTCGATTCCTGGCTGCGCAGCCTGGAGCCGCGCAAGATCGCCGAATTCCTGATCGGCGGCGTCTCGGCCGATGATCTGCCGGACAGTTTCGGTGGCAAGACCATCCAGATGTTCCGCGACTTCCTCGGTCACTCCAGCTTCATCCTGCCGCCATTGCCCAACACTCAATTCACCCGCGACACCACCTGCTGGATCTACGGTGGCGTCACTTTGAACCCGATGTATTGGCCGGCGCGACGCCAGGAAACCCTGCTGGCCAGCGCCATCTACAAATTCCACCCCGAATTCACCCAGGCCGACTTCCAGGTCTGGTACGGCGACCCCGACCAGGATCACGGCAACGCTACGCTGGAAGGCGGCGACGTGATGCCGATTGGCAACGGCGTGGTACTGATCGGCATGGGCGAGCGTTCGTCGCGCCAGGCCATCGGCCAACTGGCGCTGAACCTGTTCAAGCACAAGGCCGTGGAACGCGTGATCGTCGCCGGCCTGCCCAAGTCCCGCGCCGCCATGCACCTGGACACCGTGTTCAGTTTCTGCGACCGCGACCTGGTGACGATCTTCCCGGAAGTGGTGAGCCAGATCGTCGCCTTCTCCCTGCGCCCTGACGAAAGCAAACCCGGCGGCATCGACATTCGTCGCGAAGAAACCAACTTCCTCGACACCGTGGCCAAGGCCCTGAACCTCAAAGCGCTGCGCGTGGTGGAAACCGGCGGCAACAGCTTCGCCGCCGAACGCGAGCAATGGGATGACGGCAACAACGTGGTGGCCCTGGAACCGGGCGTGGTGATCGGTTACGACCGCAATACCTATACCAACACCCTGCTGCGCAAGGCCGGCGTGGAAGTCATCACCATCAGCGCCAGCGAGCTGGGCCGAGGCCGTGGCGGCGGCCATTGCATGACCTGCCCGATCATTCGCGACCCGATCGACTACTGACCTTTGAGCCTGGGTTGGTGTTTATCCAACGCCGCCCAGGGGATAACCCCCACCTGAGGAGATCCATCATGGCTTTCAACATGCACAACCGCAGCCTGCTGAGTTTGATGCACCACACCAATCGCGAGCTGCATTATCTGCTGGACCTGTCACGGGACCTCAAGCGTGCCAAATACACCGGCACCGAGCGGCCACACCTCAAGGGCAAGAACATCGCGCTGATCTTCGAGAAAACCTCGACCCGCACCCGCTGTGCCTTCGAAGTCGCGGCCCATGACCAGGGCGCCCACGTTACCTACATCGATCCCGTCTCTTCGCAGATCGGCCACAAAGAGAGCATGAAAGACACCGCCCGGGTACTGGGACGGATGTTCGACGCCATCGAATATCGCGGCTTCGAACAGGAGATCGTCGAGGAACTGGCCAAGTTCGCCGGCGTGCCGGTGTTCAACGGCCTGACCGCTGAATTCCACCCCACCCAAATGATCGCCGACACCCTGACCATGCGCGAACACAGCGATAAGCCGCTGCATGACATCAGCTACGCCTACCTGGGCGACGCCCGCTACAACATGGGCAACTCGCTGCTGATGATCGGCGCCAAACTGGGCATGGACGTGCGCATCGGCGCACCCAAAGCCCTCTGGCCGCAACAGGACTTCATCGACCAGTGCCAGGCCTTCGCCGCTGAAAGCGGCGCACGCATCACCATCACCGAAGACCCCAAGGAAGCCGTCAAGGGTGTGGACTTCATCCACACCGACATCTGGGTGTCCATGGGCGAGCCGGTCGAGGCATGGGACGAGCGCATCGAACAACTGCTGCCCTATCAGGTCAACGCGCAAATGATGAAAGCCTCGGGCAACCCTCGGGTGAAATTCATGCATTGCTTGCCCGCGTTCCATAACAGCGAAACCAAGGTCGGCAAAGACATCGCCGCGCGCTATCCGAACCTGGCCAATGGTGTGGAAGTGACCGAGGAGGTGTTCGAATCCCCGGCCAACATCGCCTTCGAGCAAGCGGAAAACCGCATGCACACCATCAAGGCGATCCTGGTGTCGGCGCTGGCGGATATCTGACACCGGCCGCCCCCAGCTGAAGTGTTTTTCACTGTGGGAGCGAGCCTGCTCGCGATAGCGGAGTATCAGCTTGCATTGATGTTGGATGTGCTGCCGTCATCGCGAGCAGGCTCGCTCCCACAAGGGGACCGAGTCGTCCATTATTTCTCTGTCAGAGGACAGCACCATGCGCATCGTCGTAGCCCTTGGCGGGAACGCCCTCCTGCGTCGGGGTGAACCCATGACCGCCGACAACCAACGTACCAACATCCGCACGGCGACCGAACAGATCGCCAAGATCCACCCCGGCAACGAGCTGGTCATCGCCCACGGCAATGGCCCCCAGGTCGGCCTGCTGTCGCTGCAGGCCGCGGCCTACACCTCGGTCACGCCGTATCCGCTGGATGTGCTCGGCGCCGAGACCGAGGGCATGATTGGCTACATCATCGAACAGGAGCTGGGCAACCTGCTGGACTTCGAAGTGCCGTTCGCAACGCTGTTGACCCAGGTCGAAGTGGACGCCAACGACCCGGGTTTCCAGAACCCCACCAAGCCCATTGGCCCGGTCTACACAAAGGCTGAGGCGGAAAAACTCGCGGCTGAAAAAGGTTGGGCGATCGCCCCGGACGGGGACAAGTTCCGCCGCGTGGTCGCCAGCCCGCGGCCCAAGCGCATCTTCGAAATCCGCCCGATCAAGTGGCTGCTGGAAAAGGGCAGCATCGTGATCTGCGCCGGCGGTGGTGGCATCCCGACGATGTACGACGCCGACGGTAAGCTCCAGGGCGTGGAAGCGGTGATCGACAAAGACTTGTGCTCGGCGCTGCTGGCCGAACAGCTGGAAAGCGATCTGCTGGTGATCGCCACGGACGTCAACGCCGCGTTCGTCGACTTCGGCAAGCCGACCCAGAAAGCCATTGCCCAGGCTCACCCCGATGAAATGGACAGGCTGGGCTTTGCCGCCGGCTCGATGGGGCCGAAAGTCCAGGCCGCCTGCGAATTTGCCCGCAACACTGGCAAGGTCGCGGTGATTGGATCACTCTCAGACATTGAGGCCATCGTCCAGGGCACCGCCGGTACGCGCATCAGCACGGCAACACCCGGCATCGCCTATCGATAACAGGAAACTTGCGGGGCGGATCCAGGGTCTGCCTTACACCCACGCCTTCGAAGGAGAGTCGCTTATGGCCATGTTCGAACCCGGTCACCTGCATATGGAGCGCCACGCGCTGAACAAGGATGATTTCAGCTACAACCTGTGTATCGACTATGAGCTGGCGCAGGACCCCAAGGAGGGCCAGGGCATGTCGTTCCGGTTGCACGGCACGGTCGAGGATAAATCCGTGGACGAAACTTTTTTCCTGGCCAAGGACCAGGCCTTCGACTTCGCCCGCCATGCCACGCGCATCGCTCAGACACACGGCATGCCCAAGAGCGCCAGCATTGGCTCGATGCACGAGTACTACGACAAAATGTTCGAAGACGTGCGCAAGCAACTGGACATCAAGCCGGGCGATCCGATGAAACCTGAGCATCTGGAATAACCCACGCCAAAAACACCTCTACGTGTGCGTGCCCTGTGGGAGCAAGGCTTGCCCGCGATGGTATCGCCTCGGTCTATCAGCTACACCGAGGTGTTTGCATCGCGGGCAAGCCTTGCTCCCACAAGCCCGCTCCCACAAGGGTTATCAGTGTTCTGAATATCGGGTTAAACACGCTCACTGCCTGGCTGGCAACCCGCCATGGCTGACCTATGCTGAAAGTAGTACCCAAGGGTATTCGTTCAGAGGTCACCGCCATGAACATCAAAACAAGAAGACGCCTCGCCATTTTTGTCACCTGTACCGTCACGCTGGCGCTCTATGGCACGGCGGCCTATCGGGTCGAACAGGCCAGGCAACTGCCCCGTGAACACGCCAGTTGCAACCTGGAGCGCTGCATTCCCCATAGCGCGACCCTGAACGCTTTGCGCTGAGGCGTGTTCAGTCGTCCTGCTGATCGGTCTTGAGCCGGTCACGGAATGCCTTGGGAGAGATGCCAACCCGTCGGCGAAACAACCGGGTGAAATTGGTCGGGTCAGAAAAACCGAGCATTTCGGAAATCTCGTAGATCGTCATGCCGGTGTAGGTCAGCAGCCGCTTGGCTTCCAGTAGCTGGCGCTCATGCATGATCTGCAGGGCCGGCTGCCCCGCCAATTCCCGACAGGTGCCGTTGAGGTGCGACACGGAGATGCCCAGACGATGGGCCAGGTCTTCGACCTTGACATGCTGGCGATAGGTTTCTTCCACCAACTGAATGAACCCGTTGAGGTACTCCCGCGCGCGTTGTGGGCGCTGGGCCTGCGTGCGCCGCTGCATCACCTGACGACTGACCCAGACCATGATCACGCTGACCAAGGCATGCATCAGCATTTCCCGGGCCGGCTGATGCCCACCATATTCAGCCTGCAGGGCGCTGAACAGGCTATTGAGGTATTCGGCATCTTCCAGGGCCGGGTAGCTTTCAGCCTGGGCCAGCACGTTGACCGAATGACCCAACTGCGATTGCAGGTGCGTCACCAGCGGTGCCGCCAGAGTCACCACGTAACCGTCCACATCCTCGGAAAAACGAAAGCCATGCACCGACAACGGCGGCAGGATCTGCACCGCCGGCTCGTCGAGCTGTGTGCGCTGGCCTTCGATTTCCAACTCCGCCTGGCCCTTGAAGACAAACAACAACTGGCAGAGATCGGCATGCCGATGGGGTTTGATTTCCCATTGGTGCTCTCGGCTGCGCTTGGAGATGGTTTCACAGTGCAGCAGGTCCGGAGTCGGCCAATCCTGGCTTTCGCCGTAGAGCTTGAATACCGGGATTGAAGGCAGGTCTGTTTTTTTCATCACGAGGATCGGCCTGGGTTGCGGGCGATAATCGCACCGATTGGTAGAAAGTACAGGTATCGGCTCAGTTTTCCCCTTCAATTGACAGGTCCGCAAGCGAAAAATGCAAGCACCCCAATCAACACCGACCCTGGTCGTGTGCTTCGTGCGAGCCATAACAACAATGAAAACCCTCAAGACCCAAGTTGCCATTATCGGTGCCGGCCCCTCTGGGCTGCTGCTCGGCCAATTGCTGCACAACGCTGGAATTGACACGGTGATCCTCGAACGCCAGACCCCGGACTATGTGCTGAGCCGCATCCGCGCCGGTGTGCTGGAGCAAGGCATGGCCCAATTGCTGCGCCAGGCCGGCGTCGGCCAGCGCATGGACGCCGAGGGGCTGCCCCATGACGGCTTTGAGCTGGCACTCAACGGTCGGCGGGTGCACATCGATCTAAAGGGCCTGACTGGCGGTAAAAACGTCATGATCTACGGCCAGACCGAAGTCACCCGCGACCTGATGGCCGCCCGGGAGGCCGCCGGCGCCCGCACGCTTTATCAGGTCGGCAATGCCCAGCCCCACGACATGCAGACCGACAGCCCCTTCGTAACCTTCGAGCACCAAGGGCAAACCTGGCGCCTGGACTGCGATTACATTGCCGGTTGCGACGGTTTCCATGGTGTGGCGCGCCAGTCAATCCCGGCGGAAAAACTCAAGGTCTTCGAGCGGGTCTACCCGTTTGGCTGGCTCGGCATCCTGGCCGACACCCCGCCGGTGCACGAGGAGCTGGTCTACGCCCGCCACGAACGTGGTTTTGCCCTGTGCAGCATGCGCTCCAAGACTCGCACCCGTTATTACCTGCAAGTGCCTGCCGAGGAGCAAGTGGCCGATTGGCCGGACGAGCGCTTCTGGTCTGAACTGAAAAACCGCCTGCCAGCCGACCTGGCCCAGGCACTGGTGACAGGTCCCTCCATCGAGAAGAGCATCGCGCCGCTGCGCAGCTTCGTGGTCGAGCCGATGCAGTATGGACGGATGTTCCTGGTCGGTGACGCGGCCCACATCGTTCCGCCCACCGGCGCCAAGGGGCTGAACCTGGCCGCCAGCGACGTCAGCACGCTGTTCAACATTCTGCTCAAGGTCTATCGCGACGGCCGTACCGACTTGCTGGAAAAATATTCGGCCATTTGCCTGCGACGGGTGTGGAAAGCCGAGCGCTTTTCCTGGTGGATGACTTCCATGCTGCACCGCTTCGACGACGACGCCTTCAACCAGCGCATCAGCGAAGCGGAGCTGGAATATTTCGTCGACTCCGAGGCGGGTCGAAAAACCATCGCGGAAAACTACGTCGGACTTCCTTACGAGGCTATCGAATAGCCGGCTATCGACTTAAACTGCGGGCTCAGTCCTCTTCGCCAACCAGGCGTGATGCCCGCAGGTTCTGCCTTGACTCAAGCCCATACCTCCCAAGCCCCACAGCCTGCCATCCGTAGTGTGCTGGTGGCCCTGATGCTGGCGATTTTTCTCGGCGCACTGGACCAGACCATCGTCGCCGTCTCGATGCCGGCCATTTCCGCCCAATTGGGTGATGTCGGGCTGCTGGCCTGGGTGATTTCCGGCTACATGGTCGCCATGACCGTGGCGGTGCCGATCTACGGCAAGCTCGGTGACCTCTACGGTCGGCGGCCGTTGATGCTGTTCGGCATGGGGCTGTTCACCCTGGCCTCACTGTTCTGTGGGCTGGCGCAAAACATGGAGCAACTGGTGCTGGCGCGCATATTCCAGGGCATCGGCGCCGGCGGGATGATCTCCGTGAGCCAGGCGATCATCGGCGACATCATCCCGCCACGCGAGCGGGGTCGCTACCAAGGGTATTTCAGCAGCATGTACGCGGTGGCCAGCGTGGCCGGGCCGGTGCTCGGTGGCTACATGACCGAATACTTGTCGTGGCGCTGGGTGTTCTGGATCAACCTGCCGCTGGGCCTCACGGCCTGGTGGGTGGCTCGCCGCACCCTGGTGGGGCTACCAGTGCCGCAACGCACGCCGATCATCGATTACCTGGGCACCGTGTTGTTGATCATTGGCCTGACTGCGTTGCTGCTGGGGATCACCGAGGTCGGCCAGGGCCATGCCTGGCACAGCCGTGAAGTGCTGGGATTACTGGGTTGCGCGGGGATAGCCCTGGGGGTGTTCGTCTGGTACGAGCGTCGGGCGCGGGAACCGTTGCTGCCGATGCACCTGTTCGCCAACCGCAGCGCGGTGCTGTGCTGGTGCACGGTGTTTTTCACCAGCTTCCAGGCGATTTCCCTGACGGTGCTGGTGCCGTTGCGCTTCCAGAGCGTGACCGGCGCCGGTGCCGACAGCGCGGCGTTGCACCTGTTGCCGTTGGCGATGGGGCTGCCCATGGGTGCGTATTTTGCCGGACGCCGTACCTCGATCACCGGCCATTACCAACCGATGATCCTCTGCGGCGCCCTGCTCTTCCCGTTCGCCATCCTCGGCATGGCCTTCACCCCGCCCGACGCGTTCTGGCTCAGTAGCCTGTTCATGCTGCTCAGCGGCATCGCTTCCGGCATGCAGTTCCCAACTTCGCTGGTGGGGTCGCAAAACTCGGTGCAACAGCAGGACATCGGGGTCGCCACCAGCACCACCAACCTGTTCCGCTCCCTCGGCGGCGCCGTGGGCGTGGCGCTGATGTCGGCGTTGCTGCTGGCCTTGCTGCAGGATTCAAACGTTGCCCAACTCGCCGGATCGTCGCCGTTGGGTGAAGGTCATTCCGGCAATGTCTTGCTGGACGGTCTGAACGCCGCCCCGGGCGAGGCGCAGGAGCTCTTGCGCCAGGCATTGCAGGCAACATTCCGGCATTTGCTGTTGATCAGCGCGGCGGTGTCGTTGCTGGGGCTGGCGGCCGCGGTGGCGATGCCCAATCGCTTGCTGCGTGGGCGGGATGAGAAGTTTGGGTAACCTGTAACACACCACCTCTGTGGCGAGGGAGCTTGCTCCCGCTGGGCTGCGAAGCGGCCCCAAAAATGTTGCGGTCGCTGCGCAACCGAGCGGGAGCAAGCTCCCTCGCCACAAAGGCATCGTTGCCACAAAGTCTCTTCAAGCCGTCGCCGCGACACCCTCCGGCACCACCTGCGCACTCATCCCATCCTTCATCCGCTTGGCATCGCGTACAAAACAGCGCGACGCCAGGAACAGGAACACCATGGTCAGAAACAGCGCCACCGGGATCAGGAACATCGCGTCATGCAAACCAATGGCCTTGAACGCCTCGGTCATTTGCGCGGCGCCGGCCGCGGCCATGGCCGCATGGGCAAAGTAGTCAGACAAACCACCCACCACCACCGGCCCCATGCCTCCACCCAACAGATACAACCCGGCAAAGAACAACGCCATCGCCGTGGCCCGCAGACGCGGTTCGACGACGTCCTGGATTGCCGTGTACACGCACGTATAAAAGGTGTAGGCAAACAGCCAGCCGACACTGAACACCGCGACGAACACACCAATTTCAATCCGCCCGGCATACAACGCCCACGCGGTGGTGGCCGTGGAGATCACCAGGCTGAACGCGGCGAACAGCAAGCGTCCGTTGGGCACCCGTTGATGAATCTTGTCGGCAATCCAGCCGCCCAGGGTCAACCCGAACAGCCCGGTCACGCCCACCATGATCCCGGTGGCAACCGCCGCGTCGTGCAGCGGCATCAGGAAATAGCGCTGCAACATTGGCACCAGGAACGAGTTGCAGGCATAGGTGGCGAAGTTGAAACACAGGCCCGCCAGCACCAGCCACAGGAAAGTAGGAATCGCCAGCACCCGATGGATCGGCCTGTCAATTTTTTCCTGGGAGATCTGCACCGTTTCCGCCGCGCCGCGCTTGGGTTCCTTGATGAAAAACATGAACACCGCCAGCACCAGCCCCGGCACCGCCGCGATAAAGAACGGCGCGCGCCAGCTGTCGAAGGCTTTGACCATCGCCCCGATGGTGAAGAACGCCAGGAGCAGACCGATCGGCAGGCCCAGCATGAAAATGCCCATGGCCCGCGCCCGACGGTGGGCCGGAAACAGGTCGCCGATCAGCGAGTTGGCCGCTGGCGCGTAACTGGCTTCACCGATCCCCACGCCCATGCGCACCACCAGAAACGCCCAGAAACTGCCCACCAAGCCATTGACCGCCGTCAGCCCGCTCCAGGTCGCCAGCCCCCAACCCATCAACTTGCTGCGCGAACCGGTATCGGCCAGGCGCCCCAGTGGCAGCCCGGCGATGGCATAGACGATGGTAAAGGCGGTGCCGATGATGCCGATCTGGAAGTCGCTGAGGCTCCACTCCATACGGATCGGCTCGATGATGATCGCCGGGATGGTGCGGTCAAAGAAGTTGAACAGGTTGGCCAGGAACAGCAGGAACAGAATGCGCCAGGCATTCGCCGCTTGGGTCGAGTTCTGCATGGGTCCGTCTCTTTATTGTTATGGGGCACGGCGAGGCATCCGAACCCGGAGTCTGCAATCTAGACAGCGGCGCCCAGGCTGTCTCCAATCATTCGCATGGCTGATATACGACCATGGCAAGCGTCGTGTTTCGTGACTACGGTCAATTTCCCGGAAACATTGCCATCATTTTGCCTTTTCTCGATTAAAGATCATCCCGCGATGGCCGACTCAATCTATCAGGAAAAGATTTTCCCGAGCGCTGCTCAGGCTGCCCCCTGAACGCTTGGGCCGACCTTCGCGTCGTCAAGGACGCGAGCTCCCATCCGCGACGGTCCGATGACAGTGGTCATCGAACCGACCAGTTCAGGCATATGGCGCACAATGACTTCTAAAAAAACAGCCACTGCGGTATCCGATCTGACGCTGAGCCCGGCCGCAAACGGCCCTGAAACCTCGAAACCATCGAGCAGCTCGCGTCCCCTGGCGACTCAGCAGTATCTGTATTTCACCGAAACCAATACCGACCGCATCCTCGACAACCTCGACGGCCTGCGTGACAGCGTGTTCCCGCGCCCGCCGCACCTGGTGGACGACGAAAGCGAACGCGATCAGCAGGAGTTCCCGTCCGTATGCCTGATCGGCCTGGGTCGCTGTGGCTCCAACATCGCCCTGGACGTAGCCGAGCTGGTGTACAACGCCCGCAAGTTCTACCTCAACGAGTTCAACACAGAGGACAAAGGCTATAACGACAAGGGCTACAGCCCGGCGCAGTGGATCCGTAACAATTTGCGCCTGGGCACCAGCAAAGCCAGCAAGCCGGTGTTTCTGGTCGAACCCCTGGTGATGCTCGGCGACCTGGACAAGGACATCGCCGGACGCATCCGTTTTTCGCGCAAAGGCGAAAAAAGCGGCTTTTTGCGTGACTACAGCAAAATGAAAATCATGGACCTGTCGGAAGTCCATGCCGGGGGCGCCGGTAACGCACCGATCCTGGGGCAGTACCTGGCCAAGATCATCCTGAACAAGGACACCCAGCGGTTCTCCAGCCCCGACTGGAAAATGATCCACTCGTACCTGATCGACAGCTGCGGCATCAAGGCCAACCAGTCGCGCCTGTACTTTTCGATCTTCAGTGCCGGCGGCGGGACCGGCTCGGGCATGGCCTCGGAGTTCGGCCTGGCCCAGCAATACTCGTACATGAACAAGACGTTCGACACCAAGCCGATGGACGAACACGACAGCAAGAGCGGTCATTCCTTCGTCTTCGAACCGATCTTCACCAGCGGCATTTGCGTACTGCCGAACATTTCCGATCACCGCAGCGAAATGTCCGAGGCGCTGCACATCAACGCCGGACGCCTGCTGTGCAAGTACCTGTCGGAAGAATGGGATTTCTCGTACAACTTCGCCAACGACGACAGCAGCGAAGCCAGCGTGATGGGCCGCATCCGCCCCTGGAATGCGATGATGCTGATCTCCAACGACATCATGCGCTACGCCGAAGAGAGCGATGACGGCAATATCCAGAACATTGATGTCAATGCCATGGAGAAGCACGCCAACCAGTACATCTCCCAGCAGATCTTCAACATCCTGACCGCCCAGGCGGTGACCACCGACTACGACCAGAATTACTTCCGGCGTGCCGGCATCGACATTGGCGAAACCATTCGCCTGGACGCCAACGACCTGTTCATGAGCCTGGCCGGCCCGGTGGCGATCGCCTACGCCGAGTCCGTCGTTCCGGAAACCCCAGCGCCCAGCGGCGACAAGTTCAAGGTGTTCGAGAAGGAGCCGCCGCGCCTGAACATCGACGACCTGTTCTTCCGCTCCATCGACCTGCCGCACTTCAACAAAGTCACCCAGGCCATCGAAGGCATCAGCCTGTTGCCGATCGAATCCAAACGCTACCGCGCCTCGCTGGAGCAGTACAAGAACTCCGGCTACGACGCCGCCGCGCTGCATGACCTGCACTTTTTCAAGAACTGCTCGTCGGTGGTGTCGATCGTCTCGCTGCCCAAGGACTACAAGCTGTCCTACATGGACCTGAACCGGCTCAAGACCCACCTCA
The DNA here is from genome assembly GCF_900110355.1 of Pseudomonas sp. NFACC39-1. Lineage (NCBI taxonomy): Bacteria > Pseudomonadati > Pseudomonadota > Gammaproteobacteria > Pseudomonadales > Pseudomonadaceae > Pseudomonas > Pseudomonas sp. NFACC39-1. Next base: position 55,145 of record NZ_FODL01000004.1, on the reverse strand, counting down.
ACAGCCTGTTCCCCAACACCACCCTCAAGCGTTACGCGTTGGTGATCGGCGCCTCGGCCAACCTGTCGCTGACCACCCTGATCGCCAAGAGTCCTTGCCTGTCGGATGACTTCCTGACCCTGATCGTGGCGTTTATCAAACGCTGCTTTGCCCGCACCCCGTATCGCTTCGACGACACCCTGGACAACTCGATCCTGGACTACATCATCAATGAAGACTTCGACGAAGAGCGCATCGACGACCTGCTCAACGAGTTCGAAAACCCGGCGAAGATCCTCGACACCAACTGGTACGCGATCAAGCCGATGTACGAGAAGAAATACCGCGAGCTGATCAGCGACAAAGACAAGTTTGTCTCGATCAACGACATCCGCCTGTCCCGCGACTGCGTGAAGAAGTCGATCAAGTATCTGCGCGAGATCTACCGTCACCGCATTGGCAAGACCAAGGTTATTTCTTTGAATAACCATACGGGCAAGAGTTATTGAGGCAGGCGCAGGACCGCGTCGCGCCAATCGCGAGCAGGCTCGCTCCCACATTAATCGCATTCTTTCTGAAGAAACGCGGTTCACTGTGGGAGCGAGCCTGCTCGCGATTGGCGGCCTTGACCAAAACACAAAATCAACATTCAGAAACAATTAAGCAGCCCAAAGGCCGCCCAATAAACTGTTCCCGTTACGTATACGTCACCCTCCGCTGTGGCGTTTCACCACGGCAGGATGCCATCACGCTACTCACCTACACACTTTTACCCGGAGAAAATACGAACCAACTTGGTGCGAGCATTAAATCGACGCCCTTTCCTGGATCATAATCCACGGTGAAACCACCACCGCCCATAGCTGCGGATCGCGTTCGAAAAAGTCCAGCGCCCGCGTTTCAGACAGCTTGGCCAGTTGGTCGGCAGCCAGCCAGGCGGCGACTTTGGTACCTTCGTCCTGGGCAACGGCCTCGGCCGCGGCGATCAGATCCAGGGCCGGGTCGACCCACAATAGGGCACCCTTGGCGAAGAACGGCTCCAGCTCTTTCCAGGTAATAGGTGCGGTTTCACCAAGCAGTTTGGCATAGAGGGTGCTAGGTTCTTGATTCATGGGACCTGTCCGGAAAAGAAATCGGCGCGAATGATAACGTCGGTGGTCTGGCAGAAAAACCCGGTAGCAATTTGCAGCACCGATTGAAAAGCGCAGGAAAGCCAAGGATTGCCGATTTCACCGGACAAACCCCGCCGCCATTCTGTCTTTTTCTTTCAATTAAGCGACACCCTCAGGTTTTGCCCCCAAGCGCCAGCTTCCCTTGCCAACAATCGGCGCTCTACACTGTACCGGTACAGTTGCCGGGGGCATTTTCCGCGAGGATATCCAAGATATCTGACCCGGTTCTGCTGCTACGGCGCCAGGACTATAAAAACTACAACAGCATGAGTGGAGCACTATGACTAAGGCTACTAAGCAGATTTCCAAACTGTTTGCCGCTATGGTTCTGGCCGGGGTTGCCAGCCATTCGTTCGCCGCCGACACCATCAAGATCGGTATCGCCGGCCCAAAAACCGGCCCCGTAGCCCAATACGGCGACATGCAATTCAGTGGCTCCAAAATGGCCATCGAGCAGATCAACGCCAAGGGCGGCGTCAATGGCAAGCAACTGGTCGCCGTTGAATACGATGACGCCTGTGATCCAAAACAAGCGGTCGCTGTGGCGAACAAAGTCGTCAACGACGGCGTCAAGTTCGTGGTCGGCCACCTGTGCTCCAGCTCCACCCAACCGGCTTCGGACATCTACGAAGACGAAGGCGTGATCATGATCACGCCGGCCGCTACCAGCCCGGACATCACCGCTCGCGGCTACAAGATGATCTTCCGCACCATCGGCCTGGACAGCGCCCAGGGCCCTGCCGCCGGCAACTACATTGCCGACCACGTCAAGCCGAAAGTCGTTGCGGTCCTGCACGACAAGCAGCAATACGGCGAAGGTATCGCCAGTGCCGTGAAAACGACCCTCGAGAAGAAAGGCGTGAAAGTCGCCGTGTTCGAAGGCGTGAACGCCGGCGACAAAGACTTCTCCTCGATGATCGCCAAGCTCAAGCAAGCCAACGTCGACTTCGTCTACTACGGCGGCTACCACCCGGAGCTGGGTCTGATCCTGCGTCAATCCCAGGAAAAAGGCCTGAACGCCAAGTTCATGGGCCCGGAAGGCGTGGGTAACGACTCGATCTCGCAGATCGCCAAGGAAGCTTCCGAAGGCCTGCTGGTGACCCTGCCGAAATCCTTCGACCAGGATCCGGCCAACATCGCCCTGGCTGACGCGTTCAAAGCCAAGAAGGAAGACCCAAGCGGTCCGTTCGTGTTCCCGTCCTACTCGGCCGTTCAAGTGATTGCCCAGGCCATCACCGAAGCCAAGAGCGAAGACCCGGAAAAAGTGGCTGAAGCCATCCACGCCGGTACTTTCAAGACCCCGACCGGTGACCTGAGCTTTGACGACAAGGGCGACCTGAAGGACTTCAAGTTTGTGGTTTACCAGTGGCATTTCGGCAAACCTAAAACCGAAGCTTCGCCTCAGTAAGGCCTGGCCTGACTGACTGCCAATAAAGCCCACGGCGTGCCGTGGGCTTTGTTTTAAATGTATTGGGCCGCGCTGGCGTGATCCGCCAGTCTCCCCACCTGAAAATCTCAAAACCGTCATCAGCGGTTCGCTGGCAAACCTCGTGCTCGAAGTGGATGCAGATCCACGGGGCCCGGGCGGGAAAATGACTCCACCAGTGAAATGCGTATCAGGTTTTTAGGAGCGCTGTAATGCCTGACATCTATCACTTCTTCCAGCAGCTGGTTAACGGTCTGACCGTTGGCAGCACGTATGCCCTGATCGCCATCGGCTATACGATGGTTTACGGCATCATTGGAATGATCAACTTCGCCCACGGCGAGGTGTACATGATCGGCTCCTACGTGGCGTTCATCGCCATCGCCGGGCTGGCCATGATGGGACTCGACAGTGTCCCGCTGTTGATGACCGCAGCTTTCATCGCGAGCATCGTGGTGACCAGTTCCTATGGTTACAGCATCGAACGGATCGCCTATCGCCCCTTGCGCGGCAGCAACCGTCTGATCCCGCTGATTTCGGCCATCGGCATGTCGATCTTCCTGCAGAACACGGTTCTGCTTTCGCAAGACTCCAAGGACAAATCCATTCCCAACCTGATTCCGGGTAACTTTACCTTCGGGCCAGGGGGGGCACAGGAAGTGCTGATTTCCTACATGCAAATCGTGGTGTTCGTGGTGACCCTGGTCGCCATGCTCGGCCTGACGCTGTTCATCTCCCGTTCCCGTCTGGGCCGCGCCTGTCGCGCCTGTGCCGAGGACATCAAGATGGCCAACCTGCTGGGCATCAACACCAACAACATCATCGCCCTGACCTTCGTCATCGGCGCGGCCCTGGCGGCCATCGCCGCCGTGCTGTTGAGCATGCAATACGGTGTGATCAACCCCAACGCCGGTTTCCTCGTGGGCCTGAAGGCCTTCACCGCCGCGGTACTGGGCGGCATCGGCAGCATCCCCGGAGCCATGCTCGGCGGGCTGGTGCTGGGCGTGGCGGAAGCCTTTGGCGCCGACATCTTCGGCGATCAATACAAGGACGTCGTGGCGTTCGGCTTGTTGGTTCTGGTGCTGTTGTTCCGGCCGACCGGCATCCTGGGCCGTCCGGAGGTTGAGAAGGTATGACTAAACATCTTAAATCGGCGCTCTTCAGCGCACTGTTGGTCTGGGCGGTCGCGTACCCGGTACTCGGCCTGAAACTGACCATCGTCGGCATCGACCTTGAAGTGCACGGCACCAGCCCGGCCATCCTGGCGACCATCGCCGTGTGTTCGGTGCTGATGTTCCTGCGGGTGCTGTTCAGCACGCAGATCAGCGCCGCCTGGAAGGCATCGCCCGGCCTGCCGATAGTCCCGGCCAAGGCCAGTAACTTCCTGACCCTGCCGACGACCCAGCGCTGGATCATCCTGGCCCTGATCGTCGTAGCACTGGTCTGGCCGTTTTTCGGCTCTCGCGGTGCGGTGGACATCGCCACCCTGATCCTGATCTACGTGATGCTGGGCCTGGGCCTGAACATCGTGGTAGGGCTGGCTGGGTTGCTGGACCTGGGTTACGTCGGCTTCTATGCCGTCGGCGCCTACAGCTACGCGCTGCTGTCCCACTACTTCGGCTTGAGCTTCTGGATCTGCCTGCCCATCGCCGGGATGATGGCCGCCACCTTCGGTTTCCTGCTGGGTTTCCCGGTGCTGCGCTTGCGCGGTGACTACCTGGCAATCGTGACCCTGGGTTTCGGCGAGATCATCCGTCTGTTCCTGCGCAACCTGACCGACATCACCGGCGGTCCGAACGGCATCAGCAACATCGAGAAGCCGACGTTCTTCGGCCTGACCTTCGAACGCAAAGCCGCTGAAGGCCTGCAGACCTTCCACGAGTACTTCGGACTGCCCTACAACTCGATCAACAAGGTGATTTTCCTCTACCTGGTTGCGCTGTTGCTGGCCCTGGCTGCGCTGTTCGTCATCAACCGCCTGCTGCGCATGCCTATCGGGCGCGCGTGGGAAGCGCTGCGTGAAGACGAAATCGCCTGCCGTGCCCTGGGTCTGAACCCGACCGTGATCAAGCTTTCGGCCTTCACCCTCGGTGCCGCCTTCGCCGGTTTTGCCGGTAGCTTCTTTGCTGCCCGTCAGGGTCTGGTGACGCCGGAATCCTTCACCTTCATCGAGTCGGCGATCATCCTCGCCATCGTGGTGCTGGGCGGGATGGGCTCGCAGCTGGGTGTGATCCTGGCGGCGATCGTGATGATCCTGTTGCCTGAAATGATGCGTGAATTCAGCGAATACCGCATGTTGATGTTCGGCGCCTTGATGGTGCTGATGATGATCTGGCGTCCTCAAGGTCTGCTGCCTATGCAACGCCCACACATGGAGCTGCGCAAATGAGCCGCGAGATCCTCAAGGTTGAAAATCTGAGCATGCGCTTCGGCGGCTTGCTGGCGGTCAACGGCGTGGCCCTGACCGTGAAAGAGAAACAGGTCGTTGCACTGATCGGGCCGAACGGCGCGGGCAAGACCACCGTGTTCAACTGCCTGACCGGTTTCTATCAGCCTACCGGCGGCACCATCCTGCTGGACGGCGAGCCGATCCAGGGCCTGCCGGGTCACCACATCGCCCGCAAGGGTGTGGTGCGCACCTTCCAGAACGTGCGGCTGTTCAAGGACATGACGGCGGTCGAGAACCTGTTGATCGCCCAGCACCGTCACCTGAACACCAACTTCTTTGCCGGCCTGTTCAAGACCCCGGCGTTCCGCAAGAGCGAACGCGAGGCCATGGAGTTCGCCGAGTATTGGCTGGAGAAGGTCAACCTCAAGGAGTTCGCCAACCGTACCGCCGGAACCCTGGCCTACGGTCAGCAACGGCGCCTGGAAATCGCCCGCTGCATGATGACCCGTCCGCGGATCCTCATGCTCGACGAACCGGCCGCCGGCCTGAACCCGAAGGAAACCGAAGACCTCAAAGCGCTGATCGGCGTGCTGCGCGAGGAGCACGATGTCACCGTGTTGCTGATCGAGCACGACATGAAGCTGGTCATGAGCATTTCCGACCATATCGTCGTGATCAACCAGGGCACGCCGCTGGCCGACGGTTCGCCGGAACAGATCCGCGACAATCCTGAAGTGATCAAAGCCTACCTGGGGGAAGCGTAAATGCTGCAGTTCGAAAACGTTTCCACCTTCTACGGCAAGATCCAGGCCCTGCACAGCGTCAACGTTGAAGTCCGCCAGGGCGAAATCGTGACGCTGATCGGTGCCAACGGTGCCGGCAAATCCACCCTGCTGATGACGCTCTGCGGTTCGCCCCAGGCCCACAGCGGCAGCATCCGCTACATGGGTGAGGAACTGGTGGGCCAGGACTCTTCGCAGATCATGCGCAAGAGCATCGCCGTGGTGCCGGAGGGCCGTCGGGTATTTGCCCGGCTGACCGTGGAAGAAAACCTCGCCATGGGCGGTTTTTTCACCGACAAGGGCGACTTTCAGGAGCAAATGGACAAGGTGCTGCACCTTTTCCCACGCCTCAAAGAACGCTTTAGTCAGCGTGGCGGCACCATGTCCGGTGGCGAACAGCAAATGCTCGCCATCGGTCGTGCGCTGATGAGCAAGCCCAAGCTGCTGCTGCTCGACGAACCTTCCCTGGGCCTGGCGCCGATCATCATCCAGCAGATCTTCGACATCATCGAACAACTGCGCAAGGATGGTGTGACGGTATTCCTGGTGGAGCAGAACGCCAACCAGGCGCTGAAAATCGCTGACCGGGCGTACGTGCTGGAGAACGGCCGGGTGGTGATGCAAGGCACTGGCGAAGCGCTGCTGACCGACCCGAAAGTACGCGAGGCGTACCTGGGCGGTTGAGCCTGTCGCAATGAAAAAACGGCCTTCGGGCCGTTTTTTTTTGTAGGAGCTGTCGAGTGAAACGAGGCTGCGATCTTTCCCAGAACTTTTGAGTCCCAAGCGAAAGATCAAAAGATCGCAGGCTTCGCCAGCTCCTACAGATCTCAGCGGGAGCAAGCTCCCTCGCCACAGGTTTGGGGATAACCAAAAAAAATCTACAGCCGCTGTAACACTTTCCCACCTACCCTCTCTAGTTCAGCAGACCGGCGCTAACGCCGGTTCATTTCCTGAAACTGGAGAATCATCATGACTGCTTCGACCCGCACCCTGTCCGCCGCCGCCCTGGCCCTGGCCCTTGGCTCCGCCTTGAGCATGACAGGCGTCTCGACTGTCCATGCCGCTGACGACACCATGGAAAAATGCTTCGGTGTCGCCCTCAAAGGCCAGAACGACTGCGCCGCCGGCGCTGGCACCACCTGTGCCGGCACCGCGAAAATGGACTATCAGGCCAACGCCTGGAAATCGGTCCCTAAAGGCACCTGCACCACCATGGAAAGCAAAACCTCCCCGACTGGTTTCGGCCAGCTCGAAGCGTTCAAAGCCAAGTCTTGATCGCATCTGCCTGAGGCCAATCTCCATGTCGAAAGCCCCCTCCCTCGCCACCGATACCCGGCTACCGCCAAGGGCAGGGTTGGGGCTCAAGACCGAGCATTTTCGTGAAGTGCTCCAGACCCGACCGGATCTGGGCTTCTTCGAAGTGCACGCGGAAAACTACATGGTGGCCGGCGGGCCGTTTCATCACTTCCTGGGGCGGATACGCGAACAGTATCCGTTGTCACTGCACGGTGTCGGTCTGTCGATCGGTGGCGAGGGTCCGTTGGACAATGCGCATCTGCAACGTCTGGCAGCACTGATCGAACGCTATCAGCCCCAGTCTTTTTCCGAACACCTGGCCTGGTCCAGCCATGGCCCGATGTTCCTCAATGACCTGTTGCCCCTGGCCTACGATGAAACGACGCTCAAGCGCGTCTGCGAACACATCGATCAGGTCCAGTCCAGCCTCAAATGCACGCTGCTACTGGAAAACCCGGCCACTTATCTGGCGTTCGAGGATTCAACTCTCGACGAGCCCGACTTCATCAGTGAAGTCATCCGTCGCACCGGCTGTGGACTGCTGCTGGATGTGAACAACGTCTACGTTTCGTGCATCAATCATTGCCGTGATCCCTTGGCCTACCTCGACGCATTGCCTCTGCAGGCCACCGGGGAAATTCATCTGGCCGGGTTTGCCGAAGACGCCGACAACCTGGGTGAACGTTTGCTGATCGATGACCACGGTGCGCCCATCGATAACGAGGTCTGGCGCTTGTATCGCACGGTACTGGCGCGGACCGGGCCAGTCGCCACGCTGATCGAATGGGACAACCGCATCCCTGCATTGGGAGTGCTGCTGGCCGAAGCCGCTCAAGCCGATCAACTGTTAAACACCGCAGGGGGCCGGCCATGAGCCGCTACAGCGAATTCGCCGCTGCCCTGCTCGACCCGCGCAAAGCTTGCCCGCAGGGTTTGACCTGCGCCACGGGCGCCGATCCAGCGAGCCGGTTCGCCGTGTACCGCAACAACGTGCTCAGCTCGTTGATCAACGCCCTGGCCGACAACTACCCGGTGGTGGCGCAACTGGTGGGTGAAGATTTTTTCCGCGCCATGGCCGGGACCTACGTCCAGTCCGCCGCGCCGCGAAGCCCGATGATGAGCGACTACGGTGCCGACTTTGCCGGGTTCATCGAACATTTCGAACCCGCCGCCAGCGTGCCGTACCTGGCGGATGTCGCCCGACTGGAGCGCTTGCAGGTGCAAGCCTGGCACGCCGCCGACGCCCGGCCCATGGACGCACACCAGGTCATGCAAGTGCTGTCATCCCCCGCATCCCATGATCATCTGAGGGTTGGTCTTCACCCGTCACTGCACCTGTTGCAATCACCCTTCGCCGTGGTGGCGATCTGGGCGGCCCATCAACAAGCGCCCGTCGTGCCGTTCGACCCCTTCTCACCGCAATGCGCCCTGGTACTGCGCAACGACCTGGAGATGGAAGTGTTTGCGATCAGCCCCGGTACCCACGATTTCATCCAGGACCTGCTGCAAGGTGTGTCCCTGTCCGCGGCCATTGATGCCTCAACCGGGCGCGACAGCGATCTGGAACTGGAGCACACCCTGGCGCAGCTCATCAGCCACCGAGCCATCATCCATTTGTTACCTGAGCAGGTATTGCCATGAACGCCCTGATCACTCGCGCCATCCAATGGCTGGATAAAATCCCTCACAGCCTGATCGCCTTCGTCGCACGATTCTCCATAGCCGCGGTGTTCTGGAAATCCGGCCAGACCAAAATCGAAGGCCTGGCCATCGACCTGATCGACGGCACCTTCCAGCTCGGCGTGCCGCGACTGGCCGATTCGACCATTCCCCTGTTCAAAAGCGAATACGCCTTGCCGCTGCTGTCGCCAGAACTGGCGGCGCATCTGGCGGCAGTGGCCGAGCACGTGTTCCCGACCCTGATTCTGTTTGGCCTGGCGACACGCTTCTCGGCCCTGGCCCTGCTGGGCATGACCTTGACCATTCAACTGTTCGTCTACCCCGACGCCTATCCGACCCATGGCACCTGGGCGGCGGTACTGCTCTATTTGATGGCGCGCGGGCCGGGCAAACTGTCCATCGACCACCTGATCGCCAGGCACTACGCTCGCTGATCAAGGTCGGGACTCCTGTGGGAGCGAGCCTGCTCGCGATAGCAATATCAGCGTCAACGCAGTGGTTGACTGATTCACCGCTATCGCGAGCAGGCTCGCTCCCACAAGGGCTCGTGTGATGCCTTGCTATCGCTGAAGCCGATCCAGCGCCTCGCCACTGCGCTTGAACCAGTCGATCAAATAATCGGCCAGCACCTGGGTGCGCTTGGGCAAACCGCCCTGGTACGGATGCACGAGGTACATCGGCATGCGACGGGTCTGAAAGTCCCTGAGCAACCAGCGCAAACGCCCGTCAGCCAATTCCTCATGCAACAGATAGGACGGCAACCGGGCGATCCCGGCGCTGGCCAGGGCGGCTTTTTTCAGCAGGCTGTAGTGATTGCTGGCGAACGGCCCCGATACCCGCACCCGCAACAATTCGTGTTGCTGGTGATAGAGCCATTCCTCCCGACCGCTGTAATGACTGTTGAGCAGGCAGCGGTGTGCCGTAAGGCCCTGGGGTGTCAGGGGTTCGCCGTAGTGTTCGAGGTAGGCCGGGCTGGCGCAGGTCAGCTCATGCCAGGCCAGCAACGGATGCGCTACCAGGCGCTCATCAAGGGCCGCGTCGGAGCGGATCGCCAGGTCGAAGCCATCACGGGACAGATCCCGGTAGCCGTTGTTGAGCTCCAGTTCGATCTGCACGTCGGGGTAGCGCTGGGCGAACTCCGTCAGCAAACCTTCAAAGAAGGTTTCGCCCAACGACACCGGAACCGTCATACGCACCGGCCCGGAAATTTCGTCCTTCAGGCGAGCCAGAGCCTGACGCGCCCTTTGCACCTGCACCAACAACGCCTGGGCCTGGGGCAATAATGCAGCCCCCGCTGCCGTGAGACTCAAGCGCCGCGTGGTGCGCTGTAGCAACACCACCGAGAACCGACTCTCCAGCAGGCTGATGCGCTTGGATAACTGGCCCTTGCTGCAGCCCAATTGCTGGGCCGCCAGGGTGAAACTACCCGCCTCGATCAACACGGCGAACGCCGCCAGGTCGTCCATTTCGCTCATCAGATTGTTTCCAATTGAAAACCAAAGGTTGCCTATTAGCACGATTATCAAGAGAAAGAACCTCTCTAGACTGATGTCTCATCCAGCCCATTGAGGAACAGCTAATGAAAATCCTGTTGATCGGCGCCAGCGGCACCATTGGTTCGGCCATTGATAACGAACTGTCGCCGCGTCACGACATTGTGCGTATCGGCCGTCACAGCGGCGACCTGCACGTGGATATCAGTGACAGCAGCTCGATCCGCGCCCTGTTCGAGAAGACCGGCCACTTCGATGCGCTGGTCTGCGCAGCGGGTAACGTCACCTTTGCCCCCTTGGACGAGATGACGCAGGACAGCTTCGCCTTGGGCTTGAAAGACAAACTGATGGGCCAGGTCAACCTGCTGCTGATCGGCCGCGAATTCGCCAACGACGGGGCGTCCTTCACCTTCACCACTGGCGTGCTCAGCCACGATCCGATCAGAAGCGGTGCATCGGCGGCCCTGGTCAACGGTGCCCTGGACAGTTTCGTGCGGGCCGCGGCCATCGAATTGCCCCGGGGCTTGCGGGTCAACTCGGTGAGTCCGAACGTGCTGCTCGAAGCCATGGACAGCTACGCACCGTACTTCCGTGGCTATAAGCCGGTGCCAGCCGCCGATGTCGCATTGGCCTACGCCAAGAGTGTCGAAGGCCTGCAGACCGGGCAGACCTTTCACGTTGGTTGACCCCTTGTGATGCAGGATCAGTCTGCGTAACGTGGCGGCACTTGTCTGGAGACTCAATGATGCGTGCCGCCCGTTCCCTGCTGTTTGTCGCCCTCCTGCCGCTTTTCGCCGGCTGCCAGTTGCTCGACGCTCCACGCCAGAGCGTTTCCCATGCCGGCCAGATGCGCATGCAGGGCGAACTGACTGCAGCCGATGGCAAGTTGGTATTTCAGCCGTGCCAGGAACAGCGTCGTTACATCGTCAACGACAGCGGCGGCACCAGCGTGTTGCAAGAGGCCGCCAACCTGGCCGATGACCAGGGCAAACTGTTTGCCGATGTGCGAGGCCATATCGTCACCAGCGCAGCGGCCGGTACCGACAGCCAATTGAACCTGGAACAACTGTATCGCCTGGAGCGTTCAGGCAACGCTTGCGACGACGCTGACTTCAAGCGGCTGCTCCTGCGCGCCGCCGGCCATGGCCCCGAGTGGAATCTGGACGCCAGCGGCAAGGGCCTGGTGCTCGAACGTGAGGGCCAGCCACCTCTGGCAGTGCCTTTCGTTGAAGAACAACTGGGCGATGGCCGCTTCAATCTCGGCACCGAAGCCAACGGCCAGAAGGTCGAGCTTTGGGTCACTCCCCAGCGCTGCGTCGACAGCGCGACCGGCAGCGTGCAGCACATGAGCGCCGAGCTGCGGGTCAACGGTCAGGTACAGCGCGGCTGCGCTTACTTCGGCGGTGCGCGTAACGACTGATTCGAAGGTTTTTGGCTTATAATCGCCGCCTCACGCCCTGGCGCAGTTGTGCGTCCCGCGAACCGGATCCTGTCATGTTACGAATCACCGAACTCAAGCTGCCGATCGACCATCCCGAAGAAGACCTGCGCCCAGCCATCGTGCAGCGCCTGGGCATCGCCAGCGATGACCTGCTCGACTTCACCCTGTTCAAACGCAGCTACGATGCACGTAAGAAGTCCTCCGAACTGTGCTTCATCTACACCATCGACCTGACGGTGCGCGATGAAGCCGGCTTGCTGCGCAAGTTCGCCGATGACCGTAACGTCAACCCGGCGCCGGATGTCAGCTATAAAGTGGTAGGCCAGGCGCCCGCTGACCTGAGCGAGCGGCCGATCGTGGTCGGCTTCGGCCCGTGCGGGATCTTCGCCGCCATGTTGCTGGCACAGATGGGCTTCAAGCCGATCATCCTCGAGCGCGGCCCCGAAGTGCGCCAGCGCACCAAGGACACTTGGGGCCTGTGGCGCAAAAGCGTGCTCAACCCCGAATCCAACGTGCAGTTCGGCGAAGGCGGTGCGGGGACGTTCTCCGATGGCAAGCTCTACAGCCAGATCAAGGACCCCAAGTTCCTGGGTCGCAAAGTGCTGCACGAATTCGTCAAGGCCGGCGCGCCGGAAGAAATCCTCTACGTCAGCAAGCCGCACATCGGTACGTTCCGCCTGACAGGCGTCGTGGAAAACATGCGTGAGCAGATTCGCGCCCTCGGCGGTGAAGTACGCTTCCAGCAGCGGGTCACGGATGTGTTGATCGAGGACGGCCAGTTGGTCGGTGTTGAACTGGCCAGTGGCGAACGTATTCATTCCAGACATGTGATTCTGGCCCTGGGCCACAGCGCCCGGGACACGTTCCGCATGCTCCACGGCCGCGGCGTGTACATGGAAGCCAAGCCGTTCTCGGTGGGGTTCCGTATCGAACACCCGCAATCGCTGATCGACAGCGCGCGCCTGGGCAAATATGCCGGCCACCCGAAGCTTGGCGCCGCCGATTACAAACTGGTGCACCACGCCAAGAACGGTCGCTCGGTGTACAGCTTCTGCATGTGTCCGGGCGGCACCGTGGTGGCGGCCACCTCCGAGCCGAACCGCGTCGTGACCAACGGCATGAGCCAGTATTCACGCAACGAACGCAACGCCAACTCCGGCATCGTGGTGGGCATTACCCCGGAAGTGGATTACCCGGGCGGCCCCTTGGCAGGCATCGAACTGCAGGAGCGTCTGGAATCCCACGCTTTCGTGCTCGGTGGCAGCAACTACGAAGCCCCGGCACAACTGGTGGGCGACTTCATTGCCGGCAAACCGTCTACGGTGCTGGGCAGCGTCGAGCCGTCCTACAAACCGGGGGTGTCTTTGGGCGACCTGGCCCTGGCCCTGCCCGACTTCGCCATCGAAGCCATCCGTGAAGCCCTGCCAGCGTTCGAAAAGCAGATCCGCGGCTACTCGCTGCACGACGCCGTGCTGACCGGCATTGAAACCCGCACCTCGTCGCCGCTGCGCATCACCCGCGACGAAACGTTGCAAAGCCTGAACGTCAAGGGCTTGTTCCCGGCTGGCGAAGGCGCTGGCTACGCGGGCGGGATTCTGTCGGCGGGCGTGGACGGGATCCGGATTGCCGAGGCGGTGGCGCGGGATATCCTGGGCCTGGAAGCCTGACACCATCCCACTGTGGGAGAAGCTTTGTGGGAGCTGGGCTTGCCCGCGATGCAGGCAACTCGGTCTATCAGGTGAACCGAGGTGATGGTATCGCGGGCAAGCCCAGCTCCCACACAAGCCCGCTCCCACAAGGGATCTCAGTGTTTTCCAGTGTTCAGATATTGGCTCGAAGCACACTTTCCGGCAGCACCTCACCCCGCTCGACACTCGCCGCCACAGCATCCATCAACCCACTCAACTCGTAGCCCTGGGCCTTGAGCCACGCCGGATCGTAGTAGGTCGTGGCATAGCGCTCTCCCCCATCACACAAGATTGCCACGATCGAGCCCGTCTCCCCGGCTTCCACCATCTGCCAGGCGGCGATCAGCGCACCGATCAGGTTAGTGCCGCTGGATCCGCCGACCCGTCGGCCCAATCGCTGGGCCAGATAGTGCATGGCCGCCAGCGACAAGGCATCCGGCACTTTGACCATCGCATCGATCACCTTGGGCAAAAACGACGCTTCGACCCGTGGCCGGCCGATACCTTCGATCCGCGAACCGCAATCCAGGCGCAGGCTCGCATCGCCGCTGCGGTAGTAGTCGAAGAACACCGAACGCTCGGCGTCGGCACACAGCACACGGGTACAGTGCTGGCGGTAGCGTACGTAACGGCCCAGGGTCGCGGTGGTGCCGCCGGTGCCGGGGCTGGAAATCAGCCAGCTCGGCTCCGGATGCCGCTCGAAACGCATCTGCTGGAAGATCGATTCGGCAATGTTGTTATTGGCACGCCAGTCAGTGGCGCGCTCGGCGTAGGTGAACTGGTCGATGAAGTGGCCATCATGCTCACGGGCCAAACGCTCGGACTCGGCGTAGATCTGCGTAGGATCGTCCACCAGGTGACTCTGGCCACCATAGAAGGCGATCTGTGCGATTTTTTCCCTGGACGTGGTCGCCGGCATCACCGCAATAAAGGGCAAGCCCAAAAGCCTCGCGAAGTAAGCCTCGGAAATGGCCGTCGATCCACTTGAAGCCTCGATCACCGGTGCTCCAGGCTTGAGCCAGCCGTTACACAACGCGTAGAGGAACAGCGAGCGGGCGAGTCGATGCTTGAGGCTGCCGGTGGGGTGGCTGGATTCATCCTTGAAGTACAACTCGATACCCGGCAGCCCTGGCAGCGCCAGTGGAATCAAATGGGTGTCGGCGCTGCGCTGGAAGTCAGCTTCGATAATACGGATCGCTTCACGCGCCCACTGGCGGTGGTCATTCATGGTGTCTTCTCACTGGATCGATGCGACGCGGGGTAACCTGACGTTCAGGCAGGCACGATTTGTCTCGGAAAAACCAGGCGCAAGCTTAGGAAAAAACCGACATCGCGCACAGGTACAGCTAAGGTCCAATATGGCCTGTCACTGCCCACCGAGTGCAGCCCATGTGCTGTAACGACATATAACAAAAAAGAATATAACTTTTGTTTTAACTACTAACAGTACGGGTTAGGGTGGGCCATCTTTTTGATTTGATAGGGAGAGCTACCTTGGCTATCCGTAGCACTTTGGCACGTTTTCTTCAGTTGGAAGCCGCTGGCGGCCTGCTTTTGATTGCCGCCGCCGTCCTGGCACTGATACTCAATAACTCACCGCTGTCCTGGCTCTATACGGACTTTCTGGACGCCCCCGTGGTGGCCCAGATCGGAGCGCTGAAAATCGCCAAGCCGGCGCTGCTGTGGATCAATGACGGCCTGATGGCCCTGTTCTTCCTGCTGATCGGCCTGGAAGTCAAACGCGAGATACTCGACGGACAGCTGTCGAATCCCTCGCAAATCGTCTTGCCGGGTGCCGCGGCGATTGGCGGTATGGTGGTGCCGGCGCTGATCTACTGGTTCCTCAATCGTGACAACCCGGGCGCCCTCGCAGGCTGGGCGATCCCTACAGCCACGGACATTGCTTTCGCCCTCGGCGTGCTGGCCTTGCTGGGCAAGCGAGTGCCAGTGTCGCTCAAATTGTTCCTGATGACCCTGGCGATCATCGACGACCTGGGTGCCATTGTCATCATTGCCGTCTTCTACTCCGGCACATTGTCCACCTTGTCACTGGCGCTTGCCGCCGCCTGTATCGCTGCGCTGGTGGCGATGAACCGGATGGGCGCCGTCAAGCTCGGCCCTTACATGATCGTCGGCCTGATTCTCTGGGTCTGCGTGCTCAAGAGCGGCGTCCATGCCACCCTCGCCGGGGTGACCCTGGCGTTCTGCATTCCGCTGCGCACAAAAAACGCCGAGACCTCACCACTGCTGACCCTGGAACACGCCCTGCACCCCTGGGTGGCCTACGGCATCCTGCCTCTGTTCGCCTTCGCCAACGCCGGCCTGTCACTGAGTGGCGTCACCCTCGAGAGCTTCACCCATCATGTGCCAATGGGCATCGCCGTCGGCCTGTTGCTGGGCAAGACCGTGGGCGTCTTCGGCCTGACCTGGCTGGCGGTCAAGATCGGCATCGCCAGTCTGCCTGCCAATGCCAATTGGGGCCAGATACTGGGTGTGGCCATCCTGTGCGGTATCGGTTTCACCATGAGCCTGTTTGTCGGGTCCCTGGCCTTCGTGCCCGGCGCCAGCGAATACGCCGGCATGGACCGGATGGGGATTCTCACCGGCTCGCTGCTGGCGGCGTTGCTGGGTTACGCGGTGACGGCGGCGGCTAGTCGTAAGCAGACTGCATTTAAAGCCAACTAAAATCACCTGATCGTGGTGATGTTTGTTGTGTATTTATTGGTGTGTATATTGGTGTGTATATCCGTTTCTTCGGTGACGGCCACTGGCGGTTCCGCCCTTACGGCGGGTCACTTTTGAACAGCGCAAAAGTAACCAAAACGCTTCTGCCCCACCACTCGGTGCCTCGCTTAGGCTCGGCATGCCTGAACGAAGGCATTGCTCCGTGGGCCGCCGCGAAGGGCCATCCATGGCCCAGCGCGGCTAACCCGGCATCCATGCCGGGTTGCCCACTCCACAACGCCTGCGTTCAGCCAGCGTGGTTAACGGGGCGTCCGAGATCAACGTCCACCGCGAGGCGGCCTTATAGCCGACCTGTTTTTTTTGATGATCGCGTTTTTCCTGTGGGAGCGAGCCTGCTCGTGAAGAGGTCGACACATGCAACATCTTCGTCAACTGTGTAGCCGCCTTTTCAGCCTTGCGATAGTTCAGTTACATAGCGATTGAATGGACTGCCGTCATCGCGAGCAGGCTCGCTCCCACATTCGACCTTTCAGTGAGCACAAATTTATATCCAACACAGAACCACTGAGGGAGCGGGCTTGTTCGCGAAAAGGCCAACATACCCAACATCTTCATCGACTGTGATACCGCTTGCGTGAGCAAGCCCGCTCCCACAGGAGAAACGCGGTCCCACCAAGAATCAGGCCGGCTATAAGGCCGCCTCGCGGTGGACGTTGATCTCGGACGCCCCGTTAACCACGCAGGCTGAACGCAGGCATTGTGGAGTGGGCATCCCGGCAGGATGCCGGGATAGCCGCGCTGGGCCATGGATGGCCCTTCGCGGCGGGCCCACGGAGCAATGCCGGAGTGAGGGCACACCGAGCCTAGGCGAGGTGCCGAGTGGTGGGGCAAAGCGTTTTTGGTTACTTTTGGCTGGTCCGGCACCCGGCTCTTCCAAAAGTGACCCGCCGTAAGGGCGGAACCGCCAGTGGCCGTCACCGAACAAACGGATATACACACCGCCCCCCAAAACGAAGCCATAAAAAAACCGCGCCTCCCCGTTCAGGAAAAAGCGCAGTTTTCTCTTAGCGATTCCAGCTTAGTGCGATACGCGACTCGTACCATCCACAGTAGAAATACGAACCCGCTCACCCACACGGAACACTTCGTTTTCCTGAACCTGCTGCACATAGGCGCGCATGCTGCCGTCGTCTTCGCGAACGGTGATTTCCACACCCTGGGTACGGGTCAGGCCTTCTTCGGTCGCGGAGCCGATCAGGCCGCCGGCCACGGCGCCGATCACGGCAGCAACGATACTGCCACGGCCACCACCGATGGCGCTGCCACCCACACCACCTACCACCGCACCCGCCGCGCCGCCGATCGGGGTCTTGGTGCCTTCGATCTTGACCGGACGCAAGGCTTCAATGGTCCCCATGCGAATCGTCTGCACGCGACGCGCTTCGTCACGGGAATAGGAGTCACCGGTCAGGCTCGACTGACAGCCAGTGAGCAACATCGCCATCGTGGAAAAGGAAGCAACCAGCAAAACAGACTTACGCATAGCATCAAACTCCAAAAGACAGGTATTCATTAAACTCCGCAGCTTGACGCCTGTCACGGCTTCGCCGGGATAAAATTGTTTTCATTCAGGTGGGATACAGACTCGCCCGAAAAATTCACCCAAACAGTAGCGCCAATTTCCGCTATCCGCGTCACTGACCTGAGGGTTTCTCATGGATTACTTCATCATAGCCGCTACCACCGTAGCCGGTTTGTACTTTCATTGGTGGCTGTACGTGCGGATCAAGCGCTGGATGGACCGCGATCTGGCACTGTCATTGGCGGGGCAGGATGAGCTGAAAAAAGCTTACATGCTGCAACAATTGGCCGACGCCCAACAGCAAGGCATCAAGCGGCGCGACCTGCCGCAATGGCTTCAGGCCGCCGCCGCGGGCTATCCCCAGGTTAAGGCGCCAGACGCTCGCGGACCCAGTTCGCCTCTTGCAGGCGATAGTTGAGGCGATCATGCAGACGGCTCGCCCGCCCTTGCCAGAACTCGATACGCTCGGGCAGCAGACGATAGCCGCCCCAATGCTCCGGGCAGTGAGGCTGGCTGTCACTGAAGCGTTGTTCGGTGGCCTTGAGCAAGTCTTCCAGCTCACCCCGACCGGCAATCACCCGGCTTTGAGGTGAAGCCCAGGCGCCGAGGCGACTGCCCAATGGCCGCACCTGGTAATAGGCGTCCGACTCTTGCGCCGTGACCTTCAGCACCTTGCCCTCGATACGCACCTGACGCTCCAGCGTCGGCCAGAAAAAAGTCATGGCCGCGAACGGGTTCGTGGCCAGTTGCTGACCCTTCGCACTGTCGTAGTTGGTGAAGAATGTGAAGCCTTGGGCATCGAGCCCCTTGAGCAGCAGGATCCGGCAATGCGGGCGCCCATCGGCATCCACGGTCGCCAAAGTCATGGCGTTGGCCTCCACCGGCGCCTGTTCGGTTTTCACCGCGTCGGCGAACCATTGGTGGAACAGCGCGAACGGCTCCGCCGGGGCCTGCGCCTCGGTCAGGCCATCGCGGGTGTAGTCGCGGCGCATATCAGCCAGCGTCTGGGTCATGGCGCGCTCCTTGTAATTAGCCCATCACTGCTTGGATGCATCGGCGGCCGCGACTTTCTTGGCATCGGTAGCGGCTTTGGTCGGTTGCGGCTTCTTCGCCACCGTCGCTTTCTTGGCCGGGGCTTTTTTGGCAGGAGCCTTGGCGGCGGCCTTTTTGACTGGAGATTTTTTGGTGGCAACAGCCTTGGATTTGTTAGCCGCTGGCGCAGGCGCTGGCGCCAAAGCCGCAGGTTTCACGTCCTGGACCGCCACCAACCTTACTGGCGCCGGCGCCGGCATGTTGTACTTGCTCAGCAGCGCAACCATGGTGTTTTGCGGCGTGACCAGCAGTTCGACACGACGATTCAAAGCGCGACCTTCAACGCTGTCATTGGCGGCACGGGGCGCAACCGAACCCATGCCACGCAGCATCAGGCGATCACGCTGCAAGCCGCTGAGACGGAAAATCGCCGCCACGGATTGGGCGCGTTCCTGGCTGAGCTTCAGGTTGACCGGCGCAGCGCCCGACGTGTCGGCGTGGCCGAGGATCAGCACGGCAGTTTTCGGATCAGCTTCCAGAATTTTCGCCACGCGGGTGAACGGGCCGAGGCTCACCGGCAGCAGCATGGCCGGACGGTCCGGGTTGAAAGAGCCGTCCACCGGCGCGGTGACCACCAGCACGTCGTCGCGGCGTTCAAGTTCGAGCTTGCTGTCCTTGATGGCCGTGCGCAATTTCGGCTCGTAGTCGTCGAGCCAGGCCTGCGTGACTTTCGGATCCGGCATCGGTACCGCCTTGGCGGTTTCCTGATCGTTGCCGCCGAATGGCCACCACCACTTGCCGTTGCTTTCAGCTTCGGCCTTGGCGACGGTAACCGGCGTCTTGACTTCAGGTTTGGTGTCGACTTTTTTGGCGACGCCGTCGGTGGCGTCATCGGAAGAGAACGGCCACCACCAGTGAGAGGCACCCTCGGTCTTGGCTTGTGGCGCGACAGCAGCCGGTTTCAGCGGCGCCGTTGACGTCGGTTCTTTGGCCGCGACCTTGTCGGAGGCGCCGAACGGCCACCAGCCACTGCCGCCCTCGGCATCATTTTGTGGGTTTTGTGCGCAACCGGTGATAGCGAAGCACAGCGCCAGAGCGAGGGTTTTATTCGATGACATTGGATATCCACAAAATGATGTAAATGAAAAAACAAAAGGCCATGTTCGGGCCGCATAAACAGACGGTTGGAAACTGAAAGGAACACGAGGTTCCTGTGCCCGCCGCCTTCGCTAACGTTTTATAGACAAGTGGCAAGTACCCGCGCAAGGTTCTGCGCCCGCGGATCCATCAAAACGTATGGCCCGAGGGTGTTTGTCACAAAGCCAAAAGCCACATCGTGCTCCGGGTCGGCAAAACCGATGGAGCCCCCTGCCCCAGGATGACCGAATGCCCGAGGGCCGAGGCCATAGGTCGCGTTCGGCACATCCGGCTGATCGAGCATGCAACCCAGGCCGAAACGGGTCTGGGTCAACAAGGTCTTGTCCTCGCCGAAGCTGTGCTGGCGAGTCAGTTCGTCGAGCATTTCGCCCTCCAGCAGGCTGCCGTCCAGTAGACCGGCATAGAACCCGGCCAGGCTGCGGGCGTTACCATGGCCGTTGGCCGCCGGTTGCTCCATGCGCCGCCACTCCGGCTTATTGGTGCTGGTCATGATCGAGGGCGGGTTAGTGAAGGCCCGGGTCGTCATGGCCGTGGGTTCGCGCATCGTCACTTGTAAAAGGCGCTGGGCCGCCGCATCGCCCACATTGCCTTTGCCGCGAGCGATGTGGGCCACGCGATGAAACTCGTCATCAGCCAGGCCGACGTGGAAATCCAGACCCAACGGCTTGGCAATCCGGGCCACGATGGATGCCCCCGGCCCACGACCGTCAGCCCTGCGCAGCAGTTCGCCGACCAGCCAGCCGTAAGTGATCGCCGCGTAGCCGTGACCCTCTCCCGGCGTCCACCAGGGCGTTTCAGCGGCCAATGCATCGACCATGGTCTGCCAGTTATAAAGTGCTTCGGGCGCCAGCAGTTCACGTAACGCCGGCAACCCGGCCTGGTGGCAAAGCAACTGACGGAGCGTGACGGCTTGCTTGCCGGCTGCCGCGAACTCGGGCCAATAACGGGCGACAGGGGCATCCAACTGCAGCTTGCCTTCGGCCACCAGTTGCAGGGCGGTAACGGCGGTGAACGTTTTGGTGCAGGAAAACAGGTTGGCGATGGTGTCGCTGTGCCAGGCTTCACTGCCATCCTTGTCGGCCGTGCCGGCCCACAGATCGATGACCGTGCGGCCGCCGACCTGAATGCACAACGCCGCGCCGCGCGCCTGAGGATCGTCGAACAGCGCCGCGAAGGCTTCACGCACCGCCTCGAATTGAAGCTCATAATGGCCTTGAATCTGCACCCGCAACTCCCTTGAAACAAACACTTTTTTGAAGTGGCCTGTATTGTTTCAGCCATTGAGGTTTTTGGGAACTGCTGGGAGACGGCTGACCGGACTGGCACTGGCCTTTGTGGCGAGGGAGCTTGCTCCCGCTCGGCTGCACCTGTAGGAGCTGTCGAGTGCAACGAGGCTGCGATCTTGTCCCAGACAGTTGAGTCGCAAGCGAAAGATCAAGATCAAAAGATCGCAGGCTTCGCCAGCTCCTACAGGCCCAGCGGTCCCTCGCCACAGCAAGTCATTGCACGTATCAGGAAATCTCCCGGCGGAACGGCGGCAGGGCGTTGAGGATCGCCTTGCCGTAGCGCTGGGTCACCAGTCGGCGGTCGAGCAAGGTGATGGTGCCGCGGTCTTCTTCGGTGCGCAGCAATCGACCACAGGCCTGGACCAGTTTCAGCGAGGCGTCCGGCACGGAAATTTCCATGAACGGGTTACCGCCGCGGGCTTCGATCCATTCGGCCAACGCGGCTTCCACCGGGTCGTCCGGAACCGAAAACGGGATCTTGGCGATCACCACGTGCTCACAGTAGGCACCGGGCAAATCCACGCCTTCGGCAAAACTCGCCAGGCCGAACAGCACGCTGGAATCCCCGCCGTCGACCCGCGCCTTGTGCTTGTTCAGGGTTTCCTGCTTGGACAGGTTGCCTTGGATAAACACTTGCTTGCGCCAGTCGCGGTCGAGGCCGTCGAATACATCCTGCATCTGCTTGCGCGAGGAAAACAGCACCAGGGTCCCCCGTGAGCCTTCCACCAGTTCCGGCAGGTCGCGAATGATCGCCGCCGTGTGGGCGGCGGCATCCCGCGGATCGGCCTTGAGGTCCGGGACCCGCAGCACGCCGGCGTCGGCATGATGGAAGGGGCTCGGAACCACGGCGGTCACGGCTTTTTTCGGCAGGCCGGCGCGCATGCGGAAACGGTCGAACGTGCCCAGGGCAGTCAGCGTGGCGGAAGTCACCAGCGCGCCGTAGGCCACATTCCACAGGTTGCGACGCAGCATTTCCGCCGCCAGGATCGGGCTGGCATTGACCTCGATGTCGAACAGCGAGCCGCTTTCGGCCAGGGTCAACCAGCGCGCCATCGGCGGGTTGTCTTCCGGGTCTTCAGTGGTGAACGCGGTCCACAACTCCCAGTTGCCCTGGGAGCGGGACAGCAGACTGCCGAACAGCGGGTACCACTCCTCGGCCTGGTTGCTGGCAATACCGATATTGACCTCGCCATCCATGCCTTCCTTGAGCAGGTCGGTCAGACGGGTGAACAGGTCGGTCAGGCGGGCGAAGCCTTTCTTGAGCTCGATGCCCATCTCGCGCATGTGCTCGGGAATGACGCCGCCGACAAAGCGATGACGAGGTCGATCACGACCCTCGACATCTTCGCCGGGCTTGAAATCCGCCACTTGCTCGCAGGCACTGAACATGAACTGCTGGTTCGTCTTGATCTCACGCGCCAGCTCGGGCACCTGCTCGATGAACTTGCCCAGGTCGCCCGGCAGCGGGTGTTGCGCCAACAGCTTGGTGAGGTTCTTGGCGGTGGTTTCCAGCCAGTCAGCGGTAGAGCGCAACCGGGTGTAATGGGCAAAATGGCCGATAGCCTTGTCCGGCAGGTGGTGACCTTCGTCGAACACATAGATCGTGTCACGCGGATCCGGCAGCACCGCGCCACCGCCCAGGGCCAGGTCGGCCAGGACCATGTCGTGGTTGGTGACAATGACGTCGACCTTGCCCATGCCTTCGCGGGCCTTGTAGAAGGCGCACTGGCCGAAGTTCGGGCAATGACGGTTGGTGCACTGGCTATGATCGGTCGTCAGGCGTGACCAGTCGGCGTCTTCCAGGGCGGTGGACCAGCTGTCGCGGTCGCCGTCCCATTTATTGCCGGCCAGTTTTTCGATCATGCTGGTAAACAGCTTCTGACTGGCCTCATCGACTTCGATCTTGAAGCCTTCTTCTTCGAACAACTGGGCCGTGGCGGTCTGCGCCTGGCCTTCCTGGAGCAACATGTCGAGCTTGGACAGGCACATGTAGCGCCCACGGCCCTTGGCCAGGGCGAAGCTGAAATTCAGCCCGCTGTTGCGCATAAGGTCAGGCAGGTCCTTGAAAACGATCTGCTCCTGCAAGGCAATCGTGGCCGTGGCGATCACCAGGCGTTTGCCGGCGGCCTTGGCGGTGGGGATTGCCGCCAGGCTGTAGGCCACGGTCTTGCCGGTGCCGGTGCCGGCCTCCACCGCCACGACGGCAGGCTCGCCACTGCGCCGGCCTTCGTCGTCGGTGTCGATGTCACCCAGGACTTTTGCCACTTCGGCAATCATCAGGCGCTGGCCATATCGCGGTTTGAGGCTCTTGGCTTCGAGAAAACGCGAATAGGCGCCCTGGATCGTGGTTTTGAGTTCGGTGCTGATCATGAATGGTCGGGCGCTAAAAACGCTGGATAAATTTTCAGTGGTTCGGATCGGCGGCTATCATACCCCGCTAATGAATCCTGCGCAGAACGGAGTAACTCAATGACACCCTTTGCCCTCGTCTACACCCTGCATTTACTGGCGGCCCTGATCTGGGTCGGCGGCATGTTCTTCGCTTGGATGATCCTGCGCCCCGCCGCAATTGCGGCCCTTGAGGGCCCGGCCCGACTCAAGTTATGGGTAGAAGTGTTTCAGCGTTTTTTCGTTTGGGTCTGGGTGGCGGTGGTGCTTTTGCCGATCAGCGGTGTGGGCCTGATCCACATGCGCTTCGCCGGCTTTGAAACCGCGCCACGTTATGTGCAGATCATGATGGGCTTGTATGTGGTGATGACGGCGTTGTTTATTCGCATCCAGGGGTTGCAGTTGCCAGCACTGCGCAACGCCGTAGCAGCCCAGGACTGGCCGACTGGCGCGGCGGTGCTGGGGAAAATCCGGCAATTGGTGGGGATCAATCTGTTGATCGGGTTGCTGGTGGTGGCGATTGGCGCCGCGCGACCGATGTTCTGACGCGCCCTGTAGGAGCTGTCGAGTGCAACGAGGCTGCGATCTTTCCCCAGACAATTGAATCGTGAGCAAACGCCTCACAGATCAAGATCAAAAGATCGTCCGAACGCGGCCCGAGCCTTCGGCAGCTCCTACAGGGTATTCGCAGATCGATGCTTCAGAACCGCTGCACCGTCACCGCCCCCGCTGCTCCGGCTGGTCCTGGCTGGCCATCGGCACCCGGGCGACCGCTTTTGCCACCGTCGGCGGTATAGACGAAACACCCCTTGGCCTTGCCGCCAGCGCCGGGTTTACCTCCGGGGCCGGCGGCGCCGCCCGCGCCCCCCTCCACCGTTACCTTGATCTGCTCGGCTGGATAGTCACGGGGCAGTTCCAGACGCACCTGCGCACCGGCCGCACCCGGCTGGCCATCACTGCCATTGCTGCCGTCGGCACCGCGACCGGCTGCTCCCCACGTACAACCCGGCGCCTGGCCGTTGGCGCCGTCGAGGCCCACGTAACCTGGCGCACCGGTTCCACCGCGGGCATCCACCGACAACAACGGCGCATTCAAGGCATTGAAGCGCAGATTGAGATCACGCCCCGGTCGTGCCGCTTTGGTATAGGTTCCGGGCGCGCCCCGAGCCGTGATCTGACTGCCGTCGGCCAGTTCCCCCTCGGCAACTTTTATCTGCAGTGCCTGTTGCGCGGGCACGATGGCGATCCGCGCTTCGCGCCCCAGGTGCAACTGGCCAATGGACAACTCAGTGACGTTGGCAGGCACCAGCAACGTGCCGTAATCGGCCACCTCCAGCCGCTCCAGTGTCAGGGCGCTGGTGGTATTGGGCAGGCGCATCAAGGAATGGCTTTCAACCTGGATCACTTGGGCACTGGCCCAGGGACACACGAGTGCGACAAGCAGACACAATTTACGCATGGGAAGCCTCGGCGGCGATCGGGAGGGTTTGCAGGTGGAAGATGCCGAACAGCAGCACTCGCAGGCGATCACGGCCTGAAGCGGGCCGACCGCGCAGGCTGGCTCGAAACAACACCAGTTCCAGCAAATGGATCGCCAGCAACATCGCTGCGCCGAAATTGACCAGCAGATGCAGCGGATGAACGAACGGCATGACCAGGTTGACCAGCACCACCAGCCAGAACAGCAGGGTCAACAAGCGCCCCAGCGCCCACAACAGCTTCATACATCCCCCCGGTAGGTATTATTCTTTGCACGCACAGTAACGGCTTGCGCGCAGAATAAGCCAGAGGCCAGGGCAAATTTAATCTGACACAAACCTCGACTCGCCGGGTCGCCCCTGTGGCGACCCAACGGCTCTGGCACGCGGCTCAGCGCTGGATATGCAGCTCGACCCGACGGTTCTGCGCTCGCCCCTCATCGGTCTCGTTGTCGGCCACCGGCTCGCTTTCACCCTTGCCCTCGCTGGTGAGTTTGTCCGGTGAAAGCCCCTGGGTGAGCAGATATTCCGCCACGCTGCTTGCTCGGCGCTCGGACAGCCCCTGGTTGTAGACATCAGTGCCTACGCTGTCGGTGTGCCCCACCACGCGGATACTGGCGACATTGGCATGACTCAATTTGCTCATCAGCCCATCGAGTTGGCTTCGCGCGTCTTGAGTGAGATCGGATTTGTCGAAGTCAAACAGCACCTTGCCGGCATCGTTGAGGGTGATCACTTCAGTGGCCGGTGCCTGAGGTTCAACCGGCGGTGCGCTGGCCGGGTATTGCGGCAACGGGCAGCCGTGATGTTCAACCGGGGTATTGGCCGGCGTGTCGGGACAACGGTCACGGCGGTCGAACACGCCGTCATCGTCCTCGTCGCCATCCTGGGCGTAGCAGATCAGGCCACCGGTCAGCAGCCCCAGCGCAGCGCCACCCGCCGCCCAGCCGCTGCTTTCGAGGGCCCCCAGGCCGCCGCCAACCAGACCGCCGATCAAGCTACAGACTGGCCAGGTGCGTTGATTGAGCGGTGCGCCGCCATCGCTGTGAGTGGCACAACCTGACAATAGACTGCCCGCCAGCATTACCGGTAAGGCGGCCCTGAGTAGCACGTTCATGGTGAATGCTCCTGTGTTACCGGCCCATACCGGTCACACAGGAGTAAAGACCCGCATCCGCGACTGTACAAGCCGCGGCTGACGGGGGCTTCAGCGATTTATTTTGATCTCCGTGCGGCGGTTCATGGCCCGACCATCGGCGGTGCTGTTGTCCGCCACCGGCTGGCTCTCACCGGCCCCCTCCACCGAAACGAAGCTGGCACGGGGCACGCCGCTCTCGACCAGGTATTGCACCACCGAGTTGGCCCGCTTATCAGACAGGCGCTGGTTATAGGCATCGCTGCCAACGCTGTCGGTGTGACCAGTGACGCGCAGTTGCGCGGTGGACGTTTCCTGTTTCAGTCGGGTTGCAATCGTGCTCAGGACCTCCTTGTCTGCCGCGGTCAGCGTGGCCTTGTCGAATTCGAAATGCACGTCACGGATCACAATGGTTTCTTCCTCGACCACCACGACTTCTTCAACCATCGGCGCCGGTGCCGGTGGCGGGCAGCCGTCGGCATCGACTTGCACGCCCTTAGGCGTGCCCGGGCATTTGTCGCGGCTGTCCGGCACGCCATCGCCATCCTCATCGCCGTCGCCATGCACCCAGCAGTAAGCCGCTGCCATGGTGCCGACAAACAATGCACCGCCGCCGGCCCAGGAGGTGCTTTCGATGGCGCCCAATCCAGCGCCCGTCACGCCGCCGACCGCCGCGCAGGTCGGCCAGTCGGTTTTCTGCAAACCTGCGCAACCAGTCAACACACCGGTCAGCAGAACCAAGGGTAACGCTGTGCGAACTATGCTCATTGGGGTTTTCTCCTTGAGGGATCGGCTTTGCGCCGATTCAGGGGAGTAAAGACCCGACTCCGCATCCGCGCCAGCATCACGCTATCGAGGTTTTTGCCCCCTATTTGCCGTAGATCGATACGTTTAAGCACAAACCGCTCTAGGCCATGGGGTCCGCGCAGGCTATCGTGGCGGCTCTGACTGAGGAACTTCGATGACCGTTGCCATTTCTTCCCGTACGCCCCAGCAAGCCCTGGCTGCCGTGCTGGACCGTTATGCCCCGCAAAAACTGCTGTTGATCGGTGCCAGCAGCTTCCCTGCCCTTGAAGCGTTCCAACAGGCGCATCCAGATACTGAAGTGGTCCACGCCGCCCCTGGCGCCCTTCCGGCGGACGTGGCGGCGCGGCGTTTTGACCTGGCCCTGGCCCTTGATTGTCTGGAGCATTTACCCAAACGCGACGGTCTGAACCTGTTGGGTGGCATCCGCAATCTCAACGCCAGCCGTATCGCTGTGCTGGCGGACCTCAATGCCTGCGGCTGGCAAGAAACAGATTTCTTTTCCCTGGCCCTGCAGGCCAGCGAGCGATTCCAGCGCGAGGAGCAGGTGCTGACCCTGTTTACCTACGATCTGCTTGAATACAAACAAGTCCCTGACTGGCTCAACTCACGCTTTTGGGCCAACCCGGAAAACTTTGGAAAATACTGGTGGTAGCCGTGAACACAAGCATGCACACAACCATTTGCCCCTGCGGCAGTGGCAACCCACTGGACGCCTGCTGCGGCCATTACCACGATGGCCACCCGGCGCCCTGCGCCGAGGCCTTGATGCGCTCGCGTTACAGCGCCTACGTGCTGGGACTGGTGGACTATCTGGTGGCCACAACCTTGCCTGCTCAGCAGGACGGCCTGGATCGCCAATCCATCAGCGAGTGGAGCGCCAAAAGCACCTGGCTGGGACTGGAGGTGGAAAGCAGCGAAGTCTTCGGTGGCCAACCCGAACACGCCTTTGTCACCTTCACCGCACGCTGGCACGACGGCCAAGGGGAACACAGCCACCGCGAACAGTCATCCTTCGTACAGAACGGCGCACGCTGGTACTTCATCGACCCGACGGTGCCAGTGAAGACCGGACGCAACGACAACTGCCCGTGCGGCAGTGGACACAAATTCAAGAAGTGCTGCGCAGGCTACTTTAATCGCTGATATCGCAATCGTCCGACGCTGCTGCGCACGCCAGCAGGCTAGACTGGGATAAACCAGAGGCACGGACATGACCCTTTCATCACATCTGCTGCGCATCACTTGCCTGCTGCTGTTCGTCGGGCTCGGCAGTTGTGCGTCCTGGCGAGGTGATGAGGCCCCTGAACCGCAGGTGCATCTGACCAAGGTCGAGGTGGTGCGGGCCCGGCTGGTGGAGCAGAAGTTCATGCTGCACTTTCGTGTGGACAACCCCGACGACAGCGATTTGACCGTGCGCGGCATAACCTACCGCATTCATCTGGGCGACCTGTTGCTGACCGAAGGCGAGCATGAGCACTGGTTCACGGTGCGTCCCGGGCATAGCCGCTACTTCAGGGTTCCGATCCGCACCAATCTGTGGCCGCAAGTGCGCAAGCTGGTGAAAATGCTCGAAAAACCTCGCCAGCAGATCCCCTACCGCCTGGAAGGTGAGCTGGAAACCGGTTTATTCATCGCTCACTACGTGCACCTGA
This sequence comes from Pseudomonas sp. NFACC39-1, assembly GCF_900110355.1. Taxonomy (NCBI): domain Bacteria; kingdom Pseudomonadati; phylum Pseudomonadota; class Gammaproteobacteria; order Pseudomonadales; family Pseudomonadaceae; genus Pseudomonas; species Pseudomonas sp. NFACC39-1. The sequence continues at coordinate 26,596 of NZ_FODL01000004.1, read as the reverse complement.
GGCGCAATGGCGTGATAATCGCCGCCGATTTTATTGCGGAGTAACCCCGATGACCCAGCAACCCCACGTTCATGGCCCTGATTGCAACCACGATCATGACCATCACCACGATCATGATCACGGGCATGTCCATGGCCCGAACTGTGGCCACGCCCACCAGGAACCGGTGCGCAACACCCTCAAGGATGTCGGCCGCAACGACCCTTGCCCATGCGGCAATGGCAAGAAATTCAAGAAGTGCCACGGGGCTTGATGGCCAGGGCGAAGATTATCTTCGCCTGTTGAATCGTCCTCGCGAGCAAGCTCGCTCCCACAGGGATTTGGGGTGCAGGGAAACCGGAACCACCACAAGACCGCTGTGGGAGCAAAGCTTGCTCGCGATGACCGAGGCACATTCAAAATTGATGCAAGCTGACCCACCGCTATCGCGAGCAAGCTTTGCTCCCACAGAAGAAGTTTGGGTGGCCGGGAAATCGAAGGCTAAATAAACCCTCCAAGACAGTTGCTCCCACGGTTAATCAATCGGCCTCGAGGATGTGCTTCACGCTGACCACCGTCGCATACTCGCCATGCAAGTTGCCCAGCGACATGGCATGCACCTCGCCAGCCGAATGGGCATTACCAAAATAATCAGCCTTGTCGAAGGTAAAACACGCGTCTTCGGCCACCCAGGTGTCGAATCCCAGATTGCCGGCCGTACGCGCCGTGGACTCCACCGAGTTGTTCGTCGCCACGCCCACGATCACCAATTGTCCAATCCCTGCTTCATGCAGGTCCGCCTCCAGGCATGTGCCGCAGAACGCATCTGGCACCTGCTTTTGAACCAGCCTTTCCCCGGCCAATGGCTCGAACCGTTCCTGAACCTCCACTCCCGATTGCCCGGGCCAGAACACTGAGTCCGGCGAGCGGGACAGGTGGTGGACATGAATCACCGGCCGTGCCGATTGTCGCCAGAAATCGAGCAACTCGAGCATGCGCAGCTCCGCATTGGGGTTGTTGCGAGGGCCTAGTCTGGGGTGAAGGATGCCTTTTTGTTGATCGATAAGAATCAACGCTGCGTTTTTCTGTAACTCCATGCCGGTTTTCTCGTGCTCGATCATTGAATTTTCCACACTTGAGCATCACCTCTTCCTACAGGCAAGCCTTTCGGCAATCAGGACGACCTCCCGCCGTCATTTGTTGTCCATCCATCACGCTGTCTTATCTGGAGCCCTCCATGATCGACCTGTATTACTGGACCACGCCCAACGGCCACAAAATCTCGTTGTTCCTCGAAGAAGCCGGCATGCCCTACAAGGTGCACCCGATCAACATCGGCCAGGCCGAGCAGTTCAAACCCGACTTCCTGAAGATCGCCCCCAACAACCGCATTCCGGCCATCATCGACCACGAACCCGCCGATGGCGGCGAGCCGATTTCGCTGTTCGAGTCGGGCGCGATCCTGCTGTACCTGGCGGAAAAAACCGGCCAGTTCATTCCAGAGAATTTGCGCGGACGGCAAGAAGTGTTGCAGTGGCTGTTCTGGCAGATGGGCGGCCTGGGGCCGATGGCCGGGCAGAATCATCACTTCAGCCGGTTCGCCCCGGAAAAAATCCCCTACGCGATCAAGCGCTATGTCGACGAAACCGCTCGTCTGTACGGTGTGCTGGATCGCCGCCTGGCGGACCGTGAATTCGTGGCGGGCAACGCGTACAGCATCGCCGATATGGCGATTTATCCGTGGACCGTTTCACACCAATGGCAAAGCCAGCGGCTGGAAGACTTCCCGAACGTGCAGCGCTGGTTCAATCGCATCCAGGAGCGCCCGGCCACCGCCAAGGCCTATGCCCTGGTGGACAAGGTCAACCCGCCTAAAGCCTAACCCTTCTGAAACACCTAACACCCTGTGGCGAGGGGATTTATCCCCGCTTGGGGCGCGAAGCGGCCCCGTATCCCTGCACCGCGCAATGTCCGGCGGGACGCAGGGGGCTGCTCCGCAGCCCAGCGGGGATAAATCCCCTCGCCACAAAAGCGTGAACATCGTTGATGTGCAGGCTTTCATCGCCCAACCAACAAATAACTCCCGCCCCCGCTTGCGCGCCCTCCTCCTGCTCACTAACGTAGCGCCTTTATCGGTGTCCCCCCTCCCGCAGGAGCTTTGCCATGGCCTCGCCAGCCTCTATTTTTTCCTTCCCCCGGCTCGGCGTTGCCGCCGCAGTGGCCAGTGTGCTCGGTCTGAGCGGTTGCCAGACCTGGAACGCCCAGGACACTGTTCCTCCGACGTCCGGCGTACAACCGCTCAAGGGGCTGGCGCAGAACGTTTCGGTTCGACGCAATGCCATGGGTATGCCGCTGATCGAGAGCAACAATTTCCATGACGCCCTGTTCAGTCTCGGCTACGTCCATGCCAGCGACCGCATCAGCCAGATGGTGACCATGCGCCTGCTGGCTCAGGGTCGTCTGGCAGAAATGTCCGGCGCCGAACGACTGGACGTCGATCGCTACATGCGTGCGGTCAACCTGAAGAAAAGCGCCGACGAGTTGTACAAAGCCTCCTCGCCGCGGCTCAAACGCTTCTTCGAAGTCTATGCCCGCGGCGTCAACGCCTATCTGTTCCGCTATCGCGACAAGTTGCCGCCGGACCTGGCCGCCACCGGCTACAAACCCGAATACTGGAAACCACAAGATTCGGCGCTGCTGTTTTGCCTGCTCAATTTCAGCCAGTCGGCCAACCTGCCGGAAGAAATCGCCGCCTTGGTGCTGGCCCAGACCGTGAGCAACGACAAACTGGCTTGGCTGAGCCCGTCCTACCCGGACGAACAACTGCCCATGGCTGAGGCCGAAAAGCTCCAGGGCGTCCGGCTCAATGGCCAGGTTCCGGGCCTGAACGAGATCAGCAAGGCCAGCGCTCAGTTGTCCGAGCTGAACTTGCTGAATATTGCGTCCTCCAGCAACTGGGCCATCGCCCCGCATCGCAGCCGCAACGGCAAGAGTCTGCTGGCCAGCGACAGCCATGGCCCATTGAGCGTGCCGTCACTGTGGGTTCCCGTACAGATTCGTGCGCCCAAGTATCAGGCAGCCGGGGTTTCCGTGGCGGGCATCCCGATGATTCTGGCGGGGTTCAACGGCAAAGTGGCCTGGAGCATGAGCAGCGTGTTGGGCGACAACCAGGACCTGTTCTTGGAAAAAATCCGACGCCAGGGCAATGGTCTGTCCTACGAGGTCAACGGCAAATGGCAACCGGTTATGGTCCGCAACGAGACCTACTTCATCAAAGGCCAGCGGCCGATTCGCGAAGCCGTGTATGAGACCCGCCACGGCCCGCTGCTCAACAGCGTCCAGGGCTCGGCCATGGCCAACGGTCTTGGCCTGGCCTTGCAGACGCCGAGCTTTAGCGACGACAAAACCCTGGACGCGTTCTTCGACTTGTCCCGAGCGCAAAATGTCGAGAAAGCCTCTGATGCCAGCCGTGAAATCCGCGCCATTGCGGTGAACATGATCTTTGCCGACGCCAGCCACATTGGCTGGCAAGTTACCGGGCGCTATCCGAACCGCCGCGAAGGCGAAGGCCTGTTGCCATCGCCCGGTTGGGAAGGTCGCTACGATTGGGATGGCTACGCCGACCCGATGCTGCACCCCTACGATCAGGATCCGACCCAGGGCTGGCTCGGCGCCGCCAACCAGCGGGTCATTCCCGACGGCTACGGCATGCAGTTGTCCAATTCCTGGGGCGCACCGGAGCGCGGCGAGCGCATGGCCGAGCTGGCCGGGGCCGGCAAGCACGACAGCCGCAGCCTGACTGCCATGCAATATGACCAGACCACGACCTTTGCCGCCAAGCTCAAGAAAGTCTTCGAAGCCCCGGGCATGGCCCAACCGCTCAAGCAGGCGATCGACGCGCTGCCAGTGGCGGACCGGGCCAAGGCTCGCGAGGCCTATACCCGACTGATGGCTTTCGATGGCCGGCTCAGCCCAGGCTCCGCCGATGCGGCGATTTATGAACTGTTTCTGCAGGAAAGCATGCAGCAGATCTTCCTCGACGAACTTGGCCCGGACAGCAGCCCGGCGTGGAAAGCGCTGCTCGCCAACGGCCAATTGTCCTACTCGGCCCAGGCCGATCACTTGCTCGGTCGCGAAGACAGCCCGTTCTGGGACGACGTGCGCACACCGCAAAAGGAAGACAAATCGGTGATCCTGGCCCGCAGCCTGGCAGCAGCCATCACGGCTGGCGACAGCCTGTTGGGCGGTGACCACAAGGCCTGGCAGTGGGGCAAGCTGCATCGTTACGAATGGAAGAACAGCAGCGGCCAAAGCGTGCGCGGCCCGCTGCCTGCTGGCGGCGATGCCTCCACGCTCAACAGCTCGGCATTCTCCTGGGGCAAGGATTTCAACACCACCCTGGCGCCGGCCATGCGGTTCATCGTCGACTTCGGCCAGCCCGAGCCGTTGATGATTCAGGGCGGCACCGGCCAGTCCGGCAACCCCGCCAGCCCGAACTACGTCAACGGCATTGATCCATGGATCAAGGGGCACTATCAGAACCTGCCACTGCAGCCGCAGAACTTTGAGCGGGCGTATGGCAAGGCGCGCTTGACCCTGGTGCCTGGCAAATAACCGCAGGGTTTACGACGGCAAGGGCACTAGCACCCCCTGTAGGAGCTGTCGAGTGCAACGAGGCTGCGATCTTTACCCGCTCCAATTGAGTCCTGAGCGAAAGGTCAAAAGATCGCAGCCTCGTTACACTCGACAGCTCCTACAGGGGCGCTGCCCAGTCAGAGCGTGCAGTCCAAGATTCTCGGTGCTGGCGCGCAACAAAACCCGATAGAACTTCTCTTCCCGCCCCCGCCTCTACCAGACAAGCCCATCTTCCCGGTGAATGCATGGATCTTGTCATTGCCCGCCCCGAAGGCCTGTACTGCCCGCCTGGAGATTTCTACATTGACCCCTGGCGTCCGGTGGAACGTTCGGTCATCACCCACGCCCACGGCGATCACGCCCGTGGTGGCCACCAACACTACCTGGCAGCGGCCCCCGGCGAAGGCATTTTGCGGTCGCGGCTGGGCCAGGACATCAACCTGCAAACCCTGGCCTACGGCGAGCGCTTGCTGCGCCACGGGGTGACCTTGAGTTTTCATCCTGCCGGCCACGTACTGGGTTCGGCCCAGGTGCGCCTGGAATACAAAGGCGAGGTCTGGGTGGCATCCGGGGACTACAAGGTCGAACCCGATGGCACCTGCGCGCCGTTCGAGCCGGTGAGGTGTCATACGTTCATCACCGAATCCACCTTTGGGCTGCCGATCTATCGCTGGCAGCCACAAGCGCAGGTCTTCGACGAAATCAATCAGTGGTGGCGCGGCAACATTGCCGCCGGCCGGGCCAGCGTGCTGTTCTGCTATTCCTTTGGCAAGGCCCAGCGGATTCTCCACGGAATCGACGAGAGCCTGGGGCCGATCCTGGCCCATGGCGCGGTAGAACCCCTCAACCGGGTCTACCGCGAAGCCGGGATCCGTTTGCCAGCGACGATCTATGCCGGCGATATCAAAAAGAACGACCCGATCATGAACCAGGCGCTGATCATCGCCCCACCTTCAGCCGGTGGCAGTACCTGGATGCGCCGTTTCGGTGACTACAGCGACGCCTTCGCCAGCGGCTGGATGCGCCTTCGGGGCACCCGTCGGCGGCGCGGCGTGGATCGGGGTTTTGTGCTGTCCGACCACGCCGACTGGCCCGGCCTGCTCTGGGCCATCGAACAGACCGGCGCCGAGCGAGTGATGGTCACCCACGGCTCAGTGGGCGTACTGGTGCGCCATTTGTGCGAGCAAGGCCTGGATGCCCAAGGCTTCAGCACCGAATACGGTGACGATGAAGAAGACTTGGGCAGCGCCACCGGCGAGGACGCATTATGAAAGCCTTCGCCCAGTTGTATGCCGAACTGGACGCCACCACTTCCAGCAATGCCAAGCTCGCTGCCATGCAGGATTACTTCACCAAGGCCCCGCCCCAGGATGCCGCGTGGGCCGTGTATTTCCTGTCTGGAGGGCGTCCGCGACAACTGGTGCCGGTCAAGACCTTGAGGGAATTGGCGGTGCAGATATCCGGCTTGTCGCTGTGGCTGTTCGAAGAATGCTATCAGGCCGTGGGCGATCTGGCTGAAACCATCTCGCTGGTGCTGCCGGAGTCACCTCACCGCTCCGACGAAGGCCTGGCGCTGTGGATCGAAGAGAAACTCCTGCCGCTGCGCGGTGAATCGCCCGAGGTGCTGGCGCTGCGGCTGCCGGCGTTGTGGGCGCAACTCGACCGAGCCAGCCTGATGCTGTGCATCAAGCTCATCACCGGCAGCTTCCGGGTGGGTGTGTCGAAGTTGCTGGTCACCCGCGCGCTGGCCGCCATGGCCGGGCTGGACAGCAAACGGGTCGCCCAGCGGCTGGTGGGGTATACCGACCTGTCCCATCGTCCGACCGCTGCTGGCTACCTCAAGCTCATCGCTGCCGAATCCGAGGATGAGCACGCCCAGCGCGGCGGCCAGCCTTATCCGTTCTTCCTGGCTCACGCGTTATCGCAAGCGGTGGAGCAATTCGACACGACGCTGGGGCCGGCCAGCGACTGGCAGGTGGAATGGAAGTGGGACGGAATCCGTTCCCAGGTGGTCAAGCGCGATGGCCATTTGTGGGTCTGGTCCCGGGGCGAAGAGCTGGTCACCGAGCGTTTCCCCGAATTGCACAGCCTGGCGCAGGCGTTGCCCGACGGCACGGTGATCGACGGCGAAATCGTGGTCTGGAAAGCCGCGCCGCCAACCACCGCGGATGCCTTCGATCCGGATGCGCCGCTGGAACCGAGGGTGCAGCCCTTTGCCCTGCTGCAACAACGCATCGGCCGCAAAACCCTGGGCAAGAAAGTCCTCGAAGACGCCCCCGTGGTGGTGATGGCCTACGACCTGCTGGAATGGCAAGGCGCGGACTGGCGCAGTCGTCCCCAGACCGAGCGCCGCGAGCAGCTGGAGGCGCTGATTGCCGATTGTCGCAGCGCGGTGCTGCTGACGTCGCCGATCGTCACTGGCGATGACTGGTTCGACCTCGCCCGGCAGCGCGAAGCATCCCGCAGCCTCGGCGTCGAAGGCATGATGCTCAAGGCCCGCGACGCACTGTACGGCGTTGGCCGGACCAAGGACATGGGGGTGTGGTGGAAGTGGAAAATCGACCCGTTCAGTGTCGACGCGGTCCTGATCTATGCGCAACGCGGGCATGGCCGCCGCGCCAGCTTGTACAGCGACTACACCTTTGCTGTCTGGGACAACCCGCCGGGCAGCCGCGAACGCACACTGGTGCCGTTCGCCAAGGCGTATTCGGGGCTGACCGATGAACAAATGCGTCAGGTCGACAGCATCGTGCGCAAGACCACCGTGGAGAAATTCGGCCCGGTGAGCAGCGTCACGCCGACCCTGGTTTTTGAGCTGGGCTTCGAGGGCATTGCATTATCCAAGCGCCACAAGAGCGGGATCGCTGTGCGCTTCCCGCGGATGCTGCGCTGGCGCCAGGACAAGAGCGTCGAGGAGGCGGATACGCTGGCGGCGCTTCAGGATCTGTTGAAAGCGTGACCGCTCTGCTCCGAACAGGGCCAGCGTCGGCCCGGATCATGACGCCCTCCACGTCAAGGCGAAAATACTTTCACTCGGCACTTCAAAACGGATGCGTCCATCCCGGCACTGGACCGGGGCATCGCGCTGGCGGCTATCAGGACCGAAAAGGACGAGGGATGGGCAGGCAGTGCCCGCGCCCTGCAGGCTGATCCGTTGCAGACGGTCGCCCTTGTTTACGCCCAGCACGCTGCGTTCGTTGCCGCGGGCCATCGCCAGGGCATCGACCTCGAACGCGCTGTTGTCCATACGCACAACCTGATCGAGCCAGTGCGACTGGATGAATTGCTGCGCCAAGCCTACCGGTTTGAGCTCGAAGCGATCAGGACCTGTCAGGCGGATCATGCCTTTGAGGTGATGCGGATCGTCAGCGGCCGGAAACCAATTGAGCACGTCGAGCAAACCATCCTGGGCTGAGTTGATCGCAACCGAGGCCCACCAGAGCGATGCGAAGTGCGTCTCCTGTTCGTAGGGGCTCACGCTTGAGCCACTGGAGATATTGGTCTGGTCCAGCAACAACGCCTTGCGTGGCCGGCCATCGGCTTGCAGGCCGACGACTTCGGCGGCCCGGCGCACGGAGTCGCGATAGACCCGCGTAGCCAGCAGGTCGCGAATCATCCACTCGTGCCAGGCCAAGGCATCGATTTTCGGTGCCGATTCTTCGAGCATGCGCCGAGCCCAGTCGATGCCACGGTGCTGGGCACCTCGTCGCATAAACGGTCCGTTGACGAAGCGCGAGCTGGCGGGCATGGCGATACGCACGCCGGCCTCCCGCGCCCCTGGGTAGTTGAGCACCTGACGATACATGACGTCGAAGAAGCGCTTGTACGTCGCATAATCCGGATAGTTGTAGTTGGGTTCGTCGGCAAACGAGAGGTAGTGCCTGCCGCTACCCAGGGCCACGGTGGCCGCCAGCCAGGCGTTCAGGCCGGCAAAGGTCTGGCTGTCGGCCTCCAGGTCGGCCTTACGCCCGGAGCCTGCGAGCAAGGTGACGTTGGTATCGATACCACCGCGTTCCAGATAAAAACGCCTGAAAGCATCTTCGTAATGGGGCTCAGCGGCCATGACGTCGATAATGCTGTAAAAGCTACCCGCGCGGGGCTTGAGCGCCTCGAGAGCGTCATAGCTTGCCGGCGGCGCAAGCAGGTAGGGCAAGGCTAAGCCCAGGCGCGGCGTGGGCCCCAGCATTTCGGGGTGCAGGGCGAGTTCGGTACGGCCGCTGTCCTGTCGCAGCGGCTGCAAGTGCTGAGGACGCTGGGCGAACAGGTTGGCGGTACCGTCCAGCCAGAAAGCCGCTTTGCCTTTGCCTTGCAGGCGCAGGCGCCAATCTTGATCCTTATCGCTGACGGGTAAGGCTATCTGGTCGAACTTCGGATACTCCTGGTAGGGCTTGAGCCTCAGTTCGACTTTTTTGCCATCGCCCAGGCGCTCGGCATTCAGAGCCCTGACGCCGCCGAAATACTTGCCTGCCAAGATCGCCTGCTCGCCGCCGCGGACCTTGAAATACAACTCGACGTTGGCGGGAGTCTCAACGCTGAAGTGCACTTTCGTCGGCGCGAACAGGGCGACAGTCTTGTCGTCGTGCTCGAAGCGATAGCGCCTGAAGCTATAGCCCGGGACTTCGACGCGGTAGCTGGCGGCGCTGGCGGGCAATGCCCAGTCTTGTTTGCCGCTACCTTCGCTGGCGGAAATAAAACGCTCGTCGCGCAACTGCCCCTGCCCGTCCAGCAGGTAAATACGTTCTTCATTAGCATCGTCTTGCCAGGCCGGTACCCAACTGACGTGCAACGTGTCGTCGCGCCCCGCCTGCAAATAGAGACTGCCGTCCCGAACATCGCCCCAGCGCATGGGTGCGGCCAGAGCCAGACTGCTGAACGCTAGCGTGACTATCACAGCAATGCATTTCATCGTGTGCTTTCCACAGTCTTCAACTTAGGCGCTTGGCGCACTGCCATCATCGACCTATACAGTAGCCGCTATGAAACAGGCGTGAGGAAAATAGTGTGAATCTCCCCCAGCGCCTATCGCGTCCGCGTCATTCTGGTGCGCCTTTTGAGGTCTGTTCCTCCCCGCGCACCATCACGTCCCGTCGGCTGCCGCCAAAGTTTTTAAAACGCTTGTTCGGCACTCTGGTTCGGAAATTGCTACCTTTATGCCGTCATACCGTTCTCGCCTTCACCGGTAACAATACTTACGCGCCACAAGCGCTCATATTGGTTTTAGGGATTGAATAATGAAAAAAGCACTGCTGACCCTTTCTGCACTGGCGTTGTGCATGGCCGCCGGCGTCGCCACGGCCAAGGAATACAAGGAACTGCGTTTTGGTGTCGACCCGTCCTATGCCCCGTTTGAATCCAAGGCCGCCGACGGTAGCCTGGTAGGTTTCGATATCGACCTGGGCAATGCAATCTGCGACGAATTGAAGGTCAAGTGCCGCTGGGTCGAAAGCGATTTCGACGGCATGATCCCGGGCCTGAAGGCCAACAAGTTCGACGGCGTGATCTCGTCCATGACCGTGACCCCGGCGCGAGAAAAAGTCATCGACTTCTCCAACGAGCTGTTCTCCGGCCCGACCTCGTATGTGTTCAAGAAGGGTTCCGGCCTGAGTGAAGATGTCGCGTCTCTCAAAGGCAAGACCGTCGGTTACGAGCAAGGCACCATCCAGGAAACCTATGCCAAAACCGTACTGGACAAGGCTGGGGTCAAGACCCAGGCCTACCAGAACCAGGACCAGGTTTATGCCGACCTGACCTCCGGCCGCCTCGATGCGTCGATCCAGGACATGCTGCAGGCCGAACTGGGCTTCTTGAAATCGCCAAAAGGGGGTGACTATGAAGTCAGCAAACCCGTGGACAGCGAACTGCTGCCTTCCAAGACCGCCATCGGCATCATGAAAGGTAACAAAGAGCTGAAGGCACTTTTGGATAAAGGTATCAAAGCGTTACACGACGATGGCACGTACGCCAAGATCCAGAAGAAACACTTTGGCGATCTGAATCTGTACAGCGGCAAATAATGCGCAGCGCCCATCCGGCCTCGGATGGGCGCTTTTTTTCTGCCAAAGGCCTCTTTCATGTTCGAACAACTCCTACAAAATCTGGGGCTCAGCGCCTTCAGCCTGCAGGGCTTCGGCCCGCTGCTGATGCAGGGCACCTGGATGACCATCAAGCTGGCGGTCCTGTCTTTGTTACTGAGCGTTTTGCTCGGCCTGCTGGGGGCTAGCGCCAAGCTGTCCAGCGTCAAACTGCTGCGTATCCCGGCCCAGCTCTACACCACGCTGATTCGTGGCGTGCCGGACTTGGTGCTGATGCTGCTGATCTTCTACAGCCTGCAAACCTGGCTGACCTCTTTTACCGACTTCATGGAATGGGAATACATCGAGATCAACCCATTCGGCGCCGGGGTCATCACCCTGGGCTTCATTTATGGCGCGTACTTCACCGAAACCTTTCGCGGCGCGATTCTCGCGGTGCCCCGGGGCCAGGTCGAAGCCGCCACGGCGTATGGCCTCAAGCGTGGCCAGCGGTTCCGTTTCGTAGTGTTTCCGCAAATGATGCGCTTTGCCCTGCCGGGCATTGGCAATAACTGGATGGTGATGCTCAAGGCCACCGCACTGGTGTCGATCATCGGCCTGGCCGATTTGGTCAAGGCCGCCCAGGATGCCGGCAAAAGCACTTACCAACTGTTTTACTTCCTCGTGCTCGCGGCGCTGATCTACCTGCTGATCACCAGCGTGTCCAATGTCGTCCTGCGCTGGCTTGAACGCCGTTACGCTGCCGGCGCACGGGAGGCGGTGCGATGATCGAACTTCTTCAGGAATACTGGCGGCCGTTCCTCTACAGCGACGGCAATCACATCACGGGCCTGGCCATGACAATGTGGCTGCTCAGCGCCTCGCTGCTGATCGGCTTCGTGATCTCGATCCCGCTGTCCATCGCCCGGGTTTCACCCAAGGTCTACATCCGCTGGCCCGTGCAGTTCTATACGTACCTGTTCCGCGGCACGCCGCTCTACATACAGCTATTGATCTGCTACACCGGCATCTACAGCCTCGAAGCGGTGCGCGCCCAGCCCCTGCTCGACAGCTTCTTTCGCGATGCCATGAACTGCACGATCCTGGCCTTCGCCCTGAACACCTGCGCCTACACCACGGAAATTTTCGCCGGGGCGATTCGCAACATGAACCATGGCGAAGTCGAAGCAGCCAAGGCTTATGGCTTGACGGGCTGGAAGCTGTACGCCTACGTGATCATGCCTTCGGCGTTGCGGCGTTCGCTGCCGTACTACAGCAACGAAGTCATCCTGATGTTGCACTCGACGACCGTGGCGTTCACCGCTACCGTTCCAGACGTGCTCAAAGTCGCCCGGGACGCCAACTCGGCCACCTTCCTGACCTTCCAGTCGTTCGGTATCGCCGCGTTGATCTACCTGACCGTGACCTTTGCACTGGTGGGCCTTTTCCGCCTCGCCGAACGCCGCTGGCTGGCCTTTCTCGGGCCGACTCACTAGGGCTTCTGTTTCAGGACATACACGCACATGCGCCACCAGATTCATGACCTGCTGGCCCCACTGCCGGGGACCGCACGCAAAATCCACAGCTTTCACTTCGGCCCGGAAAAAGCCGTCGGCAAAATCTACATCCAGTCGTCCCTGCACGCCGACGAGTTGCCCGGCATGCTGGTGGCCTGGCACCTCAAGCAGCGTCTGGCCGAACTGGAAGCTTCGGGCCACCTGCGGCACGAGATTGTGCTGGTGCCCGTGGCCAACCCCATCGGCCTGGAACAAGTGCTGATGGACGTGCCGCTGGGCCGCTACGAAATGGAGAGCGGGCAGAATTTCAACCGCCGGTTCGTCGACCTGAGCGAAGAGATCGGCAACCAGATCGAAGGCCAGCTCACTGACGATCCACAGCACAACCTGATGCTGATCCGCAAACACCTGCGCGACGCCCTCGCCCGCCAGACCGCCAGCACGCAATTGCAATCACAGCGCCTGGTCCTGCAACGACTGGCCTGCGACGCCGACATGGTGCTGGACCTGCATTGTGATTTCGAAGCGGTCGCCCACCTTTACACCACCCCCGAAGCCTGGCCCCAGGTCGAGCCGCTGGCCCGCTACATCGGCGCCGAGGCGAGCCTGCTGGCCACGGATTCGGGCGGTCAGTCGTTCGATGAATGTTTCACCCTGCTCTGGTGGCAACTCAAGGAGCGCTTCGGCGAACAGTTCGAAATTCCGCTGGGCAGTTTTTCGGTCACCGTCGAACTGCGCGGCCAGGGCGACGTCACCCACGACCTGGCGAGCCTCGACTGCCAGGCCCTGATCGAATACCTGATCCGTTTCGGCGCCATTGACGGCGAACCGATGCCCTTGCCCGACCTGCCCTACCCGGCTACGCCGCTGGCCGGCGTGGAGCCGGTGGCGACGCCGGTCGGCGGCCTGCTGGTCTACAGCGCCGTGCCCGGGGAGTACCTGGAGGCGGGGCAACAGGTGGCGCAAATCATCGACCCCATCAACGACACCGTCACCCCCGTTCATTGCTGCAATGCCGGGCTGCTGTACGCCCGCTCGCTGCGTCGCATGGCCACTGCCGGCATGGTGATCGCCCATATCGCCGGCGCCGAAGCCTACCGCAGCGGCTACCTACTTTCGCCTTGAGGATGCATGCCCCATGTACAAACTGACCATCGAAGGCCTGCATAAGAGCTATGGCGAACATCAGGTGCTCAAAGGCGTTTCGCTCAAGGCCAGGACCGGCGACGTCATCAGTCTGATCGGCGCCAGCGGCTCGGGCAAAAGTACCTTTTTGCGCTGCATCAACTTTCTGGAACAACCCAACGACGGCGCAATGACCCTGGACGGCCAGGCGATCCGCATGATCAACGACCGCCACGGCATGCGCGTGGCCGACGAGAATGAGCTGCAGCGCATCCGCACCCGCCTGGCCATGGTTTTCCAGCACTTCAACCTGTGGAGCCACATGACCGTACTGGAAAACATCACCATGGCGCCGCGCCGGGTGTTGGGCGTCAGTCAGCAGGAGGCCGAGGACCGTGCCCGTCGTTATCTCGACAAGGTCGGCCTGCCGGCGCGAGTGGCCGAGCAATACCCGGCGTTTCTTTCCGGTGGCCAGCAACAGCGCGTGGCCATCGCCCGCGCACTGGCGATGGAGCCGGAGGTAATGCTGTTCGACGAACCCACCTCAGCCCTTGACCCGGAGTTGGTGGGAGAAGTCTTGAAAGTGATCCAGGGCCTGGCCGAAGAAGGCCGGACCATGATCATGGTGACCCACGAAATGAGCTTCGCCCGCCAAGTGTCGGATCAGGTGCTGTTTCTGCACCAGGGCCTGGTGGAAGAAGAAGGCGCGCCGCAAGACGTGCTGGGCAATCCCAAGAGCGAGCGGCTCCAGCAATTTCTCAGTGGCAACCTGAAATAAACCTCGATGCAACCCGTAGGAGCTGGCGAAGCCTGCGATCTTTTGATCTTGATGCCTCGCTCGGGACTCAATTGCAGTGGAAAGGATCGCAGCCTCGTTTCACTCGGCAGCTCCTACAGGGCAGCTCGTACATGATGCGTTAAAACCTTTCACATCCCGCCGCGGTCACTGAAAGAAGACTTTCAGAGCGCACGCGGCGGGTATGGCGACATCCAGCAATTTCGCAAACCAATGGTTCAGCGCCCGCGGCTGGAAGCCGTTCGCCTTTCAAAAACAAGTGTGGGCTGCGGTCAAACGTGGCGAATCCGGGCTGTTGCACGCCAACACCGGGGCCGGCAAGACCTACGCTGTGTGGTTCGCGGCGCTCAACCGGTTCGCCCGCCCGGCGCCACCGCCGGATAAACCCCGTAAACGCAAACCCGTGGCCGAACCGCTGACGGTCTTGTGGATCACGCCGATGCGCGCGCTGGCCGCCGATACAGGCAAAGCCCTCGAAGCCCCCCTGGCAGAGCTGCAGATTCCCTGGAGCGTCGGCCTTCGCACCGGCGATACCAGCGCCAACGAACGCGCCCGCCAGGGCCGACGCCTGCCCACTGCGCTGATCACCACACCCGAAAGCCTGACCCTGATGCTCGCCCGTGCCAATGCGCAAACGGCCACCTCGACGCTGCGCATGGTCGTGGTGGATGAATGGCACGAGTTGCTTGGCAACAAACGGGGGGTGCAGTTGCAATTGGCTTTGGCGCGCTTGCGGCGCTGGCATCCCCAGCTCATCGTCTGGGGCGTCTCCGCCACCTTGGGTAACCAGTCCCACGCCGCGCAGGTACTCATCCCACAAGGCAACGGCATTAGCGTGCAAGGGGCCAACGGCAAGGCGCTACGGGTCGATACGCTGCTCCCCCCGGCCCCCGAACGTTTCCCGTGGGCCGGCCACATCGGTCTGAAGATGCTGCCCCAGGTCATTGCTGAAATAGACGCGAGCAACAGTTGTCTGGTTTTCACCAATACCCGGGCGCAATCGGAAATCTGGTATCAGGCCATTCTCCAAGCCAGACCGGACTGGGCCGGGCTGATCGCGCTGCATCACAGTTCATTGTCCCGGGAAACTCGCGACTGGGTAGAGCAGGCCCTCAAGGAAGGGCAGCTCAAGGCGGTGGTCTGCACCTCCAGCCTGGATCTGGGGGTGGACTTCTTGCCAGTCGAACGAGTCCTGCAAATTGGTTCGGCCAAAGGCGTGGCGCGGCTGATGCAGCGCGCCGGGCGTTCCGGTCATGCGCCGGGGCGGACCTCGCGGGTCACGCTGGTGCCGACCCACAGCCTGGAGCTGATCGAAGCCGCCGCCGCGCAAGACGCCGTGACTCAACGGCGCATCGAACCCCGGGAATCGCCCCACAAGCCGCTGGATGTGTTGGTCCAGCATCTGGTCAGCATGGCCCTGGGCGGCGGCTTCCTGCCTGACGAACTGTTCGAGGAAGTGCGCGGTGCCTGGGCCTACCGGGACCTCAACGAAGCCGAATGGGCCTGGGCCCTGGCCTTCGTGCGCCATGGCGGGCTGTCATTGACCGCCTATCCCGACTACCGGCGGGTCGAGCCGGACGAACACGGCGTGTGGCGAGTCCCCGATGCGCGACTGGCCCGACGACATCGCATGAGCATCGGCACCATCGTCAGCGACGCCAGCCTGCAATTGAAGTTCTGGAGCAAAGGCGGTGGCGGCAAGACTTTGGGCAGCGTGGAGGAAGGCTTCATCGCTCGCCTGCGGCCCGGAGACGGCTTTCTGTTTGCCGGACGCTTGCTGGAATTGGTCCGCGTTGAAGACATGACCGCCTACGTGCGACGCAGTCAGGCCAAAAAAGCCGCCGTGCCGCGCTGGAACGGTGGGCGGATGCCGCTTTCCAGCGAGCTGGCCGCCGCCGTCGTGGCCCGTCTGAGCGAGGCCGCCGCAGGTCGCTTCGATGGCCCGGAGATGAACGCCGTGCAGCCCTTGTTATCAACTCAACAACGCTGGTCCGGTTTGCCCACGCAAGAAACACTGTTGGCCGAGAGCCTTAAATCCCGCGAGGGCTGGCACTTGTTTCTGTATCCCTTTGCCGGGCGTCAGGTTCATCTGGGGTTGGCGAGCCTGCTGGCCTGGCGCGTCAGCCAACAACAGCCGGTGACGTTTTCCATCGCAGTGAACGATTACGGCCTGGAACTGCTCAGCGCCACGGCACTGGACTGGACGCAGCACCTGGGGCCGGAACTCCTGAGCGCCGACCACCTGCTGGCCGATGTGCTGGCGAGCCTGAACGCCGGAGAGCTGGCGCTTCGACGCTTTCGCGAAATCGCCCGGATCGCCGGACTGGTATTTGCCGGCTATCCCGGCGCGCCCAAAAGTACCCGCCAAGTCCAGGCGTCCAGCGGGTTGTTCTTTAAGGTGTTCAAGCAATATGACGCCGACAACCTCCTGCTGGCCCAGGCCGGGGAGGAAGTCCTGCGTGAAGAACTGGATATACGTCGACTGGAGCAGACCTTGGAACGCCTCAAGACCTTGAAGCTCGACCTGCATACCATCAAACGCCCCACCCCACTGGGTTTCCCATTGCTGGTGGAGCGATTCAGGGAAAGCATGAGTTCGGAGAAGCTCGCCGATCGCATCCGGCGAATGGTCAGCGAACTGGAAAAGACCGCCGACCGTGGTGACGCCTGATGCCGGCGCCCTATCCCGTCAGCCTGGCCGGTGAAGAGCTCTGGCTATTGCCGGAAAAAGCCCTGTATTGGCCCGCCCAGCAAACCCTGATGGTCGCCGATGTGCATTTCGGCAAGGCCGCTGCTTATCGCAGCCTTGGCCAACCGGTGCCCCATGGCACGACGGCCAGCAACATCGCCGTGCTGGACGGGCTACTGGCGAGCCTGCGGTGTCGCCAACTGATCTTCCTGGGCGACTTTCTCCACGGTCCAGGTTCCCATGCCCCCGGCACGTTGAAGGCCCTTTTTAGCTGGCGTGAACGCCATCAGCACCTGGCCATGACGCTGATTCGCGGCAATCACGACAAACGCGCCGGCGATCCGCCGCCAGCGCTGAACATCCGGGTCGTGCCGGAGCCTTTGTTGCTCGGGCCTTTCGCCGTACAACATGAGCCCGATCCGCATCCCAGCCGCCACGTCCTGGCCGGCCATGTGCATCCCGTCTACCACCTGAGCGGCAAAGGTCGGCAACGGCTGCGCCTGGCGTGCTTCCGGTTGGGCACGCAAATCAGCCTGCTGCCGGCGTTCGGCGCATTCACGGGGGGCTATCGGGTCAAGCAGGACAACGACTGCAGCATTTTCGTCATCGGCGATGACGAAATATGGCCGGTCAGCTAACAGGCCACCCATCCATCAGGTAACAACTGGAGGGGGCTCGTCCGGCCGCGTAGGCTCGCCGGGATCAGGCTCAGCGGGTGGTTCATTAGGGGTATCGGGATCAGGCTGACCTGGAATACCGCCCGCCGCTTCGGCAGGGTGGGCCAATAGTGACCACGCCATGACACCGATCTGATTGGGCTCAAGCTTTGCCAGTTCGGCACTGATTCGCGGATCGATCTTCATAGAGCAACTCCTGGGCGAAGGCCCGCTGCGCTGAGGCAAAAAAACGGGCAGTACACCCCATAGAGTGCCTGCCCGCCCAGGAATTCAAACTGTTCGTCAGAATCAGGTACGCGGCAGCGTTACGCCGCGCTGGCCCTGGTATTTACCACCACGGTCCTTGTAGGACACTTCACATTCTTCATCGGACTCAAGGAACAGCATCTGCGCCACACCCTCGTTGGCATAGATTTTTGCCGGCAAGGTCGTGGTGTTGGAGAACTCCAGGGTCACATGGCCTTCCCATTCAGGCTCCAGCGGCGTGACGTTGACGATGATGCCGCAGCGCGCGTACGTGCTTTTACCCAGGCAGATGGTCAGCACGTTACGCGGGATACGGAAATACTCGACGGTGCGCGCCAGGGCAAATGAGTTCGGTGGAATGATGCAGACGTCGCTCTTGACGTCGACGAAGCTCTTCTCGTCGAAGTTCTTCGGGTCCACGGTGGCCGAGTTGATGTTGGTGAACACCTTGAATTCATCGGCGCAGCGCACATCGTAGCCGTAGCTGGAGACGCCGAAGGAAATCAGCCGATCGGCGCCTTCGCCACGCATCTGGCGCTCGACGAAGGGTTCGATCATGCCGTGCTCTTGCGCCATGCGGCGAATCCACTTGTCCGATTTGATGCTCATGGCGGTTTCCTGAAATAGCGAGGTGGAAAAAATACGTCCGGCATCTTACCGGGGCACGAGGCCGGGTTCAAAGTGCGGGACGTAAATCTCGCCGATCCACCTTGATTTCCTGGTCCTGACGGCAATACCGCTCGCCGTCAGTCACCAAAACCGAGAAACCTTCGCAAAGACCATTGGCACGTACCGGAAAAAGGGTTAAGGTGGCGCCACTGTGCTGCTTGTGTCACTGAGAATCTCTACACGATATGTTGAATTTCGATCCAACCATCTACAAGAATTTTTCCTGCTCTTTGCACTCAGTCTCGGCCAGGGTTCTTCCTGAGTCGCAGTTATCTTTGTTCAAGGAGTTACACCATGTCTAATCGCCAAACTGGTACCGTTAAGTGGTTCAACGATGAAAAAGGCTTCGGCTTCATCACTCCACAATCCGGTGACGACCTGTTTGTTCACTTCAAAGCAATCCAATCCGACGGCTTCAAAAGCCTGAAAGAAGGCCAACAGGTTTCTTTCATCGCTACCCGCGGTCAGAAAGGCATGCAAGCTGAAGAAGTTCAAGTTATCTAACTTGTCCTTGCTTTAGTAAAAAGCCCCGCCCTCAAAAGCGGGGCTTTTTTGTGCCTGTGTGTTTTTGCCCACGCACAAAAAATGTGGGAGCGGGCTTGCTCGCGAAAGCGGTGGATCAGCAACATTAACGTTAACTGACACCCCGCTTTCGCGAGCAAGCCCGCTCCCACACTGGTTTGTTGGTTAGCCCGGGATTACCAGGTCACGCCAAACCCGGCGGTGTAGCGCGTCTTGCTCAAGTCGCTGTCTTCGGTGCCCTCAATGACATCTTTCTCGGCCTTGAGGTTGAGCGAAGCCCAATCGGTAACTTTGTAGCGCAGCCCCACCTCGGCGTCGTAGGCGTATTCGGCAACACTGGACAGCGGCTTGCCGACTTCGCCATTGGTGAAGAATTCGACGCGCTTGCCAATCAGGTAGCGGTTGTAGTCCCACTTCATGGCGATGGAATAGAAGTTGTCGGTCCCACCGTCGCGGTATTCGTAATCGGTGCGGTTGAACAGCGAGCCCAACGAGAAAGCCCCCAGTTCGTCATCCCAGAACTGGTAGCCCGGACCGGTACCCACCACGCGTTGGCGGGCCAGATCTTCGACTTTGTCGCGCTTGTAGTTCAGACGCCCTTGCCAGAACCATTTATCCGTCAGGAATCGGTCGAGGGAATACTCCAGCCTCCAGTTGTCGGTGGAAACCACGTCATCCTGGAATTCACGATTGTATTCGCCCTCAGCGGTATGCCGCCATCTGCCGTGGCGCGCCGATGTCTTGAAATCGATGTCGTAGTCATCGGTATCGTTTTCCGCGCGCTGATAATCCAGGGCAGCATCGATATTGCCCTTCCACACCAGATCCTCGACCACCGGTTTGGGTTTGAGGATTTGCTGGATACTCGCCAGCTCGACGGTTTTGGGCCCATCGCCATTGGCCAGGGTCACCTTGCCGTCCTCGGCCGCCTGCAGCGCCTTGGCTTTTTCGCCGGTGTAGGCATCCTGCTTGACCAGCAACTGCTGGTCGCTCTCAAGGGTCTTGACCTGTTTCCAGTCGATGGGAATCGCGCCAGCGTAATCGGTCTGGATCAGCAACTTGCCGCCATCGAAAACGGTGATCTTGCCGCTGAGCTTGTCACCGTTTTTCAACCAGACGGTATCGGCAAGCAATGGCATGGAGGCGCTGGTGACAGCTAGGCATAGCAGGGTTCTAGACAACATAAGCGTATAAAGAGCTCAAGTTTGCGGTAAAAAGGCGGCATTATCCCCCGGGACGACACCTTAGCAAGGACTGACCGAAGTATTTGTAATGAGTTCATTTCTCAACCAACCTTGCGGCATTTAATCTACAAACGGCAATACGCCCTTGCCCAGGACACCTGACGTGACTGATGCTCCCGCGGCCCCAGAGAACGCCGCCCAGATCCGCCGCACCACCCTTTACCTGACCCTGGCACAAGTGCCGGCCGGCAAGGTCGTGACCTATGGCCAGCTCGCCGAGATGGCCGGTCTGGGCCGAGCGGCGCGCTGGGTAGGGCGTACCCTCAGTCAGCTGCCGAACGACACAAAGCTGCCATGGCATCGAGTGTTGGGCGCCGGTGGTCGGATAAGCCTGCCGGTCGGCAGCGCTTCAGGGGATGAACAACGCGCGCGCCTGCGCATGGAAGGGGTCAGTGTCCTGAATAATCGTGTTGATATTCAGCGCCATGGCTGGCGCCCGGTAGAGCACAGCGGTTAGAGTGCGCGCTTTGTTTTCGCAATTTTTGAGGCAGACTCCAGCCCATGCCCCGTAAAACCTGGCGCGCCGCCCTCGCCGCCTATGCCAGTCCCTCGACGCTCGTGCTGTTGCTGCTTGGCTTCGCCGCCGGCTTGCCCTACATGCTGGTGTTTTCCACGCTTTCGGTCTGGTTGCGCGAAGCCGGCGTGGCCCGCGAGACCATTGGTTACGCGAGCCTCATCGGCCTGGCCTATGCCTTTAAATGGGTCTGGTCCCCCTTGCTCGACCAATGGCGCCTGCCGCTGCTGGGCAAACTCGGACGTCGGCGTTCATGGCTGGTGCTCTCCCAGGCCCTAGTGATCCTCGGTCTGATCGGCATGGGCTTCTGCGATCCGCAAAAACACCTGTCATGGTTGATCGCCATCGCCGTGATCGTGGCGTTCGCTTCGGCCACCCAGGACATCGCCGTCGATGCCTATCGCCTGGAGATCGCCGACGACACCCGCCAGGCGGCCCTCGCCGCCAGCTACATGTCCGGGTACCGAATCGCGGCATTGCTGGCCACCGCCGGCGCACTGTTCTTCGCCGAAGGCTTCGGCTCCACCGGTTTCAGCTATAAACACTCGGCCTGGGCAGGCACCTATCTATTGTTCGGCGTGCTGATGGTCCCTGCCCTGCTCACCTCGCTGTTCATGCGCGAACCGCCGGTGCCGCTGCGCACCCAGTTGCAGGCCGGTCGCTATAGCTTCGTCCACCAGTTGGCCTCGGTGTTCGTCCTCATCGTGCTGCTGGTGTCGGTGCCGGCGATGTTCACCCAGCTCTATAACACCGACTTTGCCAGCGTCCTGTTCGAAGGCGTCAGCCTGCTGGACCTGCTTCTCGAAGACCGCGCCTTCCTGCGGGCCATCCTCTATATCACCCTGACTGCCCTGTGCCTCTCGGCCATGGGGCGCCGCGGGCTGGCGCCGGTGCTGACACCGGTCAACGATTTCATCCTGCGTTACCGCTGGCAGGCCCTGTTGCTGCTTGGGCTGATTGCCACCTATCGGATGTCCGACACGGTCATGGGCGTCATGGCCAACGTGTTCTACATCGACCAAGGCTTCACCAAGGACCAGATCGCCAGCGTCAGCAAGATTTTCGGGCTGATCATGACGCTCGTCGGCGCTGGCATGGGCGGCTTGTTGATCGTGCGTTTCGGCATTCTGCCGATCCTGTTTATCGGCGGCGTGGCCTCCGCCGGCACCAATATCCTGTTTCTGATGCTCGCCGACATGGGCGCAAATCTGCAGATGCTGGTTGTCACCATCTCCCTGGACAACTTCAGCTCAGGCCTGGCCACTTCGGCGTTCGTCGCCTACTTGTCGAGCCTGACCAACCTGAAGTTCTCGGCCACCCAATACGCCCTGCTCAGCTCGATCATGCTGTTGCTGCCGCGCTTGATCGGCGGTTACTCAGGGGTGATGGTGGAGAAATTCGGCTATCACGACTTCTTCCTGATCACCGCCCTGCTGGGGGTTCCGACCCTGTTGCTGATCGCCTTGCACTGGTATCAGGAAAACCGCCGCCAGGGTTCAGGCTCGGCTTCGGACCCGGAACCGACACCCACGCGACCTGCGCAAGAATCGTAGGAAACTTCAGCAAGCGCCGGCGAAACCGGCGCTCGTGCCTGGCGACCAGCCACGCGCCTGTACGCCAGGGCATCTCGCCCGTACAATGCTCCGTCACTTCTCGTCATCAGCAACCGACAACGGCCAACCATGCGCACCAGTCAATTTTTGCTCGCCACACAGAAAGAAACGCCTTCCGACGCCGTCGTGATCAGCCACCAGCTGATGCTGCGTGCCGGCATGATCCGCAAACTTGCCTCGGGCCTGTACACCTGGCTGCCGATGGGTCTGCGTGTGATGCGCAAGGTAGAAGCCATCGTTCGCGAAGAAATGAACGCCGCCGGCTCTCTGGAAGTGTTGATGCCGGGCACCCAACCGGCCGAGCTGTGGCAGGAATCGGGGCGCTGGGAAGAGTACGGCCCGGAGTTGCTGCGCATCAAAGACCGTCACGGTCGTGACTTCTGCGCCGGCCCGACTCACGAAGAAGTGATCACCGACCTGATGCGCAACGAGTTGAGCAGCTACAAGCAGTTGCCTATCAACCTGTACCAGATCCAGACCAAATTCCGTGATGAAATCCGTCCACGCTTCGGCCTGATGCGCGGCCGCGAATTCATCATGAAGGACGCCTACTCGTTCCACACCGACCTGGCCTCGCTGCAAGTCACCTACGACCGCATGCACCAGGCGTACTGCAACATTTTCACCCGCCTGGGCTTGAAATTCCGCCCGGTTGAGGCCGACAACGGCTCCATCGGCGGCGCCGGCTCCCACGAATTCCACGTACTGGCCGAGTCCGGCGAAGACGACATCGTCTTCAGCAACGGCTCCGACTACGCCGCCAACATCGAGAAAGCCGAGGCCGTGCCCCGGGAAACCTCCCGTCCTGCACCGGCCGAAGAACTGCGCCTGGTGGACACGCCAAACGCCAAGACCATCGCCCAACTGGTGGAAGGCTACAACCTGCCGATCGAACGCACCATCAAGACCCTGATCGTGCGCGCCGAAGAAGAAGGCAAGCTGATCGCCCTGATCATCCGTGGCGATCACGAGCTGAACGAAATCAAGGCCGGCAACCAGCCTGGCGTTGCCAGCCCCCTGGTCATGGCCACCGACGCCGAACTGCGCGACGCCATCGGCGCCGGTGCCGGTTCCCTAGGCCCGCTGAACCTGCCGCTGCCGATCATCATCGACCGTTCGGTGGAGTTGATGAGCGATTTCGCCATCGGCGCCAACATCGATGACAAGCACTACTTCGGCGTGAACTGGGAGCGCGACCTGCCGGTTCCGACCGTGGCCGACCTGCGCAACGTCGTGGCCGGTGATCCGAGCCCGGACGGCAAAGGGGTCCTGGAAATCAAGCGCGGCATTGAAGTCGGGCACATCTTCCAGCTGGGCAACAAATACAGCAAGGCGATGAAGTGCGAAGTGCTGGGCGAGAATGGCAAGCCGGTGACCCTGGAAATGGGCTGCTACGGCATCGGCGTATCCCGCGTGGTCGCCGCGGCCATCGAGCAGAACAACGACGAGAAAGGAATCATCTGGAGCGACGCCCTGGCGCCATTCCAGATCGCCCTGGTGCCGCTGCGCTACGAGACCGAACTGGTTCGCGAAGCCACCGACAAGCTCTACGCCGAACTGACGGCGGCCGGCTTCGAAGTGCTGCTGGACGACCGCGACAAAAAAACCAGCCCCGGCATCAAGTTCGCAGACATGGAACTGATCGGCATCCCGCATCGGATCGTCGTCAGTGACCGCAGCCTGGCCGAAGGCAACCTGGAATACAAAAGTCGCACCGAGGCCGAGCCGCAAGCGCTGCCGGTCGCTGACGTGCTGTCGTTCCTCCAGGCCCGTATCCGCCGCTGACACCAGATAGAGACGTCATGTTCAAGCGAAACACCTTAGGCCTCGGGGGCGCCGCGCTATGCGGCGCCCTGCTGGTCAGCGGCTGTGCCAACCAAATGTCGCAGCGCAGCGAGCACGAAGAGCGGGTCGAGCGCAAACTGCTCGACCATAGCCTGCATATCGAAGTGGGCGAGCCCAAAGTGCTCGAACTGCCGCAACGTCGGGTGCGGATCAATGAGCAGAAGACCTTCGAAGTCACCGAATTCGAAGTCACCCGCCATTATGATCGCTATACGCCGTATCAGCCCTGGCGCGAAGTTTACGAAATTCCGCTGGGCGCGGTGGCAGTGGTGGCGGGTGTCGGCGCCAATGTGGTCAATGTGTTCGCCCTTGGCAACCTCCCGGAGAGCGCGACCCGAGACTGGATCAGCTACGGTTTCGCTGGGCTCAATCCCTTCATGAACGTGCCATCCCATGGCCGCGCCCAGCAGAACCTGGCCGGAATCGACGAAGTGCAACACGACAAACGCGTCGAACACACGAGCCTGCCTTGGAGCGAACGCCCAGTACAGGTCAAGGCTGCCCGGCAGACCTTCGAACTGAGCACCGACCGCAATGGCGTGTTGCGTTTGAATCTGCTGGAAAGCCCATTCGCCGAGCATGATCTGAGCCACTTCGGCAAGTTGCAGATCAGCGTGACGGACGCCCTGGACGAGGTACACACCGACTCGTCCCTGAGCATCAGCAGCACGTTGCGCAGCAAGCTGGTGGAAGCCCACGCGCTGATCTACGACGATCTGGAAGATGACGAAGTGGAGCAATGGGTTCATCGGGTCAAGCGACTATCGGAGCTGGGGCTTGAAGAAGAAGCCAGCGAACTGGAACAGAGCCTGATCGAACTGACCCGCAATGATCCGGAGTTACAGACCGAGTTTCTGAAAGCCCTGACCAAGGATGGCGGGCGCTTGGTGGCGGATCCGGGGGCTCACTGAAATCCCCTTTGCTCCCACTGGACCTGTAGGAGCTGTCGAGCGAAGCGAGGCTGCGATCTTTCCCCAGACACTTGAGTCTCAAGCGAAAGATCAAAAGATCAAAAGATCGCAGCCTTCGACAGCTCCTACAGCCCTCGCCACAAGAGCCGGCAAGGCCTTCATGTAAGTGGCAGCCTCACCGCTCAAACAACTCCAACTGCTCAAACCCGCCTCGCAGATCCTCCAGCCGTACCCCTATCCCCAACAAACGCACCGGCTTGCCCCCGCGGTTGAACGCCTGGGTCAATAGCAACTGGTAACTGCCCAGATCGCGCCCTGCCCCGGCCTGCTCCAGGGTGGTCTGAGTGAAGTCGTGGAATTTCACTTTGACGAACGGCTTGCCCGGTCGATAACTACTGTCGATCCGTGCGATGCGCCCACTCAGGGACTGCATCAGCTCCGGCAACTTATCGAGGCAGCTTGTCAGATCAGGCAGATCGACGTCGTAGGTGTTTTCCACACTGATGGACTGCCTTCGGCTGTCATTGTGCACCAGACGTTCATCAATCCCACGAGCCAGGCTCCAGAGTCGCTCACCGAAACTGCCGAATTCGCGCACCAGCGCCAGCTTGTCCCATTGACGCAACTGCAGGCAGTCGACAATGCCGAGCCGGTTCAGTTTGTCGGCGGTCACTTTGCCCACCCCATGCAGTTTGCTCACCGGCAGGGCCGAGACGAAGTCTTCGACCTGATCCGGGGTGATGACGAACAAGCCGTTGGGCTTTTTCCAATCGCTGGCGATCTTGGCCAGAAACTTGTTGGGGGCGACGCCAGCGGACACCGTGATGTGCAGTTGATTGGAAACCCGCCGCCGAATGTCCTGGGCGATGCGGGTGGCACTCCCACCGAAATGGGCACTGGCGGAGACATCCAGATAGGCCTCATCCAGGGAAAGCGGCTCGATCAAGTCAGTGTAATCGCTGAAGATCGTATGAATTTCCTTCGACGCCTCCCGGTAGGCCTCCATCCGCGGCTTGACGATGGTCAAGTCGGGGCAGAGCTTCAAGGCGTGTCCGGATGACATGGCCGAGCGCACGCCGTAGGCCCGGGCCTCGTAGTTACAGGTCGCAATGACCCCGCGCCGGTCCGCCGAACCACCGACCGCCAAGGGTTTGCCGGCCAGCCGCGGGTCATCGCGCATCTCGATAGCGGCGTAGAAGCAGTCACAGTCGACGTGGATGATTTTGCGTTGCGTCATAAGAGAAGCGGATGTGCGACGAGTCGGGACGCCAGTATCGCACCGACAACTGTATATAGCACCAGTAGTTGAAAAATCCTTCACTGCGACTGGAAAAAACCCACCTGAATTTATTTCTTCAATCGCAGCGAAGCGTCCAATAGAGCGCCAGCCCTTGCCAGGCTTGCGTCACAGCGCTGTCACAATGCCAATGACTTAGGCTAAGCAATTGAAGCTGAACAGATTTTCCTCGCGCCAGGGTTGACAGCCAGCCGATCCTCTGTAGAATGCCGCCACACAGACGCGGGATGGAGCAGTCTGGTAGCTCGTCGGGCTCATAACCCGAAGGTCGTCGGTTCAAATCCGGCTCCCGCAACCAAACATCAA